>DUBN01000063.1:0-12412 GCA_012960315.1 Acidimicrobiia bacterium
AGTGACTATGGACTTTCGTATCTTTACCGAACCACAACAAGGCGCAACTTATGCCGATTTGTTAGCAGCAGCGTTAATAACTGAGAAGTCGGGTTTTGATGCTTTCTTTCGATCAGATCATTGGCTCACCATGGGTGATAACGATGGTTTGCCTGGGCCGACTGACGCCTGGGTCACATTGGGCGGGTTAGCCAGAGAGACCTCAAAGATTCGCCTTGGCACTCTCGTTAACTCGGCAACTTTCAGACTGCCAGGGCCTTTGGCAATCGCAGTTGCCCAAGTTGATGAAATGAGTTCGGGCAGAATTGAGCTTGGCCTTGGAGCTGGTTGGTACGAAGGCGAGCACTCTGCTTACGGAATACCATTCCCGGCCCTAGGTGAGCGTTTCGAAATTCTGGAAGAACAACTAGAAGTGATATCTGGGTTGTGGTCGACTCCCTCCGGAGAGCGGTACAACTTCCAGGGCCAGCATTATTCGTTAGTCGACTCTCCTGCACTCCCTAAGCCCCACCAACCAGGCGGACCACCGATCATTATCGGTGGCGGCGGACCGCTGCGAACCCCACGATTGGCCGCTACCTACGCCAATGAATTCAATCTTCCTTTTCGATCGATTGAAGCGTTCAAAGAACAAAAGAGTCGAGTAGCTACAGCTTGCGAAAAGCTCCGCCGTGATCCTCAAGAATTGACATACTCAGTAGCGCTAGTCGCTTGTGTGGGAGACACCGAATCTGAAGTTTCTGCGCGAGCTCAAGCGATTGGGCGCGACACACAAGAACTAAGAGAAAACGGACTAGCAGGTACACCTGACGAGGCACTTGAAACACTTCAGAAGTGGAGCGACGCGGGAGCAGAGAGAATTGATCTTGGTGACCTTGATCACATTGCTTTAATGGGTCGAGAATTCATAGGGAAACTATGAGCTTGCCGTGGACAGTTGCGGACCAAGAAACCCAACGCCGTAGCTACTAGCGGACTGAAAGTCGTTCTCAGATCACAGAAGCATGGTTACTCAAGCACACCGGCGACCGCTAATTCGGCAACTCGGTCCGCGTCATACCCAAGAATCCCTTCGAGAACTTCGAAAGTGTGCTGACCGTAACTGGGTCCCGCATCGGTTATGCCGTCACGAGATCTACTCATTGAAAACCGAGTGCCCTCAACCCACATTTTGTCGTTTGTCATGTGGTCAACGTGACGAAAATGTCGGCGATATTCAAGCTGCTCATCTTCAGCTAGCGCGTCAGACATTTGCACTCGGTGTGCGGGTACCCCTTGTTCCTGAAGCAATTCTTGGGTTTCAGCACCAGAGCGCTGCGACGTCCACGTGCCAATGACATCGTCGATTTCTTCTCGATGTGCGCGTCGTTGTTCACAGCCAAGATTGACTAGCTGCTCTGAGAGACCCATGACTTGGCAGATCGAAACCCACTGCGCGTCATCTTGGCAAGCGATAGCGACCCACTTGTCTTCGCCAGCAGATGGATAGTTGCCGTGCGGGAACATCGAAGGGTGATCATTGCCCACGGGTTGCGGTTCGCGGCCGTTGATTCGGTAATCAAGGAGCGCTGGAGTCAAGAAGTGCATAGCTGCCTCGGCCTGCGAAACGTCTATGTATTGGCCCTCGCCAGTGCGGTCGCGGTGGTCTAGGGCAGCCATGATGGCTGCTGTGAGGAACCGCGGGGACACATAGTCGGTATAGGCGCCCATTACTCCGGCCGGGTCCCTATCTGGCCATCCAGTCATCGCGTAAAACCCTGACATCGAAGCCCCCATGGTGCCAAAGCCCGCCAAGTTTGAAAGAGGCCCATCCTGACCGAAAAGGCAGCTGCTGGTCATGATGATTGACGGGTTGACCTTTTTCAGGTCTTCGTAGCCAAGTCCCCAGTTCTGCATCGCTTTTGGCGAAAACGATTCACACACCACGTCGGCCCACTTAACGAGATCCAGAATCACCTCTCTGGCTTCGGGTTTTGACATGTCGAGGGCGAGCCCCATCTTTCCCGCGTTCATATTTTGATACAGACCACCGTTGTCAGCTCCACCTTCGTCGTTGAGAAACGGCTGTATGGTTCGAGCTGTTTCAACCTTGTGCGAAGACTCAACGCGAACCACATTGGCGCCCCAGTCGGCAAGCACTCTCGTCGATGCTGGTCCCGCCATTACCCATTGCAAGTCAAGGACATTGACATCTGAGAGGGGTAACGCAGTTCCATCAGAAGCGGTCTTAGCGGATTGAGTTTGCAACTCGCGTGCAGGTGCGTCGCGTAAAGCTTCATTCCCTTCACCTAGAAGAGGAGGCGGCTCCTCAATAGCCATTGGTGTCGCTGACATCTTGGCTGAAGGGCCGGGGAAGACGACACTCCCGTGGTTTGGGATATCAATGTCTCGCCAATAGTCCCGCTCCACGTAGTGGGGTTCCTCTGCGACGTCTCCGACGTTGGCAATGGGTACTATCAGCAGCCGTCGCATCAACGCCTCGCTGAGTAGTTCTTCCTTTGATCTACTGGATGTAAAAGCCGCTACCACGTCTTGGATACGGTCGTATTCCCCCATCGGAATTTTTCCGGTCATCACACCGTCAACGAAATTGATCCATGGGATTTCCAGATCGCTGTCCTCGCACTCTCCCTCTTCGTGAATCCACTCGAACAGTCGCTGCCCAAAGGGTCCGATCGCTTCACCAAAAAGAATCGTTGCCGAAACAAAACCATCGGCGGCGGGTGAACGAAGCCGAATTTTGAATGGGCCCAGTTTTGCCCCTCCGCTCATTCGACCGGCTTCTTGCGCATTGTAAAGATGGGCTAACGAAACCGACTGTGTCGCACAAGTCAATGCCTGCTGGGCTGAAACGTCGATGTGCTGTCCAACACCAGATCGGTTCCGTTCATGCAGAGCAATAAGCGTCGCAGCTCCGGCCTCTGCGGAGGCATGAAGGAAGGATTGATCAAGCGGGATTCGAAGAGGTGAACGATCGTCGTCCCCTTGTAATCCCATCTGCATTCCTGCAGCAGCCACTGTGAGGTCCGTCGCCCCCCACGTCGCCTTAGGGCCCTGCTGCCCATATCCAGAGATAGATGTGACGACGAGTTGAGGGTTGAGAGCAGAGAGATCTTCGTAGCTAAGACCACGGCTAGCCATCCGACCGACATCAGAGGATTCGATAACGATATCGGCCCCCGCTACAAGGGCCTTGAACTCTGATTGTCCTTCTTCTGAATCTAAATCCAGGGTGATGCTCCGCTTTCCTCGGTTGTACGACCAAAACCACAAGGACGCTTCGCGGTTATCTTCCTGACCGTCCACGAATGGTCCAACCGTGCGAGAACGAGATCCACTTGGCGGCTCGACAAGAATTACTTCTGCTCCGAGGTCCGCGAGCATCATGCCCGCCAACTGGCCACGTTCATCTGTTAGATCAAGAACTCGATACGCCGAAAGCACGATGCTCAACCTTTCCCTAGTGTGACAACACGCTAGCGCCCGTTAGTCAGTGGTCATTCAACGCCGTGAGCGTCGGGCCTCGTGTCGGTCAAGTGAGTTAGAGTGCAAAGTCTTGGCGGGCAGCGTTGACCACTAGAGGCAAACGTGGGAAGCGCAAAAAGTGCTTGGGCCACAAATTTCCGTCTCCGAAAATGAACGTCCTTCAATGGGGGTACATATGTCCGATTTCGCCTACAGCACCACGGTCGAAACCGCTGCGGCCATTACTTCGGGCGAGGTGTCTAGTCGAGAACTTCTCGAAGCCGCGTTAGCTCGTGTGCAACGTCTTGATGGCCCCATCAATGCAGTTGTTGCTCTCGACGCCGAGCGTGCATTAGAAGCCGCCGACCAAGCAGATTTAGCTGTCAGTCGTGGCGATGAACTCGGACCGCTTCATGGAGTTCCAATCACCATCAAGGACAGCTTTCAGACTGCTGGCATTGTCACAACTTCGGGGGCTCCTGAACTCGCTGATTTCGTGCCTGATAAGGACGCAGATCCAGTCGCTCGGTATAAAGCAGCGGGCGCCATCGTGTACGGCAAAACCAACCTGCCAATTTGGGCTGGTGATCTCCAGTCCTACAACAAGGTCTACGGCACGACCGCCAATCCCTACGACATCGAGTGCACGCCAGGAGGGTCTTCCGGCGGCTCTGGTGCATCTCTAGCCGCCGGTTACACTCCGCTCGAATTGGGCTCTGACATCGGTGGGTCCATCCGCATTCCGTCACATTGGTCAGGCGTATGTGGTCACAAACCTAGTTACGGGATCGTGTCGGCGTTAGGTCAAATCCCTGGAATGCCTGGAACCCTCAGTCAGGCTGATATCGCGGTGGCAGGTCCAATGGCTCGCGATGTTGGCGACCTTGAAATGGCACTTGACGTGCTCGCTGGTCCTGACCAATGGAACCAACTGGCGTATTCGCTTTCGTTGCCGCCTGCGCGTCACGATCGCATCGCTGATTTTCGCGTCGCGGTATGGATCGATGAAGACGCTGCGCCGATCCGCTCGGAGTATCGCGAACTTCTGATTAATGCTGCGTCGGCATTACAGGACGCTGGAGCTGTCGTGGACTACGAAGCCAGACCGCAGTTCACTTTCGAGAAAGCCGTCGATACATTTCAGCATCTTCTTTCTGCCGCTGAAGCCGGCACGTGGACTTTGTCTGAGATCGAAGAATTGGCCTCCGGCAGTGAAAAACCTGAAGGTGAACTCGGTATTTGGTATGCAACGATGCGGCACCGCGAATGGTTGAGTTGGCATGAGCGACGTCTTCAGCAACGAAACAAGTGGAACGAGTTTTTCAAAAGTTTTGATGTGGTGTTACTGCCGGTGACACTCAGCGAAGCCATCCGTCACGACCATTCACGTCCGTTCACTGGCAGAACCATTGAGGTAGATGGGCAAACACGCCTATATACCGATCAGATCAAATGGATGGGTCTGACGGGTGTGTCATGGTTGCCCGCGACGGTGGTGCCAATAGGTCAGATCGATGCGAAACCCGTCGGTGTGCAAATCGCCGGACCGTTCCTTGAAGATCGCACCACATTGGCTGTAGGTCGCTTTTTGCAAGACGCCCTCGGGGGCTTCCAACAACCCCCAGGTTTTTAAACTCTTTCTGCATCCAAGCCCAGGAACCTTGGGTTAAATGTGGCCGCCTTGACCACCATCAACGTTGATGGCTGCACCATTTACGTAAGAGGCAGCGTCAGTGCATAAGAAAGCGATCACGTTCGCTACCTCCTCCGCTGTGCCGTAACGGCCGACCGGGACACTTTTGGAATTGTTGGCCAGAACTTGTTCTGCGGAACTCCCGGATGCTTCCGCCACTTCTCCTGCTGCTCGATCCCACATGGCCGTGTGGATGAGACCGGGAAGTACCGAATTTACGAGCACTCCGTCGCGGCCGTACTTCCCCGCTAGCGCTTTACCGGTGGCAACCATGGCGGCCTTAGTCGCCGCGTAGTCGATGAGCGCGGCGCCGGGATATTTGGCTGCACCACTGGCAATCATCACGATGCGTCCCCACTTCTGAGATCGCATGCCCGCAAGAAAATGTCGGGTACATCGAACTGCTGACATCAAATTGAGTTCATGAAGCTGAGACCAATCTTCGTCTGTCATGTATTGAAAGTTGCGCGATGGGGAAGCCCCGACGTTATTAACCAAAATGGATACCTCTCCGCGGCTGCTCACTTCGGAGAGAAATTCTTCGACCGATTCTCGATCACCCATATCGGCCACATGCCCATGTATCTGGCTCTCGTTGTCCGATTGAGAGTCCACGAGATTCTCAACGGCGTCTTTACTGCGGGCACAAAACTCAACTTCGGCTCCTAGCTCCGCTAGCAATCGAACGGTAGCCGCGCCTATTCCTAGGCTGGCACCCGTCACCACGGCTCGACGTCCCTTCAGATCAAGTTGCATCACGCTCTTCCCCATCCTTGAACAATCTCTGTTCCAACATCTTTCCATCGGGAAGCTGTCGATGCATTCACAAGTGACCGAGTGGGACACGGACGCGTCTAGATTTGCCGAACCATGTCTGTTCAGTTGCCTGACCAAGCCGAAGTCGTAGTGATCGGTGGTGGCATTATCGGCGCCAGCATCGCGTATCACCTAACCAAGCGCGGAGTATCTGACGTTCTGGTTCTCGAGCAAGGACAACTGACCGGGGGCACTACCTGGCATGCCGCTGGATTGGTTTCTCAATTGAAATCAACTCACTCGCTGACAAAGCTGGCGACCTACTCAACACGGCTATTCGAAGAGTTGGAAGATGAGACGGGACAAGCGACCGGATACAGGGCTCCGGGCTCAATTTCGGTGGCTTCAGATTCAGAACGCTGGGAAGAAATGCGTCGCGGCATTTCGATGGCGTCAACTGTAGGAGTCGACATTCGAGAGATAGGAATGGACGAACTGCAGGAGATGGTCCCCCTTCTTCACACCGATGACCTTGTCGGCGCGCTCTACATTCCCAAGGACGGGCAAACATCTCCTGTCGACACCACCATGGCTTTAGCTAAGGGGGCTCGCAACGGCGGGGCGACGATTGTTGAAGGGGTCGCTGTCACTCGCCTACTGAAGGACGGTGATCGTTGCGTTGGCGTTGAAACCGAAGACCACCAGATCATCAAAGCTGAAACCGTGGTGATGGCGGCCGGCATGTGGACTCGACATTTAGCCGAAACCATCGGAGTCAAAGTGCCGTTACAGGCATGCGAGCACTTTTACATCGTGACTGAACCATTGGAGGGCGCAGAGCGGGGAATGCCGATTGTTCGTGATCCCAGCAATTACACCTACTTCAAGGAAGAAACCGGCAAGATCATGGCGGGGTTTTTCGAACCTCAGGCAAAGATCTGGAATCTGGACGGTATTCCTCGAGATTTTTGCTTTGGCACCCTCCCTGAGGACTGGGACCATATCGGACCGATTTTTGAAGCGGCATGTCGACGCATGCCTGCTCTGAGCGAAGCCGGTTTACAACTCTTCTTTAATGGCCCTGAAGCATTCACCCCCGATGGCACTTTTTATCTCGGTGAATCACCTGAAATCGACCGCTGTTTCGTCGCTGCAGGATTCAATTCTGTTGGCATTCAAACCGCTGGGGGCGCCGGCTGGGTTATCGCCGATTGGATCGTCGACGGATATCCGCCGATGGACCTGTCCGGAGTCGACATCCGTCGAGCTTTTCCTTTTCAAAATGATCCGTCGTACCTCCGGCAACGAATCTCTGAATCGTTAGGTCTTCTCTATGCAATGCACTGGCCGTTTCGCCAGTACGAATCAGCACGAGGAATTCGAAAAAGCGAACTGCACGACGTTTTGACTGCCGAGGGAGCGGTCTTCGGTGAAACAGCCGGCTGGGAACGCCCAAACTGGTTCGCGAACGAAGGTCAACCTCGCAAATACGACTATTCCTACGGCAAACAAAATTGGCATGAGAACATGCGAGCCGAGTGTGATGCAGTCCGAACGGCAGTAGGACTTTTTGATCAAAGTTCCTTCGCAAAATTCTCTTTGAGTGGACCCGATGCACTTACCGTTCTCGAAACGATGAGTGCGAATTCAATCAACGTCCCTCCGGGCAGAGCGGTGTACACCCAGTGGTTGAACGAGCGAGGCGGCATCGAGGCGGATTTAACCGTCACTCGTGTCGACGAAGAGGATTTTTTTGTCGTGACCAGTGCTGCATCCCAGACGCGCGACTGGGCGTGGCTGAGGCGAGGCTGCCGGGGATACGACGTGTGTCTCTCCGACATCACGAACGACTGGAGTGTTTTAGGGGTCATGGGTCCCAACTCCCGACAATTACTTCAACCCCTCACCGAAACAGATTTATCCAACGATGCGTTCGAGTTCGGAGCCATGAAGTCCCTCGTGGTCGCCGATGTGACTTGTCGGGCGTTACGTATGAGCTACGTGGGGGAACTTGGCTGGGAACTTTACGTTCCCGCACACCACGCCGAGGCTGTGTACCGGGCAATAACTAGCAGCGGAGAGCTATACGGTCTTCGTCACGCAGGATTTCACGCAATGAATTCGCTTCGCCTTGAAGCTGGCTACCGGCACTGGGGGCACGACATCTGCGACGAGGACACGCCTCTCGAAGCGGGGCTTGGGTTCGCTGTCGCTTGGGAGAAACCCGGCGGCTTCACGGGACGCGAAGCCCTCCTGAGTCAAAAAGGTGCCCCGAAACCAAAACGACTGATCCAATTTCGAATCGAAGACGCTGACATGATCAGCTACCACGATGACCCCATCTTTCGAGATGACATTTATGTTGGTCGCACAACGGGCGGCATGTGGAGCCATGTCGAAGATCGATGTCTAACAATGGCGTACCTATCCAATCCCGAAGGGGTAACTCAGCAGTGGTTGGATAACGGCGAATGGGAAATTGAAATTGGGACTCGACGACGCCAGGTGACTCCGAGCATCCGGAGTTTTTATGACCCGACAAGTCAAAGGGTCAAAATGTGATTGGCAATTCGTGTGTCGAAGTGGAGGAGGTCGCGACGAAATGAAAACCGAAGTTCAGGTAGCCATCGTCGGGGGCGGAGCCATGGGCGTAGGTTTGCTGTACCACCTTGCCCACGAAGGGTGGACCGACACCGTTCTTTTGGAGAAAGGCGAACTCACCTCAGGCTCTACATGGCATGCAGCAGGTCTGGTTCCTCACTTCATCGGCAGCCTCAACATGGCCAAAGTGCACGTGGAGGCACCACTGCTCTACGCACGACTCGAAGAAGAAACGGGTCTGACTGCAGGGTGGCATCCGACTGGAGCGATCCGTTTAGCTCTAAACGACACAGAAGTCGACTGGTTTCGCTACGTGCAAGGCGTATTGGACCTGGTGGGAGTGGAAAGCCACCTCTTAAGCCCAGCGGAAATAGTTAAACACCAACCACTCCTCAACGTCGACGACGTGAAATTAGGCTTTTGGACACCAAACGACGGATGGAGCGACCCCAGCAGCTCCACAAACGCCATGGCTCGAGGCGCTCGTCAACTGGGGGCCGACATCGAGCGACACACCTTGGTGACCGCAATGCGACAATTACCTGATGGCAGGTGGGAAGTCGTTACTGACAAAGGTCGACTGATCGCAGAACACGTCGTAAACGCGGCAGGCTGTTATGCACCACAACTCGGCGAAATGGTCGGCTACGACGTACCTATAGTTTCAGTGATTCATCAATATTTGGTGACCGAAGCCATACCTGAAGTCGCCGAGTTGGACTTTGATTTGCCTGTCATTCGCGATCCTCGCGCGTCGTGCTACTACCGACGCGAACTTGACGGGCTCATCATCGGGCCTTATGAACGCGCCGGCGCCAAAACGTACGGAGTGGACGGCATCGACTGGGATCTGCATTTCCATTTAACTCCACCGGATCACGATGTATTGATGCCTTGGCTTGAGTTGGCAGCTCAACGAATCCCAGTTTTTGCCGAAGCTGGCATCCGAACCACAATTTCGGGCCCGATCACCCACACCCCCGACTCGGGTTACCTCATGGGGCCCGCACCTGGACTCAAAAACTATTGGGTCTGCGCCGGCGCTTCCATCGGAGTGACTCAAGGGCCTGGCGCCGGCAAGTACTTAGCTCAGTGGATGGTGCACGGCCAAACCGAAATCAACGTCGCCGAGATGGACCCACGACGTTTCGGTCCACACACGTACCCAAAGGGGCCTTTCGCTGAAGCTAAAGCAATCGACGAATTCCATGAGATGTATCAGGTTCGATCTCCTGGCGAAGAACGCTTCGCAGGTCGTCCCGTAAAAACGACCCCTGTTTATGATCGTTTCCAAGAACTTGGTGCCCAATGGATGGAAATATTTGGTTGGGAAAGGCCTCAATACTTCGGACAGCTCGAACAACACACATTCCGGCGTTCTAACGCTCTAGATGCTGTCGGCGACGAAGTTCGAGGAACTCGGGAAAGGGCGGGTATTGCTGATCTCACAGCATTCACCAAAATTGAGGTAACGGGACGAGACGCAGCTTCGCTACTGAAACGTCTATCGGCTAACAAGTTGCCGGCCAAAGATGGTGGTATCCGCCTTACTCACATGTTGACACCTCAGGGGGGCATCGAATGTGAGATGACCATCACTCGGTTGAGCCCAGATCGCTTCTATTTGAACAGCTCGATAATGGGTCAAGTTCACGACCTCGATTGGCTCACCCAGCACGTTCTCGAAGATGAAACTGTGACTATCCGCGATATGACTAACGAGCTAGCCATCTTGGCGGTCAGCGGACCCCTATCAAGAGACATCATTCAACCGCTCACCGAAACAGACCTTTCGAATGACACCTTTGCCTGGCTCAATGCCCAAGAAATTCAGGTAGCGGGTGTTTCGTGTATCGCGTTAAGAGTGAGCTACGTCGGCGAATTGGGTTGGGAGCTTCACCACCCCATTGATTCAATGCTCACCCTTTACGACGCCCTCGTCACATCCGGTGAGCCTCATGGATTAGTTCACTTCGGCAGCTACGCAATGAACGAAATGCGTATCGAGAAGGGTTACAAGGCGTGGGGCTCGGAGTTGACCACCGAAATCACCCCGGTCGAAGCTCGGATCGAACGTTTCGTCGACCAGTCAAAAGATTTCATCGGTAAAGACGCAGTCGTTGCCCGTTCCAAAGAACAACTATCAATGGTTCTGGTCTACTGCGAGGTAGACACCAAAGACACCGAGTGTCGAGGTAACGAACCCGTGTACTCGAACGGCAAGCTGGTCGGCATCACCACAAGTGGCACGTGGAGTCACACCTCGAACAAAAGTCTCGCGTTTGCGTATGTCATTCCTGAACTAGAGCAGGCCGGATCTCGCTTCGACATTCAAATCATGAGCGAACGGCGCGATGCCGTAGTACTAGACGCTCCTGTCGTAGATCCCCAAAACAAAAAACTAAAAGGGTAAACCGTGGCAACCAAAAATCCCTCGCGACGAGCTGGAGGACGAAACGCTCGAATCGCCAAACGCTCTGCCGAGGTTCCCCGAGAGGACCGCGCCGTGCAGCCTGGAATGCCCGGTGGCGCATATCAGCCGCTGACTCAAAGGCAAATGACTCAAATTTTTGATGCCTCACTAACCCTGCTCGATGATATTGGAATGGGTCAGGCGACTCCTGAGTTCATCGATTTAGTCACATCAGATGGTGGGACCTTTGACAATGATGAACGTCTCCACTTTCCAAAGTCGATGATTCACACCGCTATCGAAAATGCTGCGAAGGAGTTCACCCTCTACGGCTTTTCACCCGAACATGACGTGCACATCGGCGGACAGCGGGTCCACTTTTCTACAGGAGGTGCCGCCGTTCTCATGCTGGAGCACGAAACCTCGACCTTTCGCCATAGCTCAATAAAGGATGTGTACGAAATTGGTCGGGTCATTAACGCCCTCGAACACATCCATATTTACGTTCGGACTGTGGTTGCACGCGACATGGAAACATCCAGAGAACTCGATCTCAACACGGCTTACGCGGTTATGGCGAGTACTACCAAACCCATCGGCACTTCGTTCTTTCAGCCCGAACATGTTCATGAAGTGGCACAAATATTCAACATCGCGTTGACCGGCGACCCCGACGCCGACGAGTTTCGCAAGCGGCCGTTCTGTATTGCCAACAACACTTTTGTCGTGCCGCCCCTCAGATTCGCTGAGGACTCAGCGTTATGTATGGCTGAACAAGTTCGTGTAGGTATGCCAATTAATTTGCTCTCCGCGGGACAAGCTGGCGCGACCTCTCCCGCAACGCTGGCGGGTTCGCTCAGCCAAGCCCTCGCCGAATGCCTTGCTGGACTTACTTGCGTCAATCTGCTGTCACCGGGTCACCCATGCACGATGGGCATGTGGCCCTTTGTCTCAGATCTTCGTACCGGCGCTATGTCTGGTGGATCTGGAGAAGAGGCGGTGCTCAACGCCGCGGCAGCCCAGCTCATTAATTGGATTGGTTTGCCTTCCGGCGTCGCGGCTGGAATGACGGACTCGAAGCTACCTGATCAACAAGCCGGTCACGAAAAAGGGATGACCGTTACTTTGGCGGCTCAAGCGGGTGCCAACGTGGTGTTTGAATCAGCCGGCATGCTGGCTTCGCTTTTGGCTTGTTCACTCGAAACTCTGGTGATTGACAACGATCTTTTGGGTGCGGTGGCTCGCACCATCAGAGGAATTGAGGTCGACAGCGATTCCCTAGCAATTGAAGTTATCGATGAAGTCGTCAAGGGAGCAGGCCATTTCCTTGGTCACGAACAAACTCTTCGCGTCATGCAAACGGAATACATGTACCCGGCTGTTGGCGATCGATTAAGTCCCGAAGACTGGGCTGATGAAGGTTCGTTAAACGTGCGGGCACGGGCCAGCCGACGAGTTGCGGAAATTCTTGCTCTGCCACCTCC
>DUBN01000063.1:12505-16371 GCA_012960315.1 Acidimicrobiia bacterium
TGTCAGCATCTGAACATCGGCGCGGGCTGCTTCTAGCCTCCCTCGGCGTCGCGGCAATTATTCCTGATGCGACCTTTGTCCGACTCGTTGATGCCCCCAGTTTGACCAACGCCATGTGGCGAACTGGATTGTTGGGAATTTCACTCAGTATCTTTCTTGCTGTTCGGTATCGACGTGGCCTGCCAGCACTTTTGGTTTCACTTGGTCGATGGGGAATGATCGCCAGCGTCTTGTCGGGGTTGGGGACAATTTTGTTTGTCGTCGCGGTCGATCATGCACCCGTCGCCAATGTCTTGCTGATTCTCGCTTTATCTCCTTTTTGGGCTGCCATATGGACGCGGCTAGTGGTCGGCGTAACTGTGGCTCGTCGAACCTTGGTGTCGATGCCGTTCGCCTTGGTTGGCGTCGCCGTAGCTGTCGGCGCGACTTCCGAAGGGATTCTCGCAATAGGAAACATTGTCGCCCTTTTATGTTCCCTGGGGTTGTCCGCAAACTTGACGATCATTCGAGTCCACAAACATTTGGACATGGTGCCAACCACTGCTTGCGGCGGGTTTTTGGGATGCGGCGCCTTAGCTTTAGCGGGTACCGATCCGACGTTACAAGCCGGCGACCTTGCCCCTTTGTTGTTGTTGGGTCTCGTCATTTTACCCCTCGCTATGGCATTGCTCACTTTGGGCGGTCGCCTGCTCCCCAGCCCCGAGACTGCGCTACTTCTCTCAGGCGAAACCGCCCTCAGCCCGCTGCTAGCGGCATGGGTCATAGGCGAGTCGATCTCTGGTCAGGCTTTCGTTGGCGGGTCCGTGGTCCTCGCAGTGTTAGTAGTTCACGCCACGTTGGGATTACGTGAGGTCACGACTACCAGTTGATCTCTGCGATTCCTATGCCGGATTCCCCTGCGATGGCGTACAGCAGATACGTTCGCTTGTTTTCGATGTATAACGCTGGGTCTCTCAGTTGGTTCAAACAACCGTACGCCACGCTTCTAATAGACGGTTCTAGCGGCGCGTCAGCGCCTTCCCAACTTCGTTCCGGGCGTAACACCTCAACCTCACCTTCGTTCGACCATTGCGTCCACACCGGCTTGAGGTCAACGGTGGAAAGCAGTATGCGTTCGGGCGTGTCACCTACTCGAGTCCAAAGAACGTGCAGAGTGCTATCGCGCACAACTACTGCCATGTGTCGCATGTTGCGTTCAAAGAGAATGGGACCTTCCTCAAAGGCCCCTACCCCATTCAACGACCGATATACCTGGCCGGGCATTGCGATGCCATAACGAGTGCCGTCGTAGTCAAAAATCCTTAGATATGGTCGGGCGAGAGGCTCACTTCGCGCAGTGAAACTGATGCCATCCGAAGAGAAAGCAACCCGCGTGAGTTGTGTCGCTAAGCCATCGAGCCCGTGGAAGTACATGATGATTCGTTGGTTGTGGTGATCGACGTGTACATCTGGCGAAGCGATGTGTGGAGTTGCGATTTCCGTCTTGATGTCATGTGGAAGGCAGCTACCCACCGCGTCCATGTACCTTTCAATCGTCGCTAGCTCGTCGTCGTTAACGTCGGGTGGTTCGGTGAGGAAACAAGATTCAGGAAGGTGCAGCGAACCGGGCGGATGAATGTGCCACGGACCGGTGATTTCGTCTGCGTATGCGAGCCGAATGTAGCTGCCTTTGTGGTCAGCGAAATACAGGTAATAGCGGCCAAGAGGCGTAGCTACCCAATCGGGAACTTTGATGAGCGACGGGCCCTGGATGTTGTGCCCGATGCTGTGATGAGTTTGAGGTGAGACGATCGGCCCATCGACCAGTCTGGTTACCTCCATCGGGCCGACCATAGGGCAAACGCATAGCTGACGATGCCATCATGGCTACTTGTGAGTATCGAACATTTACATGCAGTGGTCCACCAAGGCGAAGGACCTGTCGCTCTGTTAGTCCACGGGGCGTTGGGAAGCCGTTCCTATTGGCACGAAAACATTTCCGCGTTGCAGGAGGTTTGCAGGCCGGTCGTCTTGGAGTTATGGGGGCATGGTCTCTCCCCAAGTCCGGGTGATTTGGCCCGTTACGAGCCGGCTGGCTACGTAGCGGAGTTCGATCACATTCGAGCCAAGTTGGATGCAGAACAGGTCTGGCTAGTCGGCCAGTCCATGGGGGCGGCGCTGGCGATGCATTACGCGGTCGCTAAACCTCACCGCGTGGCGGGAATGATCATTACTAATTCGGCGTCCGGTTTCGCTGAGCGAGAAGAATGGCGAGAACGAAACCGAACCGTAGTCAGTGAAATTGCGGACCAAGTTGATGCCGAAGGGGTGGAATGTCTACGAGACAGTTGGGTCAATCCGGGGCGGTCGCGACGTATAGGGACTGACACCCTTGAATTGTTATCAAAAGAATTTACTGAGCATTCGGCTGCGGGCATTACGGCCTCGTTGCGGATCACGAACTTTTCACTGCCCCTTGGCGAATCACTCAAGGAGATCTCAATGCCCGTGCTCTTCACAAATGGAGTGGAAGAACAACGTTTCCAGAAACATTTACCTAGGGTGAGACTCATCCCTCAAGTCGAAATAGTCGATCTCCCCGCTGCACACGCAGTCAATGCGCATGACCCGGAGGGTTGGAATCGGGCCGTCGTCGATTTCTTCAAGCGACACACAGACATCGGAGTTTGAACTCGTGGAACCAGAGAAACAAACCGCGGCTGGACCTCTTGCGGGAATCAAAGTGGTTGATGTGTCTAGCGCTGTCGCAGGACCCTGGGTCAGTTCATGGCTTGCCGAGCAGGGCGCCGACGTCATCTTCATCGAAAAGGTCGGAGTTCCCGACGTGATGCGCATGACGGGCGCGATCAACGGTGACCAATCAGGCTGTTGGGTTCACATGCACAGAAATAAGCGAGGCATGGATCTCGACATTCGAAACGACGCTGGACGCGAAATCTTGATGAAACTTGTCGCCGAGGCTGATGTGTTTATACAAAACTTCAGGCCTGGTGTCGTTGAGCGCTTAGCAATCGACTACTCGAATCTCTCGGCGATAAACCCCGACTTGGTGTATCTGTCAATCTCTGGTTTCGGTGCGGATGGCCCCTATACCGATCGGCCGGTCTACGACCCGATCATCCAAGCAATGTCAGGTATGACTGAAGCTCAAAACGGCACGTATGTGAAAGCCGTTGTCGCTGACAAAACGACCGCAATGGCGGGCGCAAACGCTGTACTTGCTGCTCTTTTGGCTCGGGCGAACGGAGCAAGCGGGCAGCATGTGCAGATCGCTTTACTCGACACGATGCTTCATTGGATGTGGCTAGAGGTCTTCTGGAACGAGTCATTACCTGATGCTGTCCCTACTCCGACCTACAGCGAATGGTACGAACCTTGGGACACAGCTGATGGGCAAATTGCAGCAAACTGGGTCAACTTCGGCCAATACAAAGGCGCATGTGTAGCGCTCGGTCGACCCGACCTCGCCAATGACCCGCGTTTCGCGACCCGCGATGCTCGTTTACGCAACGCGGATGCTCAACGCACCGAGTTCGCAACAATCCTGAAACCAATGACAAGTGCTGACGCCATTTCCGCTTTGGAGGCCGCGGATGTGCCCTGCGCTCGGGTCCTCTCACGGCAAGAAGTTTTCGCCGATCCCCAAGTGATTCACAACCAGACAATCGTCGAAGAAGTTCATCCCACCGCCGGTCGGATACGAACGGCGAAGCCACCAGCAAAATTCAGTGGCACACCGACACACCTGCACAGCCACTCCCCCGGGAAAGGGGAACACACCGACGAAATACTTCGCGAGTTAGGTTTCCGCGACCCTGAGATCGAGAAGCTGCGGGCCAAAGAAATCGTCGCCTGAAGTAGCCCTG
>DUBN01000064.1 GCA_012960315.1 Acidimicrobiia bacterium
TATGGAACACATAACTGTCTACACAGCTGGACATATTCACACTATGGATCAAGGACGTCCCGACGCGTCCGCAGTCGCAGTTGCAGGCGGGCGAATTGTGTCTGTGGGCTCCGTCGAATCAATGGAGCCGTGGCTGCGTCGCTACCCCTACTCAATAGACGATCGTTACCGCGAGAAGATCCTGATGCCCGGCTTCATCGACCCGCACACGCATCTTCGGATAAGTGGCACCTACATGGGGCTGGAATATGTTGGCCCGATCGAGTCGGCTGCCCCGGAGGGCTTAAGAAAGGGACTACCCACTCGAGACGCAGTACTCAACCAACTCCGAGCGTTAGCTGCGGAACATCCGAACCCTGAACTACCTATTACCGCGTGGGGATACGATCCAGCCAGCCAATCAGGGCATCTAGACCGAGACATGCTCGACCAAATTAGTGACGTCATTCCTATATGGGTCATCGCGTATGCGCCTCACATCATTTACGCCAACTCGCCAATGTTGAAACTCATCGATGTCGACGAAGATTCAGTAGGCCACGGGATCGGGCGGTATCCAGATGGACGTCTTAACGGATGGTTTGTAGAGACTGAAGCAACAGCACGAGCCACCCGACCCGTGACAGACCTGATCTATAGCCCAGGCTCAGGACGCGCGGCGGTCGATCGTATGGGCGTAGTGGCGAAAGCCGCCGGTATTACCACTACGGCCGACTTGATCTGGGGGCTAGCTGATGGCTTCGAACCAGAATGGGAAGATCACGCGAGAGCAATGTCGGACGGCACATTGCCCCTACGGATGTTCATGATTCCTTTTGAACCCAAGCTTGTTAGAGAATTTGGTGACGACATGCTTGAGTTTCTCGCTACAAAAAGGCGACAAGGAGACGAACGACTTAACACTCACGGCATCAAATACGTGAACGATGGCTCTTACCCGTCCATGACTCTGGTGATGAACGAGCCCGGTTACTTGGACGAGGACACTGCTCATACTGGTGAGATCCCATGGGAAAACATGGTGGAACGGATGCTCCCGTTTTGGAAAGCGGGCGTGCAAATCCACTCGCATGCCAACGGAGACCGAACAGTAGATATGACCCTGGACACACTAGAAGCTCTGCAGCGCATACATCCCAGATTCGATCACCGTTTTACGATCGAGCATTACTGCATCTCTTCGCCATCGCAGGCGAAACGACTCGCAGCGCTAGGCGGACAGGCGTCCGTCAATATCTACTTTGTTCACTTCCGGGCTCAACTCCACAGTGACCACGGTTTCGGCCCTGACCGTAGCGAAGCAACAGCGCGACTTGGCTCCCTAGAACGAGCGCGCGTTCCTTTCGCTCTTCATAGTGATTTCAATCTTGTTGTCACTCCACTC
This sequence comes from Acidimicrobiia bacterium, assembly GCA_012960315.1. Classification (GTDB taxonomy): domain Bacteria; phylum Actinomycetota; class Acidimicrobiia; order Acidimicrobiales; family Poriferisodalaceae; genus UBA2110. Next base: position 1,385 of record DUBN01000064.1, read on the forward strand.
TCACCGTTGCTGGCTGCTTGGTGTGCGGTAAACCGAATCGGTGCCGACGGAGAAACGGTGCTCGCACCCGGTGAAAGGATCTCCGTCGACAGCGCTCTTCGCGCCATCACTATCGATGCCGCATATATTTTGAACCGAGACGACCGCCTTGGATCTATTGAGGTCGGAAAACACGCAGATTTCACCGTGTTGGATGATGACCCATACCAAGTCCACCCCGAAGACCTCAGAGATATTGAAGTACACGACACTGTGCTTGCCGGTGAGTCAACCAATTAAAGCGCGGTTCGACGAACTCGATTCCGCTTGGAGTCGAGTCATATCGACCCTGAACGCATCCCGGCACCACGATCAAGAAAAGAGCAATGTACAAACGGATCTGGCTGTCACACTTTTAACTGGCTTCTTGGGGAGTGGAAAAACCACCATCCTCCGCCATGCACTGGAACGTCCCCAGGGCCTGAAAATTGCAGCTGTTGTGAATGATGTTGGCGAAATCGAAGTAGATGCTCACCTCGTTGCCGCTGAAACTCCCAGCCGTATTTCCTTAGCTAACGGTTGTGTGTGTTGCGCATTAGCGGACGATTTATCGAACCAATTGGAAACCTTGGCCCGAACTGGTGATTATGACGTCGTCATTATCGAAGCAACCGGTGTTGCGGATCCGATCAGCGTTGCTCAGGCAATCCACGGAACAAATGGATGCCATCTTGACGGCATCGTGGCAGTTGCCGACTCGAAATCGCTCGAAGAGCAACTAGGGAATCATCGCACAGCATCCTTGTTGCATAGACAACTCCAGGCAGCCCATCTTGTTGTCCTGTCGAAAATCGACCTTGTAAACGAGGACATTCGCCAAACAGCCCATGACCTAGTCGCAAAAGCTGCTCCCGGTAGCAGGATCGTTCCCGTGGAAAGGGGCCAAATTGATGTGAATGTGCTGTGTGGCGCCGGCAACAAAGGCGTCTCAATAACGAATTCTGAGAAGTTCCGTAATTTCGATGTCGTTTCCACCGTTATAAACCCGGCAGGACCATGGGATCCCATACATCTGGGGAACGCACTCGAACAATCAGATCACCAACTCCTTCGAGCTAAGGGTTGGTTCGATGACCAACACGGAAACCGGTACCACCTAGAAGTTGTAGGTCGTCGATGGTCCATCGAACCGTCAAGTGACGGGCCTTTTCAGGCTCTAGTTCTGATTGGTTTAGATCAGATTGACGTGGACGCTGCCGCAACCATGTTGGCCGGCATCACCAAAAGTTAAATTCAAATATCAGCGGATCCAAGACGCTTCGGCACTGTCTAAAGATCGCCTCCTTGTCAATACAGAAGCGAGATCTGAACCTAAACTTGTTCTCGTGAGTAACGAAGACAAAAATGTCATGCACCCTCGAACTTCGTTGAGTGAAGCCCAGTTAGACAACCTTGAAGTCGAGTTTTCGAAAGTTGAATCGACCTTACGAGCCCTAGCTGACGACACGGACCCCGGTACGGCTTCAGCATGGGTAGGCCAGGTAGAGCTCTAGCGCCCATAACGATTTCTTATTCGATTCCGTGCCCGGTGACATCCACGGAAAAGTGAACGATTTCACCTGGCAATAACCGCTGGTTGAAGTGATACCGCCGGCCTGAAAGGTTGGGAATTGACGCGGGAAGAGCCTTCGAAGCTCGGTCCAGTGCGCGAATCAGCCCAGAGTGAGCAACAATTAAAAGACGGTCGCTAGTTTTCGCTAACTTGTGGATCGCAGGCATCACTCTGTTAATCACGGATTCGTCCGACTCATACCCCTCCGGCCATCGCTGTTGTTCAATGGCGCCAGGCGACAGCATTTCAATTTCCGAACGCGTCAGGCCCTGCCAACTACCCGCCGAACGTTCCCGAAATGCAGTCCGAAGTTCCACCACTCCATCGCCGACAATCTCGGACATGATCTCCGCAGTGCGTTGAGCCCGCTGCAGATCGCTCGAAGCGATTGTGTCAAAAATCTCGCCACTGCTTAACAACTGATTGCCTGCAAGCAACGCCTGCTGCTCTCCTAAAGAAGTAAGTGGGGGATCAGCTTGGCCTTGCCAGCGTCCTTCAGCATTCCACTCTGATTGGCCATGTCGAAGAGCAAGTATTTCCACACAGCACCTCTTCTTCCATTGCTACTTCGAAGAACGTACCGGGTTACCGCCAAAGCTCCACAGCAAGCGCAGGTAGGATCCAGGAATGGCAGTGGTGACTCTTCGGCTGTTCGCTGGTGCCCGCGAAGCGGCGGGCGCAAGCACAACCCTCTACGACGCTTCCACAGTCAGCGAAATACTTTCACTAGCTCAGAGCGACTTTGGTGACGCGTTCTCGGAGATCTTGGCCATAAGCCGCGTATGGCTCAACGGAGACCCGGTAGAGGGAGACGCCGAAATCTCAGATGGCGACGAGGTAGCGGTGCTGCCTCCAGTTTCGGGCGGTTAATGAGAGGTTCGCTCGACAGATTCGTAATGTTCTACGGGACCCCACATCGAGCATTGCTGTCAGGGTTCATCGGCTACTGCACTCTGATGATTGGATTACAGATCAGCCCGCCAATCTTTGGTGTGGTCTCAATGTTCGCTGCGCTCGCTGCTTCGTGGCGAGCTTCAGGAAACTCCCTTTCCGAACGCATGCCAGCAGTCGCCTTACTGGTTCTGGTTGCGCTCAGTGGGATTCTCAATGACTTCCGACTTGTCGGGGTTGTCGCAACAGCCGCGTTTGTGGCGACGCCAGCGATAGCGGCCATAGGCAATAAGAGACAAAGCCGGGTGCTAGGACAGGCGCTAAGGGTGATGGTTGCTTGGTTGCCGGCAAGCTTGACGGCTGCGAGCCTGACGGTGTTAGCGTTCCGCGACTCAAGCTCCGTGGGGCTACTGCTCAGCTTGGTCTACGTGCATGATTTGGGTCTTGGATTAGGGATGAGAGATCGCTCACGACGGCATTTGGCTCCATTCCTCGGGATTGGCGGGGCGTTGGCGATTCTGTGGACGTCGATCCAAATCTCGGCCTCCCCGATCTCATCAGCATGGTTTTGGACGTTTGCTCTGTTAGTTGGTGGCGCAATACCTCTTGGTCGGATCAGCATGCGGTTAGTTTCCTCAGACAGCGGCCACGATCTACAAAGGTTCTCGTCGTACCTTTTAGTGACACCACTTTGGGTCTCAGCAATCAACCTTTTATTCATCTGAATTACGGACAAAGTCGGAACTGAGTGGAGTGACCGGATTCATTGACTACCTTGGTCCTTCGTGACAAGCACAGACACCACCGACCCAACTCACGGCGGTATCCGAAAAATAGGTGTGCTGTCTATGCACACGTCACCACTGGATCAGGCGGGTGTTGGCGATAGTGGCGGATTGAACGTTTACGTCCGGGAACTAGCCAATTCGATGGCCAATCTGGGTATTGACTGTGACGTTTATGTGCGAAGAACCAAACCAGAGCACCCAGAAATTGTCGAAATCGAACCTGGTGTCAACATCATCCAAATTGAAGCGGGGCCATTGGGCCTTCTAAAAGGTGATCTTCCGGCGGTGGTGGACCTATGGACCCAAGGTGTTGCGGACCGTCTTGAACGGCGGCCAGTTGACGCCCTCCATGCCCACTATTGGCTATCGGGCGTAGCTGGGCATCACCTCAAACATCGGTTCGATATACCTCTTGCGGTCACGTTCCACACTCTTGGCCGAATAAAGAGTTTCAGTGGTGACGCGGAACCAGAGGATCGAATTCGTGCCGAAGACGCTGTCATTGGATGTGCAGACGCCGTCTTCGCGTCAGGAAAGGTCGAAGCAGATCAACTTGATTCCTTTTACGGGATCTCGCGTGATCGTATTGAAATTCTGACACCCGGAGTCGACCGCACTCTCTTTAGCCCCGGCGCATCTCACTCCGCTCGCAAAACGGTCGGTTTAGGTGATTACCCAATTCTGCTCTTCGTCGGCCGGATCCAAGCTCTCAAGGGATTGGATCTAGCCATTGATGCTCTTGCTGCCAGCCAATACAGGGACGCTCGACTGGTCGTTGTTGGAGGGCTCTCAGGACACCAAGGCCTCGAGACGCACGAAGATTTAATGGCTCGTATCAAACGTCATGGCCTCGGTGAGCGAATTATCTTCATCGATCCCCAGCCCCACCAGTTACTGCCGAATTATTACCGAGCGGCTGATGTATGTCTCGTCCCCAGTCGTTCAGAATCTTTTGGTCTCGTAGCCTTAGAAGCCGCTGCCTGCGGCATCCCCGTCGTAGCTAGCGACGTAGGGGGGCTTCGAGACAATGTGGTTGATGATGTGACCGGTCTGCTTGTGGATGAGCGAGACCATAAGCTTTTCGCCGCCGCCGTCGACAAATTGCTCAGCCACCCAGAAATGCGACGCGACATGGGGAGCCGTGGAGTTGAACGAGCCGCCTTGCATAGTTGGGACGCCGGCGCGAGCGGAGCGATTGAGGTGTTTGGTCGCTTAATGTCACGTGAACTGGTCACCTGCGTGTGACACGTGAAGCGGCGACTCAAGACGAGTTAGACGCGCTTGAAGAACTGATCGACAAGTGGCTCGAGACACAAAAACAAGAATTACCGATTCTGCGTGAAGTTGTCCGTGACGCCGACATCCCACGTCGTTGGTACGTCCGCCTCGAAGGAGAGGCTCGTGATGTCAGCACTGTGTGGCTCACACTTGGACAACGAACGCTGAAATATGAGACTTACTTTCTCCCAGCACCCGAAAACAATAGAGAAAAGCTCTTCGAGTTGTTGCTCCGTCGCAATTACGAGCTAGTTGGAGCCCAGTTCGGTATTGGACCAGAGGAAGCAATTTTTTTGACGGGCGAACTCCCCTTTCATGCTGTCGACGAACATGAACTCGATCGGATCCTGGGGTCGATATGGGAGTTCGTGGAGCGTCACTGGTCGGCAGTCTTGCGAATCGGATTCACAGAGCGCCTCAAGAACAATCCCAACGATGGCTCACACTAAATAGAGCCAAGGTCTTGACTAAGCCGACCGGTACCGTGGACCCCATGGCTGAACTGCTGATTGTCGGCGGTGGGAAAATGGGCGCAGCTTTGCTCGGTGGACTGCTACGGCATGGCCGCGACGCCGAAAGCATTGTGGTCGTAGAACCGTTAGAGCCGCGACGCAAAGAACTGACCGAGATCTACGGGGTGCGCGCCACCGCTGAAATTGAACCCGCCAGTGGAACGATTCTTGCTACCAAGCCGGACATCGTTGCAACCGTAGCTCGCCAAGCTGCCGAAAAAGGTACCGAGCGTCTGTTGTCCATAGCGGCCGGAGTGACCCTTGCCACACTCGACGACGCGACAGGGGGTTTGTTGCCCGTGGTCCGAGCTATGCCAAATACTCCCGCGCTGGTTGGGCAGGGCGCAGCTGCTATCTGCGGGAATGGAGCGGCAAGCCTTGAAGACCTTGCCTGGGCCGAAGAAATACTCGGCGCCGTAGGCACTGTGGTTCGAACCGACGAAAAACTGCTTGACGCCGTAACTGGCTTATCAGGATCGGGACCCGCGTATATTTTTCTCGTGGCTGAAGCCATGATCGATGCCGGTGTCTTGACAGGTTTGAGTCGAATCGTGGCAACGGAATTAGCGGTGCAGACACTTCTGGGAGCGGCAACTTTGCTTTCGGAAGGACGACCTCCGGCGGAGCTGCGGGCTGATGTCACCTCACCGGGCGGCACGACAGCAGCGGGACTCCGCGAGCTTGAGCAACACGGATTGAGGGCAGCATTCGCGGCTGCAATTGAGGCGGCAACTATGCGCTCTCAAGAACTCGGTCGAACCTGACCCATGACACGGTTCGACACCATTACCTGCCTCACTGATTTAGGTACCTCCGACGAATCCGTGGGGCTACTGCACTCCATTTTGCGTGATTTGACTCCTGGGTCTTTAGTGATAGATCTGTGCCACGACATCCACCCTGGCGGTGTTCGTGCAGGTTCGCTGATGCTTGCTCGCAGCGTGCCGTACCTTGCGTCAGGTCTGGTCCTCGCATCTGTGGGGTCAGTCCTAGACCGCCCTGCCATCGCCGTCGAAGTCGGAGACGGTCAAGCCGTGCTCGTCGGTCCCGACAATGGACTATTAGGTGCTGCTGTTGCGGTAGTTGGGGGCGCTGACCGCGCTGTGCAGCTTACAAATACTGAGTTCCATGTCATATCGCCCGGTGTCCAACATCCGGCGCGCGATGTGATTGGTCCGGTTTCTGGGCATCTAGCAGCGGGTCGACCCATTGAAGAACTTGGCGACAGCATCGACCCGAATCTGCTACTTCCGTCACTTGTCCCAGTATCGCGCCTTGAAGAGGACGGTTCGATATCTGCCGAGGTGATTGGTAAAGGCCGTCGAGGCGCAGCCCAACTCAATTTCGACCGCGACACTATTTCCGGTATGGGTGATGTATTTGTCCTCGAATTTGGTGATGAGAAAAGGGTTGTTCGGCTGCAAAGTCCGATGGATGTGAACCCAGGCCAATTAGCACTCGTTGATGATGAGCATGGGTTGCTTTCGGTCGCCACTGGACGAGACGAGGGTGTAGTGCCCGCAGGATTAGACATCGGAGCTGAAGTCACAATTAGGGAAGCAACTTGAGACCAGGTACCACGCTTGTACTCGCTGCCTTACTGATGCTGATATTCGTGACGGCTACGATCCAACTACTTTTTATTTCGTTCTAACTAATTTTCTGACGCAACAAAATCTGCCAATGAACGACTGCGAGAGTGGAAACAGGGCTTTGTTGCTGAGAGACTGAGCCCACACGTTTTCTTGATCGATTTGGTCGCCTCTTGTCCATCGTTGTTATTGGTTTGAATCACCGGAGTGCTCCGCTGGAGCTATTGGAGAAGTCCATCATTAGCGCGGACGATCTCCCAAAAAACCTGGCAGGGCTTAGCCAACGCGACCACATAAGTGAAGCAGTCATTGTGTCGACTTGTAATCGCACCGAGGCGTATGTTGTCGCAGAAAAATTCCATGCTGCGTATGCCGAAGTGCGTGACTTTTTTGCAGAGTCAGCTTTTGTAACGCCGGAAGACATATCCGATTGTTTGTATGTGCATCATGATGACGATGCCGTGAAGCATCTCTTTTCGGTGGCATCGGGCCTTGATTCGGCGGTGTTGGGTGAGTCGGAAATCCAAGGCCAAATAAAGACTTCATGGGAAACAGCTCGCCTTGAGGGCACTTCTGGAGCGGTTTTAAACCTTCTCTTTCGACATGCAGTGGAAACAGGCAAGCGTGCGCGTAACGAAAGTTCGATAGGCCGACATACAGCGTCAGTTTCTCATGCGGCTGTTTTGATGGCGACAGAACATTTTGGCAGCCTGATCGGACGAACGGTGCTCGTCGTGGGAGCGGGGGAAATGGGGGAAGGAATGATCGTCGCCTTGGCCGCCGCAGGACCCGATCATGTTTATGTAGCCAACCGCACCACTTCCAAGGCCGATGCCTTAGCTGCTCGAATCGACGGTTCTTCGATACCACTTGAAGACTTGGGAGAAACTTTGGGTGACGTTGACGTGTTGATGACGTCCACTGGAGCCACAGAAGTAATTCTCGACAACACTTCCATCGCCGAGGTCATCGCCCGACGAGCAGGTGAGCCGTTGCTCATCGTCGATATAGCGATGCCGCGAGACATCGACCCTGAGGTTGCCCAAATCGACGGGGTCACTCTTCTCGATATGGACGATCTGTCTAGCTTCGCGGCTAACGGTCGGATGGAACGTGCAAATGAGGTGGAGACGGTTGAGCTCATAGTTGAATCTGAGGTCAACCGGTTCGCTGACGTGCGATCCGCCCGGGAAGTAGCTCCGCTTATAGCGTCGATGAGAGGCGCAGCTGAAGCAAAGCGGCATCAAGAAGTAGACAAGTTTGCGCGAAAGGCTGGTTACTCAGATTCAGACCGTGCTTCTCTTGATCAATTCACCCGTGGTCTTGTGGCCAAGCTTCTTCACGAACCCACTGCTGCCCTAAAAGAAGCCGCAGGATCAGCAAAGGGTGACCGTCTTGCAGACTCGGTTCGCGACCTCTTTGACCTTTGAGCGAGGGTCTTCGTGATCATCGCGACACGATCGAGCCCGTTAGCGCGCTGGCAAGCAGAGGCTGTTGCTAATCGTTTAGCGCTGAGTGCCATTGACGTCGAATTTTTGATCGTAACTACCGAAGGCGACCAAGATCAGACGCGGCAAATCCAAGAAATGGCAGGTCGTGGCGTCTTCGTCAAAGAAGTGCAAATGGCAGTCCTAGAGGGCCAAGCCGACCTGGCGGTGCACAGCGCGAAAGATTTGATGTCATCCCCTACTCCCGGTCTCAATCTCGCCGCATTCTTGGAAAGAGGTGACCCGCGCGACGCGCTGATTGGGATGAACCTCCAACAACTACCGCAGGGAGCGAGGATTGCCACAGGCTCGGCTCGGCGACAGGCGCAACTCGCGCACGTTCGGCCGGATCTGAAATTCACAGGGCTGCGAGGCAATATGGAAACACGAATCGCCGTCGCAGAACGAGAAGACGTTGACGCCGTAGTGGTTGCAATGGCCGCCTTACAGCGCCTCGAACTCACAGATTCCGTAGCAGAGGTCTTCAGCGTTGAAGAAATGATCCCGCAAGTCGGCCAGGGTGCCATTGCTGTGGAGTGCCGTGATGACGATCTCACCATTAATGAACAGCTGCTGGGAATATCCGATGACCCGACCAGACGTTGCGTCGAAGCTGAACGTGCCTACCTAGCCGAACTGGGTGGTGGCTGTGAGCTGCCAGTTGGAGCTCACGCGTACTTGGAAGAAGGGATCATCCAACTTGATGCCGTGCTCGCCTCAAGAGACGGCACCACTCTGCTGCGCAATCGGCAACAAGGTTACGACGCTGATGCTTTGGGGAAAGCCGTCGCTGAGGAACTTCTCGCCGACGGCGGACGCGCCCTCCTATCAATAAACGGAGCTAGCTCTTGAGTTTTAAGCTGCTTGAAGGAAAGTCCGTCGTTGTAACCCGCGCCTCGCACCAAAACTCAGGTCTAATTGAAGCCTTGTCTGACGCTGGCGCAAAGGTTGTTGCCGCTCCCGCAATTGCGATAGTGCCTCCCTTAGACGGAGGGCAACCATTAGATGACGCCCTTATCCGCTTGGACCGGTTCTCCTGGGTTGCGTTTACTTCAGCTAACTCGGTGGCGGCGTTAATGGCCCGAGGTGCACGAAGAGGAGTTCTTAAAAGGTTCTCGCATCTTCAGATTGCAGTAGTAGGACCGACAACAGCGGCAAAGGTCGCTTTAGAGATGGGACGAGAACCCGATCTAATACCAGTGCGGCACGACGGGGTTTCATTAGCCGAAGCTTTCCCAAACCCGAAACCTAGTGACCGTGCTCTAGTTCCCATGGCATCGGACGGCCGAACAGATCTTGTTGACGGACTTCGAGATAGAGGATGGCAAGTTGATGGGGTAGCTGCATATCGAACGGTGTTCCCGTCGCTAAGCCGTGATTTAGTTTCCGAAGCCATCGCTGCAGATGTAGTCACTTTTGCGTCGCCCTCAGCGGTGAAAGGACACCTTGAACAAACTGGCGGAAAGAGCGCAGCCAAGGTAGTCGTTATAGGGCAGACGACGGCTCAAGAATGTGAGCGCTTGGGCGTCAGCGTGACATCTATCGCTGAAGAACAGTCGATAGAGGGGCTCGTCCAGGCCGTGGCGTCGGTGGCGGGCCAAAGATGAGTTCCCACGCGCTGATTCTTGACTTCGACGGGACCATCTTGGACACAGAGACCCCTGCATGTGAATCAACAGCGCAGATCTGGGCAGATTACGGCGTGGACCTCCCGATGGACTGGTGGCTTGCAGGCATGGGGACTGACCGCAAATCAAGTTGGGTACAAGAACTGGAAAAGCGCATCGGACACGTCCTAGATCAGGATCTGGTTATGGAAGCGCGTCAGCAGATAAAAAACGAAATGACAGAAAACCAACCGATCCTTCCGGGCGTGACAGAGCTTCTAGACGCCGCCGCGCGTCGCGGGATTAGCACAGCTATCGGATCCAGCTCGCCTCACGCGTGGGTAGATCAGCATCTCAAACGGGTTGGGCTGTACGAAAAATTCTCTTACATCGTGTGCCGCGACGATGTAGGTGAGGTCGCCAAACCCGCTCCCGATATCTTCCTCCACGCCCTCGAACTGTTGAGGGTAGATGCGAGTGCGGCCGCTGTAGTAGAGGACAGTCCTAACGGGTTGAAAGCGGCGTTAATAGCAGACATAAGAACTGTGGTGGTGCCAAATCCGTTGGTTACATCCCTCGACTTTTCTGGTGCCTATGCCCGATTTGAAACGCTGGACGAGATCCCGCCTGACGCGTTGCTCGACTTACTATTTGGTGAGGCATAACTCCAGCATCGCGTAGCCGCCGCTAGCCATAGGATGCAATCACACCTAACGAATCTGGGATGATCGGAGAATATGTGGGTTCACAAACCAACCGCCAGCTTTTTCGTGACGCTCAGTCACTCATCCCTGGGGGAGTGAATTCGCCGGTCAGGGCATTCCAAGCTGTCGGTGGCGACCCTTACTTCGTAGTTCGAGGGGAAGGGGCCCACGTTTACGACGCTGAAGGCCGCAAATACATCGATCTAGTTCAGTCTTACGGAGCGGTGATAGTAGGTCATGCTCATCCCCAAGTCACAGAAGCCATTCAGAAAGCGGCCGCTCTGGGAACGTCCTTCGGAGCGCCTACCCCAGGAGAAATATTCTTGGCGGAAGAAATCGTAAACCGCGTCCCCGGTATCGAACAGCTACGACTCGTGAATAGTGGTACCGAAGCCACGATGAGCGCTATCCGTCTTGCCCGCGGCCACACTGGCAGGAACCGCGTAATCAAGTTCTCTGGTTGCTATCACGGTCACGCTGACACGCTTCTCGCAGCAGGTGGAAGCGGTGTCGCCACCTTGGGTTTGTCGGGTTCGGCAGGGGTCCCCCCCTCCGCCGTCGCCGACACCATCGTCGTCCCCTACAACGCAGTACCCGAAATCACCCAAGACGATGCCTGCGTAATTGTGGAGCCCGTAGCAGCAAATATGGGTCTGATCGCGCCACTGGAAGGATTCCTCCCTCAATTGCGCTCGGCGTGTGACGCTGCCGGAACTCTGCTGATTTTCGATGAAGTGATTACTGGATTCCGTCTCGCCCGCGGCGGAGCGTCCGAATGGTTTGGAGTCACTCCTGACATTGCTTGCTTCGGCAAAGTCATTGGAGGTGGGCTACCAATTGGAGCTTTCGGAGGATCTGAAGAAATAATGAGCACGCTCGCCCCTGTCGGGCCCGTCTATCAAGCAGGGACGCTCTCAGGTAATCCGCTCGCAACCGCCGCAGGTTGCGCGGCCTTACAACTTTTGGATTCAGCGGCCTATCAAAAGCTCTACGCCATGACCGAACGACTCAGCGCCGGCATCGAAAAAGTCTTGAACGGTGCTGGCCTGCCCGCAATAGCCCCGCGTGTCGGGTCGCTTCTAGGCCTTTTCCTCGGAGACAATGCCCCGACTCAATACGATGAGGCGCGAACAACCGACGAAAAAGCCTACGCCCGCTTCTTCCACGAGATGCTTGATCGTGGCGTAGCAATGGCACCCGGAGCATACGAGGCGCTATTCGTCGGGCTAGCTCACACAGAAGATGTTGTTGACACTGTGATTGGGGCTGCAGCCGAAAGCGCAGCTTCTCTTTGATATTCGCATTCGCTGCGTGGCCACGTCACGAATCCGTTAGTCGCGGTCTGGGACGAGCCGAGCTATAACTTTCCCAATTTCGTATACCGACTCGGTCCCACCCGCATCGTTGTTTACCAGATTCGTAGAGATTCGCATCACCAGTTCCGTGAGCACCCGTGATTGAATCCCGAGCAGCGTGAACCGCCGCATCAGCCCTGGCTTGCCGAGGGCCTTAGTAGCTAATCGGCCAAGCCGGTAATAGTGATCATATTTTGACGCCAGTTGCCTTTCGTATTGTCGCAACTCCAAACCATCTCCGCTGCGGATGGCGTCACTGATAACGGTTGCAGCCAAGCGCCCATTACTCAACGCGGGCTCAATCCCGTCGCCGTTAAATGGGTTGACGCTGCCAGCTGCGTCTCCGACGACAACCCAGTTGGGACCAGACCGAGGACGGACCGAAGCCCCCATAGGGAGACGCCCGCCTTCGGGTTCGCTCTCAATATCTTCTGATACGACTCCCCAATACTCGGGAATCTGACATATCCACTGATCGAATAGTTCCCGCATGGACCGAGGGTCATTCCCATGATGATGGCTTAACAAACCGACTCCAGCGTTAACCGTTCCATCCCCTACCGGAAACACCCAGCCATAACCTGGGAGTTGTTCTCCAGTGTTGTCGCGTAAATCAAAGACCGACTCGATGACATCGTCGTCATGATGAATGCTTGGGAAATAGCCACGCATCGCTACCCCTTGTGCATAGGTTCTAGTGCGGGCAGTGCCCAACGCACGCCCAAATGGGGAAAGAGGCCCGTCAGCGATGACAACAAAACGCGCGCGAACCTCAATTTCACCGTGGGGCCCAGTGCCATTGCCTGAACCAAAGGCCCGGCAACCACGCAGATGTCCGTGTTCGATGATGGGATCAAGGACCTCCACCCCCGTCCACACTTGAGCCCCTGTGTCTGCGGTGTGCTCGACTAACAGCTGATCAAGCCTGCTGCGTCGGATAACTAAACCGTGACTCGGATGATCATGATCAGTTGGCCATCTAAGTTCGATGCTGCGACCATGCGCAGTCATACGCAGCCCATGGTGACGGTGAAACTCATCACATGTGACACTGAGCCCCATGTCATGTAAGTGGCCAACTGCTTTGGGTGTGAGTGCATCACCGCACACCCGCTCGCGGGGCATAGTTTCCTTTTCGAGCATTACGACCATGTGGCCTGCTTTAGCCGCCCAATGAGCCGCCGCGCTACCCGCGGGACCGGCGCCGATAACCAGAACTTCGGTAGAGAGACGCATCGACATGAACGTTTGTCCTTCGACTCAGCGGGCCGCCGCAGAGAAATTGTTCAAGATGTCCTAAAGGAACTTCGGATTAGTGACCGCCGCCATGGCCCCCGCCACTGAGGTCCTTCCCGCCTCCAAGAGCTTCCCACTCGGCGTCACGACCAGCGACTTCTTCGTCGCTGATTTGTTCTTCGCTCAACACCTCGCGGACATATCGAGCGACTGAATAGATCTTGTACTCGCTCAATGCCCCACCAAAACCGGGCATATTGGCTCCGGTTTCGCCAGAAATGTGAGCCCCTCCAGGCCGATCGGTGGCGCCATAGGCATTACCAATCCCAATACCTTCAGAGCCGACCTCAAGCCAGTGCAACATGTCGGACTCAAGCTTGGGGAAGGTCAATAAGACTTCACCGTTGTAAAGGGGACGCCCGACTCCGCCGCCCTCGCTCCCAGCGCCCGTTCCGTTATGACAACTTGCACAACGCGCAGCGTAAGTAGCTGCTCCCTCAGTGATAGCGGTCACCGGTTCCGGAGGTGGTTCGGTGAGTTTCACGTACACGAACGCCCATAAAGGTAAGAAAAACATGACGGGAAGTGCCCATATTGGGATCTTGGTTCGGCTTCGTGCCGCAGAAACCCAAACCGGTTCAATCCCGGACTCCGCTTGAAGTTCAAGTTTCGCGTCGGCTTTCGCCGCGGCGATCACATCAGCGCTGCTCGGCCCTGAACTAGCGACTGCGCCGCCCTCTGAAGCTCCACTCGCGGAGGGAGTACCGCCGCCGCCGTCATCGAGCAGGCCAAGGTCTATACGTCTCTGACGTGAACGCTCGAATAGATATTCGGGAACTTCGGTCACTGGATCCTCCGCGAGGTACCAACGTGGTGCCCCGCATCGCAGGTTGTGCTGTTAAAGAACAAGGTAGGTGCGCTGATCAAAGATAGGCCGTCGTGAGGTGAGAGGACCAAGTTTGGCAGACAGTTTTTGCTTAAGTTTGGTCCAGATTGAAGTTCTGAAAAAAAATCCTCGTTTGGGTTCGGTATTGTGGCCACGCGGATGCCACCATATAGGGCGTTCTTGAGTTACGAATCCGTCGTCGAAGCGTGGTAGAACGTCGAACGATCCGGGCGTCGCTCGGGTAGATTTGACCGTAGATTCATACTTTGGATTTACACAGGGTGAAGCTTGTAAAGGTCTCACCTCATCCGGTTAGCACGCACCGACAGTACGTACCAGGCAGGAGGACCAGTGGTCGCACTTGTGACATCAATCCTGATCACAGGTCTCATGGTCTATGGCATCATCGCGTACGGGCAACGCAGGCCCACGGATCGCCGCACCTCTTGGGGTGAAGCAATGCTCGGAGCCGCATATGTATTCATGCTGCTCCTTATGGCATTCGGCGTTGTCCCGGACCGGTGGGTGCGTTTGACCGACAACGAATGGGGTTGGTCTGTTGAGCGCATGCTCTTCACCGAAGGCCAATTTATTGGTGGGAGCCCGATCACTTTTCCGCCAATGCGTATGGATCTGAAAAAAGTTTCGGACATTGTTGTCGTGATTGAACACCTTGCCGTTCTTGCAGGACTCCCTTTCCTCTGGATGTGGTGGCAGAAGCGAGACCAGAAAAAAGCCGTTGCTGAGCCCATCTCTGACTTTGGGCGCCCACTGT
>DUBN01000065.1 GCA_012960315.1 Acidimicrobiia bacterium
GCAGATCGCATAGTCGCCGGTGCTGCGATATTCGGGCCACTTATTCAACCAAACATCTCTCACAGCCCACATCTCGACGCGCTTGTCGACGGCGCACCCTCCCCGCCTTTCACATGCCCAGTTCAGAACCGTTCAAGAAACGGCAAAGACGCCGAAGAGACAGAGCGGCCAAGAATGGGACAAGATTCGAACACGAGCAGCCAGGCGGGGGCCAGTTCGCAATCAATAACAGCCGCCATCGGAGAGATAAATGAATATGGGAGACCTGTCAGATTTAGCTCAGATTATGGAAGCGGTACTTTTCTCGTTCACCGTCATCTTTATCGCCACCGAAGCCAGGCAAGCACTTCAATTGACGAAAGCACAATTCGGTCACAGCCTCACCCAACGGATGTACGACCGCTACCTATCGTCTGCACAAAACACCGATTTTTCAATGTTTATGGCGAAAGACTGGGAAGCCGATGACATGGCCGACCATGACCAGTGGAGAGTGACGCTATGGATGAATACTCTGCTCGTCGATATCTTCGACACCTGGGACATGCACGACAAAGGACTCATCGATAAAAGCCACCTCGAGATGCGAGTCCAAGCGGTGGAGGGGCTCATGCAGATGCGTCTCGGGCCCGCCGTTTGGCAGCTGTGGAAGCCAGCACGAGATCCGAGATTCGTCACATGGTTCGAGAAAGAAATCTTCGATGAACTGGGTGCGAGCAACCGCGTTGCAAACTCCGGCTGACTTGCGTGTCACAAACCGGTCTAAAGTCTCAACGCGTGCTTCAATTCTGTTGAAAGGACCAGCAAATGATCCAGGTTGGCGATGAAATACCTGACGTAGAGGTCACGATGCTGGGGCCAGACGGCTCGCCTATGGGTGTGCGCACGAGGTCACTACTAGGTACCGGCAGAAACATCTTGTTCGCTACACCAGTTCCTTTTTCTCGCGGTTGTTCGGACGTGCATCTTCCTGGTTACGTTGAAAACGCACAAAAACTGGCTGGCGGAGGGGTATCAAGAATCGCCTGCACAGCTGTTCGCGACCCTTGGGTCATGGACGCTTTCAACAAAGCACACGGTTCTCCCGACGTCATGATGATTCCAGATGGGGAAGGAGACTTAGCGCGCGCTCTAGGCATGGACATGCCAAGTCCCCCCGGCTTCGGAATCGGACCAATGTGCCAACGGTACGCTCTCGTTACCGAAAATGGAGTCGTCACCTCTGTCTCCGTTGAAGACCAACCTGGGGTCATGGACACAAGCCTCTGCGAAGCAGTAATCGACCGTCTGCAGGACGCTTCTTGGTGGAAACCAATTTAAACCCCCCAAATTCAGAACCACCGGGCGTCGCCACCGTCGATCAAAAATATGGGTTACTGCCGCAACTGAACCTCCACCCCTGTTTGGGAAGACCCCTATAGCAACGGCAAGACCTGCTCGCCGAAGCGTTCCATCTCTTCGATCACCGGGTGGAACTGAAACAGGAACGTCTCGATACCAAGATCTTCGAAGCGTCTCATTCGTTCAGCTATTTGCTCTGGGGTTCCCACAAGGCCTGCCGCGGTACCCCCGTTCGTCCCCAGCGCACCGCCAGGTGACACAGACTTCAGCATTACAACTTCAGTGTCGTAGCCTTTGAGTTCAAGTTTGCGGAGTTCTAGGAGGCGCTGAAACTCCTGCTTGGCCTCATCTTCTGTGTCTCGGCATATTACGAATGCCGACATCCCGAATCGGGGCTCGCGTCCATAAGTATGTGCTAGCTGTCGAACATGACCGACGATCTCCTCAATTTCTTCAGGCGGACGGCCATTGATAAGGAACGTGTCGGCCATCTTGGCGCCCAAGGTTCGTCCCTGCTCCGATTCACCCCCGAGATAGATATGGGGGTGTGGTTGCTGTAGCGGCTTTGGAGAAAGGGTCGCTTCTTTCACTTCGTAGTGTTCGCCCGAAAAACTGAACTCTTGCTCGGTCCAACTTCCCACGATCACCTTGAGAAATTCTTCAGATCGGACGTAACGATCATCGTGCGCCAAAACAGGTGCGCCCAACATTTCAAACTCTGTCAGCCACCATGCGGAGACCAGCATGAGCGCCATACGGCCATTACTTATATGGTCGATTTGACTAGCCATTTTCGCGATGACCCCTGGGGCTCGAAACCCTGGCTTAACAGCCGTAATGATTTCGATGTTTTCTGTGACCGCAGCTAGCGCACTTGCAGTTGTCCAGGCATCTAACTGACTGAGTTCTGGACCAACAGGATTCATAAAGTGTTCAGCGATAAGCATCGTGTCGAAACCCAATCGCTCTGCCAGCAGGGTTGCCTGTTTCGTGTAGGCAAAAGAAGCATCACGCGTGTCTTGATCTGTGGAGATGATCCAGTTGCCATAGACCGGCGGCCAAAACCCAAGTCTTGCCATATCAATCCCCTAAGAATCTTGGCCCAAGCTACGACCGATCGACGGACTCTACAAAAGCTTCCACCTCTGCCGCGGAAGCGTCTGTTCCACCAGGAATACCCAGCTAGCGCGGATCCCCGCAGAGCTCTAGGTGCAAGGTGGCACTATTCGAGTCGTTCCAAAAACGCAGCAAGATCAGGCACGAATCGTTCCAAAGCATCAGTGTGCACGCTGTGTCCTACTCCTTCAATGCGGGTAGACGTCACCTCGCATCCTTTGGCACGTA
>DUBN01000066.1 GCA_012960315.1 Acidimicrobiia bacterium
CTGCGAAACCGTGAGATGTAAGGGTCTGTGCCACCATCGTGACGGCAGACTTCAGGGAACGTTGAGCTTCGCCGGGTGCCATCGCTGCGGCTAAATGGAGCCCGTATTCGTGCCCTACTTCTTCGGCGAGCTGTTCAGCCTCACGGTCTGAAAGAAGCGCTAGAGCCCTACCCAACAACGTTCCAAGCAGATCGTCGTGCCGTACCGGGAACTCGAGCGTGATATCAGAACTAGCCGCGCGATAACGCTTAGATGGACGCCCAGCTCCGGCCGCTGGGCGTATGTCCACGACGACGTGACCTGCTGTTGCCAGTTTGTCTAAATGATGTCTAGCAACGTTGTTATGTAGATTCACTGCCTTCGCGACCTCGGTCGCGGTCAATCCTTCTGCGGATTCTCTAACTCGGAGGTAAATATCTCGTCGGGTCGGATCACCGAATGATGCCGTGATGGATTCAACGGTGGCAGAGAAAGTTTCTGGGGTGAGTGTATGACCGTCCACGGCACTAGATTCTACTGATGCTCCAGTCATCAAGTCCGAATTTGTTGTTTTGCAGGTAGGAATTAGGTAATGACTATCTCCGACAATGAGCTAATTGAGATTGTTGGCAAGGTCGTTGACCCGGAACTTCGTCGCGACTTACACACGATGGGCATGCTCCGAGGGGTGTCCCTAGCCGGCGGCACTGTTCACGCGGTGGTTGCTTTGCCCTCCGAAGATTGGCCAGCACGCGAAACGCTGATACATCTCATCGAAACTTCGATAACAGCCCGAGACGGGGTGGAAGCAGTATCAGTCGAGTTCTTGGTGATGGATGAAGCCGAGCAAGCCGCAGTGCGCGAACAACTCATTGGTGACCCCGCAGCCAGCGGTGGTAGTCAAGAAGCCCAGGGACACGCCGAAGGTAGAGCGATTCCATTCGCGGAAGCTGGGAATCGCACACGTGTTTTGTTAATAGCGAGCGGGAAAGGTGGAGTTGGCAAATCCACGGTTACGGCGAACTTGGCCATTGCTCTTGCCCAACGGGGGCTCCGGAGCGCGGTAGTGGACGCAGACGTCTGGGGCTTTTCTATTCCCCGGATGCTTGGAGTGGAGCGCCCCCCAACGGTGATTGACCAGATGGTGGTGCCTGTTGAAGCCAATGGTGTTCGTTGCATTTCGATGGGGTTCTTCGCTAGAGAGGACCAACCAGTCATCTGGCGCGGACCGATGCTCCACAAGGCCTTAGAACAATTTCTCACTGACGTGCATTGGGACGACCCCGATTACCTGTTGGTTGATCTTCCACCTGGTACCGGCGATATCTCGTTGTCTCTCTCACAGTTTTTGCCAAAATCTGAGCTGATAGTGGTTACTACTCCACAGCCGGCAGCCCAAAAAGTTGCGCAACGTGCTGCCTATATGGCTGAGAAAGTCAACCTTTCCGTGCGCGCAGTGATCGAAAACATGAGTTGGTTCCGAGGCGATGACGGAAAGCGCTACGACATTTTCGGATCCGGCGGGGGTGAGGCACTTGCCGAAGAACTGGGTGTTCCTCTGCTCGGCCAAATCCCGTTATTGCAAGAACTCCGCGAAGGAGGAGACACCGGCCGTCCCATTACCGTGGCAGACCCGGACAGTGAGGCGGCGAATGTTTTCACTGAAATGGCGCGCTTATTGACGGAAGAATATTTGCCAACGCGCAGATACAACGAAGGTTTGAAGCTCGTTTGAGCCAAAATAGAGCGATGGTGATGATCGACGACCTACGTTTCGACAATCAGTTCACGAAATCGCTCCCTGCTGACTCCCAGGTCGGGACAGCGCGTCGGCAAGTCGAACAGGCCTGTTACAGCCGAGTGAAACCAGCGGCTGTTGCCGCACCCAGGCTCGTCGCCCACAGTGCTGAGATGTTCGAATTGCTGGGTCTCGAATCCGCGGAAATTCTGCGACCGGGTTTCGTTGAGGTTCTCGCAGGAAACCGAATACTTGCAGGAATGGATCCACACGCCGCGTGTTATGGCGGCCATCAGTTCGGAAACTGGGCCGGGCAATTGGGAGACGGAAGGGCCATTGCCTTGGGTGAGGTCGTCGATGTTAACGGTCGACACCAGATGCTCCAGTTAAAGGGAGCTGGTCCGACACCATATTCCCGCACAGCCGACGGCTTAGCAGTGTTGCGGTCATCGGTCAGGGAGTTCTTATGTAGCGAGGCCATGCATCACCTGGGTGTTCCCACCACTAGGGCTCTGAGTTTGGTCACAACGGGTGAAGAAGTAGTTCGCGACATGCTTTATGACGGTAATCCCCGACCGGAACTTGGCGCCATCGTCTGTCGGGTGGCACCGTCTTTCATTCGATTCGGAAACTTCGAGATATTTGCTTCCCGAGGCGATCGCGAAACACTTCAATGTTTGGCCGATTTCGTAATTGCAACCGAGTTCCCACATATTGAAGATCCCAGCCCTCGTCGCTACGTATCGCTTTTGAGGGAAGTGGCGGAACGAACGGCAGACATGGTCGTCGAATGGCTACGCGTCGGCTTCGTTCACGGCGTCATGAATACAGACAACATGTCGATTCTAGGTCTAACCATTGACTATGGCCCATATGGCTGGCTCGATGACTACGACCCTAATTGGACGCCCAATACGACCGACGCCCAACACCGCCGATATCGATACGGGCATCAAGCAAATATCGCGCAGTGGAATCTTGTTCAGTTAGCTAACTCCCTTTATCCCCTGGTGGAGGAGGTCGAGCCTCTCCAAGATGCCATTCAGCACTACGCGGAACGATTTCAAACTAAATGGTCACAAATGATGGCCTCGAAGCTCGGCTTCTCATCGCTGGACGACTCGCGTGATCAGAGCTTGGCTGACGAGGCATTGTCGGTGATGCAAGTTGTTGAGACCGATATGACGAAATTTTGGAGACAACTGGGCAGAGTTGACTGCTCGGCCTCCCTTGATCCCGTAGAGCGAACTAAGCCTCTCCTCGAATCGATCTACGAGCGAGAATCAGCGACGCACCACCAAATATCAGCGTTCGTTGACTTTGCTCAACAATGGGCAGCTCGACATCGCGAATTAGGAGCGAACGACGTTGAACGTCAGATGTCGATGGACGCGGTGAATCCGAAGTATGTGCTTCGAAACTACATGGCGCAGTTAGCAATCGAACGTGCCGAGGAAGGCGACGGATCGATGGTTGAAGAATTATTAGATCTCGTGCGGCACCCATACGATGAACAGCCAGAACGAAACCAATTCTCTTTGCTGCGCCCAGACTGGGCTCGCACCAAAGTTGGTTGCTCCCAACTTTCCTGCTCCTCCTGAATGGTTGAACAGCAGTGGTAGATGTCAAACTGCGGCATACGATATGTCCTGGGTTGTGTTGACGCTCGTCAACTCAACAAGGCAGAAGAAAAGGCATTACCCGTGGAGATCCGAATCGGCATCATGAATGTGGCCCGCGAGCTCACGCTTGACATCGACGACGACGACGCCGAAAAGCTCAAATCGGGGTTGGAGTCTGCATTAAGTGAAAGCGCCAACATGCTTTGGGTACCTGATCGCGACGGCCGAGAGGTCGGCATATCAGTAGCACAACTCGGTTATATCGAATTCGGTGCGGCAGGCGATCGCCGTATCGGATTTGCCACCGACTGACACTTCACATGTGGAGCCGAATTCGTCACCTACGGGGTGCCCCGTTGCTGACAGCTTCGAAACGGCTGTAATTTCTGACCTATGGCCACATTGGCGGAATTGACTCGCATAGGCACAGACCTATCGACGCAACAGCTAATGCACCTTCAACGTCTTGTCGCTTGGTGGGGAATTTTGGCCGATCTTTCATTCTCCGATTTGCTGTTGTTTGTCCCGACCGATGAGGTTGGAACAGAGTTCGCAATTGCCGGGCAGATTCGACCCACTACGGGTCAAACTCTCTATCGAGACGACCATGTAGGACTGCGAGTAGATGACATTGATCGACCGCTAGTTGCAAGAGCATTCGCGTTAGGTGAAGTCGTAGAAGGCGAGGTGCCGATCAAACCTACAAATCGTCGAGCACGGGTTATGTGCATTCCCATAACCCACGACGGCGTAGTGGTCGGCGTCCTGAGTCGCGAACTAGTTCCCGACTTTGCTGAACGTCGAGATCCCGGGGAACTTGAGCGCACTTACCTTCAGACGTTCCACCAATTAGCCAAAATGATCGCATCAGGTGTGTTTCCTTTCGTTGGACATGATGTCGATATGGATGAGGTGCCCAGAGTTGGCGATGGCCTCTTGGTGGTAGATCGCGAGGCTCGAATTCAATACGCCTCACCGAATGCCCTCAGCACGCTCCACCGGATAGGAATCGTCGGAAATGTTGCCGGTCGTCGACTCGGGGATTTGGGAATCGAACAGCCGATCATTCGTCAAGCTATGAAAAATTTTGGGCCGATTACAGCTGAGGTTGAACGAAACGACACTGCCGTTCAAGTCTTGGCCATGCCTCTTATCGATCGAGAGATCTCTACGGGAGCGGTCGTGCTACTCAGAGATATCACCGAGTTGCGTTTAAGAGATCGACTCTTGGTTTCGAAAGATGCAACGATCCGCGAGATCCACCATCGAGTTAAAAACAATCTTCAGACCATTTCGTCGCTGTTGCGTGTGCAAGGCCGGCGTCTTGAATCAGTCGAAGCCAAATCGGCGATTGACGAGTCGGTCCGTCGAATCCGAGCGATCGCGTTGGTGCATGAGACGCTGGCGAGCGAGTCATCCGACGATGTGAGCCTGGCAGAAGTAGCGAACATGTTGGCGCGAACTGTCCAAGACAGCTTCACTTCGCCCGAGCGCCCTATCCGTTTCGAAGTACATGGCGACGCAGGCCTAGTCCCGTCTGATGTGGTGACGCGGCTTGCTGTAGTACTAAACGAATTACTCCAGAACACGGTTGACCATGCCTTCCCCGATGATCTGCTGCTCGTGGAAGGCCGCGTGTGCCTAGTAGAAATCTTGTTGTCTCGAGACGCAGAACACATCAGGATGATGGTTCGTGACAACGGAGTCGGAGTGCCCGACGATTTTGATAGCAGTTCACAAGGAGGCCTAGGAGTTTCGATTGTTCGAGCCTTGGCAACTTCAGAACTTGGTGGCGAGATCGTGATGCGAAGGCGAAGCGACTCGGCGGGATCAGAAGTCCTAATTGAAGTTCCCCTGACAGACGATTAAACCGAGAAACAGAAGACCCATTGCCAATGTTGATCCACTAGATGGATGAGCTCGACTTAGCTCGCGTGACGGCGAACACTGTTTCGCTGACGTCGGATTTGTCTGCGTTCGTCCTCCGATGCCCCTCCCCACACCCCAGAGTCCTGGTTAGTGTCGAGTGCAAACTCGAGACAAAGATCTTTGACGCAACATTCGACACAGACCGCTTTGGCTGCTGCGATCTGGCGTAAAGCGCTTCCTGTCGAACCAATGGGGAAAAAAACAGTCGGATCAATCTCGCGACATTTAGCGGTGGTTCGCCAGATGCCGCTTTCCAGCAGCATGGCTCCTCGTGCACTCACGTCTATATTTCCTCCAGGTGCTACTCGCGAGGGGGTTCGCGAGCATTTGTCTCGCCGCTGAAGCTACATCTGTCTGCGGTGAAAAACTGCTAAAGCGTCCGATTGGCAGACCCCATAGAGGTCTCGCCGGATGTACTCATGACGCAGTCACAGCGATACAACAGGTTACGGTTGGACTGATGCTCCGGCAAGGGATTCTTTCGCGGAGAGTCGGGCTCTCATAAAGAACTGAAAAGGTCGGGGGAACCGAACTTTGACGCGACCACAGATATATGCCCATCGAGGAGCATCGCAACAGCAAAGAGAAAATAGTGTTGAGGCGTTCCTAGCGGCCGCTGAACTTGGGGCAGACGGCATTGAACTCGATGTGCGAAGAACTCTAAACGGACAATTGGTGGTTCATCACGACTCGCATGCAGAAGACCTGCTGATAGAGGGTTCTCACAGAAGAGATCTCCCGGGTTACATACCCGACTTGGGTACAGCTCTCGATGCTTGCAACGGACTTCGTGTCAACATCGAAATAAAATTCGACAGCCCCGACGTGAACGAATTGTCGAACCTAGCCAGCGAATTGGAACGATATTTGCGATCGCGAGCAGAGCCGATTAGCCGTTGGATAGTTTCATCTTTCAATCATGCGATTGTTGATCAGATACGTGAACTTTCCCCTGGGTTGCCAACAGGGCTTCTTTTTGGGCGAAGGTCCTGGCTGGATGTGATGCGTCACGCCGTTGTCAATGGCCATTCGGCGATTCATCCTCACGAGTCGATTATCGACGACCATCTCGTGCGGACAGCCCACGCTGCTGGAATCGACGTAAATGCCTGGACCGTCAACGATGTTGAACGCGCGTTGGAACTTGCTGCACTCGGCATTGATGGTCTCATTACTGACATACCTGATGAAGTGCTTGGAGTATTAAGCGATTTTCAATAGCTTCACCCCAGGGCTATAAAGGCTTCACCAACCTGAGTGCTTGGGGGCACCAACTGAATTTGAGGCTCTTGACAGGGCCTAAATAATCGCCATCTAGCTGATGAGGAAATGGGCCGTATCCAGTTAAGACAAGCTCGGTCAGGTCGTGGGCAACGTGAACGAGATCGTTGTCCTGCGGCGATTTGCCCTTAAAGAGATCGGACAACAGGCCGGTCATGGCACTCAACGACAACGTTCGCAAAGCTACGACGCTCAGGCCGCGATCCAGAGTGGCCTGCGGAGCTAGAGACAGAGGTCGACTCCCCAAATAGGTGTATGGGTCTGTGTTCAACACCACGGTGAAGTAGCTGTCATCAACGCCGCCTTGCTCGTGTCGCACCGTCATCCTTGGCCTAGTTCGGTCATAGTGACGGAGCCAAGTATCAATTCCCGCCCAAATGAACAAAGGATGCCCTGCATAGCGTTTCAAAGCGGATCTCCGCTCCACCTGCTCGACCACCGCAGCATCGAAACCGCTCCCGCAATGGAAAAGAAAATAACGGCCGTCGACCTCACCAAGACCAACAGATTCAATTGAATTTGCCTCAATTGCTGCAACCAGTTGATCCGTAGCTTCCAGCGGCTCGTCCGCCAGTCCGATGGTCCGAGCAAAGACGTTGGTCGAACCGCCGGGCAGGGCAGCTAACGCGCATTCTGTTCCTACTAGGCCGTTAGCTGCTTCATTGAGCGTTCCGTCTCCGCCCAGTACAGCAACGATGTCTGTCCCAGTCGCAGCCGCGCCTCTGGCTAATCGCGAAGCATGACCCCGGCGGCTGGTCATGGCTAATCGCACGTCGTGATGTTCAGCTAGGGCCGTTTGAATTAGCACTCTCGTTCGTGCCGTGACCGACGAAGCCGATCCGTTGACGAGGAGCAAAATCTGCACGTGGCTAGTGTCGCCGATTTATAGGCTGATAGTCGAACCGAACACCACTAACAACGCTCGTGTGGTAGTTAGCGAACTCAGTTATAAAATTTTTTATAGTTAACATTTGGATATGTCCAAACCTCGGGGCAGAATCCACGCATGAAGGTCGTTGTCTGTGTCAAACAGATCCCAGATCCGGCTTTGCCCGGTGAGTTGGATCCCTCTACTAACTACCTCAAACGGGATGACAAATTGATCCTAGATGAGTCCGATTCCTACGGGGTGGAGATGGCGCTCCAACTCGTAGAGTCTGCCGGCGGCGGCGACGTCTCGCTGGTTTCAATGGCGCCCAACGGCGCAGTTGGTGGGCTACGGACAGCGCTGGCGATGGGCGCCGAGGGTGCCGTTCTCGTAAGTGACGCCGCTCTTGCCGGAACTGATGCGCTCGGGACGGCGAAAGTACTTGCTGCCGCGATATCGAGGATGTCACCAGATTTGGTACTCGCCGGAGTTGAGTCATCTGACGGTTACACCGGGACAGTCCCGGAGATGATTGCAGGGGCCCTCAACATTCCGTCAATAACTTTCGCCAAGCAAATACAAATTGAAGGCGGCAACGTAAAGGTGCAACGCCAAACAGAAGCGGGATACGACGACGTCGAGTGTCCGACCCCGGCGTTGGTGTCCGTTACGGCTGGTGTTGTAGAGCCTCGCTACCCGTCGTTCAAGGGGATCATGGCAGCTAAGAAAAAACCCGTCGAGGAACTTGACCTCAGTGCCTTGGGAATCGACTCCAGTTCCGTAGGGAAAAACGGTGCTCGCCAAGAAACCGTCCAGGTTACCGATGCGGAAGAACGGCAAGCTGGTGAAATCATCGAAGACGATGGTGACGCCCACGAAAAGATTATTGAGTTCCTCGGTGAACTCAAGGTCATCTGAGGAGGTTGAACATGTCGATTGAAACCATCCTTATATTCGCCGAAGGCGATGAGGGCGGCCCCAGTGGTCTAACTCTGGAGCTAATGGCTGCTGCCCGGAGCCTCGCATCCAACGTCGAAGCTTTCGTGGCCGGCGACGGGGCTGCGATGGCTGAAGAGCTCGGTGCCCATGGAGCATCCAAGGTTTTTAGTACCGGCCCTCTTGACGGCAAGCTGATGGGAGTTCACGCTGCAGCAGCGCTTCAGGCCCATATCGAAGCAAGTAACCCCGATGCGATTTTCTTTGGACAAACCCCAGATGGGCGAGATACAGCCGCTCGTCTCGCTGTCCGGATAGATCAGCCAGTCATTACAAATAACGTTGGCGCTTCAGTTGAGGACGGAGCCCTGGTAGTTGAGGAGCCAGTTTTTGGTGGCACCCAGAATGTTTTCACTGCCTTTCGAAACGATGGCCCAGCGTTAGCGCTCTTTCGACCGAAGTCGTTTGAAGCTGAACCAACTGGAGGCGGAGCAGCAGAAGTGGTGGGAGTTGAGGCCATAGACCCTGGTGTCGCCGGATCGGCTGTCGTGACCGGCCGTCACGCAGAAGAACGTTCTGGTCCGAAGCTGGACGAGGCGGCGGTGGTGATTTCAGGCGGTCGTGGTCTTGGTCAACCAGAGGCATACACAATGATCGATGAATTAGCGGGCTTGCTTGGAGCTGCGTCGGGAGCGTCTCGAGCGATCGTCGACGCCGGATGGGTTCCATATGCCAAACAAGTTGGTCAGACTGGCAAGGTCGTAAAACCCAACCTGTATGTCGCATGCGGGATTTCAGGAGCGACTCAGCACCTTGTTGGGATGAAGGGTTCTAAAAACATCATCGCAATCAATAAAGACCCTGAAGCACCTATTTTCGGGGTTGCTGATCTTGGCATCGTCGGCGACGTGCACAAAGTTATTCCGGCGTTGATTGAAGCTTTGAAAGCGCGTTAGGGCAACTGCCTGGGTTTAGGCAACCAACGACAAGCTTTGTCGGGCACTTGGCTCGCCGTGAATCAGATCAACGGCCAAGGCCATCGATAGCCATCATCTGCAGGAAAGACTTGTGATTCGGTCAACCATTTTGCCCGTTGCGTAAGTGCGTCAACTTCGTCTTCTTCAAGCCACGGCGCTAATTGTTCCAAAGCTCCGTTCGCAACATGTCGCACGCCTTCAAGTAAATGGTCGCCAATTGGCTCGTCGGCGAAGTCCCAAATGACCGTCCGCAACTTGAAGTCGCTCGAGAAGCAGAGGCCGTGATCGATTCCATACACGCGCCCCCATTCTGAAAGGAGACAATGGCCCGATTTTCGATCAGTGTTGTTAGCCAACAAATCGAGAACGCAGAGCTTTCGAAGGTCAGGATGATGTAGCGGGTTTTTCACGAGAGTGAAATGATGCTGAGTGAAGTCGGCATCGATAAATAGCTGGATAGATCCAGTTCCGTGGGGGCCTATCCGTTCCACCGTGGGAGGTACAACGTCCCAGCGCAACTCGTTACTTAATTCGTAAGCGGCGATTTCTCTTCGATGCAACCCTGGCGGGAAATCCCACAGTGGCCGTTCGCCCTTGACAGGCTTGTAGATTCCGTTCACTGCTAAATCACCCCGCTCCACACGGACGAGGAAGGTGGCGTTCGAGCTGTAGGGCATACGAGCGAGTAGCTCTATGTCGCCATCGGTTAATACCTTACGAGCGGTTTCAAGGTCCACGAAGTTGGTTGACTTGGAACCGTCAGGTTCAGCGCTGTCGTCATTCACCGATGGGTTTATGGCCATTTTGTCGCCCAAAATCGCGGCCGTACTCCATCAAAAATAGTGCGTGATCCACAAATGCTTTTGCCTGACCCAAGCTGATCTGAATGTGAGCTTGAGAGGGTTCACTTTCCTCCTGATCAGGTAGCTCCTGGGCCACGACAACGATCTGTTCGGGCTCTTCACCCGGGCCGATGGCTAACGCTCCTACCGTCCATACTGCGTTGGGCGGTTCAATCATTTCAGTGGCGGAAACTGCTGCTACCGGGTTGTTGTTGTCTTCCAGCATTTCAGCTAGGTGACTTGCGAGCGACTGAACTTGATCTTTCTCAACTTTGAGGGTTAGAACCAGACTCTCGTCGTGCGCTTGAAGATAAAAGATGCGAGCCCCGGGCGCTCCAACAGTTCCGGCAACGAAGTTCTGGGGGTTCTTAATTTCGTAGTTGTCAGTCATTGTTCCTATTGAGAAATTTGGGGAGGGGTTTCAGGCTGGCGTTAGCGATTTCAGGTCACCGGTGTTGTTCACTGCTAATACAACTGGGCCACTAGACGTGTAAAGGATTGCGGTAACGGAGCATGGCGACACAACTATGCGTTGAAAAAGATCCAAGTGGGTTCCCATCGCGTGAGCGACCAAGGCTCGAATCGGATCCGCGTGGCTGACAGCGATCACCGTTTTCCCAGGATGCGTTGCCACCAAACCATCTACGGTTTGCGACATTCTGGTTTGCATCTGAACGAAAGACTCTCCGTTGGGGAAGCTGAATCCCGAGGGGTATCTCTGCACGGTCGACCACGCCTTTAGCTTGCGCAATTGACTTAGCTTTCGGCCAGTCCAATCTCCAACGTCAAGTTCAATTAGCCCACGATTTCTTTTGATGGGAATCCCGACTCTCTTGGAAATGGGCATAGCGGTTTCTCTCGTACGCTCCAAAGGGCTCGAATAAATCGCGGCAATGGCACGTTGATTCATCTCAGAAATTCGTTCCGCGACCTTCTCCGCTTGATCTACCCCCACGTCGGATAGGTGGACCCCTGGCTTCCTGCCATACAACTCGACACCAGTTGTTGGGGTCTGTCCGTGTCTGATGAGAAGCATCAGCGTAGGTCGTTCAGAAGAAGCCACGAATTGACCGTAGTCGTTGGAGTCACTGGACTCCGCTTCATAGTCTGCAACACTCGGCGGCGTGGACTCTTTGGTTTCGCTGGCTGCTGAGATAGCAAACTGTCGTCAATGTGATCGTTTAGTCGAGTGGCGTGAACAAGTTGCTGTGGAGAAGCGGGCGGCATTTCGCGACGAAGACTATTGGGGGTTGGGCGTACCCGGGTTTGGAGACCCAGCAGCGAAAGTCATGATCGTTGGATTGGCGCCCGCTGCGCATGGGGCCAATCGAACCGGGCGCGTCTTTACCGGCGATCGTTCTGGAGACTTTCTTTTCGCTTCTCTACACAGGACAGGGTTCGCCAGTCAGTCGTTTGCCAGGCATGTCGGAGACGGACTTCAACTGACAGACGCCTACGTCACCGCAGCTGTACGATGCGCCCCCCCGGCGAACAAGCCGACGACTGAAGAACGCGACAACTGCCGGCCCTTTATCGAACGTGAGTTGGACCTGCTTCGCAAGGTCCGCGTATTTGTTGCGCTGGGACAGTTTGGTTATCAAGTCACGTGTTCAATCCTTGGAGTGCGTCGTCGTCCCAAGTTTGGCCACGGAGTCGTGGTGCCCTTGTCAGAGCACGGATGTGAGCGCACAGGGAATATCGTTTGCTCATTTCATCCAAGCCAGCAGAACACCTTTACGGGGCGGCTTACCGAAGCGATGCTTGATCAAGTTTTCTCAACGGCGCGCGAACTTGCCGAACTAGGGCCCGCCTAATCTTCGACTATGGCTAATTACACAAAGGTCAGAGACCTTCTTCGCCGAGTCGTCGTCTTTGGTCTTGTGCTAGCTAGCGCTTGTTCGCTACAAGACTCCTCAGTCAGTCGTCAAGACGAGACAGCTACTTCATTCGATAACCCCGGCACTCTGGCCGTGGATGATGCGCTTCCTGTCAGCGACTATTTGCTCGACATTGGGACCACGGTTGCCTTCTTGGATTCATGCATCGCGAATTCAGGTCTAGTTGGGCCATGTCATTGCGCCTCCGATCTATTGGTTTACGACGTCGATATCGCCGACGTAAAAGGGCTTGAAGATCGGATGAGTGCGTTCAACGAATTTCCACCTGAACTAGCAGGTTTGTTAATCCAATGTCGTGGTGCTGATCGACCCCCCGAGTGGTCGCCTTCGACAAAAGAGCTTTATCTGTCTGCATGCAGTTACGGCTCAGATCGTTTGGACCGACTGTGTCGTTGCTCAGCATCTCGAGCCGCTGATGTGATCCCCGAGGCGCGGTTGTCAGAGTTCTTGAGTGCAACCGACCTGCGCCCCAACATGGTGGATCTCATCAACACATGTCTTTGATTAAGACGAGATAGCTACGACGGAGCTACTTACGGGTTGGAGTGGGCAACATGGCGGGTTTGTCCCAGGCAAATTCAGGCCATCTTGCTCGAGACTTTTGACTCAACTTGTGCATCAGGTCGATAGCCGCTGGGTCATCATCTCCGGGTCTGCCAATCAAATAACCGCCCTCAAGCATTTTCATGATGATTTCTCGACCTATTGGAGTTCGCACGATTGTCAATGTCCAATCGCTGTACTTACCAATGCCTCCAGTCGAGATATCTGCATGTTCTGCGGCAAAATCCGGGCAGTAGTTACACCCCTCTCGTGTCCAAGCGTGGCATTCCTTGAGGTTGATTTCGTAGTAGCCGCCATCGTCCGTCCAGATTTGAAAAACACCTTTAATGTTTGTTTTCTTTATCGTGTGACGATCTAGCCCATATTTCTGCTCGAACAACTCTTCAAAGATTGCCTCATCAAACGACTTCGAACACAGGAGCCCTATGTTGAGAGCAAACCTGTTACCGACTTTTCCAATTTTTCGGGACTTGGCAACCGGCACAATTGAGCTCTGGCAACTCATCCCAACCAACGCGATTTTCTTTGCCCCAGCATCAATCGCTTCGCTATATGCAAGGGTGTTCGCAGAATAGGTGTAACGACTGCCGGCGCCTCTAATGACGTCATCTCGATTAAAGGCGACCCCCGGGGAGGCGGTCCATTGAGAGCCTTCGCCTTCGCCCACGTATGAGGTGAGAGCGGCATCTATGTACCCGTTGTCTAGTGCCCAGATCAGGATCGCTGACACAAGCCCGCCGTCTTGCCCGACCTCGTGGATGAAGTCCTCGGATGCTCGAGTGAGGATGATGTCTTTGTACACCCCCGACGGTTCGTCGGGTGTGCGAGTCCGATCAAACAAAAACTCATCGGCTTCGTCCTCCCACGTTCGAAAGCGCGGACAGGCCCTCGTGCAACTCGTGCAACCTTTTTCCCCATGACCACAGTTGTCAGGCCCTAACTCATCCTCGATATGGAACGGCTTAAACCCGCCTTGGACGTGGTCGTACCCAATTACGTCGTGTGGACAGCTGATCACGCAGCCCGCGCAACCGGTACAGAGACCCGACGTGATTACTTCCTCCTGAAGTTCTTTCCATTGGAATACCCAACGCTCTTTTTTGGGTGCTTCTGTGTCGCTTTCCGTCACGGCCATACCAAGAGACTACGCCGCGTGATCAATTCTGACGTGGCTGACGGGCTTCTTGGCCCATGCAGTTGGGTGAGGAAGTAGCTCCGACTAGTGTGACCCATCGCGTTACCACCGTCGTCGTTTACGACGGGGTAGGCACACCCCCGAGGACTAATGAACGAAACTGAATTATTAGAGTTGCTCAGCCATGCTCGCGTAGCGACATTGGCCACTATCCGGGCAGACGGCCGAGTGGACTTGGTCCCCATCACTTTCGCTTTTGACGATCAAGTGGTCGTGACAGCGATTGACCACAAAAAGAAATCGACCACCGAATTGAAACGGTTGGACAACATCGGCCAATTCCCCGAGGTGACGCTCCTAGCCGACCATTACAACGACCAAGATTGGACGCATCTTTGGTGGGTTCGGATCCGCGGTCGCGCAAAAGTTCATCAAGCCGGCAACGAATATGAACGCGCCCTGGACTTGCTGTCCGATCGCTACACCCAATACGCCGAAACCAGACCTAAAGGCGCGGTGATCGTTATCGATCGAACTGAACTAACGGGTTGGAAGGCATAAGTACCCTAGTCATGTCGCTGCGTCGAGATTTGACCGTCGCCAACAGCAGAAAAAGAGCAGCCGAGCACGACGGTGACGACCGTTACGGTGATCCCGCCGAGAACAAGAAACGTCACCACCATCTGGGTCATCACAGCATCAATTGGATCGGCTCCAGCCAATAGCATCCCCGTCATCGTGCCAGGTAGCAGCACGAGTCCAATCATTCGCATTCGTTCGATCTCGGGAGTTAACGCCGTCTTGATTGCCTTAGCCACTTGGGGACGTACAGCATCTTTAGCCTTAAAACCGAGTGCAAGCATTGCTTCGATTTGCCCGCGTTCCTCCGTTACCAACTCAACAAACCGGATAGCGCCTGCCGCAGTCGCTGGAAGAGTATTTCCAAGAATGATCCCTGCCATAGGTACAAGAGTCCATGGCTTTAGGGGAAGTACCCCAAAGCAAAAAACCACTGTCAGGCCAGCGGCAAGAGGACAAGTCACAGCGACAGCGGATAGAACAATCGAAGGGCGATTTTCTCCCAATGGCTTCGTTCTTCTACGCACCACCCCGGTAGCAAAAATCACCATCATCCCACTCCAAAGCCAGGCCCACCCCAGATGGGCATCTGGTCTAAGCGCCGGGACCAAGAGGAGCCCCGTAGCCAGCAGCTGCACTACAGATCGAGTTGAACTCAGGAAAACGACCTTGTGTAAGCCGAGATTGAGGCGCCATGAAACAACGAGGGTGAGTGCGACTAGGGCGGCCGTGACCGCCACTCCCCATGGAGACACGGTGACGGCCATCATCGTGCTTCTTATCACGGCGTTACATGAGCACTGAATCTTTTGTCAGTTGTTTTGCGCCCTCGGCAGGATTCGAACCTGCGCTCATGGCTCCGGAAGCCAATGCTCTATCCCCTGAGCTACGAGGGCGGGTTAGCGAATGTACCGCATTCAATAGAACCCTCCACAACTAGACCGCGGCATCGGCCCAAAGCATAAGTCACTTCAAGCTTGGTTGGTCTCAGCGGTACAGTCGGGTGGTGTTCCCATGGCGCCGAAGCTGCGGGATTCCAACGCTGACCTTAGGGAGCTGAAGCTGGTGATCACTGAAGTCTTGGCGACAGCCTTGGCTGACGCTCTAAGCGAGCTCGGAATCGTCGTCGCCTCGTCGGAGATTCACCTGGAGCGGCCAGCTCACCGAGAACATGGTGACTGGTCTTCCAACGTTGCTTTGGTGATATCCAAACAAGCTGGACGTAAGCCCCGCGACCTGGCGGTTGATCTGGTGAAGGTTCTGGAGTCCATGCCGGCCGAGCAAATTCAAACACTCGAAGTCGCTGGTCCGGGGTTCGTGAACTTCCACCTCTCCAATCAGTGGTTGCATGACGTCCTAACCGACGTGGTGTCTGGAGGAGAGAGTGCCTATGCGCGATCAGAAACTGGGAATGGGCAATCGATCAACCTTGAGTTTGTTTCAGCAAACCCAACTGGACCGCTACACGCCGGAGGCGGTCGCTGGGGCGCCTACGGCGACAGCCTCGCACGTATCTTCCGGCGCTGTGGCTATGAGACCTTCACCGAGTACTACGTAAATGATCGCGGCCTCCAAACCGAGCTGTTTGGTGCCTCGCTTCTCGCGCGAAGAGACGGCGCCGAGCTTCCCGAAGGTGGCTATGCGGGGGAATACGTTGTCGAATGGGCTTTGGAAATGCCTGACAATGTCGATCCCGTCGCATGGGGATGCGAGCGAGCGCTTGCAGATGTACAGGAATCACTCGCGTCCATGAATGTGGCTTTTGATCATTGGGCTAGCGAGAAAGCTTTGGTGAACTCTGGCGCTATGGAAACCGCTCTCGAAGCTTTGAGAGAAGGCGGTTGGGTGGACGATCACGAAGGAGCCACGTGGCTTCGAACATCGACCTTTGGTGACGAAAAAGACCGCGTTCTAATCAAAAGTGACGGAGAACCCACGTATTTCGTGCCCGACATCGCGTATCACACGCAAAAATTCGACCGAGGTAACCTCGTTATCGATGTTCTGGGTGCTGATCACCATGGGTATGTCCCTCGAATGTCAGCTGCCCTGCAAATGCTCGGACACGAAGCGTCATCCTATGAGGCGATCATTGGCCAAAATGTGACTTTGGTTCGCGATGGCAAAGAGATCAACCTCTCGAAACGAACTGGCACCATGGTTGAAGTCCGAGAGCTTATTGAGGCTGTAGGGCCTGACGTCGCCCGATTCGCCTACCTCCTTCAGTCGATCGACACCCGCCAGACCATAGATATCGACGTACTGTCGAGCCAAGCCAACGAGAATCCCGTCTATTACGTTCAATACGCCTATGCGCGGATCGCGTCAGTAGGGCGCGAAGCGGAAAAACGAGGAGTTACCCGAAATCCGCTGAGTGAGATCGATCCAACGCTGCTAACACACGAGCGAGAACTTGAACTACTACGGGCTTTATCCACTCTGCCGGACACGATCGAGATAGCGGCGCGCGACCGAGCACCCCACAAAATTTCCACATGGATCCGTGAACTTGCAGCGGTGTTTCACGGCTTTTATCACGATTGTCCAGTCCTTCGATCCGATGTGGAATCCGACCTTCAACAAGCACGGCTTTGGTTGGTTGAATCAGCTCGAATCGGGTTCTCGATAGGCCTGGACCTGCTCGGCTTGACCGCCCCCGAGGAAATGTGAGGAGGGGCAGATGACCCAGACAAACTCAAATGCCGGACCGATCCCCTTTGATCTTTTACCCGACTCTGCCGAAATTGGTTCACGAGGTGAGCTGCTCATCGGAGGGCTTGCTGTAGACGACCTCGCCGCAGAGTTTGGGACACCCCTCTTTATTTATGATGAAAACCACCTCCGGTCGCGCTGTCAAGAAACCCTGGAAGCATTTGGAGACGGCGCCGCGTATGCGTGTAAAGCTTTTCTTTGCCTCGCTATGGCCCGACTAGTGCATGAAGAGGGATTACACCTCGATGTCGCCAGCGAGGGAGAACTCCACACCGCCATTGCAGCCGGGGTTCCAGGGGAACGCATTGTTTTACACGGGAATAACAAATCACTCGATGAACTTTCCTTAGCTCGAGCTCACGGCGTGAGTCGGGTTGTGGTGGATTCGTACGACGAACTTGACCGTCTCAGCGATCTCCATTCCCATGACGGCGTCATCGCGTCCGTTCTCTTACGAGTCACGCCTGGAGTCGAAGCTCACACCCACGAATTTGTTTCAACAGGCCAGAACGATTCCAAGTTCGGGTTTGGGTTGGCATCAGGGGCTGCATCGGCCGCGGTGAGCCAAGCCAGATCAAATCGTGGGATCGATCTTGTCGGAATTCACAGCCACATTGGAAGCCAAGTGTTTACCGTCGAAAGTTTTGCCCGAGCACTTGAAATAGTGGTTGAGTTTTCTGAACCACTTGAGTTGCCCGAGCTATCGGTGGGTGGTGGCCTGGGTGTCGCATACGTGGAATCTGAATCAGCACCATCGATCGCTCAGTGGGGAGAGCTGCTTAGCGACACCTGCCAGCGCCTAGGCGTAAAGGCGCGTATCTCTGCTGAACCCGGCCGTTCGATTGCGGCCCAAGCAGCAATAACGGTTTATTCGGTCGGCACTATTAAAGAGTTGCCTGGCATCAGAACATACGTCGCGGTGGACGGCGGCTTCGGCGATAATCCCCGCCCAATGCTCTATGGCAGTGGTTACACCGCCTTCGTTCCTGACAGAGTGACTGAGCCTCGACCAGCAGTCGCTCGTATCGTCGGAAAACACTGCGAATCGGGGGATGTATTAGTTCGAGAAGCCTCCCTCCCGGACGGGGTGGGCGTAGGCGACCACATTGCGACCCCGGTAACCGGGGCGTATGGATACTCCATGGGGAGTACTTACAACCGAATACCCCGGCCCGCGGTCGTGTTTGTTTCCAATGGTTCAGCGCGACCGGTCGTTCGAAGAGAGACACTTGAAGACCTGATCAGCCTCGACGTTGAGTAACTCTTGCGCGTTGAGTGAAACTCGGGGCTTTCAGTCGGAAATCGAGACAAAGAACCGCCGCTCCGCCCGCTACCGTTGAAAGTATGCAATCGCACTCTCACTCAGTCCTACGTCTCGGGATCCTTGGTTGTGGAACAGTTGGCGGTGCTCTTATCCGGCTAATTGAAACCGACGCTGATCGGATCGCCGCGCGGACCGGCATCCGCCTCGAGGTGTCGAGAGTTGCCGTTCGCAATTTGTCCGCAGACCGAGATGTAAACCTGCCTTCCGACAGCTTCACCCGAGACCCCGCATCGTTGGTTAATTCCCCCGACATTGACCTAGTCGTGGAAACAATTGGGGGAATTGAACCAGCACGCCAGTTAGTAATTGATTCCTTGAAGTCCGGTAAACCTGTCGTTACCGCAAATAAAGAGTTAGTCGCCAACGTAGGCCAGGAGCTGTTTGAGGCGGCATCAGCTGGAGGTGTCGACCTTTTCTTCGAGGCAGCCGTCGCTGGAGGCATTCCGCTCATACGAGTGCTGCGCGAATCTCTTGCCGGAGAACGCATCAGCCGAGTCATGGGAATTGTCAACGGAACAACCAACTTCATTTTGACCAAGATGACCGAGGAAGGCGCCGAATACGCCGATGTTCTCGCCGAGGCACAACAACTGGGGTTCGCTGAAGCGGACCCAACAGCAGACGTTGAAGGCGGCGACGCAGCGGCAAAGGCCGCAATCTTGGCTTCTATTGCTTTCGGTGCCAAAGTCGTCGCCGGAGACGTTTACCAAGAAGGCATCAGCCGTATTTCACCGGCAGATATCGCAGCAGCATCACACATGGGCCATGTCATAAAACTGCTTGCCGTGGCTGAGTTTGACGGTCGCGAAGTAGCTGTACGAGTTCATCCGACAATGGTTCCCGAACACCACCCCCTCGCTTCCGTCCGAGAAAGCTTCAACGCAGTCTTTTTAGAAGGTTCGGAAGTTGGAGATCTCATGTTGTACGGCCGCGGAGCGGGAGGTGGCCCTACTGCCTCAGCGATATTGGGCGATGTCATTTGTGCGGCCCGCAACCTTCAACGAGGTGTGGCTAGCGACTTGGGGGTTTTGTCGGAATTCTCGATTCGACCCATCGATGAAACCGCCAGCGCTTTCTACCTGCAATTCGACGTGGAAGATAAGCCGGGAGTCCTTGCAGTGGTAGCAAGCGTGTTCGGCAACCACGGCGTGTCGATCCGATCCATGGAGCAACAAGGGCAAGGATCGACCGCACACCTAATTTTCATCACCCATCAGGCACGCGAAGCCGATGTTCAGGCCACGCTTCGCGACCTACGCAACCTCAGTGAAGTCAAAGACATTGGTGCACTGATCCGAGTCATAGGCGACTAACGGGTGCGGGAGATCTTTAAAAAGTGAAGTATCAGAGCACACGCGGTGAAGCACCAATTCTTGAATTTGGCGACGTGTTGCTTGCCGGGCTGGCAGTAGATGGAGGGCTTTATATGCCCTCGGAGTTGCCTGAAATAGGTCAAGCGGATTTGCGAGCATTTGCCAACTTGCCCTACACAGAAGTTGCGACGCGTGTTTTGGCTCCATTCGTTGCACCTTCAATTGACGAAGACAGCCTTGGGCGAATGGTCGAAGAGGCCTACGCGACTTTTCGTCACCCAGACGTGGTGCCCATCACAGAATTGCCTTCCGAGGGTGTAAATGACCACCACATCGTCGAGTTGCATTGGGGTCCCACGTTTTCTTTTAAAGATGTGGCACTCCAGTTGTTAGGCCGACTCTTCGAACACGAACTGGAGCGTCGCGCTACTTCCGTCACGGTTGTTGGGGCAACCTCTGGCGATACCGGAAGCGCTGCCATCGAGGCCTGCCGAGACCGCGAAGGCATCGAATTGGTCATGCTTCACCCCCGTGGACGCATCTCTGAAGTGCAACGACGACAGATGACCACCGTCGCTAGTTCAAACATTCACAACGTTTCAATCGATGGGACCTTCGATGACTGTCAGGACCTCGTGAAAGCGATGTTTGCTGACAGTTCGTTCCGGCAACAGCGCCGACTAGCCGCGGTCAACAGCATCAACTGGGCTCGGGTCGCAGCTCAAACGGTTTATTACTTCACCACCGGCACTCAACTGGGTGGCGGAGAGCGCCAAACCTCTTTCTGTGTGCCGACAGGCAACTTCGGCAACATCTTGGCCGGCTACATCGCCGCGCAAATGGGATTACCGGTCGACCGGCTGATTATTGCTAGCAATCACAACGACATTCTGACCCGAACCCACCTATCTGGGCTCATGGAGATCGAACAAGTTATTCCCTCGACGAGTCCAGCCATGGACATACAGGTTTCTAGTAACTTTGAGCGTTTGCTTTTCGACCTAAGCGATCGCGAAGCCGCATGGTTGCGTACCGCAATGCAAGACTTTCGCGCAAATGGGCAACTACCACTCAGCGAGGCTCTGATTACTCGTCTACGTAATATCTTCGACGCAGACCGAGCATCGGAACTTGAGGTCGAGGAGACGATCGCTGATGTTCACTCAGCCACCGGACAATTCATAGATCCACATACTGCTGTCGCTGTCAGCGTTGCGCGACGTTTAGAAGCTGGTAGTAGCCCGATTGCAATTATGTCAACGGCGCATCCAGCGAAGTTTGGTGATGTGGTGCAAGACGCAACTGGCGTAGCCCCCGCTCAACCCGAAGAAATAAAAGACCTATACGGCCGTACAGAAAGTTGCACCGATCTACCCAACGAACTCAACGCAATTATGGAATTCGTGTCGTCTGCCACAAACGCATGAGAATTGGATCGACGTTGTAACTGGCAGTGCTCGCTGAGTAGCCTGATATCACCGTCCCGTTGCCCGTGTGTTTCGCGAATCCGGCAACCGGTTCAGGTCGGCGCCTGCTGATTTGATCCGCCCGGGCGGCCCCAAACCCACTCCCGGCGCAATTCGTGTGTGCCGACACCATGAGGATGACATGTCCGATCAGCCAGACCGAGCACTTCTCGAGTCGAAGTCCCGTGATGATCTGGTGGCAATGGCCGCTGCTTTGGGCCTAGATATTGCCCCCAGAGCTAGAAAGGCCACCATCATTGACGACATCTTGGAGGGCCCCACGAGCGGACAAGCAACCAACAGCGATCAACCATCAACGGTGCGCAGGGTTCGTCGGACGGTCGAACAAAATGGTGCAGACTCCTCTAATTCCAATTCTTCTGAACAAACACCTCCAGCCGCTGCTTCTGTCGACGAGGATGACGAAGAGTCGCCAAAAGATGAAGAGAGAACGAAGCCGGATCGAGACGAAGCGGAACCCGGCGTAGCCGAACCCGGCAACCGCCGACGTAGACGGCGAGGCCGAGACCGCGACGACAATTGGCAGGGCGAACCAGTCGAATGCGAAGGAATATTGGATCTGAGAGATGAAGGCTACGGGTTTCTCCGTACCCGAGGCGCCCTACCATCCAACGACGATGTCTATGTCGCTGCCAAACAGGTTCGGTCTCACGGTCTGCGCAAAGGAGACATCGTTAAAGGAGCTAGTCGGCCAGCCGCCCGCAATGAAAAGAACCCAGCGTTACTTCGAATCGACGAAATTAACGGCGCAGAACCCGACGAGACGCTTGAACGACCCCTTTTCGAAGACCTCACGGCCGTGCATCCGCGAGAACCCTTGACACTTGAAGGCAACGGAACCGAAAACACTACGGCCCGCGCAGTTGACCTGATCGCCCCGATCGGCAAAGGCCAGCGTGCTTTAGTGGTCTCGCCGCCCGAATGCGGAAAGACTTCCATCATTCGAGAACTGGCAGTCGCGATAGAGACGAACCACCCTGACCTGCACCTGATAGTTCTACTCGTCGACGAACGGCCCGAAGAAGTCACGGACATAGCCGCGGTGGTTGAGGCAGAGGTTTTGGCGTCCACCTTCGACCGACCTGCCGAGGAACACATACAGGTAGCCGAACTAACGTTAGAGCGCGCCAAGCGAATGGTCGAAGGCGGTCTGGACGTTGTCATCTTGCTGGATGGCCTGAGTCGACTAGCTAGGGCCTACAACCTGGCTGCGCCCGGCAACGGCAGAGTGTTGGTCAATGGGGTGGATGCCGCCGCCCTATATCCACCCAAACGTTTCTTCGGCGCTGCTCGAGCCCTAGAAGAAGGGGGCTCATTGACCGTCATCGCGACTGCGGCCGTTGAAACCGGTTGGTTGTTGGACGAAATGATTCTTGAATCCCTACAGGGCACGGCTAATTCCGTGATTCGTCTCGATCGTCGCGCTGCCGATCGGAGGGTGTACCCAGCCATCGATGTCGTCGCCTCATGTACGCGAGAAGTTCACCGCCTTAACGGCGAAGAACGAGCGCACCAGGCTCAAGTACTTGCAGACACCCTCGTGGCGATCGAAGATGCTGACGAGAACCAACACGGATCTGCGCTTGACTGGGTACTTGAACGCATCACAGCAACCAGTTCAAACGAGGAGATTCTTAGCGGGCTATCAGTCCCTGGTCGTTCTCCTGCCAGTTGATAGAGCGCATAGCGCTAATTGTGCGTTTGCGTGTGCGATTCGTCGATCTAACCGCCAGAATGGTTGAACCATGAAGAGTGACATCCACCCGAACTACCGCCCAGTCGTGTTTCGCGATGCTGGTGCTGATTTCTCTTTCATTACCAATTCAACCGTTGAGACAAGCGACACGGTCGTTTGGGATGATGGCAATGAATACCCGCTCGTCACCGTTGAGTTGTCGAGTGCGAGTCACCCTTTCTTCACAGGGCAGATGAAAATCATCGATACAGCTGGCCGTGTAGAACGGTTTGAGCGGCGTTACGGACGTCGTCGAGGCTCAGATCAGAACGCTGACAGCGACGACCAATAGTCCACATTGTGGCGCTAGACCCTGAACGCCGCCGCCAACTGCACGCGATGAAACTCCGATCGCTTGCGGGCGAATATTTGGATGCTTCAATTGAAGACATCGTCGGAAACGACGATGGTGCTATCGCTACTCTCAGCGACCGTCGAGTGGCGGCGCTCGCGGAAGAGCGCCCCGAACGTGCCTTAGGATGGGCGCTGGCTTCAGCGGCGCGGTCAGCCGCAAACGAGGTGCACATTTTCGCGTCAGGTTCGAGTGATGTGCTCGCGAGACGAGCCCAGCTTTTCTCTGGCTCTGTAACGATCTGGAAGATAAGCGATGGTGTTGTAACACCGGCAGTTCTCTCCGACGTAGCAATTGAAAAAACCGCTCCTCACGTACCTGAACTTATTTCGACCCTTGAAGAGTCAGGCCTCGAAGTCGTCATTGAACATGGAGTTATTGTCGGCGAGGTCGCCGGACTTGAGGTAGCTCGAATTATTTCCGACGAACACGGCGACCGGATCGAAGTTGGCGTTGGTGCCCACGATCGTGAAGTATTCGCCATGTTGCATGGCAACATGCCAACCGTAGAAGCCATCGAACAGGTGGCTAACGTAGTTCGATCACATCGGCTGCCCGGCGCAGAGCCGCACCCCCTGAACCGGCTTGGGGCGGAACGATGGTTGCGATCCCACCTTGTTGCCCAACCAGCGCGAATAGGAGTATCTGCACTGATTACTGCCCCCCCACCCATCCAACGGACGAATCTCAAAGAAGCTGTCCCAGCGGTGGCGACAGGACGTTTACCCCAAGGGGACGATGTTGTGGTGGTCTGTGCTGTGGGTATCGACCTCGACCTAATTCCCTTCGCAGCCGATGCACGACTTCTTCTTGATCCTCAAGCCACACTGATGGTCGTCGTTCCTCAACGCGACGCTCATTCAATCCTCTACGAATTATCGGATCAATTAGTCGATCCGGCGGTAGTTGCCCCCATCGACGATGGTTGGCGCGAATGGACCAGCTGATGATCGGTAGCCTGACAAGGTGCTGGATCGTCTGCAGGGACTAGAGGAAGAGTTGGTTCATGTTGAGTCCCAACTCGGCGATCCCCAAGTCACATCAGATCGTGATCGGTTTGTTGAAGTAAGTCGTCGTTATTCTCAACTTTCAGAAATGGTGGAAGTCGGGTCTGAATGGCGAAGCGCGCTCGAAGATGCGGCCGCTGCTCGGGAAATGGCGGAGTCCAGCGATGGAGACGAGTTAAGCGAAATACGACAAATGGAGTCCGTCGCGACTTCCAATGCAGCGGTCTTAGCAGAACAATTCCGAATGCTACTGCTGCCTCGTGACCCAAACGACGGTCGAAATGTGATTGTTGAAATTAGAGGTGCCGAAGGGGGAGAAGAAGCGAACCTTTGGGCACGCGATCTTTTCGAAATGTACCGCGCCTATATCAACACTAAGGCGTGGGGTATAGAGGTGTTGGGCAGTCACCTCAGTGATATGGGGGGTTATACCGACATAGCCTTTCTAGTTAAGGGCGATGGCGTTTGGCGTCACCTCAAACATGAAGGTGGGCCGCATCGAGTTCAGCGAGTGCCGGTAACGGAATCGCAAGGACGCGTTCATACCTCCTCCGCCACTGTCACCGTCTTGCCCGAAGCCGACGAAGTGGAAGTCCAAATCGACCCAAATGATCTTGAGGTAGATACCTATCGGTCATCTGGACCGGGTGGCCAATCAGTCAACACCACCGATTCCGCGGTGCGAGTAACGCACCTTCCTACCGGTCTAGTGGTTTCGATGCAGGACGAAAAAAGTCAATTACAGAACAAGGCGAAAGCGCTGCGTGTTCTGCGAGCCCGACTGCTGAAACTCCATCAAGAGGAACAAGCATCAAGCCAGGCAGCCCAAAAAAGGGACCAAGTTAAGGGTGGTGGACGTGCAGAGAAGATTCGCACCTACAACTTCAAAGAAAATCGGGTGACTGATCACCGGATTGGCGTGACTCTTTACAAACTGGAACGTGTTCTGGCCGGCGATCTAGACGGTGTTGTCGAGCCGTTGATGATCCACGAGCGAGAGCAACAACTCGAGGCCGGAAATGGCGAAGCCTGAGATGGAATCGGGCGAGGTGTTGACGTTCTCGCAGCTACACAACGAGGTTCTCGACAAGTTGCTTCATTCAGACGTAAGCGACGCTGAAATTAGTGCGCGTCGAATTGTTGAGGAAGCAACAGGAATAGAGCCCCATTTGTTCAACGTCGAACAAGAACAGCTTGTGACCAAGGGTGCAGTCATTCGAGCGGATGCTATGACGGTCCGGCGTGCGGGAGGAGAGCCGCTGCAGTACGTCTTAGGCCATTGGTCATTTCGATACTTGGACCTCGCCGTGGACTCTCGAGCCCTTATTCCCAGACCGGAAACTGAAGTTGTCGCCGGATTTGTTGTAGATCTGCTGCATTCGTCGAGCCGAAATAATGGGCAGAAGCTAATAGTTTCAGACATGGGCACCGGAAGCGGTGCGATTGCATTGTCGATAGCGTATGAAGTTCCAAATGCAGAGATCCATGCTTCGGATGTATCAAGGGAAGCGTTGGCGCTAGCAAGATCGAATCTTGCAGGATTAGGTCGATCCGCGACGCGAGTCCAACTGCACGAGGGCGATTGGTTTGACGCTTTACCCGACGATTTATTTGGCACGTTGGATGCTTTGGTTTCCAACCCTCCATACGTTTCGCCACACTATGAACTGCCATCAGAGGTCGCTAATTGGGAACCATCGAACGCGCTGATAGCAGGTAACGCCGGCTTTGCCAACTTGGAGCACATAGCGCGTGGAAGCAGACAGTGGCTTTGTCCGGGAGGCTGGCTGGTCCTTGAATGTGGATCAGATCAAGCAGTCCAGTTGCACAACCT
The DNA here is from genome assembly GCA_012960315.1 of Acidimicrobiia bacterium. Taxonomy (GTDB): domain Bacteria; phylum Actinomycetota; class Acidimicrobiia; order Acidimicrobiales; family Poriferisodalaceae; genus UBA2110. Next base: position 26,113 of record DUBN01000066.1, read on the forward strand.
TTTAGTAGCTCGCGGGTATAGAGAAATCACCATCAAAAGTGATTTGGCAGGGAACGATAGAGCGGTGATGGCGCGCCGACCCCTTGATGACGTGGAGCCGCGACACTTGTCTGCGGCCTCTGATGCCCTGCGCCGTGGGAATCTAGTGGTCGCTCCTACAGACACCCTCCCCGGGTTACTGGCGAGATATGTTGATGCCGAGGCGGTGAAAGCTTCATACAGCGCGAAACAAAGACCCCATAGCGAGCCGATGCCCGTGCTAGTGAGTGGTGTTCATCAAGCTGATGAGCTTGTCGAACTGGACGCGAACAGCAGACATCTCATCGAACGTCATTGGCCCGGAGCATTGACGATCGTCGCGAGACGCCGTGGCGGAGTGGACCCCGTGCACGGAGGTGCCACGTTGGGAGTTCGCTGCCCTGAACCGGGTTGGCTGCGTCTGTTAATTGACGACGTCGGTCCTGTCACCGGATCTAGCGCGAACTTGCATGGGGTCGAAACCCTCAACAGCGCCCAAGACGCGGCGGCCCAACTTTCAGCCAATGTCGACTATGTGATCCCGGGACGGTCTCCGGGTGGAACCGCGTCGACAGTTGTCGACGTAACAGGCGACACCCCTAGGGTGCTTCGCTCTGGCCCGATAGGAGAGATCGAACTTGACCTTGGTGGCTAAATCGTTGACTGCTCGCTATGGGCAAAACGCGTCACCGCGCGTGTCTATTCGCGCGCGAAGATAACGACACGCCCGTTGGGAGGTCTTCGTTGTCTGTTATTGCTCTTGGAGCCGATCATGCAGGATTCTTGCTTAAACAAATCATTGCCCAACACTTGCTAGATGGCGGTCATGAAATCGTCGATTGTGGAACTAACAACGAGAGCAGAGTGGATTATCCCGATTACGGAGCGGCAGTTGGGGAATCAGTTGCCAATGGTGGCGCAGAGCGCGGCATCGTTGTGTGTGGGAGTGGTATCGGCATCGTCATGGCCGCCGGAAAAATTCCCGGGATTCGAGCCGCCACAGTTCACGACACCACATCTGCACGCTTGACCCGTGAACATAATGACGCCAACGTGATCGGAATCGGAGCTCGTTTCGTCGCTGAGCAGATGGCGTTAGACATAGTTGAGGCTTACCTGGCCGCCTCATTTGAAGGTGGGCGTCATCAGCAACGAATCGCGAAGCTGGATGCTCTTGACAGCGCAGACGAAGGCTCGGCGTAGAACGCGCGTATAAACACTCAACGTTCGAGGCATGCTTTTACGGCAATCAGCCTCGACAATTGCGAAAGGCGCAGATCCATGACGACCCCCAACGCCGTGTGGACGGTTGGACCGGACCCTGAAATCGAACAACTCATTCAGCAAGAAGTGGAACGTCAAGCCACAAGCCTTCAACTCATCGCCTCAGAAAACTTTGCTTCGCCAGCGGTGATGGGCGCGACTGGCAGCGTCTTCACTAACAAGTACAGCGAGGGCTATCCACGTCGCCGCTACTACGGAGGCAACTCTCATGTTGACGTAGTAGAACAATTAGCAATCGACCGAGTCAAACAACTATTTGGCGCTGAACACGCAAATGTTCAACCCCATTCAGGCTCACAAGCCAACGCCGCGGTCTACATGGCGCTCCTTGATGCTGGTGACACGGTGATGGGAATGAGCCTTGACCATGGTGGACACCTCACCCACGGTTCACCGGTGAACGCCAGCGGACGTTTCTACAATTTTGTTTCCTATGGCCTGACAGCGAGCGACGAAAGAATCGATTACGAAGCGATGCGCGTGACCGCTCTCGCTGAGCGCCCAAAACTGATCGTCGCTGGCGCTACCGCGTACCCGAGACGGATTGACCCTGAGCCGTTCCGACAGGTGTGCGATGAAATCGGCGCATATTTTATGTTTGATGCGGCTCACATAGCTGGGTTAATTGCGGGAGGGCAGCATCCGAATCCTGTTCCCCACGCCGACGTTGTTACCTTCACCACCCACAAGACTCTTCGAGGACCTCGAGGCGGTTGCATCCTTTCAACCGAAGCCCTCGCAAAAAAAATTGATAGGGCAGTGTTCCCAGGTAACCAGGGCGGCCCTCTAGACCACGTGATTGCAGCCAAGGCGATCGGATTTCGAGAAGCACTCGACCCTGGGTTCGCCGAGTATTCAGCGCGTATTGTTCAGAATGCTGGAGCGCTGGCAGATGCTCTCGCTGCCCAGGGGTTCAGATTGGTTTCAGGAGGCACGGATAATCATCTTCTGCTTGTAGACCTGCGAAGCTTCGATGGTGACCTGACAGGGAAAGTGGCCCAAGAAGTACTTGATCTTGGGGGAGTGACTCTCAATCGGAACACGATTCCTGATGACCCTCGGTCTCCCTTTGTAACGAGCGGCGTACGGATGGGAGTGTCTTCTGTCACTACGCAGGGTATGGGGGCCGACGAAATGGCGATGATTGCTGACTTCACGGCACGCATACTGCGCCAGCGTGACGACACAGGCGCAGTTCAAGCGATCGCTCGTGAGGTAGCTGAACTTTGTGCAAAGTTTCCCCCCTACCCGGATTGAAGTTCATCGCAGGGAGTCAAACCTGCGATGACGCCCCTCCCCACGAGATCTCTGTCGCGTAACTAGGCTTGAGAGATGGGCACACGGGTCGCAGCCCGCGACTGATGTCGCCGGTAAGTAGGACAATCCAGTGAGCCGGACACTCCAACACGCACTTGTGCTGGGTGCAGCAACGATCGTGACCTACTTGAGCACGTTCGTTGTTATGAAAATCGCGCCGAAAATGGGTGCCGTGAAGGACCCTAATGAGCGGGGTGTCCATCAGCGCCCAACCATGACTGGCGGCGGCGGCGCAATGTTCTTGGGCATGCTGGCCGCCTTGGTACTGGCAAGTCGCCTGTCAGGGTTTGCTCAAGTTTTTGCAGGATCTTCTGAGGCGTTAGCGGTGGTAGTCGCGGCCACTGTCATGTTCGCTATCGGCACGATTGACGATCTACGGGAGTTGTCAGCGCCAGCGAAAGTGGCTGGGCAAGTGCTATCGGGGAGCCTCCTTGCCGTTTTAGGTGTCACCCTCTTTTACTTCAGAGTGCCCTTTGGGCAGCTAGTGGTCCTTTCAGCAGATTGGGCGACCCTCATCACGGTTCTCTTAGTTGTGGTGGTCGCAAATTCAGTGAATTTGATCGATGGTCTAGACGGCCTTGCTGCTGGGACCATCGCTATCGCCGCGGGAGCCTTCTATATCTACAGCGGGGAATTGCAGAATGCAGGCCTGATCAGCGATACCAACCTCGGTCCACTGCTCGCACTCGTGACCCTCGGGGTGTGTCTCGGCTTCCTCCCTCACAACTTCCACCCGGCCCGAATCTTCATGGGTGATGGGGGAGCGCTGCTATTGGGATTACTGATGGCTTCTGCGACCATGACTGTGGGTGGCCGAGTCGTTGATCAGTTCAGTGGTCAGGTTTATTTTTTCTTCGCTCCGATAGCGATCCCCTTCTTAATTCTAGGTGTGCCTTTACTCGACGTTGCCTTAGCTGTCGCCCGTCGCGCCTATAGACGTGAAGGGATCGCGACAGCGGACAAAGACCACCTTCATCATCGGCTCCTGCGAATGGGACATGGTCATCGTCGAACCGTTCTTCTTCTTTGGGCTTGGACTGGTTTGCTTTCCGGTGTCGCGCTGGTGCCAACCATGACTGGCAGTGGGGATGCGATATTGCCGTTTGCTTTGGCTGGCGTAGCGGTTCTGCTTCTTCTACTCCTGCGACCTCAACATCGAGTGGGAGCAGAAGGCAAGACCGATATGCAGAGCGCATCACCGCACCTGTAAATTTCCAACACAGATGATTGGTTGGTTGGGCGCTTGCAACGAGTGGGTACCCCCAATAGGGTGAGTCCGCTTCTTGAAGCATCCGTCATTTCCCACCGGTCCGGAGACTGTCTGTCGTATGCGAGGCTCAGCGCTCTCTAAGAATCAACGACAATTCGGTACCGACGACGCCTTTTCTCGTTCGGTTGAGATTGTGGTGACCCCGGCGGTATTTGCTGGAGGTGGTTGGCTCTTTGACCGTTGGTTAAACACCGGTCCGTGGATTGCTGTCGCTGTGGGTGCTCTGGCCTTTTTAGTAAAGATCACCGCTGAGTGGTACCGGTACACAGGTCGCATGGGCGGGATCGAACTCGAGATGGCCACCAATCGCGCCCGCAATCGCCGTGGTTTGGACTTACCTCAAGAAATAGATGGCCGTTTACCCACTGGCGTCACTCTCGACGAGCGGGTGGACCAGTGAACGAAAAATTGGACGAACGTTTGACGACTGGCCACGACGGCGTAATTGTCAACACAGAACCCGAAAAAAAGATCGTTGCCGACATGCTTTGGCGAGGAATCAAAGTCGCCCCGGCTTGGCTTGTCCTTTCATTTCTGATTTGGGGTACAGATGGGGTTGCCTCGGGGGCATACGGAATAGCGTTGGTCTTCGCTAATTTCATCGCTGCAGCCGGGTTGCTGACATGGGCGGGCCGTATTTCCCCTGGAGCCTTGATGTTCGCCGCTCTCGGTGGATTCATTCTGCGGTTGGCTGTCCTCACCATCGCGGTTATCGCTGCAAGTAAAATCAGCGTTTTTGCCCCGGTCCCCTTGGGCATAACGATTATCGTCTCTCATCTTGGGTTGCTGGTCTGGGAGACGCGCTATGTTTCTCTCTCACTTGCGTATCCGGGACTCGGACCTGCCCGCTTGGCGCAAAAGCAACGCAAGGAGATGAAGTGATCCAACTGCTATACGGACTGCACTTCCCGCCCATAGCGGAGTTGTTGGAATGGCCCGGAATTCTCTTTAATGGCACTGCTTTCGAGTTGAACAAAGTTGGTCTGATTTATCTCTGGGCAATGCTTGCCCCACTGACCATATTTGTTCTGGCGATCCGAAAGAGCGCCCTCGTACCCAAGGGCGTGCAAACCGTCGCTGAGTCCTCCATCGACTTTGTGCGCGAAAACGTCGTCATGCAAACGATCGGTCCTGACGGCATGCGATTCATGCCGTTTTTGTTGTCGCTATTTTTCTTCATCTTCTTCGCGAACATCACCGAAGTCATCCCCTTCATTCAGTTCCCAGCTAATTCGCGCATGGCAGCGCCCGCTGTCCTCGCCATCATCGTCTGGTGTGTCTTTAACGCAGTAGGAATTAAAAGCCAGGGCTTTTTCAGTTATTTCAAGAACACGGTTATCCCGCCTGGTGTTCCTGGAGCCCTTTTACCCCTCGTAGCGGTAATCGAGTTTGTTTCTACCTTCTTGGTACGACCGTTTTCGTTAGCCGTCCGGCTTTTCGCCAACATGTTGGCCGGACATTTGTTGTTAGTTACATTCGCAGTTCTCACAACCGCGCTATGGACCTGGGGTCCGCTAGCAGTGATTGTTTGGGCTCCGTTCGTTGTGTTGATCGGTCTCACCGGCTTCGAAATTCTCGTTGCCTTCTTGCAGGCTTTCATCTTCACAATTCTGACCGCCGTATATATCGGCGGAGCGTTACATCCCGAGCACTAGATTCAATAAAACATAGGAGAGACGAGTGATTGATTTGCTCGCACAAGCTGACAACGCCGTAGACGGCCTAAAGGCAGTTGGTGCTGGTCTGGGTTATGGCCTTGCAGCCATTGGCCCAGGCGTAGGCATCGGACTGGTAGTTGGCAACGCGATTACTGCTATGGCCCGACAGCCCGAATCCGCAGGAATGGTCCGCACGACCATGTTCCTCGGCATCGCGTTCACCGAGGCTCTTGCCCTCATTGGTTTCGTGGTGTTCATCCTCCTCAACTTCGCGTAGGAGGAGCAGATGAGCATTCTTGGAGCGCTAGCTTCTGCAGTAGTTGATGAGGCCAACGCCGTAGCGGAGGCCCCGAACCCGATTATCCCGGCGATGGATGAGGTGATATGGGGAACCCTTTCGTTCCTCATTCTCTTTGCCGTCATGGCCAAGTTCGCCTACCCGGGGTTGAAAAAGGCGATGGACGCTCGATCTGAGAAGATCCAAGGCGATCTTGATGCTGCTGACTCTGCTCGCAGCGACGCCGAGAGCTTGCGGGGAGAATATGACGCGAAGCTGGCCGAAGCACAAGCTGAAGCGGCGCGAATTATTGAAGCCGCCCGGTCGGACGCCGAACAGGTGCGACAAGACCGCATTGCGGCGATCGAGCCAGAGATCGCCGAAAAACGAGCCCAAGCCGAAGCTGACATTGAAGCTGCCAAGGACCGGGCTCTTGCTGACTTGCGAGCGCAGGTGACGTCTCTTGCCGTTGGAGCAGCAGAGCAGATAGTCCGATCGAGTTTGGATGAAGCTGCATACGCGCGGTTAGTTGATGACTACATCGAGTCGGTTGGCAACTGACGCTGGCATGAAGAAAGCCTCCCTGACGTTTGATGGTGAGGCCCCGGTACTGCGGTCCAATGGTCGTGGTGCCCCGATTTGGATAGAACGAGGAAAGCGATGACCGAGAAAGTGGAGGAGTACGCCGCTGGGCTGGCCAAATTGGCTGGCGCTGAGGGTGAACTTAACCGCGTCGCAGATGAGCTATATCAACTTGGTAAGACCGTCGAATCTTCTGACGAGTTGCGTTCAACCCTAAGCGACCGCGCGATACCAGCATCACGTCGAATCGGAGTGCTTGAAGACTTGCTGGGTGCGACCGCATCACCTATCACCATCAATTTGGTGAGCATGTTGGTCGGTGCTGGCCGAGGAAGCCAAATTGGCCCCATATCCGATGAGCTCGTCCGCCAAGCTGCGGAAGCTCGCGGCCAAGCAGTGGCAGAAGTTAGATCTGCTGTAGCTCTGAATGATGATCAACGTGATCGTCTCCGATCCGCCCTCTCCAGTGCAACTGGAATGAATATCGACGTCGTTGTGGTTGTTGATCCCGACATCCTTGGCGGCGTCGTTGCCCAAGTAGGTGACACCGTGTTTGACGGATCAGTTCGTACTCGTCTCGAAAAAATGAAGGAGCGTCTGTCGTGACTGATTTGAGCTTCGATGCTGCTGAGATAACTGCAGCCATCAAAAAGAATCTAGAAGGCTTTGACTCTTCACTAGAGTCAGGCACCGTCGGGCGAGTCCTCGAGGTTGGCGACGGAATTGCTCGAGTTTCAGGGTTACCGAATGTATCTGTAAACGAAATCCTCGAATTCGAGAGCGGCGACGTAGGACTCGCCTTGAACCTTGACGCCGATTCGATTGGCGCTGTGGTTCTCGGAGATGTCCAGAACATCGCAGAAGGCCAGAACGTCAAGTCCACCGGTGGAATTCTTTCGGTCCCTGTAGGTGACGCCGTTCTAGGCCGAGTCGTAGATGCTCTCGGTGAGCCGATCGACGGCAAGGGCCCCATAGCGGGCGCTCAACCGCGTCGTATGGAGATTCAGGCCCCTGGGATCATGGGTCGTCAACCGGTTCATGAGCCCCTCCAAACAGGCATAAAAGCCATTGACTCGATGACCCCTGTAGGACGTGGCCAGCGGGAACTGATTATCGGTGATCGAAAGACCGGTAAGACATCGATAGCTATCGACACCATCCTCAACCAGGCAGGATTGGGTGTGAAGTGCATCTACGTGGCTGTGGGCCAAAAAGGTTCCACTGTCGCGCAGGTCGTTAATGTTTTAGAAGAACGCGGAGCGATGGATTACACCGTCGTTGTCGCCGCGCCGGCTGCGGATTCGGCTCCGTTCAAGTACTTGGCACCATACGCAGGTTGCGCAATGGGTCAGCACTGGATGGAAAATGGCGAGCACGCCCTCATCGTCTATGACGACCTATCAAAGCAGGCTGAGGCGTATCGACAGTTGTCGCTGTTACTTCGACGTCCACCAGGCCGCGAGGCATATCCCGGCGATGTGTTCTATCTACACAGCCGGTTGTTAGAACGCGCGGCGAAACTCTCCGACGAACAAGGTGCTGGCTCGCTTACTGCGTTGCCTGTCATTGAGACGAAAGCTGGTGATGTTTCCGCGTACATCCCCACGAACGTCATCTCGATCACCGACGGTCAAATTTATCTTCAAGATGACCTTTTCAAATCAGGTGTACGCCCTGCGGTCGATGTCGGCGTATCGGTGTCCCGAGTCGGTGGCGCAGCTCAAACTAAAGCAATGAAGAGCGTTGCCGGAACGTTAAAAATTGATCTCGCCCAATTCCGAGACCTTGAAGCGTTCGCAACCTTTGGTTCTGAGTTAGATGCCGTTTCCGCAGCTCAGCTAGGACGTGGATATCGACTTGTTGAGTTACTCAAACAAGGTCTCAACAGTCCGATGCCCGTCGAAGAGCAGGTGATTTCGCTCTACGCAGGCACGAATGGCCTTCTGGACGATCTGCCAGTTGAAGATGTTCAACGTTTCGAAGCCGAACTGTTAGAGGCTCTGAAAACCCGTAACGCAGGACTCTTGGACGAGATCCGCACTACGGGGTCGCTGCCTGAAGATCAAGTCAAGGCAGCTGTAGAAACCTTCAAGGCAACGTTCCAGGTAAGTGTGGATGCCCCCGAGAGCGACTCCGAGGTCTGATTTAAAATGGCAGGTGGTCAGGAGCGTATTCTTAGGCGTCGAATTAGTTCGATTGAAGCCACAAAAAAGATCACGCGAGCGATGGAACTCATCGCTGCCTCGCGCATTGTGAAAGCGCAAGGCCGAGTTCGGTCCGCTAAGCCGTATTCTGAAAAAGTTACAGACGTAATCACTAATTTGGCTGGTGGTGGTGCTGGTGTGGACCATCCGCTCCTCACACAAGCAGATCAAGTAAACCGAGTCGCGTACGTTGTAATCGCCGCCGATCGAGGGTTGTGCGGGGGCTACAACAACAATGTCCTTAGAGCAGTAGAGCGAGCGATCACAGCTGACCAGGCACAAGGTCGACAGTATGTGTTAGTTCTTTCAGGCAAAAAAGCTGCCGGCTACTTCTCCTTCCGGGGATACGAGGTTCACGCGGCGTATGAAGGATTTTCTGACCAACCGAACTACAGCGACGCCAAAACCATGGCCGAATCAGTAGCTGAGCTTTTTGAGAGCGGTGATGTTCAGCAGGTCTATCTCGCCTATACGCGGTTCCTTTCGATGGGTAGTCAGGAAGTAACTGTTGATCAATTTATGCCGCTCGAGGCCTCTGAAATCGGAGCGGACGCGAGTGAGAACACGGCTGGAGGTGGCTACGAATTCGAACCGGAACCAGCGGAGATCCTCAGCCGGCTTCTACCGCGTTACGTCGAAGCCCGCCTCTACGCCGCTTTGTTGGAAGGATCGGCATCGGAGCACGCAGCGCGTCAACGTGCAATGAAAGCAGCGACGGACAACGCAGAGGACCTAAAAACCAATCTCACGCGAATAATGAATCGTGCCCGCCAAGAGGCGATTACCACCGAAATCATGGAGATCGTCAGTGGATCCGAAGCAATGAGTGACGACGGTGACCATGATCTTGACGATGCCATCACACAATCCTTAGAGGGTTCGCTCGCAGCCCTCATACCCGACCGAAGCGACGCCTGAGTCTTCAGGAGACCCAAAAATGACAATGACCGAAGACAACACTGAAACCAAGGACGGCAGAGTTATTGCCATCGCTGGCCCAGTGGTCGACGTTGAATTTCCGCGTGATTCGCTCCCCGAGATCAATACTTTCGTGGAGATGGATGTAGACCTCGAAGGCTCGTTGGTGACTATTGGTGGAGAGGTTGCGCAGCAAATTGGTGGAGGCAGAGTACGCGTCATTTGTTTGAAGGCGACCGACGGCTTGACTCGCGGCACAGCGGTCCGAAACACCGGACGCGGAATCACGGTTCCAGTGGGGGACAGCGTACTCGGTCACATCTTTAACGTTCTTGGAGAACCTCTCGATACAGATGACATAGGAGAGGTCGCCGACCGTTGGGAGATACATCGACCCGCGCCTGATTTCCACACCTTGGAACCCAAATCCAAGCTGTTCGAGTCAGGGATTAAAGTAGTTGACCTTCTTGAGCCGTATCTCGAAGGTGGGAAGATTGGACTATTCGGCGGAGCCGGTGTCGGGAAAACAGTTCTGATCACAGAGATGATCAACCGTGTTGCGTCCCAGCATGGCGGGGTATCAGTTTTTGCTGGGGTAGGAGAACGCACTCGTGAGGGAACGGACTTATATCTCGAGATGGAAGAATCAGGCGTCTTGGAAAAGACGGCACTGGTTTTCGGTCAAATGGACGAACCCCCCGGCGTCAGACTCCGCGTCGCCCTATCTGCTTTGACGATGGCCGAGTACTTTCGCGACGTTCAAGGGCAGGAAGTTTTGCTCTTCGTAGACAACATTTTCCGCTTCGTTCAAGCCGGATCTGAGGTATCGACGTTGCTTGGGCGAATGCCGTCAGCAGTGGGCTACCAGCCAAATCTCGCCGACGAAATGGGCGAACTCCAAGAGAGAATTACCTCGACGGCGGGACATTCGATCACCTCGTTGCAAGCTGTCTACGTTCCTGCTGACGACTACACCGATCCAGCGCCCTTCACTACTTTCACCCACCTGGATGCAACGACCGAATTGAGCCGTCAGATTGCTTCGCTCGGTATTTACCCTGCAGTCGACCCGCTCGCTTCGACATCAACCATTCTGACCCCAGAGGTTGTTGGAGATCGGCACTACGGAGTCGCTCGCAGAGTTCAAGAAATTCTGCAGCGATACAAAGAACTCCAAGACATCATAGCGATTCTCGGTCTCGATGAATTGTCCGAAGAAGACAGGATCACCGTTAATAGAGCACGGAAAATTCAACGCTTCTTGTCTCAACCGTTCTTCGTAGCTGAAGTGTTCACGGGTCTACCCGGGGTTTTCGTCCCGATCGATGAGACAGTCGAATCATTCGAAATGCTCTGCAGCGGAGAACTCGACAACCTTCCCGAACAGGCATTCCTGAACGTAGGAAATGCTGAAGCAGCGATGGCTAAGGCCCGCGAACTCGAGCAGTCCTAATTTCTACAGAGAGGCCCACACATGCAGGTTGAATTTGTCTCTCCTGAAGCAGTGCTCTTTTCGGGTGAGTGCTCTCAAGTAGTTACTCGCACAGTTGACGGGGATATCGCTTTTCTCGAGAACCACGCCGCGTTCATTGGCGCGCTTGACATTGGTCAGGCTCAGTTGTGGGCAAATGATGGGGTTATCTCCCTCGCAATAAATGGGGGTTTCGTTGAGGTGAGCGGAAATGCCGTAACGATCCTCAGTGACGGTGCGATGGCCGCTGGAGATATAGACCTGTCCGAAGCTGAGTCAGATTTAGCGGTCGCGGAAGAAGCGCTTTCCTCTGATGCGGAGGATGTGGACGCTGCCAACGCAAAAAAATGGGCCGAAACTCGTATACAAGTAGCCGCCAGTTCCTGATCGTCTATTCCCTTGAGGCCCAAAGAGACGGAAACATTAGCGATCTGAACGTTCTCTTGTTCAGTCGCCGAATGTAAGTTCGTTTGGACTAGTCACGATTCGGTAGTAGCAGCCTGATCTAGTAGCGCTATTTTCGTCCAAAGTATGACAGGAGCCGCCCCCGTCTCGCCGCACGCGGTACAACAGTGAATTCTGTTCGCAGTTCACTCGTACGTCCACTAACGACAGAGTGTCGCCCGAAGTTGCTCCTTTGTGCCAGACCTCGTCTCTCGACGTTGAATAAAGCACTGCGCTTCCTAGCTCCAAGGTCATACGGAACGCTTCGTCGTTTGCATAGCCCACAAACAACACTTCACCAGAGTCCGCTTCTTGAAGCACGACGGGAAGCACTTGGTGTCCATTTCGACCTATCTTCCCGACTTTGTCGAAGTCCAGTTGTTGGGTCGTTCCTTCTTCTAAGTCGTTCGCGTCGGGCATAGAACTGAGCATAGAGGTGTTCGTGTCACTGCGGCGAAATCAAAAAATGTGTCACCTATTCAAGTGAAATCGACTGATGCGAACTCGCTCAACTTGTCGATGTTGTGTGTTGCTTCAATGCGTCTCACGGTGCCGCTTTTCGAACGCATCACTAGAGAATCTGAGATTGCGCCTTCGGCAGTAAACCGAATGCCCCGCAATAACTCACCGTCGGTGATACCTGTAGCCGCAAAAAATACGTCTTCGGAGCGGACTAGATCATCAGTGTGGAGAACGCGATCGAGATCGAAGCCGGCGTCGGTCGCCGCTTTTCGCTCACTACTGTTTCGAGGCCAAAGTTTTCCTTGGATTTCTCCGCCGAGGCATTTCAATGCGGCTGCTGAAATTACGCCCTCGGGGGTTCCGCCGATACCGAAGAGAACGTCGGCCCCGTCGCTTGTCGCTGTAGCTATTGCGCCCGCAACATCGCCGTCAGGTATCAGTCGGATTCGTGCTCCACTCTCGCGGACCTCGTCGATCAAGTCGGCGTGGCGATCACGGTCGAGAATCACAGCCGTCAGGTCGCGGATGCCTCGACCAGTCGCTGTCGCGATTGCATTGAGATTTTCAGTGGGGCTTTTCTCGATAGACACCGAACCTTTTGATTCGGGCCCAACCGCAATTTTTTCCATATAAACGCACGGACCAGGATCAAACATTGTTCCCCGCGGAGCGACAGCGATCACTGAAATAGCATTGCCGCGGCCGAGGGAGGTCAAGGTTGTGCCATCAATCGGATCAACAGCGATGTCGGTCTTAGCGCCCGAGCCATCGCCTATTGCTTCGCCGTTGTAAAGCATCGGAGCTTCGTCTTTTTCCCCTTCGCCGATGACAACTATGCCGTCCATTGGAACTGAACCGAGAATAATTCGCATCGCGTCAACTGCAGCTCCGTCAGCGCCTTCCTTGTCGCCTCGGCCCATCCAGCGAGCAGCGGCTAGCGCCGCTGCCTCGGTTGTGCGCACCAATTCGAGTGCCAAATTGCGATCAGGTAGCTCGGAACGGGCGTCTGCCATAGGGATTGACCCTAGCTCCTAGAAGCTCTCCAGTATGAGCCGTGAGTCGGTTCCGCTAGTAACGTCCCGTGTGTGATTCTGGCCGAGCTAAACGTCTGGCACTCTCGGCCTGCCGTACCGACCCGGCGCGTTGCTCTAGGCGATGACAATTTGAACTTCGAGCCGACCCCCGGCCCCGGCGGACTGTTGCTCGCCGCGGTGGTCGCAAATTACTCGCAGCAGCTAGATGATGATGGAAACGCCGACCTAAACGAACTGCTGAACAAACTTGAAATCGGTGGGCGCATTCCTCAACCGCGACTCCGACACCGCCTGCAACAAGACCGCATTGGGCTGACCCGTTCAACTCACCGACTTGTCACCCTCGCCAATGGAAATATTTCACTTGAGCTAGCTCCCAGCGATCGCCCGGAGCCACACGTGCTAGCCGCCCTATATAGGGCAGGTCACGAACCCTCCCCGACGCGTAGAAGCCTGCTCACCTTGTTGCGTTCCGCTCGGCGTTGGCAAGGCCAAGACAGTCGAGATTTGCTTCGCTATCTAACCGGGGATTCATCGGAGGTTCCCTGGAACGGAAATCAAATTGTCGACCCAGTTGCCTGGGCCCTTGAAGTTTTGGGATTTCCGACGCAATCACCTACTGACTTACCCGACTCGCGTTTAGTTCGCCGAACCTTCAGGAAAATGCTCCGCAGCGCCCACCCAGATCACGGTGGAGCAGCGTCAGAAGCCGGTAGTCGGATTGACGCTTTGACCGCGGCGCGCAATATTTTGCTTGGCCGAAGGAGCGCGTGATCTGTTGATATCGAATCGAGTTGATCTAGTCGTTATTGGTGCAGGCATCATTGGGCTCGCGACCGCTCACCGATACATCGTTGAGCATCCCGGGCGATCTGTGCTGGTACTTGAACGAGAACCTGGTGCAGCTTGGCATCAGACGGGACGTAATTCCGGAGTACTTCACTCAGGCATCTATTACGCGCCCGGGTCTATGAAAGCCAGACTTGCGGTGTCCGGTCGAAGGGCCATGGTTGACTTCTGCCAAGCACACGGGATTCAACATGATGTCTGTGGCAAGGTCATCGTGGCGACTCGCCCCGACGAGCTCGACAGATTGCGTGCCCTCCACATTCGGGCAGGAGAGAATGGCTTGGACGCGGAGCTTATTGATCGCACCCGGCTCACTGAACTTGAACCGAATTGTGCGGGCATCGAGGCCATCCACGTCCCCTCAACGGGGATAGTTTCCTACGCGGCGGTCTGCGAGGTTCTCAGTCATCAGATCGAAACGGCTGGCGGTGTCGTCAGATACGAAACCAACGTTTTAGGGATAGAAGACTTTGACGAAGGAGCCCGGATTTCCACGTCAGCCGGCGAAATAATTTCAGGACTAGTTGTTAATTGCGCTGGGCTTCGCTGTGATCAAGTAGCCGAGATGGTCGGAGCATCTGGTGGGAACCGCATAGTTCCATTTCGAGGCGAATATTTTGAAATAGTTCCCGAACGGTGCGACCTCGTGAACGGTCTGATCTACCCCGTGCCGGACCCAAGTTTCCCCTTTTTGGGCGTTCACTTGACTCGAACGATAGATGGAGCAGTACATGCAGGACCGAACGCGGTCTTGGCGTTAGATCGAGAGGGCTATCGGTGGCGAGACGTCAGCGCATCGCAAGTCTTTGAACATGTAACGAACAGGGGTTTGTGGAAGTTGGCGCGCAAATACTGGCGTACTGGCGCGGGAGAAATTTGGCGATCTCTGAGTAAGCAAGCGTTCGTTCGAGCATTGCAGCGACTAGTACCTGAGATCAGAGCACAAGATCTAGAAGCAAGCCCGGCTGGAGTGCGGGCTCAGGCAATGGACGCAGATGGCCAATTGCTTGATGATTTCGAAATAACACAGGCAAGAAACAGCATGCATGTCCTGAATGCGCCTAGTCCCGCGGCAACCGCGAGTCTAGAAATCGCAAACCAAATTGTTCAGATGATCGACGCCCGTGAGGGATGAATCTCTAACTGTTTTGTGCCCTGCCTCGACCTTGAATATCGGCTCTACGTTCAGCAACCTTTCGGGGAGTGAAGCCGGTGCGTTGCAACCATTCCTCACCCATCGACGACTCAAGTGCCCAGCCGTCTTCAACAGTGACGCCAGAGGTGCGTTCATATGTGTTGATCATTTGTCGTACCCCTTCTTGGTCGTTGGAACAAATGTCTTGAGCTACGGCGTGGACGGTCGACATAAGGGACTCGTGGGGTACCACACGGTTGACTAGCCCCCATTCTGCTGCCGTGGCGGCGTCGAGGTAGTTGCCTGTCAAGCTCATTTCTCTGGCGCGTCGAACGCCGATTGCTTGCGGTAGAAGGACACTCAGCCCCCAACCAGGCATCACACCCACTCGAGCATGGGTATCTGCGAACTTGGCTCTCTCGGACGCGATGAGGAAATCGCATGCCAAAGCCAACTCGAGTCCACCGGTTACGGCTACCCCGTTGATGGCACCGATCAGTGGTTTTATCCGTTTAGGGAAAGGACCGCGAAACGTTGAGGATTGATCTGGATTGATGGTTCCGCCCGATTCGCCGAGTTCTCGAAGATCAAGGCCCGCGCAAAAAGCCGGGTCGTTTCCTGTCAAAACCAACACGTTGACTTCGCCATGTTGCTCAAGCGAACGAATGGCTTCTGGAAGCCCCTTCAAGACCTCGCTGCTGAGGGCATTCCGAGTTTCCGGCCGATTCAAGGTGATCACCCCGACACCTTGGGAAACCTCGCTCAGCACCGTTCCGTTACCGAACTCCGTAGTTGTCATGTTTTGTCCCCTCCAGCCAGAGTCGACACCTATTCTGCCCCCAGGAGGTATCGCTGTGCCGTCGATCGCGGGAGTGGTGTTGTTGCCGGGTGCCGGTGGCACGAAAGAACACCCCACTTTGCGCGCCCTTGAGGATTCGTTGGCACCGCTTCCTGTAGTCCGGCACGAATTTTCTTACCGACGAGAAGGGAAAAGAACCCCGCCTCGGGCGCCGAAGCTGGTGGCCGAGCTTTTCGAAGATTGCCAAGAAATATCTACCCAACTTGGCTGTGACCCTGCCGATCTTGTTTTGGGGGGCCGGTCCATGGGAGGGCGAGTCTGTTCGATGGCGGTAGCGGAGGGCATGTCGGCGGCTGGCCTAATCCTTCTTAGCTATCCGCTGCATCCACCGAGCAAGCCCGACAAACTCCGAGTTGATCACTTTGGTGCGATCGACGTGCCCTGTCTATTTGTGTCTGGAGATAACGACCCATTCGGCTCACCGACTGAATTCGAACCATACCTTGATCGAATTAACAGCGATGTCTCCGCGAAATTCCTCAAAGGTGGTCGGCACGACCCATCGAATCGCAGCCAGAGAGAAAACATCGTTGAAGCCGTGAGTGAGTGGCTAGCTGCACTTCCCTAACCCGTAACTTTTTGTACGGCTAGTCACTGGGTGCGTCCTCTGGGTTTAGCGCCTCTAGCTCCTGTCGAGTGCCTTCGTGAAAGTGTCGCCACACCAAAACTGCCGCCAATATCGGACCTGCCCAGAGAACAAACATCACTGGTCCAAAAGAACCCCAACGAACTCGCATCCAACCGGCGGCCAGAATGCCGATTGACCCGCCGACCACGCCGATCGCTCCCACAATCGTCGCAGCCCGCGCTCGGACAGCCGTAGGAAACATCTCAGCTCTATAAACACCCATCGCTGGGAGTAGGCCGCTGGCCAAGGTGATTGCAGTTAACGCGACGGGCCAAAGAAAAACACCAGAAGAATTAAAGAAAATAGTTGTTAATCCAAGCCCGGCTATGGCTGCTACCACCACCACAATTCTTCGCCCTCGTAAATCTGCAACCCGACCTGCCACATATAGACCAATACCTCCTGGAGTTGCAGTAATAACTACGAAGAGGCTGACCTTGAGAGCGGTGAAATCATGCTCGTCGCGTAAATACTCGTTTCTGAACCAGTCAATGGGTGAGAGAAACAGACCGAGAAGAAAATATGCTCCACCTAGTAAAGCGATTCGGCGCCAATAGTTTCGTAGCTTTGCTCCGGGAACATGACCTCGAAAGCGCCGGCTCTCGGGTAGTTGTCGAATCGCTCCAGTAGCGACTGGAATCATAAGCACCGGGATCAGGAAGATCAGGCGCCACGACCACTCAGCTACACCAGCGATTGGCTGTGCCCAGACAACGAAACCTGCCCCCAGAGCGGCTGACATGCCCAGGAGCGATAGCCCCCAGGCTCGACTCCCAGCAGGTAGTTCTTCTAATGCAAAAACCATGACAATCGCTGCGAGAGTCGCGTTAGAGGTTCTCACCACCACCAAACAAATGGCGAATATGCCCAGCGATGGGGCAAACGCCGCCGCGCACGAGGCCGCGATCCCAAATCCCATGGCCCACGCGAGTACTCGACGGCGTCCATGACGATCCGCAATTACGGCGCAAGCTATGGCTAACAGTGTTCCGATCCGTATCAGAGCGCCGAGCACGCCCTGGCTTAACTGATCGACATTGAATTCGTCCGCAGCGTAGGTATGAGTCTCTGCTGGCGCGTTGGAGAGAAACCCTGAGAGCACGGCAATCGCGCACAGAGTGGCGAAAATTGTTGTAGCTCGTTTCCCTAGTCGATCGGGCGCAGCCCAGAACGGTTGAGTTCCGTCGTAGCGGCGGTTGCGTAGAGCATGACGCACTGGCCATCGGAAAAGGACTCCAAACCAGGGGACAGACAAGTGGTAGTTGAATTCCTCGGTAACGGTGTGCTTGTTTGAGTCCGACCTGACTTCGAGGGAACGTTCGTAATAGTCGAAAGGACCATCAACCAAAGAAAATCGGTCGTCGCCTAGTGCTTTTTCTTCAACAAGGTCGGTCCTTGGGGCACGGACGCGGAGAAGCTCTTGGTCATCTAGATAGTGGATGATTTTTAAATGAGCCACGAGAGTGATGTGTCCTTCGCCACTTCGGTGAACATACTGGAGAGGTGAAGAGATTCCTTGTGCAGGGAAGTGGACCTTTGAATGGGGTCGTTCCCATCGGCGGAGCGAAGAATAGTGCGCTGAAATTGATGGCAGCTTCGTTGTTGGCTGAGGGATCAACTTCCCTCCTCAATGTCCCCGATATCGCTGACGTCGCCATCATGGGTGAGTTGTTGGAAGCGATGGGTGTTCAGATTGAGCGAGTTGGCAATCGCATCGATATTGATGTGCCGGCGGAACTAGACCCCGTGGCGCCATACAGCTTGGTCGAGCGGATGCGGGCCTCAATTGTGGTTCTTGGACCTCTGTTAGCGCGACTTGGGCGTGCCAGGGTGGCCATGCCAGGCGGCGACGACTTCGGTTCACGACCAATTGATATGCATCTTCAGGGCCTAGAGCAGTTAGGTGCGACTTTCTCTCATGAACATGGCGATATCACTGGCAAAGCCGATCGACTCGTCGGTGCTGAAGTGCTACTTGAATTCCCCTCGGTTGGCGCGACTGAAAACTTAATGATGGCGGCGGTTCTAGCCAGAGGAACAACAATTATTGAAAATGCGGCACGTGAGCCTGAGATCACGGATTTAGCAAACTTTCTTTCCCAAATGGGCGCCACGATCGATGGGTTGGGTACGTCTCGTCTCACAGTCGAAGGTGTTGAAGTTTTGCGGCCGACGACATACACGGTGATCCCAGATCGCGTAGAGGCCGCCACTTTTTTGTCAGCAGTGGCGGTATGTGGGGGTGAGCTATTACTCAAAGGCGCTCGTTCGGACCACATGGAAATGTTGATTCGCAAACTCCAAGAGATGGGAATGAGTTTGGCGGCTGAGCCATCGGGACTGCGGGTTGAAGTTAGGAACCGGCTTAGAGCGGTTGATATTTCGACTCTCCCTTACCCGGGTTTGGCTACCGACTACAAGCCGTTTTTAGTGACGGCTCTTTGTGTAGCTGAAGGTGCTGGAATGGTGACTGAAAACATTTTCGCCGGCCGATTTCGGTATATAGATGAGTTAGTGCGGATGGGCGCCGAGATTCGGGCTGAGGGTCGACATGCTGTGGTACGCGGCGTTGAGCGGCTTTCTGGAGCACCTGTGCGAGCTCATGACATCAGGGCCGGAGCTGCCTTAGTGGTCGCCGGGCTGGCGGCGGAAGGAGAAACCATCATTTCGGATGCGCATCACGTCGATCGGGGATATGAAGATTTGGCCGGTAAACTCTCGTCGGTCGGTGCGCTAGTCACGAGGACCTGACCTATTGTCCGCGATCCGACCATCCCCGATGAACCGGCTGAGCACAGACCCCGTCGCCTTATTCGAGGCAGCACGCGATGGGCATCGACTCGCGCTTGCCAGACTGATGTCAATCATTGAGCGCGGAAGCCAAGAAGCACGAACACTTGGAGCCCACACGTTTGCACGAGCCGGCCGCGCTCACACGGTGGGAATGACGGGGGCTCCAGGTTCAGGGAAATCCACGTTGACTGCGGCGCTCGCGACCGTTGTTCGGGCCATAGACGAGCGGATGGCGATTTTAGCTGTTGACCCTTCTTCACCTTTTACCGGAGGCGCAATCCTGGGTGATCGAGTGCGGATGCAAGATCACGTAACTGACGAGGGTATCTATATCCGTTCTATGGCCACTCGAGGTCACTTGGGAGGGTTAAGCCTCGCTACTCCACAAGCAGTCCGAGTTCTTGATGCGCTTGGCTGGCCTTGGGTGCTTATCGAAACCGTCGGTGTTGGCCAGATCGAAGTAGACATAGCAGAAGCTGCTGACACCACTGTGGTTGTTGTGAATCCTGGCTGGGGTGACGCTGTTCAGGCGAACAAGGCTGGCCTAATGGAAATCGCCGATATTTTTGTGATTAACAAATCCGATCGCAGAGGCGCAGACGACACCCGTCGTGACATTCAACAGATGCTGGAGCTCTCCTCGTTGGGTGATTGGGAACCTCCGATCCTCATGACGGTGGGTACCGAGGGTGATGGTGCTCAAGAGCTATGGACCACAATTGGAGAACATCGCTCCTACCTTGAGCAAAGTGGCGAGCTTTCATCGCGCCGACGTAACCGAATCAAAGCTGAGTTGTTAAAAATTCTGAACTGGAGCCTTGAAGCCCGAGTGCAAAGAGTTTTGGACAGTCCGAAAAGCGCAGAGCTTCACGAAAAACTGGAGAGCGGGGAGATTGATCCCTATGCAGCAGCGGAGCGTCTTCTCGAAATCGATGAGAGTGACTGAGCGCTAGTCAAGTTCATCGCGAGCCAGCGCAAACACTGCTTCTCTCTCGTGCGATGACAGATCGGCATCCAAGAGTCGAAGTTCAGCGGCCTCACGCACACGAGGTAACACTTCGCTTGCTCCGAACTCCTTCAAGAAAATGTTAGAAAATCGTTTTCTTAACGTTCCGATCAATAATCGGGCAAACCGCCCATCGCGCGACGTGCCAGTCCGAAGAATCACGTAAGTGACAGCAGCATCGAACGCTGAAGAGCCGCGGGCCGATCGGCTCCAGTTCAAGACCACTGGACCGCGTGAACTCATTTTGATGTTCCCGGGGTGAAGGTCAAGATGCACCACGGACTCCCCTTCGCTTACTCGTTCCCAGTGGGAAGGAGCAGCAACCGTTCCCAGCGCGCGATGCAGCCTCGCCAAGTTCTTTGCGTGTCTGCTCAGAGTCCAAGGCCTCGACGTGAGATCCTCAAGCATTGTGGGTCCATCTAGGCGTTCCATAACGATCGATGAAGGGTCCAGTTGTTGCACGAACACAGGAGCTGGAAAGCCAGTGGAGTTGACAGCGACGAGCGCTTCTGCCTCTCGCGACAGATTCAAGCCTTGAGTGCTGGTTCGAACTACGTGCTCGGGTCCGTAATGGCGAAGTTCCCATTCCGAACCAATATTTATTAAACCACCGGGCTCCAGACCGAGCCCAGCTTCTTGACGTTCAATAATGCGCCTTCGGAGTCCCCGCAGATTTCGTTTCCAAATACCGGTCAAAATGGGCTTCGCTACCCGCTCCCCTAATTTGCCGCCAAAGTGCCATGGCAATTGGATTGCTTCATCCCAGCAAAATTGAGTCCCCCCCGTGTTGGGGACAAGAGTAAATCGACCGAAACCGGTAACGATTCCTGAGTGTTGGACGCCCATCACATGACCGGGCTCCCACTCAAGAATTTTCATACGATCGCGGAGTCGAAATGGGCCTACAGGGGTAAGGCAGTCAAATGTGAGTCCAGGGCCTTCCAAAATTTTTGATGTGATTTCTACGCGTACTGCGTCAATCATCCATTCGCTGTGTTTGGTGACATCGGCTAGATAGGTCCAGACCTCATTTGGAGTTGCCGGAAGATTAATTACGGCTCGAATTTCCATTTATGCCTGTCCCCTTATCGGTAAAGTCACGCACGAATCGGAGCGTAGACCGATACATGGCGGTCACTGTTCTTCGTGAACGGGGTTCGGTGCCAATCTTCCCAACGTTCCAGCAATCTGAGACCATTACGTCCTGCGAAATTGTCAAGCTCACTTGGTGTCCGAACACGGATACGCCAAGGACGAAGTGTGATTCCCCCCTCACTAATTTCCACACTCTGGCCACGAATCAGTCTTGATGTCTGTTCTCGAATAGTTATGTTCATCACGGTTGCATCGGCGATGTGTCGGCACTCGATTCCTCTGGTCGGAAGATCAGGCGAGTTAGATGGCGCAAAAGCTTCAAGTATGAATCGCCCGTTGGGCTTAAGTCGCTGTCCAACCAGTTCGAGGCAGCTTTCCTGAGCATTCGACGCCACTAGATTAAAAAAGGTGTTGTAAGCACAGAAAATCACTTGGAACGGGCCCGTTGGCAGCCAGTGAGCCATATCCGCAAGGTGAGTTTCGATCAAATGGGAGCGGTCTCTTCTGGCTAGACGATCCAACATGGCAGAGGAAGAGTCAACACCGGATACTGGAGCGCCTGTCGACGCAATCGGTAGAGCAAGGCGTCCCGTTCCGACGCCTAGCTCCAGGATCTTTTTTCCTTGGGCAAGACTCATGATGAACTCGACTGTGCCGTCGACGTCGGTCACATCTTGATACCAGTCATCATAGATATCAGCGAACCCATCCCCATAAGTTGAACTTTGATAGTTCGGCGTATTGGATAGCGCCACGCTGCCACCTCTATTTGGGGCCTAGCCTAAGTGGGATGGAGAGCACGAACTTAGACCGGCTGGCATATCTGGACTGCGCTGCTTCTACCCCTGTGAGGCCGGTTGTTCTTGACTCCATGATGCCTTACCTAACCACCCAATTTGGTAATCCATCAGGTGCTCATCGTTTGGCTCGCTCTTCGAGACGAGCGATTGACGATGCCAGAGAGGTGTGCGCCGAGTTGCTTGGTTTCGACCCTCACGGAATTGTGTTTACCAGCGGCGGAACGGAATCTGACAACCTCGCAATTCATGGTGCCTGTGGTTCTTCGGGCATAGCTGCGTGCCCCGCGACCGAGCATCACGCAGTTCTATATCCAGTGGAGTCGCATAGAGGACGGATTGTAAAAGTCACTCCCGAGGGTGATGTGGACCTTGAACATCTTGAAGCGATCCTTGACGACGAAGTGTCGGTTCTGTCGGTGATGCTGGTCAACAATGAGTCCGGGCGGATGATTGATCTCGAACCCATAGCGGAGGTTCGTGACCGGCAAGCGCCGAGAGCGCTTCTCCACACGGATGCTGTTCAAGCGGTCAATTGGATGGACATAGCTAAAGCCGCGGCGAGAGCAGACCTCATGTCGCTCAGCGGACACAAGTTTGGTGCCCCTAAGGGAGTCGGTGTGCTCGCGACTCGTCCCCACGTTGAGTTGAACGCGCAGCTACTAGGTGGAGGACAGGAAGCGGAACGTCGAAGCGGAACCCACAACACCGCAGGAATCGTGGCTCTAGGATGCGCTTTGCAGGCCCTCGACGAATCTCGAATCGATGAAATTCACCGACTCGGGTTGCTATGTAACCGTCTTGCCGAAGGCTTAGTTGCAGCGATACCTGGCTGTCATGCGACCATCCCAAAGTCGAGAAGAGCTGCCGGTCTCCTTCAACTTCTTATTGAGGACATTGAGAGCGAAGCCTTGCTCGTCCTGCTGGAGCGCTTTGATTTGATGGCCTCTGCGGCGGCGTCCTGCGCATCCGGTGCTATGGACCCATCACACGTACTTACCGCCATGGGCGTTCACCGAACGGCTGCTGCCGGCTCATTACGGTTGTCGCTTGGTTGGTGCAGCGAAGAGTGGGAAATTGATCATGCGCTCGAAGTCGTGCCGCGGTGTGTTGAACAAATGCGAGGTTCGACATGAGTCGAGTCTTAGTGGCAATGTCAGGAGGCGTGGATAGCGCCGTAACCGCTGCACTCCTCAAGCAAGAAGGACACGAGGTAACCGGTGTGACGCTCAAGCTTTGGGGCGGTCCTCAAGACCAAGGCTGCTGCTCGGTTTCCGATGTGGATGATGCTCGCCGTGTCGCTCAACAATTAGATGTTGCCCATTTTGTTTTTAATTATGGCGATGAATTCGACGAACACGTGGTCCGACCATATGTCGTCGCTCACGCGTCGGGGCTCACACCTAACCCATGTATCGAATGCAATCGACACATCAAATTTGATGCCCTTCTGGATCGAGCACGAAGGTTGGGTTTCGATGCCTTAGCTACCGGTCATCACGCAAGAATTGTCCAAACCGATGGCGGATTAAGAATTGCTCGAGGAGTCGACGAAACAAAGGACCAGTCCTACGTCCTTTACATGATCTCCCAAGACGACTTGGAGATGCTCAAATTTCCGGTCGGTGAAATGACCAAGCCACAAGTTCGAGAGCTAGCTGGAAACCTGGGCCTGCGTTCTGCCACCAAGCCAGACAGCCAAGATGTTTGTTTCATCACCGCGTCAGAAGGACGCGCCCGCTTCCTATCTGACCGTCTCGACTTGCACCCGGCTGAGATTGTCGACACAGAAGGAAAAACTCTTGGCTCAGTCGACGCGGTCGAATTAGTCACCATCGGTCAAAGAAAAGGGCTTGATTTGGGAGGCAATGCGGAGCGCACATACGCGGTCAACGTCGATGTTCCTTCTCGACGTGTAGTGGTAGGCGGCGCCCAGGACCTCCTCTCACAAACGGTGCGCCTTACTAATCACACGTGGGTAGGCCAAACCCATGTTGGGCTAATCGATGCTCAAATCAGTGCTCACGGCGAGCCGGCTGCAGCGCAACTCAACTCCGATGGCTCGCTGCGTTGGGTTGAAACCCGCAAAAAAGTTTCCCCCGGCCAAGCCGTGGTCTTCTATTCGAACGACGCTGTTGTTGGTGGCGCGACTGCCAGCTGAAACTCAACGCACCAGCCTTCTCAACCGAGCCTCTTGCAGTACCGCTCCGGGTCGCGTAGGCGAGAACAGGATGCTTTTCACTACTCTCACCTCGCTAGTGCCGCGAGTGCGCGGCACGACTTCCACTTCTCCGTGCAACGCGACTTGGAGCACAGGACCTGGTGCTAACTGACTGACGTCAATCAAGTCAGGGGTGTCGATGTTGAGGTCAGCGGTAGCAGGCCCGAGCGAAGATAAATCCTGACTTCGAAGCAAGAAGGGTTCCCTCGCCGCTAGGTAGTCGTGAATGACGAAGCCATTAGGGACGAACACGACCCAGCGGCGCGCCAGTTGGTGCAGCGACCGGAAGCCAAGTGCGGCTACTGGCCACCCCACTCCCGTCAAAACGGTTCCTATCAGCCACTTGTCGGACGCTAGCAACAAGGGACCTGAGGTGGCTCCGAACACAACAAGAGCCCAAACAAGAGGAAGCGGACCAACCAGAATTGCTCCGGGTGCACGAAGTAAGAAACGTCGCTCATTGCCGTAGCTCAAACCATCAACCATGACATTTCCAGTTTCGGGCAGTAACGCCAGTACACAAGCCGCCGCAGTATGTCCGATCGCCAACGTAAGAGAGGCGATCGAAATATTTCCACCCGAGGTGGCAAACAACAACGCGGGCATCACCGATGGAACGACGATTCGCATAACCGTTAATCCCCAAGGTCGGCGAATCATGGAAGCCCCGAGCACTACAACCCATAGGGTCCACACTCCGATCGACACGCAGACCTTAAATAGGTCGGGCTGATTACTCAACGCAGTGTCGATAACAGCACCCACCGTGAACGGCAATAACGCCCATAGACAGACAAAGATTCTGAGCGGTGTTCGAACGTCCACACCTCAATCGTGGCTTATTTGGAGTCACTGGTCCTAACTATTGATGTATCAGAACCGTAAATCCCTTGCCTTTGGCTAGCTAGAGTCGGGTTTGTCATGAGTGAATCTGATTCAGACCATGATCGGGCGGCTGAACTACGAGCTCAGGTAGCGGCTCATAACGAGGCATACCACGGACGTGATCGGCCCAGCGTGCCCGATTCCACCTACGACGAATTGCTACGCGAATTAAAAGAAATTGAGACCCGCCGTCCAGATCTCGTGACTGTCGACTCACCAACCCTTGCGGTCGGAGCCACACCGAACGAGCTTTTCTCAGCAGTCGAACATCGGGTCCCGATGATGTCGCTCGATAACGCTATGGACTTTGGCGAACTGAGCGCGTGGCACGACAGGACCATCAAGAGTTTGGGTGAAACGGAGACTCATGCGTTCGTTTGCGAGTTGAAGTTCGACGGTCTGGCCGTATCGGTTCGCTATGAAAATGGAGACTTGGCTCAAGCGGCGACACGCGGAAACGGTCGAACCGGAGAAGATGTAACTCTGAATGTTAAGACCATTAAGGACATCCCTCATCGCATCGAAAACGCCCCCACGGTCCTAGAAGTACGAGGAGAGGTGTATCTACCAATCTCACGATTCGAAGAACTCAATAACGAACAACTCGAAAAAGGTGACGCGCCCTACGCGAATCCAAGAAACACCGCCGCTGGCAGCCTTCGTCAAAAAGATCCGTCAGTAACAGCGTCACGGAAACTGGCATTTTGGAGCTACCAACTCGGCGAAGTTGTTGGTGGCCCGAAGATGGAATCGTCTGAGCAAACATTTGATTTGCTTGAACGGCTTGGGCTACCGGTAAACCCTGAACTTCAGCAATTTTCAGACTTCGCCGAGGTTCGCCAATTCTGCGAAGCGTGGATGGCAAACCGGCATAGCCCTGATTACGAAATCGACGGAGTGGTGATCAAGATTGCTGACTTAGCTCAACGAGAAATCCTGGGATCGACGAGCCGGGCGCCTCGTTGGGCCATAGCTTTCAAATTCCCGCCCGAAGAAAAAACCACGCGACTGACGACCATTAAAGTTTCGATTGGGCGCACTGGTCGGGCAACGCCATTCGCCGTTCTGGAACCAGTTTTTGTTGGCGGGTCCACGGTAGGAATGGCAACGTTACATAACGAAGATCAGGTCTCAGCCAAAGACGTTCGACCAGGCGACACCGTTATTGTCCGCAAAGCGGGTGACGTGATTCCAGAGGTTGTCGGTCCGGTCCGCGCCGATCGACCGGCTGCGTCAACGCCCTGGGAATTTCCGAAGGTGTGCCCGAGTTGTGGGGAGAGCCTCGAACGATCCCAAGGTGACGCAAACACCTACTGCGTCAACCGGCGGTGCCCGGCGCGAATAGAAACAGGCATCAGTCATTTCGCCAGCAGAAACGCGTTAGATATCGAAGGTTTAGGGGAACGAACCGTACGGCTTCTCGTTGAAAAGGGGCTTGTTGAAGACGTAGGTGACCTGTTTGCGTTGACGAAACAACAGCTTCTAGAGGTCTTGGTTAGCGACTCCAGCAATGAAACCCTTGTCAGGAATCTCTTGACCGCCATCAATCAAGCACGCGAGTGCCCTTTGGCGAATCTTCTCATCGGACTAGGTGTTGAACATCTGGGTCCGAGCACCGCCGAACTGCTGGCTCGTCGGTTTGGCGATATTGACACGATTTCACTCGCCGCGGTCGACGACATTGCAGCGATCGACGGGATCGGACCGGTCATAGCAAAAAGCGTCACAAACTTTTTCGCGGACGATCATCACAGAGCCGTAGTCGAAAAGCTCCGAATTAATGGAGTTCGTCTCGATCTGGTCGAAGGCGAAGTGGATGTCCCACAAATTCTGGCGGGTCGCTCCATCGTTGTCACCGGCTCCTTAGAGGGATGGTTTATTACGCGAGAAGAAGCGAAACAGGCGATTGTTGCTCGAGGCGGGAAATCCCCTGGCAGCGTCTCTAAAAACACGTACGCATTGGTCGTAGGGGCAGAGGCCGGCGAAACCAAACTCAACAAAGCTAGTGATCTTGGGGTGCCTATCCTCGGTGAGCCAGAATTCCGTCAACTCCTCGAAACCGGACAGGTGCTTTAGGCTCCGCGTTTTAAAACGATGCCCAACACCACCGGTAGTCGATGTTGTCAACCTCAATGTCCATCAGTGGCACCGCAACTACATGAGCACATACCTGACCGGTGCGCATCTCAACGATGGCTAAGCCCTCACCGGGCGAGAAGAAAAATTCCCCAAGCTGGCGAGTACCCGCTCCTAATTGATTATCGGGAATTGGCACCCCGTCGATCGTTAGCGTGGGGTGCCACCCTGGGCTTAGCGAAACACCTACTAGACCTTGGCGGGGAGCCTGATCTCCTTCTTGTGGGATCACTGCCAGGAGACCGGTAGGAAAAGTTGAGACCTGTGAAGCCCCTCGAGTTGTTGACGCGACCCAAATGATGATGCCTAGCAGTAAAACGACAACGGCTGTCACAGCTGATGCGAGGCCTCTTCGTAGTGTCCAGTTGACTGTGACGGGGTCCGAAAAATAGTCGCCGTTTTGAGAGTCATTCACCGGAACATCATGGCCGAATTCCGCGGCTGTTGGAATTTAGCGCCATGAGCGCTTGCATTTGTGGCAGTACTGTCGAGATGTGGAGCTAGGTGAGGCAAACGACTGGACGGGACGAGTATTAGACGACCGTTATCAGATTCTCTCCTACAGCACCCGCGGACGGGGTTGGGACGAATACCACGCGCGCGACCTAGACACTAACGATCAAGTCCTAATCAAAATTTTGAGCGCCTCGATTTCTGAAGATGTCGAGTTTTTGCGGCGGTTGACATCAGATATCGCGATAGCAAATTGCATCGTTCACCCGCATGTGCAACGCGTATTTGACTGGGGTCGGTCGGGTGAAGTCGTCTACTTGGTTACTGAAACCTTTCGAAGCGTTAGCTTGCAGTTGCTTTTGGATCGAGGTCACCCGTTAACCGCCGCTCAAGCAACGAAGCTTGGCTTTGAAATTGCATCGGGATTAGATGCCGTTCACCAATCAGACCTTTGTCACGGCGACATTTCGCCCTCCAATTTGCTTATAGGCGCTGACGGATCAAGCAAACTCGCTGGTTTTTTTCTAGCGGACGCGTTTAGTGCTGCTGAAGCCGGTCGACTTTCCGTGGTCGGAACTGGCCTTATGGAACCATCGGTGAAATTTGGTGCGCCCGAAACGTTGTCGGGAGGTAGCGGGCCGGAATCCGACGTTTATTCGTTGGTCGCTAGCCTCGTTGCCTCAATCAGCGACGAAAGTGGTGAATCTGAAACGACGTGGAGGAACCTTTCGAATGGAGAACGAGATCAAGATTTAAAGATTCCAACCGAATTTGAACAAGCTAGGGATATTTTGAGCGAAGGTGGCCGGTTTGAACCGAAGGTTCGCTGTGACGCCATCTCGTTGACCGAGGGTTTAATTGAAGCGACGAAAGGTTTCATGAAGCCGGCGAATATCGCTATCCCCAGCTTTCTTTTAGTCGGATTTGACGACGACCCGGGCGGCTCTAATGCTGATCGTTCCAACGAATTTTTGCGGCCGAAATGGCGCCCGGTTCGAAAGCTCGCAGCCATCGTCGCCCTTGTGCTTGCATTGCTCTCCGCCGGCACTGCGTGGGCCGTGAGCAGCGTTCAGCCTCAAGGACTCCCTGCTCATCTTGTTCAGCAATACACGGGCCGTACCGTCGGCGAAGTACGTGCTATCGCGGATTCGCGTTCATGGGTTCTCGATGAAGATCAGGTGAGAACAGACGATGTACCAACTGGGATCGTCTTGGCTCAAAGACCCGCGCCTGGGCGCCGGTTAGCTGAGGGAGAGATGCTTGTCGTTGAAGTCGCGAGCGGTCCACGCCTTCGAATGACCCCGTTGGTTTTGGGGTTACCGACAGCTGCAGCTGTAGCTCGGCTTGAAACCAAGGGCTTTGAGGTTGACCTTGTTCAACCGCTGTACGACGAAAACATCGTTGCGGGTGAAGTCATCAAAGTGCTGATTGATGGCGAGCCGGCGTTGGGTGGTGGCCTAAGGGAGCCGGGCACGAGAGCCGTGCTCGTAGTTTCCGGGGGGCCTGTCCCTCGGACAGTTCCACTACTGGTTGGGTTGGATTTTAGTAACGCCGAACAAGTATTGAACGCGCTTCAACTACGGGTTGCTCGACCAGTCGGGTTGGAACTCAGCGAGACTGTCGGTGAAGGCACCGTCCTAAGTCAAGGTTTGACGCCGGGACTACTGGTGGATCGAGAGTCCGAGGTTTCCTTGACCATTTCCTCAGGCCCAGATTTACGGGAAGTTCCTGATATGCGTGGATTGACTGTGTTTGATGCGGAGCGTCGATTGGCCGAAGTAGGGCTCCAAGTTGGCGAGATCAGAGGCGATGGTCTCAAAGTTCAGGGAACCGAACCAGCGGCTGGGACGTTCTTGCGGCCGGGTACCGCAATTCTTCTTTGGGCACCCCTGCAAGACTGATGCCCCCGACTTTTCTGCCCACCAATTGGCTGTGTCATGCCTATAGGCAAAACACCGACCAAATTCATTCCTTCAGTAAAGCCTTCCCAAAGTGACTGAATACGAACGATCTGGGCACCAGCTCGACCATGCCGCGCAGGTATGGAAACGCGATATGGCCCAAGTTGAGCGTTGGCATCGCCCCAAAGTATCTTGGCCTTTGCCAGCGGTTGTCGATTCGGACCGAACGTGGCCCCATAGAATTCTGTCAATGGCATCGGGAACCAGCACAGCGCGCCTGTCGCGTATCGAGAGCAGAGAACGCAACAGCAAATGGCCGAACGTTCCTATGTACATAGACATGTCACAATGCATAAATTGCGATGCGTGTCTGCGAGCTTGTCCACCCAATTTCGGTGCCATTTTCAACCACGGTATCGACGTCGTTATTCTTCCGGAGCTTTGCTCGGGCTGTGACAAGTGTCTCGAACCCTGTCCCGTGGATTGCATCTATCCTCTTCTCGCCGGTGAGTGGCAACCAGCGCCCGATGATTGGTGGGAAGAACCCTTGAGCGCAAACGACCCCTACGTGTGAACTCTTTTGGAGACTAAGCAACATGACCCAACCTCTCTCACGAGACCTCGTCGCTCATATTGCGTCGTTGGCACGAATCGAACTCAACGACGAAGAAATCGCTCACTTCACCGGGCATCTTGAGAAAATTCTGGAACACGTGGGTCAATTAGAAGCTCTTGATCTTGAATCGGTGGCGCCGATGTCACACCCATATCCCCTATCGAATGTGTTGAGAGATGATTCTGTAGGGGCAACCATTGTCCGCGAAGAAGTCTTGGCTCAAGCCCCCGACGCTTCTGAAGGCCAATTTCGAGTACCACCGGTGTTGGGAGAATCACCTTGAGCTCTGCAAAGAGTCTGGCCTCAGATGTGCGAGAGGGTCGCAAAACGGCTGTCTCCGTTCTCGAGGAGCACCTCAAAGTGATCGAATCGCGCGAGTCGGAGGTGCACGCGTTCAACTTGATCGCGCGCGAGAAAGCTATTGAGGCCGCTGCAGAAATAGATAAGGCAGTTGCATCTGGCCGCGATCCGGGACCTCTTGCAGGAGTCCCGGTCGCCTTAAAAGACAACTTGTGTACTCGAGGTCTAGCCACCACATGTTCATCGCTGATTCTTGAGGGATGGGAGCCGCCCTACGATGCAACAGTGGTGGAACGCCTAGCCGCCGCCGGAGCCATCGTCGTTGGAAAAACGAACCTTGACGAATTTGCTATGGGTAGTTCGACCGAACACTCAGCGTTTGGCCCCACACACAATCCCCACGACCTCACCCGAGTTCCCGGAGGTTCAAGTGGAGGATCGGCAGCAGCTGTAGCTGCGGGTTTCGCTCCTATTGCATTGGGCTCCGATACAGGCGGATCGATTCGACAGCCAGCATCTCTGTGCGGCGTTGTGGGCGTGAAGCCAACTTATGGGTTAGTCAGCCGATATGGACTCATCGCTTTCGCTTCCTCATTTGACCAGATTGGGCCATTCGCAAACGATGTCGCCGATGCGGCCCTAACTCTCGAAGTGATCGGAGGTCACGATCCGCTCGACAGCACCTCGATCCCCTCTCAGGTACCGGATCTAGCGAAGAACTTAGATCGCGGTGTCGAAGGCCTGCGAGTGGGGCTAGTTCGCGAGCTCCTCGAAGGTATAGATGACGACGTGGTGTCGCGGGTGCATGAAGTAGCTGATTTGTTTAGTAGCGCAGGTGCGGAGGTCGATTTTGTGTCTGTGCCTGCGGTGGAGTACGGGCTAACTGCCTATTACCTCATCGCCCCTGCCGAGGCATCAAGCAACTTGGCTCGTTATGACGGTGTTCGCTACGGAATGAGAGCCGAAGGCGCTGACGTAAAACACATGAACTCGAGTACACGCCGAAGTGGTTTTGGCGATGAAGTGATTGCGAGGGTGATGCTCGGCACCTTTGCATTGAGCGCCGGATATTACGATGCGTACTACGGCAAAGCTCAAAAGGTGCGCACCCTGACGAGACGCGACTTCGACGCCGCTTACGCGAATCACGACGTTCTTTTGTCGCCAACTTCTCCGTCCGTTGCCTTCAAATTTGGGGAGCGCTCGGACCCCATGACTATGTACCGCTGCGACACATGTACCGTTCCAAGCAACCTGGTCGGTGATCCGGCAATGTCCATTCCATTTGGAACTGGCGCATACGACATGCCCGTCGGTGTTCAAGTTATGGCGCCTCAATTGGGAGAGTCGCTCATGTTCCAAACCGCATCGTTCATCGAGTCGCAGGCTCCTGCTGGGAGTACACCGTGACCGAATGGGAAATTGTGGTTGGTCTAGAAGTACATGTGGAGTTGGCGACCAATACGAAGCTGTTTTCGCACGCACCGAATCGCTTTGGTGATGACCCGAACACAAACATCACTCCCGTATGTCTGGGCTTACCCGGTTCATTACCGGTGCTGAACCGAAAAGCTGTCGAATTAGCGATGACTATCGGCATTGCACTTGGGTGTGAGATTCAGCCATCGGTTTTTCATCGCAAAAACTATTTTTATCCCGACATGCCCAAGGACTATCAAGTCAGTCAATATGACCAACCCATTTGCATCAATGGTTCTCTTGATCTTCCGAACGGCACACGCGTAGGTATTGAGCGCGCCCACCTCGAAGAAGACGCTGGAAAGACCACCCACCTAGGTGGCGAAGACGGGCGAATCCATGGGGCTTCCGAGGCGTTGGTGGATTACAACCGGGCGGGAGTTCCCCTGCTCGAAGTCGTTTCTCGGCCCGACATTCGATCGGCCGAGGATGCTCGGGTCTATGTTGAAGAGCTTCGAGCAATACTGATAGCTACTGAGGCATCAGAAGCGCGCTTGGAAGAAGGGTCGATGAGAGTTGACGCCAACGTAAGCGTCCGACCTTTCGGCTCAAATGAATTACGCACACGCTGTGAGATCAAAAACTTGAACTCGCTCCGTTCTTTGCAACGTGCCATTAGCTATGAAGCCGAGCGACATATCGGCCTGTATGAGGCGGGCGAAGCACCGCGTCAAGAGACCCGACATTGGTCAGAAGACGGCAAGACTCACACCCTGCGCTCTAAAGAGGAAGCGAACGATTACCGTTATTTCCCTGAGCCTGATCTAGTGCTCCTCGACCCCGATTCTGAGTGGATTCAAGACATTGTGGCCGGAATGCCCGAGCTTCCCGCCGAGGAACGGGCGAGACTTGTGGCCAGCGCTGGGATAGAACTGGAAATCGCCGCCACGGTGGTAAATCGGGGCTTGTCGTCCTTAGTATTTGCTGCAATAGACGCCGGTGCTGATGGCCAACGAGCCACCATGCATGCAGTTCAAAATCTTTCAATAGACAGCGCCGCCGCGCTAGATGCAACCCATTTCGCTGAACTTATCGACATGGAAAAATCAGGCACCTTGACCGCTACGCAAACCAAGCAGGTGCTTTCAGAAATGGTAGACACCGGGCTTGATCCAGCATCAATCGCTCAGACTCACGGGTTCGAAGCGATGGAATCCGACGAACTGGAAATGCTCGTCGCGCGAGCTATTTCCGAAAATCCTGAAGCCTGGATCAAGTTCTGCGAGGGTGAAGACAAAGTGCAAGGCGTGTTCGTTGGCGCAGTCATGAAGGCCTCGAAAGGTCAAGCAGACGGCAAGGCCGTCAACGCAATTCTTCGACAGCGAAGAGGATGATTGGCTACAGCGCCGCTATTTGACGATGTGAGACAGACCTTTAGCTTGTTCAATCCAATCTTTCAGCTGATCTTGTGACGGCATGCGTTTGACAAGTGGTTTGCGATGGCTGTTGTTGGCGTTAACTAGGGCCTTGTGTAGTTGCACAGACCGACTTCGACGAAGTTTGCGAATCGACTCAACGCCCACTGCTTCCAAGAGTTCTGAGTACTGAGTGGAAATCCCATTGACACGCATCATGTCTGCCTTGTGAATCCACTCAAGGACTCTGTTCTCAGCGACGCCCACCGTCTCAGATATCACCTTTCGTCCGCGTTTGGTGGCCCCAGCCTCTAACAGGCTTCGGCAGGAACGCAGATCTGCTGCCTTCAGACGTGCTTGATGGCGAATGCCAATGTCCTCGATCGCCTCGATCGATGGCATAGGTACCTCTGTCTCTGATTGCGGTACAAGTTTGTAGCACTAGATGGGGTCTAGCGGTCGGTGGATCACTAATTGGCACCCACTCGAATCCACCCCTCGTGTTTGAATCTGGCCCAAACTGCCCCACCTCTAAAGACCATCAAGGCAACCAAACATGCCCAAAGCCACCCCATTCCAAGATTTGCTGTACTCAGTGCGATGCCTGTGTATGCAGCGAAAGAGCCAATCATTGCCCAAGCCAAGAATCGCAGGTCACCCGCACCTATCAAGATTCCGTCTATGCCGAATACCAGCGCGTTCAAAGGTTGAGCTAGCGCGGCGAAAACAAATAGAAACCCAGTTAGTTCTGCCACCGCCACGTCATTCGTAAATAGATGGGCGATGGGGGATCGGGCAATTAAAAGCGTCGCGCCGCCGACGCAACCGACTTGGATGCTTAAGCCGATCATTCGGCGACTCACTGCTTTCGCTGTTATGACTTCACCAGCTCCGAGAAATTTGGCGATTAAGGCCTGACCCGCGATTGCGACTGAATCCAAACCCAACGCAAGCAAGCTCCAAACTTCGATGCCGATCTGATGGGCAGCCAATTCGGTCGTGCCTTTTCGTGCGGCAAGAGCGGCTGCCAAAAGAAAAGAGGCTCGAAGCGCACTGGTGCGGACGAACAAATGGAAGCCCACGCTGGCGTAGCGCACGAGACGTGGAAAGTTGGGCCATATAGACACCCGGAGTCTCAACGATGCTTTTGAAATAACTCTCAGATAGGCGAAAGCGCATAACCATTGAGCAACCACGGTCGACCAAGCTGATCCCACGATGCCTAAATCAAAGACAAAAACTAGAATGAGCTCCAACCCCAGGTTGATTACCGCCCCCGTAAGAGCCACCACCAAAGGGGTACGGGTGTTCTGCAATCCCCGAAGGTAGCCGGTGCCTCCCATCACGATGAGTTGTCCAATTAAACCAACCAAGCTAATTCTCAGGTAGATCAATGCTTCCTTACGGACCAGAGAACTCGGCTCGAAGAGGTCCACCAACGTTCCGGAGAACAGAGCGAGAGCGGCCGTCACCACAGCGCCCAAAAAAATGGCCAGCCAAACTGCTTGGACCCCTTGGGCGGCGGCGTCTTGTTGTTGACCCGACCCGAGAAGCCGACCCACGATTCCTGTGGTGCCGTAAGCCAAAAAGATCAACATCGAATAGACGGTCAATAAAATTGCGGCGGCGACCGCGAGACCGGCTAGGGCTTCGGTACTGATGTGACCGACGATCGCTGTATCTGTCAGTACATACAGCGGTTCAGCGATCAACGCAACGAATGCGGGTACTGCAAGAATCAGAATCTCGCGGTCATGTGAGGTTCGGCGAAACAATCTCAATCAGTCCTTGCTGCCGATACGCCAAACGCCACTGGCAAGATCAACGACGTACAGACCTCGAGCAGGGCCGGTGACAAACGCCACCGGATGAGTTGCGTGCAAAGGGAGCGCTAGTACTGACGGCTGCTCACCTAAACGCAGGGACATCAATTGAGCCCCGCACATATCGGTGAACAGATATCGATCCTCGAGAATTGGATGAGGTCCGTCATGGACCACAAAGCCACCAATGATCGCGCAACGACCACGCCCATGGGCGTACTCGAAATCTGGGCTCCGCAGAAATGATTCAATTTGACCCATAAATGGCCGGGAACCTTCCACGAGGTTCCAACCTAAGTTGGCGCCCGCCTCAGCCGGCGTCAAAACTGTTACCTCCTCGACGCACTGCTGACCCAAATCTGTTAGCCACAATTCACCGGTGGCCTCATCAAAAGAGAAACGAAAAGGATTTCGAACTCCGCTGACCCAGATGCGGGGATCGGAACCAGGACCAAGATCCGGATTTCCTGGAGCTGGTTTATGAGGGGGCCACAGGTCAGGGTTCACATCGAGCCGCAGCACAGATCCCAAGGGTGTGGACAGGTCCTGACCGTGTCCGTGTGGGTCACCCAGGCCGCCTCCGTCACCGAAGGAGACAAAAAGGTACCCCTCAGGGTCAAATAAGAGATCACCGCCGTTGTGCATCGCAGACGGTTGATCGACGATGATGATCTCGACCCCGTTACCGGGGTTGGAGATGCCTGAGGCCAATGAATGAGCCGTAACGACGCTGGAACCACTCAAATCGGTCCGATTGAGATACAGCCACTTTTTGTTGGGAGAAACCGCTAACCCCAATAGTCCCTGGTCCATATCAGTGCTGGTGTCTGCGGCGAGGTCGATGACTGGCTCAGCCAAGACCTTTCCCGACTCAAAGGAATAAACCCGACCCTTCCTCTCGGCAACAAACCCGCTGCTGTCGCTGAGAAATACGAGTGAAATAGCCCCCGGTAAATCAAGAAAAAGAGATAGCTCTAGATCGACCGAATCGACCTGCGTCGGCTCCAGTAGAGGAAGCCCAGCGGGACAACTTTCGTTCGACAGATCAAACTCCCTAGTTTCTTCAAAAGGAACCGAAGTCTTAGTCGGTACCCGCCATCGAATTTCATCTCGGCGACCAGACCTGTAGCTGGAGTTCTCATCAGGAACCCGTAACAGAGCAATGCTCGAGACTGCCGTCACAGCTAAAACGATGACGCGCGTGGTCCTCGAAAGCCGTGCCATTAAGCCTTGAATCTACCGTTGCCCACGCTACAGAAACGCGAGATCTGGCTTCTCAGGTTGCGACGAGCACCACTCGCCGCCAAAATGGCTGCATGGGATCACAGACAGACCGCTCCTGCGTCATTCTCTTCCTCGTAGTACCCGTATAAGCGGGTTGTTTGATTCCGCTTACTCATGGTCCCCACAGGGGGCCTTTTCCGTTTCTAGGCTTCGCCAAAAACCCAACTCACACAAACTTCACAAAATAGGAGAAGACCATGGAACTCACCGGCGCTCAAGCCCTCATCAAGAGTCTTGAGATGTGCGATGTTGAGGTGATGTTCGGCCTTCCCGGAGGAGCGATCCTCCCTGTGTATGACCCAATCATCGACTCAACGATTCGCCATGTGCTTGTCCGGCATGAACAAGGGGCAGGCCATATGGCGCAGGGATACGCGCATGTGACGGGCAAACCGGGGGTCGCGATCGTGACTAGCGGACCAGCAGCCACCAACATCGTCACTCCGCTGTGTGACGCATACATGGATTCAATTCCGATGGTCGCAATCACCGGACAAGTTGCCCTCGGCTCGATTGGTTCTGATGCCTTTCAAGAATGTGACACCACCGGAATCACGATGGCCGTCACAAAACATAATTACCTCGTAACCGACCCCTCAGACATCCCGAGAATCGTAAAAGAAGCTTTCCACATTGCCACGACTGGACGTCCAGGGCCTGTTCTCATAGACGTCCCCAAAGACGTCAGTAATCAGATGATGGAGTGGTACTGGCCTGACGAAGTCAATCTTCCCGGGTATGCACCGAACACAGAGGTAGACCCAGAAAAAATTTCTGAAGCAATAAAACTCATCTGTGCGGCTGAGCGGCCAGTCATCTACGCAGGAGGCGGCTTGCTTAAAGCGCGCGCCAGTGAAGCGCTGAAACGGTTCGTTGAACTAACAGGTATTCATGTTGCGACCACGCTGATGGCGCGAGGGGTATTCCCAGATCGGGACCCTCTTTGTCTTGGAATGCCAGGCATGCATGGGAACTATGCATCGGTGATGGCGTTCCAGCGGTCGGATCTGCTCATTAACCTTGGCGCTCGCTTTGATGACCGAGTCACCGGAAACACAGAGTATTTCGCGCCAGATGCCAAGATCATTCACGTCGATATTGACGCTGCCGAACATGGCAAGGTACGAAAACCTGACGTCGCCATCCAGGGTGACGCCAAAGTGGCTGTAGAGGCTCTAAACGCTGAGTTCGAAGCGTCAGCTTTACCTAGTCCCGACCGATCGGCCTGGAAATCGACCATTAGCGGCTGGGAGGAGCAGTACCCGCTGACATACGACCAAGCTGACAGTGGGTTCCCGCTAAAACCACAGTTCGTTCTGGAGCAATTACGTGACAACACTCCCGACGACACAATCGTCGTCGCCGGCGTGGGTCAACATCAAATGTGGGCGAGTCAATACTGGAAATTTGACTACCCATACACGTGGGTGAACTCAGGTGGGTTAGGAACCATGGGGTTCGCTGTACCAGCTGCAATAGGTGCTAAAGCCGGACAACCCGAACGAACTGTCTGGGCCATCGATGGCGACGGGTGCTTTCAGATGACAGCGCAGGAGCTCATTACTGCCGCCGCGGAAAACATTCCGGTCAAAATAGCGATTTTGAATAACGCCTATCTGGGGATGGTGCGTCAATGGCAGGAGTTGTTCTATGAAAAGCGTTACAGCGCGGTTTACCTAAGCCCTGATCATCCTGATTATGTCGGATGGGCCGAGGCGATGGGGTGTGTCGGAATTCGCGTCGAATCCGTCGAAGAAGTTCTCCCCGCCATCGAAAAGGCAAACTCCATCAACGATCGCCCCGTCGTTATCGATTTTCGAGTTGACGCATTCGAAAAGGTGTATCCAATGGTTCCTGCCGGGGGATCCAACGACGACATTATTCTTGGCCCCGAAGGAGACGCAGACGCTAAAGCTAAAGGTACGGCACCATCATGACAGAAGCTCCCGGTGCTGACGCTCAGCACAATCTTCATATCCTCACGGTGCTTGTCGAGAATCGGTTCGGTGTTCTGGCTCGAATAGCGGGTTTGTTTAGCCGCAGAGGTTTCAACATCTTTTCGCTAGCAGTAGCACCCACTGACGACGTATCGCTCAGCAGAATCAGCATTGTGGTGGACGTCCACAATACCGATGTGACCCAGATAGCAAAGCAACTCGACAAGCTCGTCAACGTTCTCGAAATCACCGAACTGCAGCCCGCTTCTTCGATCGAACGTGAATTGATGCTGGCGCGAGTGTCCGGCAAAGACGCCCAAGCGGTGGAGCAACTGCTGACGCAATACGGGGGATCGATCGTTGATTCCAACGGTGAAGAGCTAATAGTCAGCCTTCACGCGCACCCTGACCAACTCGATCTCTGCGAAACTGCGCTCCACAAGTTTGGAATTCTCGAGCTACAGCGAACGGGTCGGATTGCGTTAGGCCGCCTCAGTGGCTGAGAATCATCTCTAGAAACGGACCACCTTTAGCCGCACTGCGGTTTCTTCCATCAGGAGCACATCGATGCCAGCCACTATTTACTACGAAGCCGACGCTGATTTAGGGCGCCTCACCGGGCGCACTGTCGCAATCATGGGCTACGGCTCACAAGGGCATGCCCATGCTCTGAATCTTCGCGACAGTGGAGTCAACGTGGTTGTCGGCCTTCGTGACGGTTCCTCGTCAATTGCGAAGGCTGAAGCAGAGGGCTTACGGGTGCTCAGCATTTCTGAAGCCGCGACGCAAGCTGACATCATGATGATGGCCTTACCCGACACCGACCAGGCCGCGGTCTATGCAGAG
Source organism: Acidimicrobiia bacterium (assembly GCA_012960315.1). Taxonomy (GTDB): domain Bacteria; phylum Actinomycetota; class Acidimicrobiia; order Acidimicrobiales; family Poriferisodalaceae; genus UBA2110. The sequence goes on from DUBN01000066.1 coordinate 65,450, forward strand.
CAAATTGCCCCAAGTCTGTCTGCTGGTAATGCCCTTGCGTTTTCGCATGGTTTCAATATTCATTTTGATCAAATTCAGCCTCCTGACGACGTCGACGTGTGGATGATTGCGCCGAAGGGACCGGGACACAACGTTCGCCGGACCTACGCCGAGGGCGGCGGTGTGCCAGCGCTTGTCGCAATTCACCAAGACGCCACTGGCAACGCGTTAGCCGATGCTCTCGCATATGCCAAGGGCATTGGAGGTACTCGCGGCGGGGTATTGAACACGACGTTCGCAGAGGAAACCGAGACCGACTTATTCGGCGAGCAAGTTGTGCTCTGTGGTGGATTGACCGAATTAATTCGAGCGGGCTACGACACACTTGTTGACGCGGGTTACCAGCCTGAGTCGGCCTACTTTGAAACGCTCCACGAAGTGAAGTTGATCGTAGATTTCATATACGAAGCAGGAATCGCGGGAATGCGTTATTCAATTTCAACCACCGCCGAATACGGTGACTTAACTCGAGGACCTCGGATCATCACTGATGAAACACGAGCAGAGATGAGACGAATTCTGGCCGAGATCCAAGACGGCAGCTTCGCGAAGGAATGGATCGACGAGAACCGAAATGGATTACCCAATTACAAACGGCTTGTGGAAGAAGGAAAACAGCACCCCATCGAAGCCGTGGGAAACGAATTACGGGCGATGATGCCATGGATCACCGCAGGTAAGCAAAACGTTACTGAAGCATCAGGCGGCGACATTAACTAAGCCAGTTCGATGGTGTCGATTGCTTCTGATCAACATCTGTAGGAAGGAGTGACTCGGTGGCCGACCGTATGGTGACCCCCATCAGCGCTCCACAACGCGGCTGTCTACTCGTCGCAACTCCCCAACTAGAAGACCCGAACTTTCGGCGCTCAGTGGTGTTGCTCCTCGACCATGGAGAGGAAGGCTCTTTGGGTGTCATTCTCAACCGCCCATCTGACATTTCAACCGAACAGGTTCTTCCCGGATGGGTCGAAGGCCGTGCAATCACTCCACGATTTTTTTTGGGTGGCCCAGTCCAAACAAACACGCTAGTCGCGTTGGTTCCCACATCGGCTACCTGGAAAGGCTTGACCGCTGTTACCGAGCAAATCGCGCTGTTGAATATAGAAGAAGAACTCGACGTAGCCCAAGAAGACCGAGACAATGTCTGTCTGTATTTGGGCTATTCAGGTTGGAGTCGAGGTCAACTGCAGGCGGAACTAGAAGAAGGCGCGTGGTGGGTTTTCGACTCAGAGCCTGATGATCTGATTTCAGATCCGTTTCATTGTTGGAGTCGTGTCCTGAGTCGCCAAAACTCCCCGGCGCGACTCATCGCTTTCCACCCCGATCACTCATATCTGAATTGAGGTAGCTGAAAGACTTCCGCTACGCCGGTTACGTCAAGGATTCGACGACGTAATCGATGCACGCGCACAGTGCACGCACATCATCAGGATCGATCGCCGGGAATGTAGCAATTCGGAGCTGGTTTCGGCCAAGTTTGCGATACGACTCAGTATCAAGGATGCCGTTGACTCGAAGCACTCTGCTAATCGCGTCTGCCTCAACTCCATCGAAATCAATAGTGCACACAACAGGCGAACGTTGACCCGCTTCGGCGACAAAGGGTTGAGTGAAGGATCTTTCGCCAGCCCATTGATAAATGGTGTCGCTACTTTCGCGACATCGAGCTTCGGCCCACTTAAGGCCGCCCGACTCATTGATCCAGTCAACAGTTTCGGCCGCCAGAAGAATTGTCGCCAGACTCGGAGTGTTGTAGGTCTGGTTTTGTCGAGAGTTAGTAAGAGCGATGCCCAAATCCAAACTCGCAGGAATCCATCGATCTCCGGAACAAAGAAGCTGAATGCGTTCAACAGCGCGAGGGGAACACGCTGCAAACCACAAACCGCCATCGGAAGCTAGGGCCTTTTGCGGGGCGAAGTAATAGCAATCGACCTCGGACGGGTTCCACAAGACGGCCCCCGCTGCCGAAGTTGCATCTACTAGAACCAACCCATCTTCGCTTGGACGACTCAAGGTTGCCAACACACCAGTTGACGTCTCGTTGTGTGTAAGTGCATAACTGTCGACATTTGACTTGACTGGCATCGGGTGAGTGCCCGGCTCGCTGCTTATGATTTGAGGTTCCGCGAGATGGGGAGCAGCCTGGACCACCTTCGCGAATTTTGAGGAGAACTCACCGAAGGTCAAATGCTGACTGGCATATTCGATCAAACCGAAAGAAGCCGCATCCCAAAACAGAGTCGTACCGCCGTTACCTAAAATAATTTCCCACCCATCTGGCAAATTAAATAAGTTTGAAAGTCCGCTTCGTAGTCTCGATACCTGGTCTTTAACGGTTGCCTGGCGGTGGCTGGTCCCCAAATAGTCTCGAGCAAGGCTAGAAAGAGCGTGAATAGCTTCAGGTCGGACCTTGGAAGGGCCTGATCCGAAACGCCCATCTTTGGGGCGTAATCCAGCGGGAAGAGAAATAGAAGTTTCAGTCGCGGTCATTGCCTGCCACTATGTCCGTCGGACGTTTGCGACACGTCCCGATCACTCAGGAGCCTATCCGTGACCAATCGAATTTCGTCAGCCGTAGGACAGATTGCCGAATCGGCGACACTTGCCGTTGACGCTAAAGCTAAGGCTTTGAAGGCAGCAGGACACAATGTCATCGGCTTCGGCGCCGGCGAACCCGATTTCGCCACCCCTGCCCACATAGTCGAGTCCGCTATATCCGCCTGTGCCGACACCAGACATCACCGCTACTCGCCAGCCGGTGGACTTCCGGAGCTCAAGGACGCCCTGTCAGCAAAGACGATGCGCGACTCGGGGTTGGATATTCCATCCAGCCAATTCTTAGTGACCAACGGAGGGAAACAAGCTGTTTTCAACACAATGATGACCTTGTTAGATCCGGGCGACGAGGTGTTACTTCCCGCTCCTTACTGGACCACATATCCCGAATCGATTCGCATGTTCGGTGGTGTTCCAGTCGAGATTTTTGCGGGTGCTGATCAAGGATTTCGCGTAACCGTCGAACAACTTGAAGCAGCAAGAAATACGCGAACAAAGGTGCTCGTCTTCGTATCCCCTTCGAACCCGACCGGTGCCGTCTACCCGAGAGAAGAAATAGAGGCCATAGGCCGTTGGGCCGTCGCCAACGACATATGGGTGATTACCGATGAAATATATGAGCACCTTGTATACGGCGAAGCGGTTCACCATTCGATGCCAGTTGTCGTCCCCGAAATTCTGGAGAAATGCGTCGTGTTGAACGGCGTAGCAAAGACGTACGCGATGACAGGTTGGCGCGTGGGATGGATGGCGGGCCCTTCTGACGTCATCAAGGCAGCTTCGAATATGCAAAGTCACGCAACTTCCAATGTTTGCAACGTGGCGCAAGTTGCAGCAACTGCAGCCCTAACTGGGAGTCTTGATGACGTACATGTCATGCGTACGGCTTTTGACGAACGTCGTCTCACGATCCACCAAATGTTGAATGAAATCGAAGGAGTTGAGTGCCATGAACCGCAGGGAGCCTTCTACGCGTTCCCGTCATTGCAGGGATTGATTGGGCGCAAAATTGCAAACCGTCAAGTCGATTCAACTCTTGACTTGGCAACGATCGTTTTGGAGGAAGCGAACGTGGCCTTTGTGCCAGGCGAAGCTTTCGGGGCACCTGGCTACGCCCGCTTTTCTTTTGCGTTGGGTATTGACGATCTAGTCGTGGGAATCAATCGCGTTGCTGAGCTGGTAGGAGGCTGAGATGGCCCGTGTCTTGGTGTCAGAGAAGCTGGCAGAGGCGGGCCTCGAACTTTTGCGAGCACGTGGTCACGAAGTTGACGTGTGTCTCGGTCTCACGCCTACAGAGCTTCAATCGGCAGTCAGTGATGCCGATGCCCTAATTATTCGTTCCGCAACAGTGGTTGATGCCCAACTCCTCGATGCTGGAGTCCAGCTTCAAGTCGTAGGACGTGCCGGCGTGGGTTTGGACAACGTCGACACCGCGGCCGCAACGTCGCGTGGAATTCTCGTTTGCAACGCTCCTGAGTCAAACGTGGTATCAGCGGCCGAGCATTCAGTGGGTCTTCTCCTCGCGTTGGCGCGCAACCTGCCCCAAGCTCACGCTGCTCTTACCAATGGGCGCTGGGAACGCGGACTATGGGCCGGCACCGAGTTGCTTCACAAAACCGTGGGCATCGTCGGGCTTGGGCGAGTCGGCCGACTTGTAGCACAGCGTTTAGCTGGCTTCGACGTACGGCTTCTGGCGTATGACCCTTTCGTGAGCGCAGATTCAGCACGCGCTATCAACGTGGAAATGGTGGAACTTGACGAACTACTAAGTCACTCTGATTTTGTAACGATCCATTTGCCAAAAAACGCGGACACTGTGGGTCTCTTTAATGCCGAAAGATTCGCCAAGTTCAAACCCGGGGCCCGCCTTGTCAATGCGGCGCGCGGGGGAGTGGTTGTGGAAGCAGATCTAGCGGCGGCAATAGAGAACGGACAAATTGGAGGCGCGGCCCTGGACGTTTTCGACACAGAACCCAAGACGGAGTCGCCACTATTCGGTCGACCCGAAGTGGTGGTGACCCCGCATTTAGGCGCCAGCACCCATGAAGCACAACATCGAGCGGGTGTGACCATCGCCGAACAGGTTGCGTTGGCACTTGATGGAGATTTTGTTCCCTTCGCAGTCAATATTGCCGCCGAAGACGCTTCTGATGCGCTCCGCCCATATTTAGGAATCGGCGAACGACTAGGAGCCTTCCTTGGCGGCTTAGTTCGCGGGATACCAGACGATATAGAGGTGAAAGTAGCTGGTGAGATAGGCGGATATGACCGAAGAATTCTTGTCTTGTCGGTTCTCCGAGGAATTTTGGGGCGGATCGTAAGTAGCCCAGTTACCTTCGTGAATGCGTTCGAACACGCCGAGAAGATGGGTGTGTTAGTTCGCGATGTCGGGTCGCAAGATGCCGGTGAATTCCGCAATCTGGTCGAAGTGCGCGGTGGTGGTCATTCCGTTGCAGGCACTCTCGTCCGCTCGGGGAATGAACCGCGGATAGTGATGATCGATGACCACTCGGTCGAGGTTCCACTGGCTGACTACATGCTGGTCATCAGGAATGATGACCAGCCCGGAATGATTGGAATTGTGGGGACCATTCTGGGAACGGCTGGTGTCAATATCTCATTTATGGGACTAGGACGCGATCGGCGGGGCGACCACGCCTTAATGGCATTGGCTTCCGACGAAGTAATAGCTGACGACGTGTTAGAGACCTTGAACGCAGAGCCCGGTATTCGGTCAGCCTCACTCGTTCAACTCGACTAGTTGACAGTTGTTTGTCTAGCTTCGAGTGCTCGGCAACCAGCCCGGGCGGGTTCCTTCAAAACCCCCGATCGACTCCTCACTGCGAAGAGTGATCCCAATATCATCCAGCCCTTCGAGGAAACGATTCTGCGTTGCGGCATCCATCGGGAAATCTTCTTCAAGTCCTATGGCCGGCGCCATCACCTTTAGCCGTTCCACATCAACTGTCACTGCAAGCTCAGGGTCTGAATGGAGAGCCTCTCTGAGCCTCGTCGCCGCTTCCTCACTGATCTGGCACGGTATGAGCCCGTTTTTTGTCGCGTTGTTTCTAAATATGTCTCCAAATCGGGGCGAGATCACTGCCATGAAGCCGTAATCCATCAGAGCCCACACAGCGTGCTCCCGAGAAGAGCCGGTTCCGAAGTTAAGACCAGCTACCAAAATGGATGCCCCGGCGTAACTTTCATCGTTCAGAATGAACTCTCGATCATCTCGCCACTCGGAGAACAATCCCTTGCCAAATCCGGTGCGCTCAACGCGTTTTAGCCAATCGCTGGGAATAATTTGATCAGTATCGACATCGCTCCGATCAAGCGGCACCGCCCGTCCCTCGTGAACACGAACTGCTTGCATCTGCCTACCTCTTTCAGTCCAAATCCGCGGGAGTAACGAACGTCCCCGCAATAGCGGTAGCCGCAGCTACAGCTGGTGAAACTAGGTGAGTTCTTCCACCCCGCCCCTGCCTGCCTTCGAAGTTTCTATTGGAGGTAGACGCTGACCGCTCGCCTGGTTCCAACTTGTCCGGGTTCATCGCCAGACACATAGAGCACCCTGGTTCACGCCAATCGAAACCTGCATCCGTGAACACTTTGTCCAGTCCCTCCGCTTCCGCTTGAGCCTTCACCTGAAACGAGCCGGGCACCACGAGGGTTCGTACGCCCTCTTTGACCTTGCGTCCCTTTGCCACCGCAGCAGCGGACCGAAGATCTTCAATACGAGAATTGGTGCACGAGCCGATAAACACGGTGTCTACTGCTACATCACCGAGTTTCTTACCAGCGGTAAGTCCCATATATTCCAAAGCACGCTCCGCAGTGCCGGCCGCAACAGGGTCGGAATAAGCATCAGGACCAGGAATAGGAGCGCTAATAGGGATGACGTGAGCCGGGTTCGTTCCCCAAGTTACGTGAGGCTCCAGTTGAGTTGCATCGATATCCACTGACTGATCGAACGAGGCATCAGAATCGGTGGTGAGCATGGCCCAGTCGACTACTGCCGCGTCCCAGTCCTCGCCTGACGGAGCGTGAGGGCGGCCTTGTAGGTAGGCAAACGTCGTCTCGTCGGGAGCTATGAGTCCTGCTTTCGCACCAGCTTCGATAGACATGTTGCAAACAGTCATGCGGCCTTCCATCGATAGTGAACGGATTGCAGAACCGCGATACTCGATGATGTGCCCGATGCCGCCCCCGGTTCCGATACGGCCAATGATTGCCAGAATAATGTCCTTCGCCGTTACTCCTGGAGGTGCTTCGCCCTCAACGTTGATAGCCATGGTCCCAGGTCGGCTTTGCGGAAGGGTTTGACTCGCTAAGACATGCTCCACCTCGGAGGTACCAATCCCAAATGCCAAGGCTCCGAATGCGCCATGAGTAGACGTGTGGCTATCCCCACACACCACAGTCATACCGGGCAAGGTGAGACCTTTCTCGGGGCCGATGACGTGCACAATTCCCTGACCAGGATCACCCATCGGGTACAGCTGAATTCCGAACTCCTCGCAGTTTGACCGCAGAACATCAACTTGCTTCTTGCTGATCGGATCGGAGATTGGAAGATGAATATCTTCAGTGGGAACGTTGTGATCCTCGGTAGCTACCGTGAGGTCTGCTCTGCGCACACCGCGACCGCTCATCCGTAAGCCATCAAAGGCCTGCGGGGATGTCACTTCGTGAATTAGATGTAGATCTATGTACAAAAGGTCAGGTAGCCCGTCGCCGCTTCGGACTATGTGGTGTTCCCAAACCTTGTCGCTAAGGGTCTTACCGGACATTTAGATCCTTTATTCTGCTTGTATATAAGTACCTCAACTGCACCAGTCACTGTGTCATCTCGAGCCCGCTTCGGTCCAACCAGACTTTGTGAGAACGTCTGAGATAGCCGCTAAAAGTGCTTCGCGAAAAATTTCGGGTTGCCCGACACAGACAGTGTGACCACCAGCAATGTCATGCCACGTTGCACCTGGAATTACCTCCAACATGGCGCGTTGGCGTGCGATCGAGACGACCTCGTCGTTCTTCGTCACTACGGCGGCGACGGGAACGTCAATGGTTCGAAGCCATCGACGACTATCGAATAACCCGATGCGATGTCCGGCCTGAATCAACTTGAGCGGGTCGTGACGACGTAATTCTCCTACAGCCCATTGGCGAAGGTCCCGCCCCGACTTTCCGGTCAGAAGCTGACTCCCGATGAGTTGACGCAACGTTTTTGGAATAACTCGTGCGGCCTGAGCCAGAGTGCCAATCACTGCGAAGCGCACTTGGTCCTGTCGCGTGGTACTGAATGACGCTGCGGTCGCGCACATCACTAGACCCACCACTCGTTTGGGGTGTCTACGCCAAATCAGTTGAGCGATTGGACCCCCCATGGAGTAACCGACGGCGACAACTTTTTCGATTCCGAGTTCGTCGAGAAGGGCAACAGCATCGTCAGCGCAGTCTGTTAGCCGAAACGGTCTCGAGGAACGAATTCCACGACCATGACCTCGGTGGTCAAGGGCGACAAGACCATATTTGCCTTCTAAGGCCGCGTAGCTGCTGTACCAATTCAGGTCTGCGGTGGCAGTCCAACCATGGAGCAACAAAACGGTTGGAGCCCCCGGGGGTGCCTGCAGAACCCGTGCGAATGTGCGACCTCGGCCCGGCAAGTCGTAGTGACGGCCTCGCGGAAGCACCACACGGTTTCGACGGTCATTGGTTTGAGAAGCCTCTCTGGGGGCAATGGCTGGGTCACCACTCATGGAAAACCTTCAAGCCTCGATGGAGACGATCTCTACTGACAAGGAACCCGCTTCGGCTTCGTAACTGACCTTTGCGCCGACGAGACCATCCTCTAGAGCTTGTCCCATCGGGGAACCCGGCGAAATAACTTCCAACCCATCTCGACGCTCTTCGATCGAACCGAAAAGATACTTCTCAGTCACTTCATCACCCTCGAATTTGATCTCGACCACAACGCCAGGTGTGACGGAAGAATTTGATATCTCTTCAAGAATCTCGCAGTTTTCGAGGACTGACGCCAGATGAAGTATGCGTCCCGCCATCTTTCCTTGTTCTTCTTTCGCAGCGTGATAATCACCGTTCTCGGAGAGATCGCCAAGTAAACGAGCCTCTTCGATCTTGTCCGCAATTTCAATTCTGCCACGAGTAGTGAGATCCTTGAACTCGGCAGCAAGGCGTGCGTGCGCTTCAGGAGAAAGATGATGCGTTTCGGCCATTCTGAGAGCGTATCGAATTCGAGCCTAGGCAAGAACAGAGAGACAAATCTGTTGATGATTTTTAAACTCAGTTTGACGTAGGGCCCCCAGTTGTCGAAAATGGGGGTTGTGAGGGCATCCTTGACCGCCATCATCATTATTTCGTAGCGCACACGGTAACCGTGTGCGCCTTTCGACCGTCCCTCAGGGACGGTCGTTGCCGTTCTAGAGCCGCAAATTGCAGCGGCACCAACTAACCAACACCGAATACCGACCCTAGGAGAATCGACGTGCCGCACAAGATTGCAGTAATAGGCGGAGACGGCATTGGACCCGAGGTGACCGCGGTTGCCCTCGATGTCATGAGAGCTGCTGGAGCCGTTCTAGACACCACTGACTTTCGATTAGGAGGCTTTCGCTATCTCGAAGACGGCGTCATTCTTCCAGACGAGATCCTCGAAGAACTGCGTCGTTATGAGGCAATACTGCTCGGGGCTGTTGGCACTCCAGAGGTGCCCCCAGGTGTGATCGAACGAGGACTCCTACTCAAGGCTCGGTTCGAACTCGATCTGTATGTCAACCTGCGCCCCTTCGTCCTTCCCAACGGACACGAATTCGTGGTAATCAGAGAAAACACCGAGGGCACTTACGCTGGTGAGGGAGGGTTTTTGCGAAAAGGCACGGCCGACGAAATCGCTACTCAAGGCTCAGTGAACACTCGAAAAGGAGCGGAACGCTGCATTCGATATGGCTTCGAACTGGCCCGTAGCAGAACCCGGAAACATCTCACTCTGGTGCACAAAACCAACGTGTTGACTTTCTCAGGCGATCTCTGGGATCGCACCTTCCAAGAGGTTTCCAACGAATACCCCGACGTAGAAACCGCATACAACCACGTAGATGCCGCATGTATCTATTTTGTTGAGGACCCAACTCGCTACGAGGTAGTTGTCACCGACAACCTCTTCGGGGACATCCTCACTGACCTCGGTGGCGCTATTTCCGGCGGAATCGGACTTGCCGCATCTGCCAATCTCAACCCTGAGCGGATGGCTCCCTCTCTATTCGAACCGGTTCACGGTTCAGCTCCCGATATCGCGGGTAAAGGACTCGCTAACCCGACCGCTGCCGTGCTGTCGGGCGCCATGATGCTTGACTTCCTCGGAGAATCTGTAATAGCGGAACGTGTACGAATGGCGTGTGAAGGAGTTCCTAGTAGTGGACGGACCGAAGAAATAGCGTCAGCTATCCACAACAACCTCGTTCAGGATCAAACATGACTGAAGAAAGTTCCTCTCCATCTCTTAACCGTCAAGGGGTCCGCGATTCGTCCTGGCCGGAAAAAGTCGAAATCTTCGATACGACTCTCCGTGATGGGGTCCAATTCGAAGGCATTTCGGTTTCCTCAGACGACAAGCTGAAAGTAGCTCGTCAACTTGACCTGCTTGGAGTGCATTGGATCGAAGGAGGATGGCCGGGATCGAACCCCAAGGATGAAGAATTTTTCGAACGGGCAACAACGGAACTCGAACTTCAGAACTCCACCCTTGTCGCTTTTGGTTCCACGCGTCGTCCCAAAGGCCGAGTAGATCAAGACCAAACATTGTCATCGTTAATATCGGCTGGCACTTCGACGGTTTGTATCGTCGGCAAGTCCTGGGACTATCACGTCACCGAAGCATTGCGTCAACCTTTAGACGAGGGAGTCGCGATGGTCGGCGATTCTGTGGAGTTTTTGAAATCGGAAGGGCTTCGCGTTTTCTTTGATGCAGAACATTTCTTCGACGGTTATAAACGAAACCCCGAGTTCGCTTTACGGGTGTTGGAGGCTGCCGCCATTCAAGGCGCCGACTGCCTGGTCCTATGCGATACCAACGGTGGCGCACTTCCCCACGAGGTTGAGGTAATCGTCGCCGAAGTTGTGCGTCACTTCGATGGAGTTCAAATCGGAATGCACACACAAAATGACACGGGCTGTGCTGTGGCCAACGCAGTAGCCGGCGTGATTGCTGGCGCCACACATGTGCAGGGCACGATTAACGGCTACGGCGAGCGCACAGGCAACTGCGACAACACCGTGTTGGTCCCAAACCTGACGCTCAAAATGGGCATTGAGACGCTGCCATCGGGATATATCGAACGACTGACTTCTGTCTCTCATCATGTAGCGGAGCTAATGAACATGCCGCCCCAGCATCAGCAGCCTTATGTCGGTACTTCCGCTTTTGCACATAAAGCAGGTCTCCATACCAGCGCGATTGCGAGACGCCCCGATACCTATGAGCACGTAGATCCCAGTGCAGTGGGGAACCAAACCCGGTTTCTTCTCGGGGACCTTTCGGGAAGGGCCTCGGTGGAGTTAAAGGCCAAACAGCTTGGGGTAAAGCTCGAGGACCAACAAATGGTTCAAGTTGTCGACGAAATGAAACGCCTAGAACACGAGGGCTACCACTTTGAAGTAGCCGATGCCTCATTGGAACTCATGATGCGTCGGGCGGCTGGTGAACGTTTTGATTACTTCGATGTTGAATCTTTTCGCGTGCTAGTTGAGCGGGGCCAAAATCGAGAGTTCGATACCGAGGCGACGCTGCGAATAGTGGTTGACGGCAAGCGCATCATTACCGTCGGCGAAGGCGACGGGCCAGTGAACGCGCTCGATAACGCCTTCCGTAACGCCGTACTGGATATCTACCCCGAACTCAGCAAAGTTCATTTAACTGACTACAAAGTTCGTGTTCTTGACACAAACCGCGGGACGGGAGCGGTTACACGTGTTTTGATTGACAGCAGCGATGCTGAGTCGACGTGGACCACGATAGGAGTTTCGGAAAACATCATTGAGGCGTCATGGATGGCTCTGCGTGACGCATTGATCTACGCCTTGCATCGGTACCGCGTTGACGTCGACGGTTCCCTAAACTGACTTCGTATGGGAGCACCGAGACACGTACCGGTATCGCCGATCACTGAATCGCGTACTTACCGTTCGCCCGACGTTGTTCCAAATTCTTGGCGCACAGGACGCCCAGGAGATCTTAATTCCGAGCAGCCCAGCGGCGGGCCGATGGGCCACCAGGGCCCAGATCAGGGTTATGCGCTACATCTTTGCAGCGTTTTTCGAGATCAATTACACGTCACCGAAAGAGAAGACCTCACAGACGTAGAACGCGGCTGCGTGCAAATTGCCCTGAAACGCGCTTCGTTGTTTGGTCGTGCACCAGTGATTTACGACCTTGAGATTGCGTATCGAATCTGGGGTTTCCTTGACGACGAAGCAGATCTTGGGTTGATCGAAATCCGAGAGCAGCGATTCGAAGGGGTATCTGAAGCACATCACTACGCCGACGCTCGCGCGTTAGTAGCAACTGTTGGAGACGAGGTTCTCATGATGACTCCGGGCGAGATCGAAGACCGTCACGTCGCTGACTGGGCATCGTTATTGGAGTTGTCGTGAACGACTTAACGCCCGATCGAGAGATCCTGCGGCTTCACCGCAGAGCCTGTACAGACTTCGCGGCCCGAATGCGCCTCCCAGCATGGGAACACCTTCCGATGTTGCTCGCTCCGCCGATGAATGAACTCACCGTTCAGGATCTGCTTTGTCAAGTTGTTGATGGGAACTTAGGAGCAGCGGCTGAGTTGGCTGGGCAACTTGTGCCCGGGCCCGTAGATCTTGGGGTGGAACCAACCCAGGTGGTTGTGGAGTCCATACGAACGGTGTTGACGGTTGCTTCTTCGTTGGACCATCGCGCCGGTTTCAGTCCAGAGCATCGCGAGTTGTTGTGGCGGCGGATAGTTGAACTGACATTATTGGGTTACGACCTTCAACAGGCGATAAAGGCTGGGACCGGCCTCGACGATTTACTTGTTGACCGAATATCGATTGTCGAGCCACAGGTGACGATCTGGCCGTCGCTCGAGCCGCTCGACTTCGATCTGTCTACGCCGCCCATCCTTCGCTTGCTCGCTCAGCACGGCCGTTCTCCAGGGCTATGGATAGATCCATCGGATCCGTCTTGTGGCACCGGACAGTGTTAGGCGACATCCCTAAGGCAACGGCCTGGCTTCGGATACATCAGCTTGCCGTAGCGGAAGTGGATTATCGAATTCGCCAAATTCTTCCGGAGTATTGGGAAGCGTCAACTCCTTGCGCGGAGTGGGACGTGTACGAAGTAGTTACCCATTGCGTGATCGAAAACATGCGTGTTCCGCTCATCCTTGAAGGAGCATCGTTTGAACAAGTGATGTCAGTCGACAGAGAAGTTGTTGTTGAAGATCCCGAAATGGCTTGGGAAGTTTCGTGGCGTAACGCCGTTGCAGCGTTCTCCGAAGCAGATTTAGAAGGAACTGTTGCGCTCGGCGAACAGGTCATAGCTACAGTCGAATTCTTGCGCATACGCGCCTGTGATCTATCGGTTCATGCTTGGGATTTATCGGTAGGTCTGGCAATAGATGAACGGATTGACGAAGAAGTCGTAACTGCTGCGCTTGGTTGGGCTCAAGGGCGACGTGACCAAATGGCGCAAATGCCCGAGCTGTTTGACCCACCTATCAGGTCGGCGTTTGATGCCGATCCGCAGACGCAGCTACTCGAGATCTTCGGACGGGAAGTCTGAACCGACGAGTTACTCTCGTACCCTCAAGTTCGTGAGTACCAACCGCCTTCGTTTCGCTCCTGCGCCTACCGGGTCGCTCCATATCGGTTCAGCGCGAACTGCTCTCTTTAACTGGCTCTACGCGAGACATACAGAAGGCGAGCTCGTTTTACGGATTGAGGACACAAACGCTGAACTCGCGCGGCCTGAACTCATCGATAACATTCACCGGTCGCTTGAGTGGCTCCAAATTGATTTTGACGGCGAGCCTGTCCGTCAAAGCGAACGAACCGATCTGTACAACGATGCTGTGGAACAGTGGCTTGCAGATGGCCTGGCATACGTCGATGACGGAGCTGTTCGATTTCGCGTCCCTAATGAGGGCACAACTTCCTGGGAAGATGCCGTTCGTGGCAACGTTGTCTTTGAAAATCGACACATTGAGGATTTCGTGGTGCGTCGAAGTGATGGAAGCGCAACGTTCTTCACCGCTAACGCCGTAGACGATCTTGACCTAGAGATCACGCACGTCGTGCGAGGCGAAGACTTGGTCAATGTCACCCCAAAGGTGATCATGCTCCGTCAAGCGTTAGGCGCAACAGACGTGCCTGAGTTTGCGCATTTGCCTTTGATCGTCAACGAACAACGGAAAAAGCTCTCCAAACGCCGCGACGATGTAGCACTTGAGAACTACCGCGACCGAGGAGTTCTCGCTACCGCAATGATCAATTATCTCGCACTTCTGGGATGGGGTCCTCCCGACGACATCGAAATCCGCCCGGTCGAAGAAATCATTGAACTTTTCGAACTCGATGATGTGAACCCTTCTTCGGCCATGTTTGACGCAAAGAAACTCGAAGCGATCAACGGCGAATATTTACGTGCGATGAACCCGCAAGATTTTACTCAAGCCTTGCAACCCTGGATTGAGGATCAACCTTGGAGTGACATGGTGGATCCAACTCGGTTAGCGAAAGTTGCCCCATTGGTTCAAGAACGCACACGGGTGCTCTCTGAAGCCCCACCGCAACTCGATTTTTTTTTCATGGAGTCACCGGAGATAGATCACGACGCGTGGGAAAAGATCATGCTCAAGGAAGAAGCGGCTCTCATCCTTGAATCGGTGCACAAAGTTTTTGTTGACACAGACTGGGAAGTTGATGTGCTGCATGACGCGCTGCGAACAATCGGCGAATCGCACCAAATGAAATTAGGTAAGGCGCAAGCGCCGGTTCGGGTTGCAGTGACCGGCAGATCTGTGGGTCCCCCATTGTTTGAATCGATGCATGCCCTAGGACGCGAAACTGTACTGGCGCGGATCGCTGTTGCTCGACAAATGCTCGCTGATGCACAAAAATAGTCACGTGCTCTGACTCCGAAACGTTGTTTGTTAGATCAGATGAGCGCGCTACCCTGACCCTTTCGCTCTACCGAGCCCATCCGGTCGGGGATGGTGTAATTGGCAACACAGCTGGTTCTGGTCCAGTCGTTGGGGGTTCGAGTCCTCCTCCCCGAACTAAAAAGCGTCTTTGGTGAGGCACAAAAGACGCCCTCTTTTTTAACATAGATGCCCGCAACGAAGGATTTTGTTGCCCATTTGGGCTAAGAAAGCACAACGAATAAACCAAAGGAAACTTGCGCTGCCGGTTCAGGCTGGTAACTTGCGCATTCGCTGGGCATCATGCCTGTGCGTAGAGAGAGAGGGGGTGCAACGCGTGGCGTTGCTCGAAGTCTCAGAGATATCGGTGCAGTTTGGCGGAATCCGCGCGCTTGACGACCTGTCATTCACGATGGATGAAGGACAGATCCTCGGGCTCATCGGACCCAACGGTGCTGGTAAAACCACATTGTTCAATGTGGTCAGTCGAATCTACGACCCGACGGCAGGATCGGTGACCTTTGACGGTCAAGACCTGTTGGCCATGTCTGCTCACGAAATCAGTCGAGTTGGGGTGTACAGAACATTCCAGAACTTGGCGTTGTGGCCAGGCATGTCGGTAATTGAAAACGTGATGGTAGGTGATCACACCAATACGAAAGCCAACGTCATTAGTTCCGCTCTGCGGTTGCCGTCTATGCGAAAAGAAGAGAACGAGCTCCGAGACAGGGCATGGGCTGCACTCGAGGAAATTGGTCTTCAAGACGTCGCCTACCACCCCGCTGCGGGTCTTCCCTTCGGAACGCTCAAGCGCATTGAACTGGCTCGTGCCCTTATCGCGAACCCTCGTCTGATCATGCTCGATGAACCAGCGTCGGGTTTAACTCACCAAGAGGTCGACTCGTTGGCTCAGGACATCAAAGGCCTGCGGGACCGTCATAACCTGACGATTCTGTTGGTTGAGCACCATATGCGTATGGTTCTAGGAATTTCAGAAAAGCTGGTCGTACTAAACTTTGGTCGGAAAATCGCCGACGGTGACCCGGACGTCGTTCGTAACGACCCAGAGGTCATCGAGGCCTACTTAGGGAGTTCTTGATGGTTGATGACGTTTTTGACGAAATCGGCCTGAAGGTCGAAAATCTGCACGCCTCATATGGCGCTGTAGAGGTCTTGCGAGGCTTAGACTTTGAAGTTCCGTCGGGAGGTGTCTCGGTGATACTGGGCGCCAATGGGGCCGGTAAGACCACCACCCTCCGAGCTATCTGCAACATGTGCGACACCAGCGGAACCGTGACCCTTGGCGATGAAGACATCAGCCGAGCCGGAACAGCGGAGATTGTCCGAAAGGGAATGGTTCACGTGCCGCAGGGCCGTGGCACTTTCCCAGAGTTGTCCACGATGGACAACTTGATGGTTGGCGCGTACACCCGAAAAGACAACGAAGTTAAAGATGACGTGGATCGATGGTTCGAAATCTTCCCAGTACTCGCTGAGCGTCACGCCCAGATGGCGGGCTCGCTATCTGGTGGTGAACAGCAGATGCTGGCCGTTGCCCGAGCTTTGATGGCCCGCCCACGACTTCTCCTCCTTGATGAACCGTCGCTTGGATTGGCGCCGCTCATTATCGAGGACCTATTCGAACGTTTCATCACGCTCAACAAAGAGACAGGCCTTACGATGCTCATCGTTGAACAAAATGCGAATCTCGCTCTCGATATGGCCCAATACGGCTACGTCATCGAGTCAGGCGAGATCGCCCTGCACGGATCCGCTGAACAACTCAAGAACGATCCTGCTGTGCAGGAAGCGTACTTGGGTGCCTGAGGAGGACAAGAAGCAATGACTTGGAACTTTGATATCCTTCCGGACTTCATCTTTAACGGGCTGAGTCTCGGCGCAATTTATGGCACTGTGGCTCTAGCTCTGGTGCTTATCTTCAAGGCCACAACCTTGATTAACTTCGCGACGGGTGAGTTAGCCATGCTTGGCGCTTTCCTCGTGTACGTGCTTCACATGGAGCAGGGCCTTTGGTTGTGGCTCTCCATGCTGATAGCCATGGGCCTCAGTGCGGGTCTAGGTATCCTAATTGAACGGTCGTTGACCCGACCGTTCGACCCTTCGGACCATTTGCCGGTCGTACTGATCACACTTGGGTTATTCCTAATTATCAATGCGGTCGCTGGCGATATTTGGAACTATCAGGTTCGGATTCTCAGCAATCCATTCGGGAAGTTCCCATCTTGGGTTCCCAGCGTCGGCGGCGACCGTTTCATCATGGTCTTTGGAAGCCGACTGAAGTATCAATCCCTAGGTATATGGGCGACC
>DUBN01000067.1:0-13864 GCA_012960315.1 Acidimicrobiia bacterium
CGCCAAACGGATCCGTGTTACTTGGCCGAATCCTGCCCGAATGGGGCGGTGACACTGTGTGGGCGAATATGGAAATGGCGTACGAATGGTTACCAGACGACACGAAAGAACAAATTCGAGGACGCTATGCCGTCCATTCTTACGTGAAGGCCTTTGGGGGAGTGATGACGGATGAACAGCGATCAAAGGCTCTGGAAGAGTTCCCTGACCAAAAGCATCCGATAGTGCGCACCCACCCCGTCACAGGCAAGAAAGGACTGTTTGTCAATCGTGTTTTCACCCTCACGATTGACGGAATGACCCCCGAGGAAAGCCGGCCGCTACGCCGTCGCCTCTATGAACAGGCTTCTCTGCCAGAGCTCCAGGTTCGCTTTCGCTGGCGACCTGGAAGCTTGGCTCAGTGGGATAATCGCATCACTCAGCACTACGCGGTGCCAGATCATGGTGGACAAAATCGCCGAATGGAACGCGTGACCCTTGTCGGTGAGCGACCGTTCTAATTCGCGTCCCAGTTTCGATGGCTGGTTGAGGAATTGCCAAATTGTTCTGCTATCAAAAGACTGATTGTTAGGGCAGAGTGCGATCCTGAGACCCGGGATGATCACCGCTGTGCAGAGGCTGTACTGGCACACTCTAAAAAGGTGGATGACGTGTCGGAAGCCGCTGGCTTCGGAAAACATGAACTAGGCACTGCTGTCGACGAAGCTTGGCTTGACGAGCATGAACTTGAAATTGTTCGAGGGCGAGTGCCAATGGTCTATGTCGAAGCGGTTCCAGTCCGGCTCGATGAAGTAGGCCGAGTCACCCACGTGGGTCTATTGCTGCGCGCGATGGCTGACGCAACTATTTCCCGTGCGATTGTCAGCGGACGTGTTTTGTGGGGAGAAACGGTCCGTGAAGCTCTGCAGCGTCATTTAGACAAGGATCTGGGTCCGTCGGCTTTTGCCAGAGTTCCAGCAGCGCCTGCGCCCTTCACCGTGGTTGAATACATGCCAGACCGCGCCCGCACGGGGTATCACGATCCCCGTCAACATGCTGTGAGCCTTGCGTACCTTGTCCCCGTCGAAGGAGAATGCCACCCGAGTCAAGAAGCCCTGGAGTTTGTATGGATCTCCAGCGAAGAAGCAGCTGGCTCAGCGGTTTCGGCTGAAATGACAGGAGGACAAGATCGCATTGTTCGACTTGCCCTCGCCCACGCCGGACAGTTGCCCTGACTGAGACACTAAATGGTTTTAACTGAGGATCCGGATTGGCACTGCACGTGGACCTCGTACATGACCGCCGCTATATGTAACTGCTGTCACGTCAGTTAGCTCAAAGTTCGGGAAGCGCTCCATCCACATCTCTATGGCTATCTGCATTTCTAGCCGTGCCAAATTTGACCCCAGACACCGGTGAACCCCAAGACCGAATGCGGAATGACGGTTCTCCTCGCGGTCAATTAGAACCTCGTTCGGTCGTTCGAAAAGCTCTGGGTCTCGGTTCGCGGAAGGGAATGCGAGAACAGTCCAATCTCCAGCGACGACAGGACATCCATCTATGTCAGTGTCGTGTTCGGCTACGCGCGCAATGAACACCGGGGAATATGCCCGAAGAAATTCCTCCACCGCAGTGGGGAGAAGCGATGGGTCGCTAGCCAGACGATGCCGATCTTGTGGGTGTGTCGCCAAATGAAGAAGACAAAATCCCAGAGCAGACCACGTCGTGTCGATTCCAGCAATTAGCAAAAGGAATAGCGTCCTTGCCATTTCATCGTCGCTGAGCTCCTCGCCGTCCACCGTCTGCTCGAGAAGGTACTGAACCAGATCGCCGTCCCCGCCGACACGACGACGATCGGAGATGAGCCCCAGCATGTAGTCCATCATTCTTGTAGTTGTCTCGCGCGCCAGGGTTGGGTTGGTAGGTCCGAGTTCCAACAGGTCGTGCAGCCACCGACGAAATTGAGGGGTGTCTTCAAGTGGTACTCCGAGCATTCGAGCCGTGACGTCACCCGGAATCTCCTGCGCGTATTCCGATGCCGCGTCAAACGCCGTTCGCCCGTCGAGACCATCAAGTAAACCGCTGCAGATTTGTCGAATCGTAGGTTCCCAGTCGGCAGTGGCTGTAGGGGTGAAGAAGGGCAACAGCAAGCGGCGACGCTCAGTGTGGTGAGGAGGGTCAATGTTGATCGGGGGGAGGACTAATCCATGACGATCAGTAGGTACCTCGCTTATTACGGTTCTGCGGCTACTAAAGGTCTCAGTGGCATTAGCTGCTGCGGCTACGTCGGCCGCTCGTGTCAACCAGGTCATTCCCCCGTAGCGATCGCTGTGGGCGACTGGGCATTTTCCTCGGAGCTCCTCATAGATCGGATAGGGATCCGCAATAAAATCAGGATCAAAATGATCGAGATCTGAATGCCAGTCTTTTACTGGTGGACGTTTAGTCGATTCGCTCATCGTATTTTCCTTAGAGACACAACAGGACAGCAACATCTAAAGAGTAGCGAAATATTGATGGTGGGCTCGGAGTGACCGCTACTCTTCGGTCATGAAGTTCGCTCCGTTTGTTGGCTTGTTAGGCGGAGAAGGAGCTGAAGCTTGGGCAATTTTGACTGAGTCTCGCGCGGCGCAAGCGCGAGGCGAGGACGTCATCATTCTCAGCATCGGTGATCCTGATTTTGAGACACCCGCTTTCGTCGTTGATGCGGCGGTCGAAGCGTTGCGCTCAGGAGACACTCACTACACAGAGCTGGAAGGACGGGCATCTCTGCGATCCGCAATCGCTAAAAAAATTTCTCTTACTTCTGGGGTTGAAATTGGGCCCGAACGAGTCACGGTTCTGGCAGGCACACAGAACGCTTTTTATTCGACCTGTCGATGTTTGTTTGGCCAGGGAGACGAGGTTGTTGTCTTAGATCCGGCCTATGTCACATACGAAGCCTGTATCGCGTCGACCGGAGCGACTCAAGTTCGTGTTCAGCAACCTGCGCATTCAGGTTTTAGGCCTGACATTGATCAACTTAGAGCGTCAATTACTTCAGCGACTCGCGGGATTGTGTTCACTAATCCTTCAAATCCCACTGGAGTCACACTTAACAGTGACGAGCTAAATGCGATAGCCGACATCGCAATCCGCAACGACTTATGGGTACTGGTTGACGAGGTATACGGCGACTTGGTCTTTGATGGCGTTTACCAATCGATGGCAGGGCTGTCTGGAATGCTCGAACGGACGGTCACTGTGAGTAGCGTTTCGAAGTCATATGCGATGACAGGTTGGCGATGCGGTTGGGCAGTGGGTCCTCCAGCACTGATGGACCACCTTCGGCGTATGACTTTGTTTAGCTTGTACGGCCTGCCGGGTTTTGTGATGGAGGCAGCAAACGTAGCTATACGCGAGGGTTCCGAGGAGGTCGCGCGGGCGAGAGAGACATATCGGCGTCGACGTGACCTCGTGCTGGAAATCCTTGCCGAAGCTCGAAACCTTCCCACACTCGTCCCAGAAGCAGGCATGTTCCTTATGGCTGATGTGAGGGCTCACAACGACGATGCGAACGTCTTCGCATGGAATTTGTATCGATCGACGGGAGTGTCAGTGTTGGACGCTGGAGCGTTCGGGGCGGCGGCGCGAGGATGGATCCGAATTTCTTATGGAATTGACGAAGTTCAACTCGCCGAAGCTTGTCGACGGATTGTCGAATTCACGCAAAAGTGATTCGATACCGAGCCGATTGACCAATCCAAGTTTGGCCTCCCCTAAGCGGGGTTATCGCATGGTGCGTCGCGTTTGTCGCGCCGCTGCAACATGCAGTCCCGATGTTTCACGCGCCAGCCTTCCGATGTTTTAACCACCTGGTCGTAGTAGGAGGCTGTTCCAACGAACCCTTTGCCAAGCAACGCCACGATCCGAAAATTCATGGTGATCATCTCGCCGAGGTCCTCAACGTAGATGTTGGTCATCATGTGAGTTTTAGGGTGCTGTGCCTCAACATTCATGAAATGAACGATGTCTTCGATGCCGCTGAGGCGACGAGATCCAACACCCGTCAGATCGAAAATGGCATCGTCAGTGAAGATCTGACGTAGACGATCCCAGTTTCTGTCGTCAATGGCGTCGCCGTAGCGGCCAGGGAGTTCATGAAGTTCTAAACGGTCAGCAACATCAATGGTCATACCGCGATGCTAGACCCGCCGTGACCACGCGCGATTCCCGTCAACGACCGTAGATGAGGGGAAACACTCGATCATCAGTAATGAGGTCCCCCTCCTCTAAAGTCGTGTCCTCATCTCGGATGATCGGATCCGCCCCGGCTTTTGGAGCCCAGACAGCATCATCGCCAAGCCACCGCCAAGAAATGGCAGCGCGCCGATTGGTTCCGTCATTTGGGCCGCTTCGATGAAGCGTCCGAA
This sequence comes from Acidimicrobiia bacterium, assembly GCA_012960315.1. GTDB lineage: Bacteria > Actinomycetota > Acidimicrobiia > Acidimicrobiales > Poriferisodalaceae > UBA2110. Next base: position 4,392 of record DUBN01000067.1, read on the forward strand.
AATCGAACAGCAGGACATCGCCGGGAAGAACATCGAAGGAAACCACATCATAGAGATCTGGATGTTCCTCAAAGGCGGGACATACATCTTCGAACGATTCAATGTATTCGGCAACGCCCTTCCACAGGACTCGTTCGACCTCTCTCGGAGAACGGCCTTCTAAACCTGGGTACTCGGGCCTAAAGGTGCGATCCCAAAGATGGGACCCGCGAACAAACTCAAGAGCGCTTGACTGCGCATTCGCGTTGGTGAGAGCTAACCAAGTTGAACAAATTTGGGTACCGTCAACCGCCCAATAGGGTCGATCTTGATGCCAAACGAATTGTTCCTGCGTGCCGGGATCTTTAACGAATACGTGATCGTAGTACAGGCGGATGTTCTTTGAATTAGTGGCTATCGCCGCCATAGCGGCAAGCCCGGAGTTCTCGGCAAAGCGACGAAAATCGGGACGAATGGGATGCAAGTAACGGTCCTGAAAAAACATTCCAGGAGCGTCATCGGGTGTCATATCGCCACCGAAACGCTCGGGAGAATCAATTAAACCGTCAACTGATTGGAGTATTTCTTCAACCAGAGCCCCGTCCACTGCCTGAGCGACGTGAATGACACCGTCGGCCTTGAACCTCGCAACCTGCTCCTCACCTACAACGTCCACCAATTTCATGCGACTCAACCTAGTGAATGTTCTCAATAACGTCATGGTCGGAGAGACTCGACCGGACATCAGTATCTGCCTTAGCGGGGATATCTGGACACCAGATTCGCATGGCTTCTTCCATTGTGCCCTTCACTACTATCGCCACTTCGTGAGCATCACTGCGATTGCATTCGATGACGACACTGTCATGAACCGTTTGCACACCGACCGCGCTATCGAAACGAGATAGTCGCACGTAGAGAAGTCCGTACGCCTCCAACATTACGTCCGCCACACCACCTTGGATAGGAGCATTTCTGTAGGCGTTCGCCATCTGCGATATGCGCGACGCAAGAGACTTATTCAATAAAAGAACCACTGCTTCTGACCCCATGTGTTCCTTGACCTGATCGACAATTGTTCGCCTCAAGGGTCGATTTTCGAGCAATTTTGTGGCTTCTGTAGATGACAAAAGTTGGTCATCGTTTTTGAACTTGACGCCGTGTTCCTCGGCGACCAGTCGCCGAACTCGTTCCGGCCCCTCTTTGCTGGATTCAACAATTGTTCGAGCTGCCTGTTCCAAAACACCTTCTGTGTGAAAAGTGAACTGCTGCCGTCGGCCGGATTCGGTAAAGGACTGAAATCCAAAAGCTTCGGTGTTTCGTGTCAGCACTACCGGTGCTTCAAAAGAAAGTGTCCAAGCAATTTCGTCGACCTCCCAGGGCGATCCCAGATGGGCAACTACATCTTCAGCGGTTGGCCAGTTGCGGTGCTGGTCGCGATGCTGGCGGACGGCTCGACGGACAAGAGGCCAGATCTCGTGCAATCGAAGAGTGAGTTGCCAATCGATCTCGTCGTGAGATGAAGCCAAAGCTTCAATAAATCGATCTCGGCTAGCGACCCAAGACGCTATTTGTGGGTAAGCGGACAGATACTGTTTAAGGAGTATGTGGCCCTCCTCGGTGGACGTTTCAACTCCAGCTTGAGAGAGGCTTCGAGCCAAGCCAGCGCCTCGTTGACCGTAAACGATCCCGAAATTAATCCGTTTAGCTTTGTCGCGATATTCGGTATGGCTCTCCGGATCGGATACCGCTAAGGCCTCCATGTCAACGTTAAACATGCGCTCAGCGGTCGCACAGTGGATATCAGCCCCAGCCTCGAAAGCGTCGCGGAGGTTGCGGTCGCCCGCTACTTGGGTGGCGAACCTTAACTCGGCTTGACTCAAGTCCGAATAAACGAAGACTCGTTCGGCTTCGACAGGTCGTATGTACTGCTTCATTTTGGGAGAGAAGTTCTGCGCGTTCGGTCTTCTGCTGGCCAATCTGCCGGTGTTAGTCCCCACGACCTGCAAATACTCCGGATGCATTCGACCTTCGGTGTCGATGTGTTCACGAATCGAATTTCCGTACGTCGAAAGAACTTTGGTCAGTTCCCGGAACTCTAGAAGCGCTTGGCAGATATCTCCCCCGATGTCAGAGAGAACTGTCGCGGTGAGCGGATCCGTGGGAAGCAGCAACCTTGGTTTGCCGAAGGTGTTGGAAGACCATGCGAGGACGTTATCTGTGCTCCATTCGTTGAGCGTTGCCTTTGCCTGACGTTCACTTCCGGGATTCCAAGATGGTTCTAATGTCTCGCCGAACAATGTGCCCTGCCCGCCTCCAGTGAGTTCAGCTAAGCGTCCAGACACTTGTACTCGCCGCTCATCCATCTCAGTGAGTCTTTGTTCCCAGCCCATCCAATCAAAGGGAAGTCCCACCCGCTCCATGTGGTCCAGAAATGGACGCGCGTGCTGCTCGAGTCGGCAGACTTTTTCTAGTCCAGCTTTAACTAATCGGGACCTTATTTCTTCCGCGACCCACAGCGTCTCTACCGCATCTGCTGCGGCATAGGTCACCTGTTCGACAGTGAGGGGATCACTTTCGGTGTATGAGAGCTGCGTACTTCCTTTACCTTCGACATGTAGTCCGAGGTACCACTCAGTAGCCCAGGCAAGGCCGTGGTAGAACCCGAACCCTGTCCGTCCTTGATGTAACAAGGCATCCGCGAGTTGGGCGTCCCACCATGTCATGGACTCAAGAGATTTGCCGTTTTGTCGCGCAGGTTCGAAGAGATCTCGATCCAGTACTCGGGCATCGAAGCCGGCGTTCCATGCGTCGGCTTTGACTTCGCTTAATGCGGCGGCGAGAGACAAAGGTTCGATTTCGCGTACATCGAGAACCCAGGCGTGATCTAGGCCGTCCTTGTTTCGCGTGGCGGCAGAGATAACTCTGAGAGCTCCGGGATTACTGTTTGGACCGCTGAACGCTTCGGGGTTGTAAACCGTCTCTGTGTCTACGGCCCTCATAGTCGATTGTTGAAGCGCGACAGCGAAGTCTTCTAAGCAGGTGTCATCGACGCGAGTGATTGGGACGTCAGCAACTGTTCTTGATGACCGAGGCCGAGGATCGACAGGAATGACCACGCCATGACACTAGATCCGAAAATTAAGCGAATTCAGCAAGTCGTCGCGTTAGCTCTTCGATTTCTGCCGGTTCGAGGTTCGCGAAGCTCATTCGTACCATCGCATCGTCCTCGGCGGTAAAGGCAGTGCCAGGTATTACAAGTACGTCGTGTTCAAGGATAAGTCTTCGGACAACCTCTGAGGTCGTCAGATCGGCACGTGGGTGGCGAACCCACCCGAAATAGGCGCCAGATGCGACAACTTCGAAGCCTCCTGGTTGATCCTGCATCGCCGCCAGGAACCTGTCTTCTAGTTCTCTGATTCGGATAACTTGTTCGGCCCGCCACCCTTGGGCATGGAGTAACCCTGCGAGAGCGGCCTCTTGGCCTATCCGAGGTGCGCTAATCGCCACGCAATCCAAGATCTTGAGCGATTCGGTGATGATGCTCATGCCCCCAACCACAGCGCCGCATCGATATCCGGGAATGGCGAAATCTTTGGAGAAGCTGTGGAGACTAATAACGTGGTCAGCCCAATCAGGGTTGATGAATAGCTCGTGCGTTCCATTTTTCTCGTCGCGAAAAGAGCGGTAAGTCTCATCAACGACCAAAGCGATGTTGTGTCGGCGAGCTAAATCTGCGAAACCATGGATCACTTCTTTCGGGATGGTTACGCCAGTTGGATTACCGGGGCTGACCAAGGTGATTAACCGCGTCTTGTCTGTCAGCAGACTCTTGGCATGTTCTGGATCGGGAATGAAGTCCGGCCCAGGATTCAGATGTCGAACGTTGACACCTTCTAGTCGAAGCCACATGTCGTGGTTGAAATAGAAGGGAGCAATAAGAAGGGCTTCGTCGCCAGGCGAGGTAAGGGCGCTCGCGACGATACAGAATGCCTGGTTGCATCCGGCAGTAATGAGAATCGATTCTGCTGACAGATCCGCTTCGTATCCTCGGTTCAGGTCATTCGCGAATTCTTCGCGCAATGCTGGCAAACCCGGCTGTGGGGGATAGCGACCCGCATCTGGTTCGTGCGCCACCTGTGCGATTCGCTCAATTACTGCGTCCGCTGGAGGAAAAGAAGGCGCGGCCTGTGAGAGGTCTAGTAGCGGTTGAGAGTTCGTTCTTAGCCCTACGAGAGCGTGCGCCGCACCTATAGGAGAGTGAGCAAGATTCTGTACTCGTTCACTGAACCGCATTAGTCGTGGCCGCCCACTTAGTCGTCATAGGGAACATCTATAAAATCGCGTGCCTCACCGACAGCGTCGCCAAAGGCTTCACCATCGAGTAATTCAATAAGACGTCGCGCCACCGGACCTACTTCTCCGGCGCCGACCGGCACTCCATCCCACGACGTCACCGGGAACAGATGAGTATCTCCACCGCAAAGAAACATCTCTGAAATCAAGTCGCCCCTAACTTCGGATGCCAGCACAGGTGCCTGCGATACGGAAGAAATGAGTCCTTCCCCCGTGAGCGCTCCAGAAGCCAGGTCCATTACTCGCCGGATAGTCGTGCCAAGCAGAATGCCGTCAAATGGTGGAGTGCAAAGAACGCCGTCATTGGTAACGAAAGCGGTATTGAGCACACAAGATTCTGCGACGTACCCATCGTCATCGACGAGGACCCCGAAGGTTCCGCCTCGATCGACTGCTTCCATGTGGGTCAGCACATTGAGCAGGTAGTTGTTTGACTTAATTGTCGCCAGCAGAGGCGGTTTCATCGGCGTGTCCAGCACAGTGGCCTCTGAAATGCCCGTGCGCATGGGGTCCAGTCCCTCTGCACCAAGTGGAGCCGGGTCGAAGATTATGCAATAGAAGCAGGCCTCAGGGCATTCTTTAGGACTTGGTGAAAAGCCGCCCGGTCCAACACTCATCCAATAACGAACTGCGCCATCTCGGATCCCTGCGGCGCTTGCAGTATCAACGACCATCTCGATCAAATCATCTTTGTTCCACGGATGTTCGATTCGTGCCAACTCAGCGCTGTGTAACAGACGGTCAATATGTATGCCTAATCGGTAGAGCCGGCCAGAACTCAGGGTGCAGGTATCGAAAACTCCGTGGCCTCGGTGCACCAAATGATCATCAAGGGGCACCTGCATTAACGCTGGGTCAGTGATCACCCCCCCTAGCCACGAACTAAACATCGCCCTGTATCCAGGCGCGCCACGTTTGCTTCGCAATCGAGAGAGGACCTCTGATTCGTTAAGGACACGACGACCGGAACCAGTCACGAACTTGAGACTACGGCTGATTGGCATCGGAAGTAAGCAGCAGATGGCTGGAGTGGGGCACCAATGGTTACGTCAGGCAGAAACCGTAGGTGAGATCAATTGGTAGAGAGACTGCGGAACCTACGAAGGCGAAGGCTGTTTGTCACAACGAGAAATGACGACAGGGCCATTGCGATAGCAGCTTGTGTCGGTGCTAAAGAGCCGATAATGGCGAGAGGCAGGGCGACCGCGTTATATGAGAAAGCCCACATGAGGTTGACCTTTATTACTCGTAAAGTTTTACGCGACAAAGCGATGCCGTCGGCCACCGCCCGGGGATCGTTAGTCATGATCGTCAGATCGGCGGTGTTCCTAGCGGCGTCGGTTCCGGACTGCATAGCAATACCGAGATCGGCGATCGCCAAAGCTGGGGTGTCGTTAATTCCATCGCCGACCATCGCCACGCATTGCCCGTTGGCCTGCATTGCCGCTATGTGATCCCGCTTTTCTTCAGGTAGTACCTCTGCGATGACGTTGTTGATGTGGATAGCTCGCGCGACTTTCTCGGCAACTTCGCAGCTATCGCCCGAAAGTAAAACCACCTCAAGATCGAGATCGCGGAGCGACGAAATCGCAGCGGCGCTAGTTGGCCGGATCTCGTCCGTGACGAAAACCCCGGCTTCGGCTACGGGTCCGCGACCCAGGAAAATTTGGGTGCCTGAAACATCGGGCTCTTTGAGACTGGTCGGAACCTCTTCGAACAGTGTTCTCTTGCCGACCCTCATTTCTACCCCGTTGACCGTGCCGGTGATTCCTTGGCCGGGGTGATTGAGGAAGTCGGTGACAGAAGCGGTTTCATCAGAAAACTGCGAAAATGCTCGGGCTATCGGGTGCTCCGACCTTGACTCGAGAGACCCGGCAAGCGACAGAAGAAACTCGCCGTTGTTGTTTGGGGCGGTCACCTTGACCACGGTGGGCTTTCCTCGGGTAAGCGTGCCTGTTTTGTCAAAAACCACGGTGTCAACGCTACGAGTGGAGTCCAAGACGTGAGCTCCAGCGACGATTACTCCCAACTGGGCGGCGCGGCCAGTTCCTACAAGCACTGCGAGAGGAGTGGCCAAGCCAAAAGAACACGGGCAAGAGACAATCAACACAGCTATAGCGGCGGTTAGGGCGTCACTCAACTCGTGCCCAAGTATCAGGCGAACCACCAATGTGCCGACGGCAAGAATGACCACGATGGGCACAAAGATTGACGCAAGGCGATCAGCGAGACGTTGGATGGGAGCCTGACCAGCTTGAGCATCCTCCACTAGTCTCGCCACTCGGGCTATCTCGGTATCTTCACCTACTGCGGTCGCCTCAACCACTAAAGCTCCAACGCCGTTGAGAACCCCGCCGGCAACGATCGCTCCAGGAGCTACTTCCACTGGCGAGGACTCCCCGCTCGTTTGAGATGCGTCTACCTCTGATATGCCTTCAACGACTCGGCCATCGGTGGCAACGCGCTCTCCGGGGGCGACAATAAATTTCATTCCCACCTCCAGATCCTCGACAGGGAGCTCGCGGCCGTCGCTTAGATGTACTTTGCTTGGAGCAATATCTGCCAGAGCGCGCAACGAATCACCTGAAGTCCGCATCGCTCTGGCTTCCCACCATTTGCCAAGCAACACGAAAGCCACTATCGCTGCGGCTCCCTCAAAGTGAAGGGTGCGATCTGCTCCGGACACCAACACCACAACTGACCATGACCAAGCTGCGAGCGTGCCGAGTGACACCAGGGTGTCCATTGCAAGGGAACGTTGCAAGATTTGAAGGCGAGCGGAGTGGTGGAAGGACCATCCAGCCCACCAAACGCTGACAGTTGAAAGCGCACCGATAACCCAGTCGCTGCCAGGGAACCCCACAAACATGGTGGCCATAGCAACGAAAGCGATACCTAGAGCTGGGATTGTCCGCCGCGCAAGAGTTGCCTCGGTCATCGCTTGGATCTCTGCGCGGTTCCCATTTTCCACGGCTCGAAAGCCCAGACTCGCGACTAGTTCACGCATCGCAGCCCGATCGACTGTTTCGTTATGCCAGATGAGCGAGGTAGCTGTGGCGAAGTTCACTCGAGCGTCCAGCACACCTTCCACATCCACCAACGCGTTTTGAATCCGAGCGGCGCACGCGGTGCAGGTCATACCTTCAATGATGAATTGAGTGCGTTCCTTGGCCGATGTCTGATTGACCGCAGAGTTGGCGACAGCCATGAGGCAATGATACTGGCGCATTCGAGATCGCCGACCAGCGTTCGCGGCCGTACCCTGGGATCACGATGTCAGAGCCTCAGCAACACTTTCACCTTCATACATTGGGGTGTCCCAAGAATCAGGTTGATTCTGACAAGATCGCAGGCACCCTTCTCGATGACGGTCTGGTTCCAACCGACGACGTTGCTTCTGCTGACCTTGTGGTCGTAAACACCTGCGCGTTCATTGAAGAGGCGAGAGAAGAGTCCATAAACGCAGTTCTCGCCTTAGAGCAAGAACGGATGCCCGGATCCCGAATCGTGGTGACAGGCTGTATGGCTGAACGCTACGGCGACGAATTGGCGGAGGCCCTCCCTGAAGTTGACCGCGTTGCCGGATTTGGAGTTCCTGTCAATTTCAGTCGCAAACCTCAAGGTCTTAGCGTCATTGCAGAAGCCCCCGTCCCCAAATTCGACTTACTTAACCTGCGACGTCCCGCATCCGATCTTCCTTGGGCTTACGTCAAGATTGCGGAAGGCTGCGACCGCAGCTGTGGCTTCTGTGCCATACCTTCCTTCCGAGGACCGCAAAATAGTCGTGAGGTTGATTCAATACTGCGAGAAATCGACGAACTCGGCGCTCGCGAAATTGTGTTAGTTGCCCAGGACCTCGCCAGCTTCGGATCGGACCACGGTCGTCGTGGCTCCATCGTCTCGCTTATAAATGCTGTGGCGAAACAAGTCGACCGAGTTCGACTGCTCTATCTCTACCCATCTGATTTGACCGATGAACTAGTGGAGGCCGTCTTATCTACAGGGGTGCCATATTTCGATTTGTCATTGCAACACGTAGCTAAATCGCATCTGCGTAGGATGCGAAGGTGGGGCGACGGCGAAAGGTTCTTGAACCGCATCGCTGAAATTCGCCGCGCCTCGCCTGACGCGACATTCAGATCCAATTTTATCGTCGGGTACCCCGGTGAAACTGAAGACGATCAGGCGGAACTCCTAGATTGGATGCACGAAGCCCAGCTGGATTGGTGTGGCCTGTTTACGTACTCCCGCGAAGATGGCACCTACGCTGCTGGGTTACCCAACGAAGTGCCCACAGAGTTGATGTCCGAACGCCATATCGAACTGAGTGAGCTACAAGACACGATTACAGCTACTCGACGCGATCAACTCGTGGGGTCGCTCATCGAAGTTCTGGTTGATACGCCCGGTGTCGGCCGATCTCACCGAGAAGCTCCTGAGATCGACGGTGTAGTTAAGGTTCCCCAAACCCTGCAAGCCGGGGGTATTTACAACGTGCTGGTGACCCGGTCCGATGGTCTCGACGTCGAGGCCGAATTGGGGGAAATCAACTAATGGAAGCATCCGGCGACGGCGACTTTCCGACATATGGACCTACAGCGCTGGCCACCCCGGCGAACTTCGTAACGGTGGCTCGTATTCTCGCTACACCAGTTTTTGTGTTGCTTGTCGCGACGCGCGACCCGGCCTGGGTCACCTTTGTTGTCGGTTTCGTCATCGGTATGTCGGATTTCGTGGACGGCTGGTTGGCTCGCAGGCAAGGCGTCACACGGTCGGGCGCATTTTTGGACCCTTTGGCAGACAAAGTTCTCGTTCTTGGAGGAATGTTCGCTCTAGTAGCTAACGGGCAATTTCACTGGGCCCCAGTCACCCTTATCGCCTCTCGAGAGCTAACAATTAGCGCGTACCGATCACACGCGGGACGTAGGGGGGTCAGCGTTCCCGCAACACGGGTCGCAAAGTGGAAAACGTTCGTTCAGCTCTGGGCGATCGGCTTCGCAGTGATCCCCCCAATCGCGCAATCTGTGCATTGGATTGCGACCACCATGTTGTGGCTGGCTCTGGCACTTACCATCCAGACCGGTATCACCTACCTGCTGGGAGCTAGGAAGCTGTCACGGACCCAACAACGTGGAGAT
>DUBN01000067.1:13888-15669 GCA_012960315.1 Acidimicrobiia bacterium
CGGTGAGGCGCAATAGGGTCATGACATGAAGTGCGAAGTTATTGCTGTTGGTACCGAGTTGTTGCTCGGACAGATTGTCGACACCAATTCCTCATGGATCGGAGAGCAGCTAGCTCTGGCAGGTATCGATAGTCATTACCAGACCAAAGTTGGTGACAACTGGAGTCGGATCGAAAGCGCCGTCCGTCTCGGGTTAGAACGCAGCGACGCGGTCGTCATGTGCGGTGGCCTTGGCCCAACTCAAGACGACATAACTAGAGACGTGATTGCCGGCTTGGTCGGATCTGAACTTGTACTCGACGAAACGATTGCCGAACGCATTCGGACTATGTTCAAAAGTCGAGGACGAGAGATGCCACAGAACAACCTCCGGCAGGCGATGGTCCCTGAAGGCGCCCTGCCCATTGCTCAGCAGCCAGGCACTGCACCGGGACTTGTCGTGCCCGTCCCGACAGAAGATGGCAAACAAAAAGTTATCTATGCCGTTCCCGGTGTTCCATACGAGATGAAAGAAATGATGTTGGGAACAGTGATCCCGGATCTTCAACGACGCGCCGGAGTGACTGCAGTCATTGAGAGCAGGGTGTTGCGAACTTGGGGGCAAAGCGAATCAGGATTAGCGGAACTTCTTGGTCGACGAATCGACGAATTGGAAGCTTCCGGTAACCCAACCCTCGCTTTTTTGGCGAGCGGAGTTGAAGGAATCAAGGTTCGCATCACTGCGAAAGCACCGACCTCTCCGGAAGTAAACGTGATGCTTGATGCTGAAGAGAAGAATCTAAGAGAACTGCTTGGCGACCTGGTGTTCGCGGTGGACGACGACAACATGGAATCCACAGTTCTGGGTTTATTGGCCGAGAGAGGATTGCAGCTCGGAGTAGTTGAGACGACAACCTGCGGGTTCATGGCTCATCGCCTCGCGACAGCCCGAGCTGGGACTCAGGCCTTTTCAGGAGGTGTCGTTGCTCGAGGACCAGGCATCTTGTCATATCTATTGCGCGGAGATCCCACTGCTGTGGAACCTGAGGAAGCTGCCCTCCTATTAGCTCGAGTGGCACGCGGAATTCTTGTCTCCGACGTAGGAATTGCGACCACGGCGATTGAAGATCCTGCCCGAGGCTCAGAAACTCAGCCATTTGGCACGGCTTGGTTAGCCATATCTATGGAGGGATTTGAAACGGTGGAACAAGTGAGGCTTCCTGGTGATTTGGAACGAATCCGGCAATTCAGTGTCATCTCGCTGCTCAACATCCTGAGGCTCCACCTTGAAGGACGGCGCTAGTAGTAGTGGCAAGAGCTTTCATATCGGCGCCCATTCCCGCGCAAGTGGTTGTCGAGCTTCGACGTTTGACTCGGTCACAGCCCGAGGTCCAGTGGACTAATCCGGATCAATGGCATGTCACCCTTCAGTTCCTCGAACACTGCGACATTGAGGTGATTGCGGAAAGCTTTTTGCAGATAAGGGCGAAGTCATCAACCGCCGTGCTCGGCCCACGTGTTTCTCTGCTCGGTAGGAACAACTTGGTGGTACCCGTCGGTGGCTTGACGGATCTAGCCCACCAAGTACAGAAGTCGGTGGAACGTCACGAATCACTTAAGAACCAGCTCTCTTTCGTTGGTCACCTCACACTGGGACGCGTCAAGGACGCGAACAGAGCAAAATTGGAGGGCACGCCCGTATCGGGCTCGTTCGTAGTCACTGAGCTGGAATTAGTTCAGAGTGTCCTTGGCGTCGGAGGCCCCACCCACACGACGGTTAACCGGCTGTCGCTTCCGTATCA
>DUBN01000068.1:0-15733 GCA_012960315.1 Acidimicrobiia bacterium
TGAACCAAACACGAACCCACACCGGTAACACACAGGATCTGAGACGTTCTTCGCCATAGACGGCGGCGACGTCGATCGCCACCACGCCAACAACGAAGCCAGCAACCATCGACCCAATAATCAGAACGCGAACAACTGGACCCGCTTCAAAGAGGTTGTTACGGGTGTAGAACCACCGAGACACACCCACCTACTCCTTAATTGGACATAAGAGACACTTAAACCAACCTCAGGGAATTACCAAACCGATGATTTCCGCCGCCGCCGTCTCAATTGGGGCCAGTGCTTGGTCTACCTCTGCGGCGGAGAAACCCAGGTCCATCATTATTTCCGACGTATGCTCGCCAAGGTATGGCGGCGGAAGTTTCGCGCCTAAACCAGGCGTCTCACTCAACTGGACGACATTACTAACGACTTGAGTTGTGCCATAGTTCGGGACTGTGATCTCGGCAAGATAATTGTTTGCGGCTGCTTGAGGGTCAACGAGGATCTCCTGATAGCTCTGCACTCGTTCATAAATAATTTCGGGTTGCTCACCCAAAAAGACTTCCCACTCAGCTGTTGTATGCGATGCAAAAGCTTCTCGAAGCTCAGCTCGAACTTCGATGACCCCATCACCATCACCAAGAATTCCGATTCGTTTCGCCGCCGTATTCCATCTGGTGTCGAGAACTAGGTCAGGTTTCCCGCCGTAAACGAGAAATTCGTCCCATGACTCATCTGACATTGCAACCGCCAAGAGAAACGAACCACCGTCGGATGCTTGGTAGACCCCATAGGGACTAGCAATACTGGGGTTGTATTGACCATCGCGTGTCAAAGAGATTCCAGTCATCGCTGTGTGAGTTAACTCCCAAGATTGCAACCACATCATGGTTCCCAGAGCCGAAGTATTTACCTCCTGCCCCCGTCCGGTTTGTTCACGGGCGAATAACGCGGTCATGATTCCTAAGCTCAGTTGCATAGCGCCCGAATGGTCGGCGATTGCTGCACCAGGTGGCATCGGAGGTCCATCAACGGGACCCGATACTGCTGCTAATCCGCCACGCGCCTGCGCCGCACCATCCAGCATTGCTTTATCGGCGTCTTTCCCTTTTGGCCCAAACCCGGAAACTCTTCCATAGATAAGGCGCTCATTTATTCTCCGCAGGTGGTCGTAACTCAAACTCATTCGATCCAGAGCTTCCGCCCGATAATTTGTTACAAACACATCCGATTTTTTTATTAATTCGTTAAGAACTCTTTTTCCGAGGTCTGTATGAGCATCTAGGGCTATTGATTTTTTCCCACGGTTCATAGCCACTTGCTGGCTGCCCATTACTTCCATTCCATATTCAAAACCTGGTCCCCTTGCGTACCGGTTTAACTCACCGCCTGGAGGTTCAACCTTTATTACCTCAGCGCCCATATCACTTAAAAATGCTCCAACATGGGGTCCCTGAATGGCGACAGTCATGTCTAAAACTTTCAGTCCAGTGAGCGGACCATCAGACAAATCTTTTGAAACCACTATTCCGTTCCCCCTTTATATGCACGCCTTAGAACCGAGGCACCCCTGCCTAACTATTAATCATCACCCAAGTTGGCAGTCAAAAGGGATCAAAACGACTAAACCATCCCAAGCTTTTTATTTGTTACCCCAGTGTGTTTATGGGGTTAGCCGATTTGTCATGGGATGTATGACACGCAAGGGATCGCAGGTTCGATTCCTGTATGGCCGATCACTCCGAAACCTTTGAAAGTACTGAGCTGGTGTGTGAGGCTCGATGTCTAATGTGTAACTGCCGAGTAAGCGCTCGGTTGTGGCACCGGGGGCCGCGGTCCTGGACTAGACCGGGTTTCGAATTTGATCGGAGGAAAGATGATCGAGATCGGCAAGGAACTGGCGGGCAAGGTGGCTTTGATTACTGGGGGTGCCCGCACGAAGGGACAGGGCGCAGCTGAGGGTCGATTGTTCGCCTCACGGGGCGCCACCGTGGTTCTGGCCGATGTGCTCGATGAGGAGGGTGAACGTACTGCGGGCGAGATCGAGAGAGCCGAGTACGCCCATCTCGACGTGACGTCCGAGCAGGAGTGGGATGACGTGGTCGCCGATGTGATGGGCCGACACGGCCGACTCGACGTGCTTGTCAACAATGCGGGTATTGCCCTGATGGGTCGGCTCGTCAACACAACCATCGATGACTGGAACTTGACGATGGCGGTCAACCAGACCGGCGTCTTTTTGGGGATGCGGGCTGGAGCTCGGGCCATGATCGAGGCTGGCGACGGTGGAGCGATTGTCAACATCAGCTCGGTAGCGGGCATGGAGGGCCTATTCGGGTCAACTGCCTATGGGGCATCTAAATGGGCTGTGCGGGGCATGACCAAGGTCGCGGCCAAAGAGTTGGGCCGCCACGGGATCCGGGTGAATTCGGTTCACCCTGGATTCATCGACACCGACATGTTGGCCCAAGGAAATTTCGACGACGAGCAGAGAGCCAAGATGGCTAGGTCGGCACCGGTCGGGCGTATCGGGGTGCCCGACGACATTGCGAACATGGTCCTATACCTGGTCACCGATGCTGCCGGTTTCGTCACCGGCCAGGAGTTCGTGGTCGACGGCGGATGGCACGGTTGACGTAGCCCCGAAGCTATTGAGCCCCCGCTTCGGTGACAAAACAAACGAAACGACCGGTAGGCCGACAGTGAAGGCAGCGCTACCGATCGTGTTCGTCGCTAGATTTTGTTCAGATCAAAGAGCTCGCACGTTCTGAGCTTCATCACCCTTGCGTCCTTGACCAATATCGAAAGAAACGGTTTGGCCGTCTTCAAGCGACTTGTAGCCGTCGCCGCCATCAATATTTGAATAATGCACGAAAAGGTCATCGCCGCCATCACTAGGAGAGATGAAGCCGAAGCCTTTCTGTGAGTTGAAAAATTTAACAGTACCTTGGGCCACTGGGCCCCCTTCTTCATAAAATTGAAGCCGCTTTCGACTTCATCAACCTTAAGCGTACGGGTTGGAAAGGCTGAAAGAACGAGGCACCGAAGCACCCGCTCCACCGAGTTCAACGGGGGAGAAGAAGTCGTTCCCAAAAGTCGTAACCAGCACCAGAGCCGACCTGGGATGTGGCGAGCCCTCTCCCTACATATCCCTACATAGATTGACTGATTAAGGCTGGATCGCCTCGTTAACCTCCAAGGTTCGGTACTACTTGGGGGCACTCGATACCTAGAAGTTTCCGAGTAGGGGAGTCTCATCCGTAACGGTGGGACTCCTCTTTACGTTCCGCGACAAGCGAAACATCCGGAACATAACCTCGCCAGGGCCTTTCGAAATAAACCGTCAGAGCTGGGGTCAAGAGTATGAGATGTGCTGCTGCGGTAGGGGCCGGAGAGTCCTGCTAACGACTGACCTGTAGGGCGCCCCCCACAGGGGTAGGGATGCCAAACTTGCTAGGTGCGTTACCGAGCGGTCTTGCTTTGTTTGTGTCTGGTGGTGTCAGCGTGCGGGGGTTCGAGCTCCTCTGAGAAGGAGCATTTCGAGGAACCAATCGAAGAACGGCTGGAACAGCAGCAAGAGTCGATGTCAACCACCACCTTGCCTGCTGCATCTACGACAACCGCTGCTACTCCTACTGCGACAGCGGTGCCGTCGACCACGACCGTTGCATCAATATCAATGACTGCGACACCATCGACGACCGCTGCCCCTGCGAGCAGCACCACCTCACCAAATGTTTCCAAAGATTCAAAACCCCCCACAAGACCTGTAGATAGCTATTCCTGCGTTATCAACAGTGCTGGCTATTGCGTTTTCACAGGTCAACCCCACCCAAACTTCTTAAAGCCGCACAGCAACATCATCGTCAATCTCGACGGCGCGGAACTCTTCTCAATTGATGAGGCTGTCGCCACAAATTCCGAAGGTGAGATTCTTCAGGCAAGAGGCACCCCTGCTTTCGATGGCGACGAATTATTAGCGAGCCCTCAGACAGGAATGACTAACGACGAAAAGGCTTTTCACCGTGTCATGGCAATCATGTTTGGGATCCGAAATCAACTGATGTACGACATTGAAGATTTAGACAAAGAGACATGGGACTCGTATTTGGTACCCCTCGCCGAAAGAGGAATTAAGGAAACAACTTTTACAGACGGCATGACCCCAAAGGAAAATCATTACGGCAGAGATGGAATTTTCGAACTCGCAAAAAAGCCAGATGGAAGAGATATCCATCATGACGTCATGAAGTTTTTAGAAGAGTCAGGTCTGTATCTCCTTTGTCATGTGACATCGGACGAATTTGCTGAGATGCTCGAAGCTACTCATCCAGAGGGACATGATCCTTGCGAAGAAGCGGGAGTCGTAAACAAAGTTCCATTTGCCGACACAGACTAAATCGCGGTGGCTCCGATCTATTCTGAGTTGGGCCGAGGAGTGCGCCAGCTGAGTTTTGAAGCCCCGCGAGTTTGCTCTCTGCGCGGTACTGGCGCGATGGTTAGAATCGTGCCATACCGGCTGAAATTCACAGCCCATGATGGGGGAGTGCAGCTATGCCTCGATTCGTAATTGAACGAGATATACCCGAGATCGGCTCTTCGGAGCGTGACCAATTGAGAGGGGCAGCAGCCGCGTCCAATGATGTTTTGGTTGCAATGCGGTCTGAAGGCAAGAACATTGCTTGGGAACATTCGTATGTAGTTCAAGACAAAACGTTCTGCATTTATCACGCCGATGCTCCTGAAATGATTGATGAGCATGCGGAGCGCAGTGGATTCCCCGCTTCCATTGTTACCGAGGTAAAGGCTCGGATTGATCCCATTACCGCAGAGGGGTAAGGGTTTGCTGAGCATTTCGTTGACTGAGGCCTACGTCTGCACGTCAACTTCTTTAAAACGCCCAACAAAAACTGAAGAAACCTAGCCCTGGTCGTCCCGTCGCATGACTCCGAGAGTTGCGGCTTTGTCCGTAGTGAAAATCCCCGACCACCATAGTCGTGGGCTGCCTTGGGTTGGATAAGCGGATACTCTCAGGGGTTTGGGACTAGCTAGCGGCAAGGAAGTGGTTGTGCGTTCTCTGTGGGTGTTTTGTGTAGCGGCCATTTTGGCCGTCTCCTGTGGTTCTGGTTCGGAAACTGCGACGCAGACGACGACCGCTGAGCTAAAGATGACCGCTGCGCCAACGACGACCGCTGCGCCAACGACGACCGCTGCGCCAACGACGACCGCTGCGCCAACGACGACCGCACCGGCGGGACCTCTCGGAGAAGTGGAAATTCTTGTGGCGCCAGACGAGGGGTTCTTGACGTCGGTGCCTAGCTCTGGGTTGTGGACGATGAATGTCGCTGGGGCGAATTGGGCTGGGCCGCCGGTCTACGTGTTGATATGTACCGCGACTGACTTGGTCATATTGACGAGAACTGGTACCTCTACCTGTGATCTCAGCAACCTCAAAGTTGGAATGCCAGCCGACGGCGCCTTTTCGTTATCTTTCGACCTTCGCATCCCCGAAGACGGCCTCTGTATAGCGGCGGGTGATCAGGGTCAGGTTGAAGCTGGAGGCGCTTGTATTTCCGTAGAAATAGCGGACTAGCCAGTGTCTCCTCCAACAACAGCTCCAGTTGAGGGCATTTAGCTGGTAGCTCTTCGTTGTCGGGGAACGCGAACACACCAATAAGACCGGCGCGTGAATGTTGATGAACGTTCAACAGGGCGTGGAAAAACCCGCGAATCCAACGCCTCGATTTATTTCTTGGGTGACTATGTGAGTCCCATTTAGTCGTGGCGCTATCGTGGCACCATCAGGGGAGGAGTCCCCGGCGATGCTAGGGGGCAGTGGTGAGCGATCTGATTATTCGTGGCGGAACAGTAATTGACGGGACCGGGCAGGCTGGCGTGCGGGCTGACGTCATGATCCAAGATGGATTGATTACTGAGATCGGCAGTTTTAACGGTCGTCGAGCAGATCGAGAAATTGATGCAGAAGGGCATGTGGTGAGCCCAGGGTTCGTTGACGTCCACACCCATATGGATGCTCAGATCGCGTGGGATCCTCTCGGTGAAAGTTCATGCTTTCACGGAGTGACTACAGCAGTTATGGGTAATTGTGGCTTTACCTTGGCCCCGGTACGCGACAACGAACGGCACCTCGTAGTCCGAAATCTCGAACGCGCCGAGGATATTTCTGCGGATGCAATGGCTGCCGGTATCGACTGGTCGTGGGAGACTTATCCGGAATATCTTGACTTCGTTGATCGAACACCAAAGGGCATCAACTATGCCGGGTATGTCGGTCACTCAGCCCTTCGTACTTGGGCTATGGGCGAGCGAGCTTTTGAGCAAGAAGCCGACGATGACGACCTTGCCCGCATGGTGGGTCAGTTGCGCGATTCCATTCAGGCTGGCGCTATGGGCTTTACGACCTCAATCTCAGTGAACCACGCGACGGCAGATGATCGCCCGGTCGCCAGTCGGATGGCTGGATGGAACGAGATCGACGTGCTCGTTTCGGAGATGGGACGAATGGGCGCAGGAATCTTCGAGCTAGCTCATCATCATCACCTTCGATCGAGCGATCCCGAGAAGCGTGAGGCTTACATCAGCCGTCTCGTCGACTTGGCAATCCGAACAGGAGTACCGGTCACTTACGGCATGTTGGCGACAAATCAAGGCGACAACGGTTGGAGACCGGTAGTCGAACTGTTGGACCGAATCAACAACGGTGGCGGCCGGTCATGGGCTCAGGTGCATACCCGATATTTCGGTGTTCTGCTTTCCTTCGCAACGAGGCTTCCGTTTGATTCGCTACCGGTATGGGCTGATTTGAGAACCCGTTCCCTGGAAGAGCAGAAGGCGGCTCTCCTGGATCCAATTACTCGAACCCGACTGATCGAAGAGGCAGTTCACGGTGACTACGGACGTTCAATAGGCGCCGAAGCTCGGAAGCCTGAATGGGAACACATCTATCCGATGGAGAACTCAGCGCTTCCACCTTTTAAGTCCATCGCCGATCTTGCATCTGAACGCAATGCAACCCCGATGGAAGTCTTCATAGATGTAGCACTTGCACACGATCTCGATATTTTTTTCATTCAAGCTGCAGCGAACCAGGATCAAGACGTGGTCCTTGAGTTGATGCGTCACCCATACGCAATCCCAACCTTCAGCGACAGTGGCGCCCACGTCACGCAGATCATGGACTCCTCCTTGCAAAGTCACATGCTCGGTCACTGGGTACGTAACCAGGGTGCATTTAGCCTGGAAGAGGCCGTGCATCGAATGACCCAAGTCCCCGCGACGGCCTGGGGGTTCAATGATCGTGGGGTGCTAGCCGAAGGTAAGGCCGCAGATATAAACGTGTTTGACCCTGAGACAGTCGCTCCCAACTTGCCTGAACTGCGGCACGATCTTCCAAGTGGGGCGCCGCGCCTTCGTCAGACTGCTACCGGATTCAGAGCCACCATCGTGAACGGCGGGGTATTGGTGGAAGACGGTGAGACGACTGGTTTGACTCCAGGCAGTCTCTTACGAGGCCCGCTGGCGCGCTGAACGCTTTATAGATCAGTTTGTATTTAATAGCTGGCGTTTTTCATGTCTCACAGATCTTTCGTTATGGGTTGAAAACGGTGCCGCTACACAGTCGAAGATGTCGTCGGCGATGACGATCGGCTCAGTGCTTTGGTTCTTCGCGACTCTCGCGACCTAGCCAACAGATCGCCCCTGTTCGCCCCCCAGAGACTTGTTTTGAACCATGGCTAGGGCGCTTCACTCTTGTAGAAAGTGGGTACTACCGGGAGATCTTTGGTCTGGTGAGACAGCCCCTCAAAGATTAAGCGTTGCTGCTACCCCCGCCGGGTTCAGATCAACGAAGCCGAGAATCGGGTGAATTCACCGAACTTGGGGGCATAAAACTAGCCATCCAGCCTGTCGCGTGCCGCGGCAGGGGACTCAGCTGCAGCACCTCGCTCGACTGCCTCTTTGCGATTTGGTTTGATCGCCACCCCTACTGCACCGGGAGATGGGTTTTGATCGGCGAAGTACATCGCAATTTTTTGGCGTTTAGCGAACTTGCCTCCGTTCAGGTCAAGTTCTCGCCGGTTGGTTCCTTTGGAAGGTTCGACGGTTCGATCATTGACAAATTCGAGATCCCACCACCACTTCTTCAACAGGTTGATAGAACCATTCCCAACGCGATCATCCCAGCGAGCGATACTCCCGCGCAGAAACGGAAAGTGGATCGCAGCCCACAACCACATCCGCTGAGACAGTAAACCTTCGGTGTTGTACGGACAGGTCTTCATGCAACGTCCGCATGCGGAACCCTTCAGATTACCCAGCCGATATTTGGCGCATTTCTCCGCGTCCGGTTTCCACATCTCATAACCGTTAAACATGACCTTGTCCCCGAAGCTGATTGCGCCGCAAGGGCACTCTCGGGCGCATTTGGTGCACTTTTGGCAGAAATCCTGGAGGCCGAAGTCGATGTGACGGTCGGAGGTCACAGGCATGTCAGTCGTGACCACCACCGACTTGAAGCGGGGGCCAACGAATGGGTTCAAGACCAACTCACCGATTCGACTCAACTCTCCGAGACCAGCATTGAGTACTAACGGTATGTGAAGGACGTGTGAGAGAGCATTGGTCTGACTGCGGGCTGACCAGCCGAGGCCCCGTAGGTGCTCGGCAATGACGCCTGCTATCTCGGCGCCTCTCATGTAAGCCCGCATTGACTGAGCACCAGAAATCCAGTCGTCACCTGAGGCGCCCTCCATGGTTTCGTAGCCTTGATCAAGAAGGATGACAATCGCGTTTTGGTGGTAGGGCTCGATCGGTTCGCCACCAGCGTCGTGCGAATACCACGCATACCGAGGAACCGGGCAGATTCCGACCATGTCCCCGCCGAGAAAATGGGCTAGGGCCTTGACATCTGACGCGTTGACGTTGGGATCTTCAGTGCCGAGGGCCATGTCCGTGGCGACTGGCCCGTCTTGGTGCGGGACCATAGAACGGATCATTGACACGTAAGCCTGCGCGGACGGGGTTTTGGTAGCGAAGACTTTGCGATCCTCGACAAACTTGGTCCCCAAGTCTCCATGTATGGGACGGTCGAAGAAACTTGCCCGTTGAGGCACTCTCGGGATCTCCTCATCGATCACCAAAGTGGTTGCGGCGTCAACCCGTTGGATGCGTTCCATGGGGTAGCTACCCATGTGCAGAGGACGGTGCTCGCCTCGCAGCCTGCCCCACCCGGGCCTGGCGCCGCCGAACCCTAACCACCACAGTGGCCCGTGGGAGCGAATGCGGTCGCCCCAAGAACGAGGGGCCAACGGGCCTTGCGGTGTCGCCTCGAGGTCAGTAGTCACTACCCCGATTCCAAAGCCGCGTTTCGACCAGGGGTTACGGAGCTCATCGTCGGAGATTTCCACGAGACCAGCTTGTAAAGCAACACGTCCTAAATTCAGGTCACTGGCCTGGGCAGTGTGCGCAGTGGCGGCGTATCCCAGATTGCGAATGTATCCAGCGGTGATCACTGCTAGCTCTGTGGCCCTCAGGTCTGCGGCCGCTTGCTGACTCCCCACTAGCCAGTCGTCGCCGGGGCGGCCTGGTTCGACGCCGTGGGCAAAATCGATGAGCACGACCACAGCCCAACGATGGGTGGCCATTTCGGTAGTTGAGTTACTGAACCATGCATCGCTGGGTACGAGACAGGTAGCGGCGGCATCGGCATCAAGGAAATAGCAGCCGGCGGTGAGGTTCGCCGAAACCTCATCAGGCCCACCTGGAATAGGTGCCCGCTCCGCGGCAGGTTCTCCTCGGCGCGCAGCGTCGAACAGCGCTTGGTACCGGGCCAAGCCGTTCATTACCGACTGTGGGCCGGGAGCCGACATTTCGCGGGGTAGAGCCGGAGTCAACCCAGGCCACCCGTCTAGGTGCGCTTCGGGAACGAGACGGGGAAGCCGTTCCGCGCAATGTGGTCCTAGATGAACTGGTCGTCGCCTATTACTGAAAAGTCGCATGGTCCCCCCCAAGTGAAGTTACTCCTCCACGACAACTGATAGATCTTTAACGGCGAGGTGTCGCCGCGGCTGTGATTTCAACTTCAATGTCGCCGGCCACGAGGGGTGCTCCCACGGTGGTTCGACACGGATAGGGCGACTCGAAAACGTCAAGGAACACCTCGTTCCATGAAGGAAAGTCTTCAACATTGGTGAGTTGGGCGTTGACCTTCACAACGTGATCAAGGGAGAGACCGAAATCTTCGAGAATTAAACCAAAGTTTTCTAAAGTCACACGGGCTTGAGTTGCGAGGTCGCCGCTGCTTACTTCAAATGTGTCCAAATCGATGGCGGTCATACCGCTGAACAGATACAAATCACCGACCTGAATGGCAGTCGAGTTTTGGATATTGAACTTTTCTAACGCGGCTGATGCTGAAGATGATGAATGAACTGTGGTCATGATTGACACCATAGGCGGAGGTAACTTAACCCTGACGAAGACGTACCATGAAATGGCCCTAAGAGCGAAACTTGAGGTGTTTAGCGGTGAGTATCAAAGTGATTGAGTTGAGAGTGGAACAGTGAACGAATCTAAACATGGCGAGGAAAACGACCGCAGCGCTGAATGGGAACAACTCAGGCAGGCGCACCTTGTCGCCGCCGACGCCCGACCTGCTTCGTCGGCTGGCGGTGTCCATCATCTAGCGCTTCTGAGTTCCGACGTAGAACGTACGATCGGCTTTTATCAAGGACTCCTCGAATTCCCCCTCACCGAATTGTTCGAAAATCGCGACTATCGAGGTTCGACTCATTTGTTCTTCGACGTTGGAAACGGTAATGCGCTCGCGTTTTTCGACTTTCCCGGCCTGAACCTCGACTCATATTCTGAGGTATTGGGATCGATGCATCACTTGGCTATCTCCGTGACACCTGACAAGCAGACTCACCTACGTTCGAAACTAGAAGCAGCTGGGGTTGAGATCATTTTCGAGCATGCGAACTCGATCTATTTCAACGGACCCGATGGCGAACGGCTAGAACTATTGGCCGATTCGCTGGGCGAAATGAACGGTAAACCGGTGCTGTAATGGCGCTTCAAACCTGTTGCTGCCGTCGCGGTTAAGTGATCGGCCTTAAGGTGGAATCATGGCTGACGCACAAGACCCCCCCAGTTCTGATTCTTTGGTCGAAGTCCAAGCGATGCTTGGCATTGCAGGAATCGAACCGACAGGGGCAGACCTTGCTTCGCTGGGGCGAATCTTCCCCGCATTGAGACGAAAAGTCGACCGGATGTACGACGTCGACACCGGCGACGAGGTAACAGCCGCGATCTTTCGAGCAGAGTCAGATTCCTGATCGTGGAAAACAACTCGATTCAAAAGACATCGAGCGACCTCCGCGCCGGGAAAACCACTAGCCGCGAGCTCGTAGAGCGAGCCTTACAGGCCTCGGACCGGCTCAACCCAATTCTGGGAACGTACCTGTGTCGCTTTGATGAGAGTGCCCTCGATACTGCTGATCGGGCCGACAACGAGCTCCGGTCCGGAAAGGATCGGGGACCCTTACACGGCATCCCTTTGGGAATTAAGGACATCATCTCGACCGACGAAGGACCCACCTCGGCCCAATCACTAGCACAAGACCCCTCTTGGGGAGACCAGGGCGATGGGCCTCTACTCCAACGTCTGCGAGGCGCTGGTGCAGTCGTCATGGGGAAGACAACGACGATGGAGTACGCCATCGGGTTCCCCGATTTTGACAAACCTTTCCCGGTTCCGCGCAATCCCTGGAATGCTGACCGTTGGACCGGCGGTTCTAGTTCCGGCACGGCTAACGGCATATCGTCCGGTCAATTTCTCGGCGGATTGGGAACAGATACAGGTGGAAGCGTTCGGTTGCCTGCCGCCTACTGTGGCATCAGCGGGTTTAAACAAACGTTTGGTTTGGTGCCGAAAAGTGGCTGTATTCCCTTAGGGCTCAGTTACGACCACATCGGTCCGATGGCGACCTCGGTATGGGATTGTGCTGCGATGCTGACCGTCATGGCTGGCTCTGACCCTACTGACAGGACCACGGTGCGAAGGCCGCCTCTCGATTACGTCGCGACCCTCAACGAAGATAAGGCCGTAAAAAAGGCTGGTGTTGTAACGAACCGGTCGTTGATAGACGCGAGTTCTGAGCAAATGATGGCGGTCTTCGACGACGCGGTTAACGAAATGCGGGTCGCGGGCGTAGAAATGGTGCCGTTTGAGGTTCCCCACTACCAAGCGATGCACGATGGCACATTTATAGCGTTACAAGCCGAAGCTTTCTCATGGCACCGCAATCAACTACGCGACAGATGGACCGACTACGGACGACCGACCCGACTCACAATTGCCCAGGGTGCGCTTATCTCGGCCGGTGATCTCGTTCAAGTAGAACGCGTCCGAGAAATTGCGCGAAAAGCAGTACTGGCTCAGATGGACGAAGCTGGCGTTGAAGTGCTCTTGAGTCCCACTACTGGTTACGGAGCAACACCTTTCGAAGGAGCTGACCGAAAGGCGATTTCCTTGGCCGCAATTCACACCCCTGCATGGAACTCGACCGGATTTCCGGCCCTGTCAGTACCGATGGGATTTGACCAAGATGGAATGCCCTGCGGAATGCAGATAATCGGGAGACCATTTCAAGATGATGTCGTCTTACGATTAGGTCACCGATACCAACAGCTCACCGACTGGCATACCCAATTGCCGGCGCTGCACGCCGACTCGAGCTTGACAGAATAAAACCGTATTTCTCGCGAGGGCTCATTGGCTTACCAGGCTGGAACTTACGAATTTGTTCCGATCATTTGGCCTTGTTCATCGAGATAAATCGAATTCTTTGGTTCGGCAAACACAGCCTCTACTGCCGGGATGAACTCTGAAAGCTGCATTGAGTCATAGCTTGGATCAAAAGCTAGTTGATCAAATTCTTGACAGAATTCGACCGTCAGGTCATAGGCGCGATGACCAAGGAACTGATCCCTCATATCGCGATCTAGCCCGAGGTGATGAAAAAAGTTGTAGCCCTGAAAGATGCCGTGTTTCTCGACCATCCAAAGATGATCGTCTGAGACAAATGGTTTAAGAACGGCTACCGCGATATCTGGATGATTGTAAGAGCCCAGGGTGTCTCCGATGTCATGCAACAACGAGCACACTACGTATTCCTCCGATCTGTTCGCCCGGTACGCTCGAGTCGCAGTTTGGACTGAGTGTTCCAATCGGTCGACTGCAAACCCACCGCAATCACCATCCAACAGACGTAGATGGTCGATTACTCGTTCGGCTACGGCGTTGGCGAAAACTCGGTTGTGAGCTGCGATGATTTGCCAGTCCAGAGGAGTTGCTTCAGTCATTGCGCCGAATGTCGCACTTTGCGTTAAAAGATCCTGGTCTTCAGTGAGATTGGTCACAATTACCCCCCTCAGGTTTCGTGCTCTGTGAATTGTAATTCTTTAGAAACTCCAACGGGGCTTTAGTAACACGTGCCTTAACTGCAGAGTTCAGTGCCACGACAAAATATTGCTCTGCTTGGTCTTCGATACTGACCTCCGTCGCACGTATTGGCTAAATTGTTGTTTGTGAGACCAAAGGGAGCATAGCTATGACCGTTCAGCGGTTACATCATGTTGCGTATCGATGCACCGACGCGCGAGAAACAGTCGATTTTTATGAGACGTTTCTGGACCTCGAACTTGCCACCTCGATTGCCGAAAATGTTGTGCCGTCGACAGGGGAGCGATATCCACACATCCACATTTTCTTGGAGATGGCCGATGGCGCATCAGTAGCGTTTTTCGAGCTCCCTGAGTCAGAAAAAATGACACCTGATCCGAACACGCCAGATTGGGTGCAGCATCTCGCGTTAAAGGTAGAAAGCCGAGATGCATTGCTGGGCTACAAGCAACGTCTTGAACAGGGTGGCCATTCGGTGCTGGGACCGATCGATCACTCATTTTGTGAGTCAATCTATTTTCATGACCCCAGTGGTCATCGACTAGAGCTAACAACCGATATTGGTGACGCAGAGT
This sequence comes from Acidimicrobiia bacterium, assembly GCA_012960315.1. Taxonomy (GTDB): domain Bacteria; phylum Actinomycetota; class Acidimicrobiia; order Acidimicrobiales; family Poriferisodalaceae; genus UBA2110. The sequence goes on from DUBN01000068.1 coordinate 14,044, forward strand.
TGCACCAGAAGCTTCGATCGTCGGCTCGTCCCATACTTGCTCATTGGGAACAGCATCGAGTCGCTCCCGATGTGGACCCTCTTCACGCAAATGCACGCAACGGTGGAGATTCCTAAGTCTCAGCGGTTTCGAGGCTTCAACAAAAAGCGGACAATTGAACGATGCAAATGGGCGGCCGGTTTGAGGGGGAAGAACTGATATGAAATCCGGGCACGCTTTGAACCCTCTTCCGCTGATTGATGTGGCCCCGGTTTTAGCAGGTGCGCCCGGTGCTCTAGCCGCCACCGCCAGCGAGGTTCGAGAAGCACTTGAACAGGTCGGATTCTTTTCTATTGTCGGCCACGGGATCGAGTGGACAAACATTGAACGGATGTACGAATGGGCTACGAAGTACCACGCTTTATCAGACGCCAAAAAGTTCGATCATCCGATGAGCGCAACCCAAATGGGATACATGGGGTTTGGCGGAGCGCAGCGCGAGAATCGACCCCACGCATTAAATGCCGCCTTTTTTATGGGACGGCCTGGCTCGGCACGTAACTGCTTTCCAGCGAAATCCGCCTTGCCTGGCTTTAGAGAAGCGGCGGAAGGGTATTACACACTCTTGGAGGGTCTGTGTCTTCGACTGCTTCCGCTGTATGCCGTCGCAGCTGGCATGCCCGCCGATTTTTTCGACAAATATTTCGACCCTGCTCTTGCAACGCTCCGCGTCACTCATTATCCACCTATAAAGGCGGCGCCTGATCAGTGGGGAATCGAACCACACAGCGATGCAGGCTTCATGACGTTGTTGCCAACAAACAAGATTGACGGATTGTCAATCGAAGCTGCTGATGGCTGGTTCGCTGTCGCACAAGAAGCTGAATCTTTCGTGGTAAATGCGGGGGACACACTCAGGGCGTGGAGCAACAACCGATTCCTTTCAACAAAGCATCGAGCGCTAAACAGCGGCGAGGATCATCGCTACGCGCTTCCCTTCTTCTTTGACCCCCGTCCCGACACCACTATCGAACCCATGTCAGGCTGCGTTGACGACCAACATCCCCAGGTTCGTGAGAGCTATCGCTATGGCGATTATTTGCGGGCTTTCATGCAAGAGGGTTACGCCCAAACTAAAGAGCCGTAGAACCAGTCACCGATCAATGGGCCGAAACTCTAAAGAGTCGTGGGGTTCACTGTCGGTCAATTTGAGAAGTCATCGGTAGTCGGTTCTTTGAAAAACCGGGTTGCTTTGATCGCCTCTAGAACGTGGCGGTGGTAGCTCCATACATTCTGTCTTGTGAACCCTGTCGCAAGACGTGGAGCTCTGCTATCAGCGCTTCCCTTCCGGCTTCGGCTTCGGGATCTTCGGGGTAATACGCCAATTCGCTAGCGGGGTCCCCGGCCACGCGGGTCCCGATCAGGTAGCGGGGTTTTGCGTAGTCGTAGGGGCGAGCGCGATGCAGAATTCGTCGGTTATCCCAAAGCAACGTGTCGCCCACATTCCAGTTGTGACGGTAAACGCGGGACTCGTCGCTCACAACGTGCTCAAGAAGCGACGCAATGAGGGTTCGACTTTCGTCTCGCCCGAGGCCGGGAATCCCGAACGCGTGACGACCAACAAAAAGGTTAGGTCGGCCAGTGTCGGGGTGTACCTTCACCAGAGGTCTGAGATAGGCCTCCCCGTGGTAGACGGTGCCGTATAGGCCGT
>DUBN01000068.1:15751-46753 GCA_012960315.1 Acidimicrobiia bacterium
GGGAAGTCTCCTAAATCGTTGGCTTGTGAATAGTTCGTTGAATGAAACGCACTGAGCCCAGAAATGAGGTTTTTGGTATCTTCGTCAAGTTCTTCATACCCAGCGCGCAAATCAGCTAGTTCAGTTTGACCGTCCTCTTCGGGGACGACCACTGCGGACAGCATCGCAACCTTGCTGGATATTGGTTTATAGGTCGAATCGGTATGCCAGGTTTCGTTTCCAACATTCGTGCGCATCAACTGTGACTGCAAATCGTAGATCTCGCCGAATGTTCCGTCGTGGTGTTTCTTCTGGTTCGCCATGGGCAAACCACCAAATTCCAGTTCCCCGAAACGCTCCCCGAACGCAGTGCTTTCGGCTTCTGTTAGGTGTTGATCAGGAAAGAGAAGAAAACCTTTCTCCAGGAATGCTTCGACAAGAAGGCCGAATTCGGTCTCACTAAGATTTTTGAGATCAATACCGGTGACCGTTGCCCCGAATGCCTTCTCTGTCATTGGAGTGACCTGAACACCGCTCATCGTATTTCCCCTGACTTAACAAAGCCCGTCCCTACAGCAAGGTTAGTCACCTGAAGTTGTTGTCATCTACACGTACTCGTAAAGATGGCTTCACTATCTGATAGTTGCGCGATGCAAGTTCGGTCTAGTTCTCTTATCGATACAAGGCAGCGAGTTCGGCAACGGCGAACAGCACCGCACCAGCCGCGAATATGACACGAAACACTGCGAATGGCGCTTTCTTGTACTCTCGACCCAACGCCGTGTCTTCTAATGTGGCGTCCATATCTTCAGCGCCAGCAGCGATGTCAGCGATAACTCCGTCGTTCATGAGCAACGCCCACAGGTTCACTACGACGACCACTATCGCGGTCTGCCACTTCATGCTGGCCACGTGGTCGTACCCAAACGAGAGCAAGACCAGCATGCCGAAAGAAAACGCTACGTAGGTGGGAATCATCATCCGCATGTCGGAGGTTCGCATCTGCAGCCACGCGAGCCAAAGGTTTTTCTCCATCGGGCACTCCTGTCTAGTTATTGGAAAAGTGTTATTGAAAGCGGACCCTAGATCGCTAAGTCTTGCTTAGGTTCCGTGGAGCGACAAGATCGCAATGAGTGAGACCTGGCGCTCGTGCCCAAAAAACGGAAGATAGAACAGACCAGTATTAGGTCGTTAGGAGAAAGCGAGAGTTACTGGGGGATTGGCGCCTGCGACAAAATTGACCTGATCGCCTGCCGAAGGGAAATACGTAATAACGGTGCTGCCGGTCATAACGAACTCACCTGCCCGGAGAGAACGGTTCCGGCTATTGAGGTGATTAGCGAGCCACGCAACGGCTTCAAACGGATGTCCCAAGGCATCACCGGTGCGGCCCGAGCCGAGAACCTCTCCGTTGACCTCAAGAACTGTCGGCGTCTCTACTAGATCCAGGTCCCGCCAATTTGGGATTGACGCGCCCAGGACCACCCCAGCGTTCCAAGCGTTCTCAGACACTGAATCAAAAGGATTTAGTGCGTCGTAGTCGGCATCGCGATCTTCGATTAGTTCGAACGCTGGATAACAGGTCTCAACTGCCTCGATGATGCTTGCTTTGGTGTGAGGGCCGGCTCCGGGTCCTAAGTCCTTGTCGACGCGAACCGCGATCTCGCACTCAATTCCTAGATGCCTATGAGCGTTTAATGACACTTGTGAAGGTGACCCATGTACGCGACTTCGGAAAATAGCTCCCGATAAAGGATGATCTACACCACAAAACTCTTGCATTGCTTTACTTGTTAGAGCGACTTTCCAACCGACGATTTGCTCTCCCCGTTTTTGCATGATGTCAATGAAAGAGTCCTGCACCAGATAAGCGTTCTCAAGGCTGGCATTCTCGACGGTGTCTGCCATTGAGTAATGCTTTTCTTTCGCCTCAAGCTGACCGATAAAGGCGTTCGCTAGATCGATTTGTTGCTGTTGGTCCACAAGAGCCTCCCCTTTCAATGATTTTTGCACCAAATGACTCTCTTCGCTCCCATGAGTGAAATTTTGATAGTTCACAAACTCTCGAAGAAACAACTGTCTCAAACTGGGTTTGCGGTTTGGTGAAGATCCGCATCGAAGCGAACTTTCGCATGGGGGCGGGCCGTGAAGATGGTTTCAATACAATGCCTCGGCCGCAGCAAGGTCCGCGATTTTGTCGCTGCTGTAACCCAGCATCTCATTCAATACCTCAAAGGTGTGTTCCCCGATTGGTGGCCCGCCCCACAACGCCTCAGAGGGAGTTCGACTCATCTGATAGTGGGAACCTTCGATGCAGGTTTCACCCGAATACGTTTGCGGTACCCGCCGGAAATGATTTCTGTGAGCGAGTTGAGGGTCGGCCAACGCGTCCGCAGAATCAACTACAACATGGGCAGCTATCCCATGCGATTGCAGTAGATCTTGTAGTTCAAACCTATCTTGGGACGAAGTCCACTCCGCGATCACGGAATCGTCTAATTGGGTTGAACCAATGAGCTCGCTCAATCTTTGTTGGGCGGTCTCGTCTTGGCAGACGATCGCGATCCATTTGTCATCACCGACGGTCGGATACACGCCGTGTATGTCGTAGCGATCGCTCACATTTCCAGATCTAGTGGCTGTTCGACCGTTGACCGCCTGATCCAACAGGGCTGGGCCAAGTAGATGCAGCGCTGATTCGTGCTGGCTGAGGTCGACGTATACACCTTCACCGGTTCTGTTGCGGTGATCGACAGCAGCCATGAGGGCAGTAACGGTGAACCGGGGGGCGGTGTAATCGGTATAAGCAAGAAATGGTCCAGTGGGAGCACGATCCGGCCATCCTGTGATTTCATAAAACCCGCTAAGAGCTCCAGCTAAGTTGCCGAACCCCGGGTACATATTCATCGGGCCGGTCTGACCCATCAGACAACTCGAAAGCATCACTATCTCTGGTTTCCGCTCCCTAATTGACTGATAATCGAGGCCCCAATTCGCCATCGCTTTGGGTGTGAATGCTTCGATGATCACATCGGCCCATTCAACGAGATCCCAAACGACTGCCATCGCCGCTTGATTCGAAAGATCAAGGCTCAATAGGTATTTGCCGGCGTTAGCTGAGTGATATTGCGCTGTGTTGTCGGGATGAGTTTCGTCGTTAACGAATGGTCCGGCGTTACGGATAACGTCCATTCGCCCTTCGGATTCGATTCTGACAACGGTGGCGCCGTGGTCCGCAAGATTGCGGGTTGCCATGGGCGCGGCGATCGCCCACGTGAAATCAAGAACCTTGAGTCCTTCTAATGGTCGACGAGTGGGCGCGGGTTCCACTGGGGGAGGAGCAACTGGTCGTCTTTCAAGGGTCGCGGTCACTTCGTCTGTGTGTTGTCCGAGTTGTGGGGGTGGCCCAAGGTAGGTGAGTGGGACAGTGGCTTTCGCGAAACGTCCCGGGAAGACACATCCGACTTCTGGTACGTCTTCGAAGAAGCCTCGCGCTGCGAGATGTTCTGAGCCGACAATATCTTTTGTCGTCGCGATTGGGGCAATGAGTAAGCGACGTTCTTCGTTGCCGGCCATGAGTTCGGCTTTGGTTTTCGTAGCGGTAAAAGCAGCGATTGAGTCTTGGGCACCGCTCAGACCTTTGGGGTCGGCCTGCCCCGTGTAAATCAGCATGAAGAAATCGATCCAGTTCTGATCTCGAGTTGCCTCGTCGCAGAAACCTTCATCGAACACCCACTCCATGAGTCGCCGGCTGTAGGGACCAATCATTTCCCCAAACATGAAATTGATTGACACGTAACCGTCTGATGCCGGGTAAACCGTCCGGAGAACGTACTCGCCAGCTTTGATTCCTCCGCCTGCACGCGCCACAAGGGGAGCGCCGACCGCTGTGGTCATCAACATGGTTTGAGTGCATTGAGTGACGGCTTGTTGTGCTGAGACATCTATGTGTTGCCCCCAGCCGGATTTGCTTCGCTCGACTAGAGCGATTGTCGTCGCTTCAGCTGCCTCCAGTGCCCCATGTAGCCATCCCTGGGGGACAGCGCCTACCTGCAATGGCGCCCGATCAGGATCACCGGTCAAGCCCAACTGGCCGCCACTTGCTAGCAGCGTCAGGTCTGTAGCGAGCCAATCGCTTTTGGGTCCTGTAGAACCAAAAGCGGAAAGAGTAATTGTTATTAACGAAGGGTTCTCAGCTCGTAACGCGGCCAAGTCGAGATTCTTGAACACCCCGCAGTCGACGATGACGTCAGCTGTTCGGGCGAGGCGTTGGATGTCCGATACGTCACCTGTGACAGATTTTTTGCCGCGGTTCCAGGCCCAATGAGTTAGCGATGAGTCGATGTTTTGCTCATCATTGACAAAAGGACCGATGCGCCGAGAACGAGTTCCATCGGCCGGCTCGACCGCGATGACTTCAGCTCCGAGTTGAGCTAGTAAAAGTCCGGTCAGGTTGGCTCGTTCATCGCTGAGATCAAGAATTCTGTAAGGAGAAAGCATCGACGACATTGTGCACCGTCAATGGGGGCAGTTTCCTAAAATTCTGCAACCTTCTTGCTCTCAAACCCGATCTTTTGCGAGTTAGTGGTAAATCTGTCGTTGGAGGTCAATGCAGATGGACCCGGACGACAACAGGTTGGACATGCTGAGAGAGTCCATACGGCTGACTGAAGAAATCCTTAACGAACTCGTTCGCTCCGGAACTGAGCATTCCGAAGCTGAGGCGGAGTCAGGTGTAGTAGCTCGTCTTACTCATGGCCGCGATTGGAGACTTCGGTACCTCAACCACCTGGAGAAAGATGGACAACTCCTGAACCTAGGTGACGAATGGTCAATGCATAACGGACATGATTTAGCCATCGAGTGGGGATATGAGGCATGGGACGAAAACAGAATCGGGTTGAGATGCAGAAGCTGTGAAGACTGGATCCAGCTGTACGACGTGGACACCGGACCTACTGCTGAACCCACGATTAGCGACCTGTACGTCGAACACGAAACTCACACGGTTCTTTCGTGGCGCCGAGGAGTAGAAGCAGGAATCGAATGCGTCACCTGCGGAGCTGTTGAAGATGACGGGTTTCCATTACTCGCCACATCGGTGAGTGACTGGTTTGACGAGGTATGGAACGGTTGAGCGGGTAGCCGGTTGAAGGTGAGTGGTGCGCCGGGTGGGACTCGAACCCACACGTCCTAAGACACCGGCACCTAAAGCCGGCGCGTCTGCCAGTTCCGCCACCGGCGCCCGCATCACAACCTACCGGCCCAAACGCCGGCTTCATTGAAGGCTTTCTACCGCAAACACAAACCCCTCTAAGGCGTACAAGCGATCTGAGATACTGGTTTGGTAGTAACGACTTCGTGGCACGCATCCGATGCCTCCTTCTGTCGAATTCGAGGCTCGCCCTTCTAGAACTTTGAAATTCGCACAGACTGCCAATGGTCGGGATCGGTATTTTGGAACGAGGGTAACCCTGCTTTGATGCATCGGTGAAGCACCGGGCTGTTGAGGACGGTTTGCCTTCTCCCCAGGGCATGGGGCCACCGCTGGAAGTTACCGCCCTAAACAGAATCGTGAACCGTTGCCAAATACGGGGCAAACTTCAGGTATGCAGATCACAAGAATCTTTACTGGCGATGACGGCCAATCTCATTTCGAAGAACTCGAGATCCCAAGTACGGATTTCGGTCCTCCGCGTGGTGAGATCAGTGCGTTAATAGCAGGCTCCGAATCTTTCTTCCGGACGACCCACACGGAAGGCGACGACGACGTCTATGACTATCACTGTGCGCCGCGACGTCAATTTGTTATTCATCTGAGTGGATCGGTTGAAATTGAAACTGGAGACGGATCCAAACGTCGTTTCGGGGAAGGGGATATTTTGCTTGCCGATGACACCACTGGCCAAGGTCACATCAGCCGCGGTGTGCAAACTCCGCGCCGGCAAGTTTTTGTCGTTGTTTCATCGGATGTGGATCTCGAAAGCTGGCGAAAATAAACCGATCCACATTTGAAACGGCGAGAGCCTCCAACTTCTTTTTTGTCTCCAAATTCTCCGTCGTGGAGTGAAAGCTAAGATCGGCCCGGGAGGGAAACATCATGCTCAGGTTGACGTTTCTAATTCGGCGAAAAGAAGGCATGTCGCGAGAGGAAATGCAGCGTTACTGGCTTGAAGAACACGGTTCCCTCGTCGCTGGCCACTCCCGAACTCTAGGGATGCTTCGATATGTCCAAGTTCACACCACAGATGATGATCATTCTCGGCTACCCGGGCGACGTGGCGAAATGGAAGAACCATATGACGGCGCTGTAGAAGTCTGGTGGGAGTCGAAACAAGCGATGGTTGAGGCGATCCGTTCTGACGAGGGCCGTGAAGTTGATCAGATCCTTCGAGACGACGAGAAAAACTTCATGGATCCGCAGCGTTCCGTTGCCTGGTTCAACTACGAATACCCGCAAGTCAACCCGACTCCCGAGAACATTGTGGCCACCGAACGGTCCAGCCTCGTGAAGTTGTATTTCCCGCTCCGTCACCTGGATTCATTAACGTTCGATGAAGCTCAGTGGTACTGGCGAACCCACCATGGACCAGTGATTCGGCGACAGGCTCATGGTTCTGGAATTGTGCGTTATCAGCAAGTTCACCGTGATGAGCCGGGTCTGACTGCTGCGATCAATCGTTCCAGGGGATCGGAAACGGAGCCCTACCTCGGTCATGCTGAAGTCTGGATGGATCGGAGCTCAATGGGGAACCCCACTCCAGAAAACCGTGCGGCATCGAAACGCGCCTACGAGGACGAAGCAAATTTTATTGATTTCTCAAGGTCGACCATGTTTCTAGCCAAAGAACACGTGATCATTGATCGACGTTAAATCAATCGTCGACGAGACCTTTCACGCCTTCAACGACTCGTTGCATATTGGCTTTGTGGATGAGTCGCCGCTCGTGAAGTATTTCGCCCTCTCGAGCAGGGTCTTTTAATGCTCGGGGAGCGGTGCTGTTGTTTTCTGTGCCGATAGTCATCGAAAATCGAAGACGGCTTCCGCCTCCTTGCTCGGCGAGATCGAAGCGCCAAATTGCGCCTGGTTTTTCTGGGTCGGTGGTGCGCCACTCGAACGTCTCCCGGTCCTTCCATGCTGTGACGGTGCAGTTGGTGTCCCAGTCGTGAACATCAGGAATTGAATTGCTTCCTCGAAAAGTGGAACCAACTCCACGATCTCCGTCGCTGGTCCACTCAGCCTTGACGAGCTCTTCCGAAAAACGTGCGGGCATGTTGATGTCAGAAATAATTTCCCAAACGGTCTTAGGGCGAGCATCGGTGTCGATTTCGACAACGATGCCGGGGCCATCCACGATCCTCGCGCTTCCGTCGAGGCTTGGTTGGTTGCGAGTAAAACCCCATTGATCGAAATAGGTGATCTCAGAGGCTGGCCGTCGGGGAGCAGGCGAAAACTCATGACCGATTGTGTAGGCCACAGGAAAACACACCAAGGTCGTCACGCCGGGAGGAATACCCAGAAGCTTGGCTACTTCAGCGACTTTGTTGTTGAGCATGGTGGCGTACGCGGTGCCTAACCCTCGTGAACGCAAAGCGAGATTGAAACTCCATGCTGATGGGATGGCACTGTCGAACAGCCCTGGCTGCCCGCTGTTGTCATGAATCCCCCAGATGGCGCACATCACCAGGACCGGGGCTTTAGAAAAATTCTCCACTAGATACGCGCTGGAACTCACCACTCGTTCTTTGGGGTGACCGGTGCCGTCTAATCGCCCCCGAGCATTAATGAACAGTGTGCCTACTTCGGCGTACAAGCGTCCCAGTTCGTCTTTCGTGTCTTGGTCTCGGATCACCATCCATCGTCTACTCGCGTCGTTGCCACCTGTTGGTGCTTGCTCAGCGAGATCAATGCATTCGAAAATTAGCTCGTCGCTCACGTCGCGTTTCAGATCCAAACGTTTACGGACGGCTCGAGTGGTCGTCAGTAGACGATCGATTTGATCCAGATCGAAACCCGACTCAGAGAGAGAATCGTTCATATTATGAATCTATGCGGAAGTGCTGGCCGGCGTAGGCGTTCAACGTGGTCGTATGGAGAACACCGAAGCGGCTACCAGAGGCTGATGCCGAGGAACAGGAAGAGGTCCTTGCGGGTCACGGCTGCCCGATTTCGGAAGTCCGAGCGCGCCAAAGATTCCAACTGTGGCGCATCCGGCCGACAGGACAAGGACCCAAGTAAAGGTCGACGTCCAGTCGGCGATCGCTCCACCAATTTGTGGCGAAATCATTTGGGCTACCCCAAAAGCAAGCGTTGCTGCGCTGAAGCCTGGACCGTAATCCTCAGGTGCGGCGTGTTGAACGAAATACATGGTCAACGTCACCGGAATCGACGCGAAAATCAGTCCTAAAAATGTTGCTGAGGTAAGTGTGGGAAGGAACCAGCCAGGGAGGATGGTGATGACTACCAAACTCCATAGAGCGAATGCGCTCGCGAGGCTTGCTCGCATCCCAAATATGGTGACGGCTTTTGCCATGATCGGTCCGCCAAAGATCATGGCGGCGCCTACCAACGTGAAAGCTAGGGATGCGTCATTGGAACTCCAGCCGTTGTCGTCTTCTAATCGGCTGGTCAAGAACGCGAGAACGAGCAGGTACATGAACCCAAAGGTCGTGTACATCATTGTTACGGGTTTCCAGCCGGGAACGCGACGCAACGCGTCAAATCCGCCGATTCCTCCCTTCGCCGAAAGTTGCCCCTGCGAATGTCGGACCATTGCGATGGTTGTGAGAGCTGTGACAACTCCGATCACCGCTTGAATGAGATAGACGGTGCGCCAGCCTTCGTTGCCAGAAATTCCGCGGACCCATGCTGCCAGTTGGCTAGCAAAAACGATGCTTAAGCCCATACCTGATGAGAGCAGGGCGATTACTGTCCCTCGTTTTTCCGGAGGAAACGCGTCGCTGGCAATGACTGGGGTAGGAATCCAGACCCAGGCGCCGCCGAATCCTGACAAGAACATGGCGGCCGCCAAGATGGGAGCATTGGGGGAGACAGCAGCTAGAGCGAGGCCTCCCACGGCTATCAAGAGACCGATTCTCATGATCGTGAGCATGCGTATTCGCGGAGCAGCTATGGCGACGGCGAGGGTGCCAACCAAATAGGCACCGACGTTTGCTGTCGCCAGTGAACCAGCGATCGTGTTTGATAATCCCAAGTCAGCGCGAATGGCTGGCAGTACCACTCCGAGGGTGAAGCGGCCGAACCCTTGAGCTACGCCGGCACTCGCGGCAGTAAGCGCAACAGCTATCCAGGTGCGAGCGGACACGAGGGGAGGCTACCAAGATAATAGTTGCCGAAATCTGTCAAAAACAGGCCGATACCCGCCGCGAACGGATCGAAAATCGTTTCGTGTCACCAAAGAGAACGCGCGCATGGGTGCCCCTTGCATAACATCGTCAAAGTGCCAGCAGGAGGGCAGGATGGCGATCAGCATCGATCCCGATACAGGTTTAAAAATATTCGACACTCGAGCAGCGAAAGCGAGTGACCGGATCCGCGGTCGTGGTTACGAAATCAATCCCGACGTATCTCTCAAGACGCTCCCCGAATCTCCAGCCGGGGCTAAGTTTGATGCTGTAGAGCAGGCGAAGTATCGCGAATTTAAAGAGCGACGACGCGGCGCTGCCGACTACATGTCGATGAACGGTGAGTTCGCCAAATACCTTGAAGACCATTACTCCGAGCCACCGATCGAGCGCGAAGCGTTGACTGATGAGTGCGAAATTCTGGTCATCGGTGCAGGCTTCGCCGGACTGTTGCTTTGGTATCGATTGCAGGAAGCCGGCTTTACTGACGTCAGATTTTGTGAGAAAGGGGGCGATGTAGGCGGTACGTGGTATTGGAATCGATATCCGGGCATTGCATGTGACGTTGAGTCGTACAGTTACCTGCCGTTGCTGGAGGAGATGGAGTACTTCCCGACCATGAAATTCGCGTCGGGTTTCGAAATTCTCGAGTATTGCCAGGCGATGGCAAACAAGTTTGGTTTCTATGACAAATGTCTTTTCCACACCACAGTGGAGCAAACCGACTGGGATGAAACAACTGGCCGTTGGACCGTACACACTGATCGTGATGACGCGATGCGAGCCCGGTATGTCATTTTGGCCAACGGTATTCTCACGAGTCCTAAATTGGCGAGGATTGGTGGCATGGAAACCTTCGCAGGTGATTCATTTCACACTTCGCGCTGGCACTACGACGTCGATCTTGAAGGAAAAACTGTAGGGATTATTGGAACTGGTGCAACTGCGGTCCAGGTGATTCCCGAACTCGCAAAAATTGTGAGTGATCTGTATGTGTTTCAGCGCACGCCTTCCTCTATCGACGTCCGCGATCAGCGAGCGACGTCGCCTGGAGAAATCGAGTCTTGGAAAGACGAACCTGGCTGGGCTCGAGCGCGAAGGAAAAGATTTTCGCGAATTTCGGCTGGGCGGACGGCGATTCAAGCAAATGACGACTACTTGGCTGGAAAAGTCGCTGATTTCAAAGAGCGAAAGCAGCATGATCGAAAGCTCACTCCTGGTGAGATGGTTGAGAAGCAACTTGATTCAAACTTCCGCATCATGGAGCAGATACGAGCGCGTGTAGATGCCATAGTCGAAGATCCAAAGACAGCGGAAGCTCTAAAGCCGTACTACCCCTATGGGTGTAAGCGACCCACTTTCCACGACGAATACCTACCTACGTTTAACTTGCCACATGTGCACCTGGTGGATACTGCACCTGCAGGTGTCACCAGCATCAATGAGAATGGCGTGGTCCACGAGGACATCGAATATCCGCTTGATGTTCTTATCTATGCGACTGGATTCCAGTGGATGGCGACCTCCACGTTCAACATGATTGTTGGTCGCGGTGGTCAAACTCTGAGTGAAAAATGGCAAACCGAGGGCACCAAAACATTTCTGGGTTTGCACAGTAACGGGTTCCCTAACTTGTTCATTGTTTCGGGGCCTCAAGGCGGAGGCGGAAGCTTCAACTTTACTGATGCCATTGAAACTCACGCGGACTACATCGTGTGGATGCTTTCTAAGATGCGCGACGAAGGCCACGAAATTGTGGACATCACTGAACAGGCCGAAATTGAATACGCCGGGCATTGCCGCGAAGCAGATCTTGCGACCGCTCCGCTTCGAGATTGCCTCTCCTACTACAACGGACATGGAGATGCAGAACCGGGAAGCCTGGCCTATTACGGGGGAGGGAACTGGCATAAGTTCCGTGTTCGGGCGCAAGAAAGTCTCGACCCTTACGTGTTCGGTGCGGCATAGCTGCCTATTTGAGGTGTGGGATCACATCCGCAGCGAGTCGCTCAAGGTTGGCGGCCATAAATTCGGGATCTATTCCGGGTGGTAAGCCAGATGTCGCGAGGTCGGTGATTCCGTAGAGCTCAATGAATTCCCTCAGTTGCTGTACTACCTCTTCAGCAGTTCCAATGATGACGTTTTGAGGAATACCATCGTCGCTACCCCAGCCGTAGTCGTCGGGAGTTTCGGCCATGAATGTGCTGTATACGCCCATCCGAAATCGTTCCGCTTCTCGAATGATTGGCCAGTCCCGGTCGCGATCATCTGTGACGTACACAGAGCGAATGATTCCAACCCGATAATCGTCAGGGTCTCTGCCGTCGGCCCGCACTGCGTCTCGCCAAGGATCGAGAACTTCGTCGCTGCGTCCTTGTGGGAGCAGGTTGGTTCCAAAACGCGCGGCGCGCAAGGCGCCTGGTTCCTTCATCGCTGCGATCCATAATGGCGGTCCACCTGGTTGAACTGGCTTGGGATAAACGTTGATGTCTGACAGTTCGTAGCGTTTTCCGCTGAAGCTAAAAGGCTCATCACTCCAAGCAAGACGAAGAATCTGGATCGCTTCGTCAGTCATAGACACTCTGTTGGGTAATGGAATGCCAAAGGCTTCGAATTCTTTTGGCACGTAGCCCATACCAATACCGAACTCCATTCGGCCGTTAGAGATGTGGTCAAGTACCGCTAATTCTTCGGCGAGTCGCACTGGGTGGTACAGAGGCAACAACGCGATGTCATTGGAGATGCGGATGTTCTTGGTCCGCGCCGCTATTGCACCCGCCAAGGGTTGGAAAGCAGGAAGGTACCCATCCTCCAGGAAGTGATGTTCGGTGAACCAAACATGATCGAACCCGAGTTGATCAGCTAGAACCGATTGTTCGATGGTCGCGGAGTAGACATCGGTCATCGACATGTCGCCACCGGGCACGTGACGACAGTCGTACATGATGCCGAATCGAAATGATTGGGGCACAGCGCTCTCCTCGCCCTGATGCGATATTTGGACGGTAGTCGTTCCTAGCGAGCTAAGTTTTGTTCATGGAAATTGAGCGTGACACTCGGGGCGCGGAACTGGGGCCCAACCAATACGAAGACGCTGAGGGCTATATTGCTCCTCTGCCGGCTGGCTCTGGTCCTCGCACCAACCCGTTGGGAGAGTTCCCGACGGGTCCAGCGGTCGGGGAACGCCTTCCTGATGTCGTGACCTCCGATTCTGATGGACGTATCGTTGACCTGCACGCCGACCGCAATGGTCAACCGGCGGTGCTTGTTTTTACCAGATCGGTGGTTTGGTGACCTCCTTGCCGCACCCAGCTGGTTCAGCTGGAAAAGGGTATGACGGATTTTGAGGCCGCTGGAGTGAAGGTGTATGTCCTGAGCTACGACGAGGCCGGGGCGATGGCCGACTACAAGGCGGCCCATAACGCCAATTTTACGATGCTGTCCGACCCGAATAGCGATGTTATTCGCACCTTTGGAATTCTCAACACCCTCGTCGCAGAGGATGACCATCCTTGGTATGGGATTCCGTACCCGGGTGTTTACATAACCGACGCTGATGGTGTGATTACCGAAAAATTCTTCGAAAATAATTTCCAGGTGCGCCCAGGTCCCGAACAACTTCTTGCTGCGGTGAGAGGGGAGGAAGTCTTACTGAAGGAGCGATCCGGCGCAGATGCAGAGGTCACCGTCGAGATTGAATTTGAGGGAGACAGTCTTCCTGTGGGCCTCTCAAGACAAATCGTCGCTCGCTTCTCTGTGCCCGAGGGCAAACACCTATATGAAGGGCCCGTTCCGGAAGGGCTGATCGCGGCGGGCATTGAACTCGACGACCAGTCAGAGGGAATCATCGCTTATACCCCTGTGACGCCTCAAACTCGGCCTATGACCCTGAGCGGTGATGGTCACACCCTCAATGTGTATGAAGGCGATGTGGTGCTTCGGTTACCGGTAGCGCAAAACGGCCGAGCGATGGAAAAAGACGAGGATGGGCGTTGGGTGTCGATCAATGGTTGTGTCCGGTGGCAGGCATGTGACAGTGAGTCGTGTGGGCTCCCAGAAGAGCATCGTTTCAGTTTCCGCGTTCCTGCAGAATTTTCGGTCATGGGTGATATGGGTCCAGGTGAGGGCAGGGTGCCCGCAATGAATGGTGCTGCTCATTTCCAAGAAATGATGGCCCGCCGTCAGACAGAGGTCTGACAGCCTCATCTTCGTTGGACATCATTTGTAAGAAGCTGTGCCTGTCGCTGTCCTAGGCTGGGTTGATGGCTGCACTTGTTTACTTTGATGCCGATGCTGACAATGAAGAGATCCTAAAAGTCCTTCGCGAGGATGGTGCCTGTGTGCTCGTTGATGTCATGGATCAAAATCTCAAGTCGCGAGTCAACGACGAATTGCAGCCGTTTATTGAGGCGACACCGCGTGGACGTGATGACTTCACTGGCAGGCTGACAGGGCGAACCGGGGCTCTGGTTGCTCGGAGTGAGGCATCCCGGGAACTCGTGATGCACTCCACGATCACTGACCTCGCTCGTCAGTTTCTCGAGCCGTACACGGACAAGATCCAGTTGCATCTCACCCAAATCATCAATATTCAGCCCGGGCAAGGCGTTCAACCTCGCCATCGTGACCGGCTTGCGTGGGGTGGTTATGTGCCTTCCGACATTGAGCCGCAGTTCAACACCATTTGGGCTCTTACCGACTTCACAGAAGAAAACGGTGCCACGCGAGTCGTACCAGGATCCGTCAGTTGGCCTACCGACCGTCGCGCGACCGATGAAGAGACAATTCAAGCGGTGATGACGGCGGGGTCTGTGCTGCTGTATTCGGGGTCGGTCATCCACGGTGGCGGTGAAAACCTTTCAGATTCGGACAGGACAGGTGTCAACATCACCTACTGCCTTGGGTGGCTGCGCACCGAGGAGAACCAGTATTTGTCGTGCCCGCCTTATGTCGCTAAGGAACTTGACCCTGAGCTACAAGAACTGCTTGGCTACACCATGGGCAGCTACGCGCTGGGTTACTACAGCGACCCGGAAGGTGTCACCGACGTCAACGACCTTCGACCACCCGAACTCGTCCTTGGTCGTTCACCACGAGAGAAAGCAAGCAGTGCAGGCCTCATAACCGATTGAGCGAATCGTGACCGTTCGTTCGGCAACACTGACTGCGATCAGCAGTCATCGCTGTTTCTCCAAAGGTGGGGGATCGAGAAGCCAACTGAGTCCGAGAAGAACCCCCATAGTCAACGCGGCAATCAAGAACGCTGGGCCGGGACCCAGCCAGGCATAGAGCGGAGCGGCGGTCAATGCTCCGACCATCGACGCTGCTGAACCCATCGCTTCCCCAAGTCCTTGAGCAGACGCAGCGTCGTCGACTGGTGCGGCGTTGGCGACAGCTGACTGTGATCCAGGAGACTGGATTGCTTCCATAATTCCGTGAGGCAACATGGCAACAAACAACACTGGCACCGCGGTGATCCAGCCATAGGAAGCCATCAGCGGCACCGTGACAAGAGCCGATAGCAATGAAGTTAAGCGAGGGCTGTGGCGATCCGATAGCCCTCCAGCCCAGCGTGCAATAACCAACATTGGCAGGGCAAACGCCGATAGGGAAAGCGTAACGATCATTGTTGAAGCCCCAAGATTGTCCAGGTGTGGTGCCCACAAGGGCTCGAACACTCCCACGGAGTAACGAAACGAAACCACCACCAAAAGAGCAGCGACCATTTCGCGACTTCGGATAAGTCTTCTCAGCACCCCTTTTGTCGAGCGAACAGTCACGTCGGCTGCTGGAATCTCGAGACGTCGTATAGATAAGAACGTCAGACCTGTCACCATGCCCAGCACCAAGAATGGAGCGCGAACATCGAATGCGACAGTGAGCGCTCCGGCGAGAGGAGGCCCGATTACGAACCCGGCTAAATACGCTCCGTAGAACGCTCCAAGTTGACGACCCTGATCCGCTCCGGCGGTCACGATGATGAATCGGCGAGCGGCGGGCACGATGACGCCGACCCCTGTGCCGAGTACGGCGCGTGCCGCTATGAACTGCCAAAGCTCGTCAGCGAACCCGAACCACAAGAGACCCGTTGTCGAGGCGATAACCCCCAAGCGCATGAGTAGTCCACCATGCCCGCGATCGGCATATCGCGATAACGACAACTGTGTCACCAACGCGCCAACGAAGGCGGAGCCGGCTATCCACCCCAGATCACGCTCAGCTATGTCGTAAGTGTTGTGGATTTCTGCGAGTAACGCGAAAACTGACGACACTCCAGCCATAGTGGTACCGGCAACGAGATACAGGCTTCGCATGTTGTTATTTAGCTGTTGTAACCAGCGGGGGGACCGAAAAAGCCGCTCAGATCGGGGGGGCCTTGATACAACCAATTCAAGGTGCGACTGGCGAACCTCCATTGGCTGTCAACGCGGCGATACATGTCGTCGTAGTAACCCAAATAGAAGACGGCGGCACCTGACTTTGCTTTGGCGAATTCGCTGAAGTACCAGCGACCCTCACCGACATCTCCCTGGGTGGTGGCTGTTCCGTTGAAGGCGAGTTGAATGACTGAATCAAACAAATCCATGGCGGTGGCTAACGCCGTACCGATTGCTTCTCGTCCACATACCGGCCCTCGACCGATTTCCCATACCCCGTCGTCGGTCCACAAATCGAGCCATGCTGGCTGGTCGTTGTTGCAAACCCGGTCGCAATACTGGTGAACCAGGGTTCTGATTGCCTCGACGTCATTCATCGATGAGAAGTCATCGCTAGAGGCCCAGGTAGCTTTCAAGAGTTTGATGGAAGTGACGGATTCGACTTTCTTGGTATGCCGCCAAGGTCACTGATCCGCGTTTGTTGGCCTGTAGGCCTCGTTGAATCCGAACCAGGTTGTCTGTGTCTTGATCAACGACCATCCCGGCGCCCCCAAGAGCCGCGGCATTGCTCCATGAATCTTCCAGGCTGAGCTTTACTGTGGGAGGTGGAGCCGGGGGATCCCCCTCGTCTGGTTTAGCGAACAGCAACATTATTTCCATGATGGAGCTGTGCGGGTCATTTCCGTTCGGCCGGAAACGGTAGCAAATCGGTACCCCTTGCCCTCCCCATGGAACAAGATTCGGAAATAAGAAGTACTCGATGGCATCAAGAGTTTCAGAGGTTGACAGATGGCTCATGTCTGCCCGGGCTGATGCTCCCAGCTTTTCTCTGGCTCGCTCCGCCAACAAATCGCGTACACGGTCCCCTTCTCGAGCAACAATGCGCTCTCCTCCGTGGAAAGGAACGTCGCGTTGCATCTTGCGTATGGTTTCCTCAGCGGGAACCTCGCCCAAGTTGGGGCTCGGAGTTCCTTCCAAAGTAATCATCCGGTTTACATGACGCGATCCGGGAAAGATGTCATATTGCGTGTTGGCGTCGGCAACATAAGCCGCAGTTTGAGGATGCGTTACTCCAATATGGAAGCTCTCAATGAACGCTTCGAGTGCAAGTTTCCAATTGCAGGGCATCACCTTTTCAACGTGGGCGGCTTTCCATCGATCGTCAAGCGGGAAGTCTCTGAACTCTTGATCTAGGACCTCTATGTAACTATCGAATGGTTCACAATCGTCGTCAAAGTTGACGAAAACGAATCCACCCCAAAAAGCGACCTGTGCCACGGGAAGACAAAAATCTTGGGGCACAACGTCCGGAAAATCCCAACTATTGGGAATGTGTACTAGCTGACCCTCTAAATCCCATGTGAAGCCGTGGAAGGGACATCTAAATCGTTGAACATTGCCTCCTTCGCTGCGCAGTTGTGTTCCGCGATGAAGACAGGAATTGATGTAAGCACGCACGTCATGGGGTTCTTCACCGGTTCTCACGACTATGACTGACTCGGTAGCTACTTCGTACACCACGTGGTCGCCTACAGCTTGCAGTTCTTCAAGGCGGCAAGCCATTTGCCATACCTTGCGCCATACATGCTCTACCTCGAGGTCATGCCATTCTTGGGTCAAATAGCGGTCCACCGATACTTCGTGATTGTCTACAAAATTGGGTGGGTATTCGCGAAGTAACACCTCGGGAGGTGCGACTGCATCCTCTCGCAACACCTCCTGGACCGTCTGGCCCGGAGCTCGCCCTCCCGCAGTCTGTGTCATGGCTACAAACTAGTTCCAGAAACGGGTTCTCGGCTTCTAGATCACGATCGGCGCATGTTCAACGAAGTGGTGATCTCATCTGCCTCTTCGTCGAATTTGCCATCGTAAAGTTCGGATTCGAACCATTCAACGAATGACGCGTCCTTAGATGGCTTCCACAAAGACCATGCAGCCCGTGCACCCTGGGTCCGCATAAGACCCAACTTGAGCAAATTGACTCTCATGTCGAGTTGTTCTTCTGTAGCGAGTCCATTTTCGCGCTGCTCGAAGGTATCGAACAAATCGACCAGCATCGCGTTCGTCCAAAGTGTGATCCGCCATTGCTCCTCGTCAGTCAGCTCAGCCGATGAGAAATCCTTCGCTAGGAAGCTCACGAACTCTTCGTTTTGTGTTGAGGAAAGGTATCGCTCGTACAGACGGTCAGTGAGAGTATGACTGAACTGGGCTTTCGTAAGTTTCACATTCAGTTGTGCCTCCCTGGCCAGATAAATCAACGAAAGCGGCAAAAGGCCGCCTTCCAATATTTGTGCGAGAGTCGCTAAATCGTCCAGCATCATTCGTCTCCTTTTGTGATTCAGTAATGACGTTAGGCGGGCGCGAAGGTTCGAGAACCGCTTGCAATGGCACTCACCTAATGGATTTCTATTAAATTGCCTGACGTATCGAGCGATACGGACAGAAGCACTGTGCTGCTGTTCCTCAGAAAGGTGGGACCGATATGGCATGGTCATTGGAAGGTCAGTTTTACGAAAACTGTTCATGCACTGCTATTTGCCCCTGCACGTGGTCGAACATGAATCACGTAGCAACAAACGACTACTGCCGAGCAGCGCTGTGCTTCAGCATCACCAACGGCGACATTGACGGTGTTGACGTCAGTGGCTGCAAGATGTTGATGTTGATCGACACCCCACCAAACATGGCCGAAGGAAACTGGACGGCAGGGCTTATCATCGACGACTCTGCTACCGAAGATCAGGCGAATGCCTTGGGTCAGGTAATGAGCGGCACGATGGGTGGGCTACCCGAGGCCCTAGGACCGTTGTTGGGGAACTTCCTCGGCGTGGAAATGCACCCAATTTCCGTCACCACTGAA
This sequence comes from Acidimicrobiia bacterium, assembly GCA_012960315.1. GTDB lineage: Bacteria > Actinomycetota > Acidimicrobiia > Acidimicrobiales > Poriferisodalaceae > UBA2110. Next base: position 34,334 of record DUBN01000068.1, read on the forward strand.
GGCGGCAAGCATCACGTCACCGTTGGAGACCAGATCTCGTACGTGGGCGTTCCTGAGATCAACGAGAACGGCGAAGGCGTTGAACTTCGAGGAGTCACAGCGCACCCGGCCTCCGATGTTCTCGTCATCGCACCGGTTGAAACTTCCCAAGTCTCTGCAATGGGTATCGAGTTCGGGGGAGAGGACCTCAGCGGTTTCACCACCAACTTCAACTGGACTGCATGACAGCACAGCTATCTGAGCAGCCTCGGATTAAACCCACAGTCGTTCTGCACGCCATAAGCGTCGCCTGTTGGGCGATTGTCGTTATTTGGGCCGTTCAAATGGACATGGGTTTGTGGGGTATGCCAGGAACGATGGGAATGCGATTCCCATGGTTTTTGGTCATGTGGACCTTGATGATGGCGGCAATGATGCTTTCTTCAATGTCGCCACTCGCGGTTCTTTACGGACGGAGCATGAAGCGGCAACGAGGACGTCGATTGTCGATGTTCTCAGCCGGGTACATTTTGGGTTGGGCTGCGACTGGCATCCCAGCTTTCCTCATTGCCGATCGATTTGGTGCCTTCGCCGCGGATCGACCATTACTCGCACAATCTGTTGCCGTGGCATGTTTCGCGTCAGCAGGCGTGTACCAACTGACGCCTCTCAAGATGGTTTGTCTTAGCCATTGTCGCACACCGATCTCTCATCTTCTTCATTACGCAGCCTTCAAAGGAACGACTAAAGATCTACGTGTAGGCATTCACCACGCTTTGTTCTGCATGGGCTGTTGCTGGGCATTAATGGTATTGATGGTCACGTTTGGAGTAATGAACTTGGCAGCCATGATCGGACTTGCCTTAGTGATCGCGGTCGAAAAGCGATGGCGTTACGGGGAAACGTTCGCCCGGCTCGTGGGCGTCGTCGCTTTGCTATGGGCTGTCGTAATCATCTTTGAGCCAGGTGTGGCACCAGGGCTGGATCCGAGCGGCCTAATCGATATGGGCGAAATGAAAATAGAGATGGGTGAGGGCGGCTAACAGCAAACGCACAATGATTGGTTCGTTAACGGAATCTTTCCAAAGAGAAAATTTGAGTAAAATTTTTGCTAAGCCCAGTGGTTCGGTAATAATTACGTGCAACCGACTGATTTTCGAACCGATATTTCGAAAAGCACAAGGAAGTCGTTTCGATACCGAAGGGCCAAGGCGAGATGCCATCAGAGATAGATATGGAAGAAATTCAGGCTTATGCCGGAGGCATTCTGGGGCACATGGTCGGCGCGGCCACGGTGGCTTGCAGCGACTTGGCCCACAAACTGGGTTTGTACGGGCATTTAGCGGGCAGCGGGGGAATGACAGCAGATGCTCTAGCGGACGCTGCGGGCACAAATCCTCGACTCACACGGGAGTTACTTGATCAGCAAGCATCCGCGGGAGTGCTTGCATTTGACGCGGAGGCTGACACGTACGAACTCAGTGACGCTGGAGCGATGGTCATGGCTGAACAACACTCGCCTGCTTGGCTCGCCGGAGGTCTCGGAGCAGTTCGCGCGATGTACATGGGTCTCGATCAAGTGGAAGCCGCCTTTCGCGGAGATGGGGCCGTTGCGTGGGGTGATCATCACCCCTGCCTGTTTGACGGAACGCTCGAATTCTTTCGTCCCTGCTATGAACACCACCTAGTGCAAGAATTCATTCCCGCCCTTGTCGGCGGCGAAGCCAGAATCGCCAACGGTGCTGTTGTAGCCGATGTGGGATGTGGGGCTGGGCTGTCCACGCTGACCATGGCAACCGCTTATCCCGACAGCACCTTCGTAGGCATCGATTATCACGCGCCATCAATCGACATGGCTCGAGCAGCTGCGCAAGAACAAGGGCTCACCAACGTAACCTTCGAAACAGAGAGCGCCACCAGCTATCAGGGTTCCTATGACCTGGTGTGCTTCTTCGACTGCATGCACGACATGGGTGACCCTGTGGGGATCGCGCAACACGCAAAATCGCAACTTAGTGATAGTGGATCAGTCATGCTCATCGAACCTTTCGCGTTCGATACGAGATCAGAAAATCATGCTGGTCTCGGCGGTGCCTTCTACGGGTTCTCAAGTTTCTTCTGCACCCCTTGTTCGCTCTCCCAAGAAGTCGGTCGAGGCATGGGTGCCCAGGCCGGCGAACCCGGAATGAGTGCTGTTTTTGAAGAAGCGGGTTATGGCTCGTTCGGGCGCATATCGGAAACTCCGACCAGCATCGTGTACGAAGCCTCGGCGTAGCTGAGCGAGACACCCCCGGGTTGATCTACCGTGCTCACCTATGAGCACGCAGCCCTATTATGACCCAGCGGTCCAAGAAGCCATAGATACTCAACCAAGCCTGGGCGTAGTCAACGCTGACACCCTCAAAAAAGTACGAGCCTCTCGGCTTCTTCGTAACGGCGACGCCGAACTTTCCGATGAAGTTGAAAGAGTCGACCATTTTGTATCCGGTGTCGACGATAACGACGTCAGGATTCGAGTGCATCGCTGCAAAGGTGCTCAAGAACTAAGCCCAGCCCTTTATTGGACGCATGGTGGTGGGTATGTCTTGGGAAACCCAGAACAAGATGATTTTCGTTTTGATCGATGGTGCCAGCGGTTCGGATTAGTTGGCGGTGCAGTGCAATACCGTTTAGCACCAGAACACCCCTACCCAGCGGGCCTAGAGGACTCTTACAGTGGATTGAAGTGGCTCAAAGAGCATGGCGAGAGCGTCGGGGTAGACACCGACAGCATCGGCATCGGCGGACCAAGCGCCGGTGGGGGAATGGCCGCTGCGCTTGCATTACTGGTTCGTGATCGAGGCGAATTCGAAATCGACTACCAACTGTTGATCTACCCAATGATTGACGACACTCGAACCACGGTCACGGCTAACTGGGATGTACCCGTGTGGGGTCCCGAATCGAACCATTATGGCTGGAGCTCGTATCTCGGCGAATTGTTCGAAAGTACTGCCGTACCACCTCATGCAGCGCCCGCGCGCGAGAGCAACCTTGAGGGTTTACCTCCGACATTCATCATGGTCGGAACCCTCGACGCGTTTGCCGACGAAGACATCGCTTACGCGCAACGACTGAACCACGCAGGAGTGCCCACTGAACTTCACGTGTACCCCGGCGCTCCGCACGGATTCGACGGATTTGCTGCCTCCACGGCTGTAGCGCGCCAAGCTCGATCTGACATCAACGCCTTCCTTGGGCGGATGTTAAGCCCCGGCTAGGTGACCGTCCTAACGTAAAACGACTCCCTAGCTTGTGATGGCGGAACGATCGGGATTTCGTCATCGTTAAGTGGTTTCATCCACTGTTTTCGCTCAAGGGCAGCTTCTATATAGGGTGCCAACTCGGCGTTCTTTTGGGCTACTCGTTCATCTCGGAATGGCTCAAAGTTGGGGAGTACCTTCTCGCCGAACAGCTCCAAACTTTCACAAATATGTTTGTGTTCATTTTTGCCGCCCTGCTGCAAAAAGATCACCTGATCGACTCCCGCTGTTTCAAATTCGTGCACTAAAGCGGTGTAATCCTCTGGTGTCCCGATACCTGGCGCGCCAATAACTGGAAGGTTGGGACCACGCAGGTCTTCATATTCCCCCCACAGATTACTGCGACCAGGACGAGTCTCATTTGCCACTAACGCGTTAACCGCGTACCGGAAGAACTGAAAGCCGTCGATGCCGCGTCGCATCGCCTCGTCGGCGTTGTCGTGGAGACTAAAACCTGCGACCATCGCCAAATTTGCGTTGACAGTGTGTCCCAAAGGAACGCACTCATCGCTTTTGATGATGTCGTAATAGATATCAGCCCAAGTTTTAGCTTCCTCTGGGTCAACGAAACTAAACGCCAGCGCCCCTAGCCCATTACGCGCGGCTACTTCGATAGTGCCGCGATTAGTGCACGCCATCCACATAGGTGGATGTGGCTTTTGCATGGGTTTAGGTACCACGTTCCTGCATGGCATCGAAAAACCTTCACCCTCGTAACCTGGGTATGGCTCCATCACCAACATGTTCGCGATCTGGCCAGCTGCTTCCAACGACAGCTCCCGCTTGCGTCGGGCGTTGATGTCGTATCCACGTAACTCCAGCCGAGTGGCCCCTTCGCCGATCCCAAATTCGGCTCGTCCCCTGGAAATAAGATCAAGCATTGCCACGGTCTCTGCCGTTCGAGCTGGATGGTTGTAGTTCGGAATTACCTGACGAATACCAAGACCGATTCGTATGCGTTCGGTCTTCGCCGCGAGCGAAGCAAGGAAAACATCTGAAGCCGAACAGTGTGAATACTCCTCAAGGAAATGGTGTTCAACGGCCCACGCATGGTCGATCCCGATCTTGTCGGCCAGAACGATCTGCTCAGTCGCTTCTTCGATGAGCTGTAACTCGGCTCCCTCATCCCACGGTTTAGGCAATTGCAACTCGTACAGCATTCCGAATTTCATTACGACCCCTCCGTTAACGGCTTTCTTGACCCTACAAGGGTGGGCACTCTTAGTTCAGTTTCATGAGCAAGAGTTCGAATGATCGAAAGTTTCGGCCTCCAAAATTAGGTGTTTAACTTTTTGCCATCAGCAAACTGGTTGACACCCCCGTAGCGGTAAGGACTTCTCCCTGCCACACCTCAGTCTCTACAGTCGCAAGGCCACTAACTATTCGCGTGCACGCCGCGATTGCGACAAGTTCTCCGGACGTCGCCTTTCCAGAAAAGCGCAGGGAAAGGTCAGGATTTGGATGAGGAACCCAGGTGCCCTTAGGCAATGCCGCGTCGACCGGAGGGCCGACTGAAAGATCCGCGGCAAGGCACGGGCCTTCGCTGCCGTCACCGGTTGCTTCCCATGGAACCGTCACTAACGTCGCGATGGCAGAGCCGACTCGGGCGGCTTTGGGTGCAGCGGTGTCAATGATCGGAACCTCAACGCCTTCAGGTTTTCGCCACGGCTTGGCAGAGGCGGCTAGATCGGGAGGAGGCGGCCCCATTAGACCGGCGGAGTTGCCGGCGCTCTCTATATCGGTTCGCAACATTTGGGGTGCGGCGAATCCGACACGCGCCTCAGTGGTCGATCGCCCTGATGCGTCCGTGAATTCAATTCGAACAATAGTCAGACTTCGACCGGACGAAAGTGCCGTCACGTTGACGACAGCTTCAGTGGTCGACAGCCCACGCAGAAAGTGGATATCGATTCCAGTGGCCACCCGATCTGGCGCGAGGGTGCGACCTAATGCGATTGCTGCCGCGGCTAACGCTCCACCTGTCACACCACCAAATGCGCCATGAATCTGCTGCGGTAACTGCAGTTCCCAACTGTCGCCTTTTTGTGAGGCACCGAAATATTCGAGAGGCGTCATCGGAGCGTGTTTCGTTGAGTCAATGGCATTCCTAGAGAGTAGGCCCCCTTTCGTTTCCTGATAGCGGGATCGCTGTAGCGTTCTTGCATGGCGAATGACAACACATCAAACGATGCGCAGATCTCAAGACTGAAAAGCCTTGCCGCTTCGCCTTCCGACAGTTCGTTCGTGATGTTGAACATCAACCGTTACAAACCTGAAGTTAACTTTCCGGACGGAGAGACCTATGCGGCCTATATGAGTGCCATCGAACATTCGGTGGGAGCAATCGGAGGATCGGTTCTTTGGCGAGTACCAGTCCAAGGCGGTGTCGTGGGTGACTTAGAAGACTTCGATGAAGTAATGGCGGTGTGGTATCCAAGCCACAAAGCTTTTTTGGAGCTACCCGACGCGGACCGAGCTCGGGAGATGTTCCGCTACCGTCGCGTGTGTGTTGAAAAAGCGCACATCGTTGAACTTTCTGACCAAGCTCCATCGCTTCGCCCGTTTGGTTCCTGAGGACGTGTGTTTCTGACCGTAATGCGGCGCGCTACTCAAACCCGACCGCTTCGGATAAAGAGTTGACGGGGCAAGCTTCAGCGGCCCCGAAACTGCGGTGCCCGCTTCTCCATGAACGCCAACGGTCCCTCCACAGCATCTTCCGTGTTGATCAGAGCGGTCCCTGCCTCGGACTCCAAAGCCAAAGCGGCCGATTCGTCAAGGTCTATAGAGGCTCGCACTACTTTTCGAGCCGTTTTGACCGCGAGTGGGGCATTGGAGGCGATTATTTGGGCGAGATCTAAGGCAGTGCTCAACACATCTGACTTTGGTACTAAACGATTGAATAAACCAGACTGGGCAAGATCGTCACTCACGATGGGTTGGGCGCCAAGCAGTAACTCCATCGCCAAAGCGCTAGGGACCCGACGACCTAACAGGGCTGTCCCACCCATGCCAGGTATGAGTCCCAAAGCGACCTCCGACAGGCCGAGCTTTACCCCTTGAGCAACGACCCGTAAATCGCATGAGAGCATCAGTTCCATGCCACCGGCAATCGCGTGGCCATTCACCGCTGCGATCAGCGGTTTCCCAAGGTCGTAACCCCTCAATGTTGCACGAGCCGTGAGTTCGTTGTCGTTTGCTACTACCTGCTCAAACTTGTTCTGAGGTTCCCTGGTGCCAGTCATCAGCGGAATAGTTGTTCCAAGATCGAACCCTGAACAAAATGTTGAGCCTTCGGCGCCGGTCACTACCACGGCTCTTACAGCGTCGTCTCGTCCGAGACTGCTCCATAAATCGGCCAGGGTGACGATTAACTCGGGGTTCAATGAATTTCGTGATTCGGGGCGATTCAATGTGACTAGAGCTACCTGGCCATCCATTTCGCATTCGAGGACACCCATTTCAGATCCCGATGTCTCTGAGGTTGTAGTCACGAAGTTCTGACTTGGTCGCCTCATCCCAGACGAATTGGTGTTCCAGGCCCCGGAAGGGTTCGTAGACGTAACGTTCTTCACCTGAGAAATGTTGAGAACGGGCATCAATTGCCCACGCGATCGCCTTTGAGCGTTCAAAGATGTATTTGTCGTCGTACTCCGACACGGGATTATGTACTCCTCCGCTTCGGATGCCCAAAACCGATGCCCGGCGATGAAATCCAAAGTTAATCGTGACCCGAGCTTTAGAGCTTGTGTTGGCGAACGATCCGTGAATGGCTTGTCGGCTAGTTATAGCCACGTCACCTGGCTCACAGATCAAGGGAACCGCATCGGGAAGCCGGTCAGATCCTGCGGCCTCTACCTTTCCTTTGATGTCAGCTTTCCCAGTCCGATGAGATCCGGGAACGACCCAGAGACCATTTGTTGCATCGCAGCCGTAGAGCTGAGCCATGAAGTTAAACCCATGAGTGTGATCGTCTAGATGAGGGCTCTCCCAATGAGTCCATCCGTCTTGGTGCCAAGCCACCGACCCCCCGAGCCCCGGTTGTTTCACCCAGACCGCCTCATTAAATGGCGTAAAATCAGGTCCGTTAATTGCCTCGGCGACTCGAAGTAACTGCGGGTGTCCATACAAACGTAGACAAGCGTCAGAGAACTGCAAGGAGCCGAGAAACAGTTGCACTACGTGTTCGGGAGCTTCGATCGGCGGTGACGGTTCACCCATTTTTGCTTCGTGGCGTCCGTATGCCGCGCTAGTTCCGCCCAAAGGATCAGATAGGGGTCGGACCCAACTGATGTTCCGCCCTTGGAGTCCGATCCCCAAAGCGGTGTTGCCGTGTCGGTCTACATCGGCATCCTTCGATATAGGAGCACGGTCGAGCATGTCGGCCACGTCCAATTCGATCTCGTCAAGTTCTCGTTGCTCTATAACCCCTGTTAGTACGTAGAAGCCGTGACGACTATAGGAGTCAAGGATGTCGGGATGAAGACGTCCGTTGTCGTCAAATCGGATCGGACCGCGGTTATCCAAAGTAAGAGCGCGACCGGTCCCGCGTTTGCGATAAACGACCATATGGTCCTCGTCGGCCCCATAGTCAACGATCGGTACTTCGACCAACGGAAGGTTTACAGCCACCATTCCCTCCAAGTTAGCCGCCCAATTTGTCAACTCTTCCAGTACAGCATGTCGGGCAACGTGAAGGTCGAGTTGGGTATGGTGCTGTACGGTCCGAGTATGCGGCTGGTTGAGCACTACATCGGTGGATTACTTAAGTACGCGCAATTCCATGGGCGGGCCAGCCGAGCGGAATATTGGTGGTTCACCATTGCGAATACCATGATCGCGGGGTTCTTTTGGTTGCTCGGAAATTTCGGCGGGCCTGTCAGCAACTTGAGCTTCCTGTACTTACTTGCGGTGGCCATTCCTAACTTGTCGATTACCGTCCGTCGGTTGCATGACACGAGTCGGAGTGGTTGGTGGGTTCCACTGGGGGTAGTGCCCACTCCGCTCGTATTCGTCATCTTGTTTTTCATGTGTCAACGAGGGCAAATAGAGGCAAATCGGTACGGCCCTCCTGTGGCTAGCGAAGGGCCAAATTGGATACGTTGAGTGGACTGGTCGAAGTGTCTCTCGTAGTTGATGGCTAAAGACAGTAAGTTTGGTGGGGTGCCGGAGTTCCTTTACAGCGATCTACTTCCCACTGGTGACAGCGAAATCGTCTATCGCAAAATCACTGACGACTACGTGTCGACATTTGAAGCTGGTGGGCGACGATTCCTTAAAGTCGAACCAGAAGCGTTGCGCCTACTGACAGCGGAAGCGATGCGGGATATAGCTCATTTGTTGCGTCCCGGTCATCTCACTCAATTAGCGGCAATTCTTGAAGATCCTGAAGCTTCACTCAATGACCGGTTCGTGGCGATCGAGTTGTTGAAGAACGCAAATATCGCAGCAGGAGGCGTTTTGCCGGGCTGCCAAGATACGGGGACCGCCATCATCTGGGGCACGAAAGGTGAGCGAGTCATTACTGATGTCGACGATGCGGAGGTGCTTAGCCGCGGAGTATTTGATACCTATCAAACTTCGAACCTTCGCTATTCACAGTTGGCGCCGCTGACAATGTTTGATGAGGCGAATACCGGCAACAACTTGCCGGCACAAATTGAGATCTATTCGGGACCGGGTGACATCTACAAGCTCGCTTTTATGGCTAAAGGTGGCGGCTCTGCCAATAAAAGTTTTTTGTTTCAGGAAACAAAGGCTCTTCTCAACCCTATGAGTCTCACCAATTTTCTAGATGAGAAGTTAAGAACTTTAGGCACGGCGGCGTGTCCTCCGTACCACCTCGCAGTCGTCATCGGCGGGACGTCAGCTGAACATGCCATGAAGACAGCAAAATATGCCTCCGCGAAGTACCTAGACACGCTGCCAGTTTCTGGTAGCGAAACTGGTCACGGCTTTCGAGATCTGGAGTGGGAACAACGAATCCTTGAATTGACTCGCCAGTTTGGAATTGGTGCCCAGTTTGGAGGCAAATATTTCTGTCACGACGTGCGTGTAGTGAGGTTGCCTCGACACGGCGCGAGTTGTCCCGTAGCAATAGCTGTGTCGTGCTCGGCCGATCGTCAGGCGTTCGCCAAAATCACCGCAGATGGCGTTTTTCTCGAACAACTTGAAGAGGACCCTGCTAAGTACCTTCCCGAAACGTCAGATACCGAGCTTTCCGATGGAGTTATTGCCATTAATCTGAATCAGCCGATGAGTGACATTCGAGAGGAACTTTCCAAATATCCCGTAAAAACTCGGCTTTCCTTAAGCGGAACACTGGTCGTCGCACGTGATATCGCTCATGCGAAAATTCAAGAACGCCTTGACGCGGGCGAGACCATGCCCGAGTACATGCGGGATTTTCCGGTCTACTACGCAGGCCCAGCAAAGACGCCCGAGGGGTACGCGTCTGGGTCATTTGGGCCAACCACAGCGGGGAGAATGGATAGCTATGTTGAGCCGTTCCAAGCAGCAGGTGGCAGCTTGGTGATGCTCGCGAAAGGCAATCGGTCCGCGCAGGTGACCGAAGCTTGCAAAAATCATGGTGGTTTCTACTTGGGATCTATCGGAGGGCCCGCAGCGAGGCTCGCCAAAGATTCGATACGTAAGGTTGAAGTTCTTGAATATCCCGAGCTTGGAATGGAAGCGGTCTGGAAAATAGAGGTGGAGGACTTTCCTGCGTTTGTAGTTGTTGATGACAAGGGCAACGACTTCTTTACCGAAGTTTCCACCCCGGTTTCCATCAAGTGACCGTCCGCGACGCCGCCGTCGACTGAGTCTTCGCTTAGCTAAGGAAAGCCACCCAAGCTGAAAATGCGATCCCGGCTAGCCCCAATGCAACTATGGTGGCGATGCTAGATCTTGGTAAGCGCCCATTGCTGCTCGTGGGTAGCCGGCGCCGCACTATCTGAAGAAGGCGATCCGCCCAGGCGACGTCTCTGCTGAGAATGCCCAGCCCGATAGCCACAATCAAAAGACCAGGCCCCGGTAGCGGCATCAAAATGACACCAAGAATTGTTATGAAGGTCCCCGAAGCCATGCGAAGCAAGCGGGTGATGACTGAGCGTCGAGCTTCTGCCCGGGTTTCTTCGCGATGCCCGATCTCGAACTCGGCCTCGATAGCTGCTTCTTCGAAACGGTTCTCTTCTTCACTCACTCAAGTGTTCCTTCCCCTTAAGGACCGCTAACGCATCTTGCGTCGGTCTAGTCTGGCGCGTGGGCTGCCCAGAAGGTGGCGATCCGAAGAAAAGGGCGCAGTAGGTATGGCGACTTGGCAAGTTGGTGATGTCGCGGTCACGAAAGTGTTGGAGATTGAGAAACACTGGCCGTTCTCTGCGTTGCTTCCAGGTGCAGAGGGCGTCATTGATGAACTGGCGTGGCTGCGACCTGACTTTGTAACCGACGAAGGCCGGATGAAGCTATCAATTCACGCTCTGGTTTTGAACTCAGAAGGATCAACGATCATCGTCGACACGTGTTGTGGTAACGACAAGCCTCGGCCGGGCGCCCGTCCGTTCGACAATTTACAAACGGACTTCATCGGAGAACTTGAACGGTCGGGCTACAGCCCTGAAGACATCGACATGGTGGTCAGCACACACCTGCACGTCGACCATGTCGGTTGGAACACTCGCCTCGTTGAAGGCACTTGGACGCCGACCTTCCCCAACGCTGAATACTTCTTCGTTCAAGATGAGTTCGACTACTGGCGAAGTGAACCGCAGCATTACGGGCCAGTCTTCGAGGATTCAGTGCAACCAATACTTGATGCTGGTATGGCGACGATCGTCAACAGCGACCACCGTCTAACCAGTGAGGTGGCCTTGGAGTCGACTCCGGGTCACACTCCTGGCCATGTCAGCGTAACTATTAACTCTGCGGGGCAATCAGCGCTTATTACGGGCGACATGACTCATCATCCGGTCCAGTTTGCCAAACCTGATCTGGCGTCAAGCGCCGATTGGCGTCAGGACATTTCCACTGCAACTCGTCGCGAGGCATATGAACGCTGGAGTGATGGCCGGCTGGTTATTGGTACGCATTTTGCTGGTCGCACTGCCGGTCGAATCATCGCTGAGGGCGACGCTTGGCGGTTCGACGTTTCTTGAGTTCATCAATGCCTTGCAGCGATAGAGAAACGCCCACAGCAGCGATCACTGCGTAGTGAATTCGCGGGGCCATCACCAACGTGCAAATCAGGGTGCCAATCGCTAACAGAGCATCTCGGTGTGACCTTTTCACCAACTCAAGCAAGGCATGGAAGTTAAACAACGGCTGTACAGCAATGATTACGGTCGCAGCGAGGACTGACTTCGGCAATGTTTCCAAGACGCTAGCCAAGGGAAGAAAAGCCAAAACAAGAAGACCGACGAACACCCCGACCCAGCGAGTTTCGCCGCCTGATAACCGGTTCAGCGAGCTACGAGAGAAACTGCCCCCGACCGGGAATCCACCGAAAAGACCGGAAGTGAGGTTCGCGATGCCTTGGCCAGATAGTTCGCGTGATGCATCCCAGGATTCGTCGTCTCGCTCTGCAAACCCACGGGCAATGGACGATGGTTCAGCAAACTGAACGAATGAGATCACAAGAGCGCTGAGGAAGATCGAACCGAACGCATTCCAAGGTAAATCCAGCTTGAGGGACGGAAAATTGTTTGGGATGGATCCCACCAAAGCGGCTGGATATGAGCCCGCCCGACCAATCGCCACACCGATGACGACTGCGATCAGAACGCCTGGGAATCTTCGACCAAACCGGCGACGCCCAAGGAAAACTAAAGCCCCAGTGCCACAGGTCAATAAGATCGCAAATGACTCCCAAGTCTGAACCGCTTGAAGAGCTCTAAGGGCACGAACTAATACTTGCCCGTCCGTGTCAGACCCGAGGGCGGAAGGTAACTGTGAGGAAGCAATCAACAATGCGGCTCCGCTAGTGAACCCGGCGACTATTGCAGGAGTCATCAAGAATGCGACGCGACCCAAACGTGCAGTGCCGAAGATGATCTGAAAGAAACCGAGCATGGTCGCCATGAGTGCACCGAGTGCGACGTATTTGGCTGTACCAGGGGTTTCAATGGTTGAAAGAGCGCCGAAGGTG
>DUBN01000068.1:46763-66409 GCA_012960315.1 Acidimicrobiia bacterium
CGCGGTCAGTGCTGTGGGACCCGTCTGAAGAAACCGCGACGACCCAAACGGAGCTGCAACGATGGGAGGAATTGAGGCGGCTAGCAGGCCGACATAGGCCGGCATTCCCGCCAATTCTGCGTAGGCAAGACATTGAGGAATCAACACAAGAGCGACCGCTATGGCCGCCGTGGCATCTCCCAGTCGCGCTTTGGCCATTACTGGCCAAAGCGGTGGTCGACGCGAGTCTCTAGACATCAATACGTATGGAAATGGTTCTCAGACCAACAGATTGAGTCGGAGCAGCGTGACATTGTCCGGGTCGATTCGTAGGTCGTTAAGCACAAATTCTTCGACCCCGCCATGAGTTGTGTCGATGTAGTCCAGGGCCCGTGTCATTGCGCCCCGTGGTGCGGATAACGCCGGCCAGATGGCTTCAACATCGACACCGGCCGCTTCAAGGATCGGTCTGAGCTGTTCAATACGACGCTCTGACCTGAGTGTGTTTGTCAATTCGTAGTCATCGAGAACGAGCCCGCGTTCAACGCCGCACAACTCCAAAATTAACGCCGCAGCGATGCCTGTGCGATCCTTGCCAGCTGTGCAATGAAAGAGCAGTGGCCAGCAATCTAAGTCAGCTGCCAACTCGAGAAAGTTCGCAAATTGATTCCCCGACTCGGAGAGCATTTCGATGTAGCTGTCTCCGACGTCATCAATCGTTACGGAAGTGATCTCTCCGGAACGAATCCGGTCCACGAACTCTTGTTGCTGAGCTATTTCATCCCCGATTGGCAGTGGCGCATGAGTTGTGACCGTGGACCAAAGACGAGAGACGTCGCGACTGGCTTCTGCAGAGGTACGAAAATCGATAACTGTGCGAATTCCGTACGCGGCCAACTCGTCTTGATCGTCATCGGTTAACTGACTGAGGCCATCGGAGCGAAAGATCGCGTTGGCGCGCACGTAGCGACCGTCCGCGGCTGGATAGCCGCCAATGTCACGACAATTCATTGCTCCTGTTAACGGGACCACAGCCGCATCGCGATTCACGACTTTGGACGCGGTTCTCGAGGTAGGCCGAGAATTCTCTCACCGATGATGTTTCGAAGGATTTGAGTAGTGCCACCCATGATTGTGTATGCAGGCGCATATATGACGTTTCTGGAAACCCTGTTCATGAGCATCGTCTCAGCTCCTACGACGAGACCGACGAAGCTAGCAACTTCCTGTTCGAATTCAGTGCACCAAGTTTTAGTTACCGCCGAATACTGGGGAAAGGGTGTCTGGCGCAGCACATTGCGAAGCACCATGTGACGGCCGATTTGGTATCCCGTTTCGATTCGAGCCATTTGTTGGCGAATAATCGGGTCGGCCGTATCGGCCTTCTCTTTCATGTCTAGATACAGGCGCTGATTTGATGCAAGTCGATCAATGCCACCCCGTTCGTGTTCCAGCTGACGCATGGTTTGACCGAAGCTGTTATTCAACTCGCCCACCAGGTTTTGCTCGGGAACCATGACATCGTTGAAAAAAACCTCATTGAAGTGGGCGTCACCTGAAGCATCCTTGATTGGTTTGATTTCGATCCCGGGTGACCTCATATCTACAACGAACTCGCTCATACCTTTATGAGGTGCGGCATCGAGATCCGTACGACAAATCAAATAGCACCAGTCAGCTGTTCGAGCCCCACTAGTCCAAATTTTTTGGCCGTTAACGACCCATTGGTCGCCATCTTTGATCGCCTTTGTGCTTATTGCCGCTACATCTGACCCTGCGTCTGGTTCTGACATGCCGATGCACCACTTAGATCGACCTTGCCTCATTTCTGGCAAGAAACGTTCCTGTTGCTCCTCGCTGCCGTAGCTAAGGAGCACTGGACCAATCTGTCTATCGGGGAAAAAGGAACCTGCCATCGGAGCTCGACCGAGTAAGAGCTGTTCGGTTACAACAAATCGTTCGACTTCGGGGCGCCCATCTCCGCCTTTCTCGATCGGCCAAGTCATGCCGATCCAGCCCTTGCCGGCCAACCGCAGAGTGAATTCGTCGCTATAACCAACCAACCAGCCGTCGTCGGTGTTGAACAAATCGGAGGTTGCTTCGGCGACCCAACCGCTGGCTTCAGCTGCCAATTCGTCAAGTTCACTTGGCCAGGTGTAATCCATCGCCTTCTGAGCGTAGCGAGGACCTTTAGCTTCCACCTGTTCGCAGTCAGTTGTGGGCATGTAGCCTCACGCAGATGCGAGCAGTGGTGATCCCTAAATATGGTGATGCAGACGTTTTGGAGTTACGAGAGATCGCTGACCCTGAACCGGGCCCAGATCAGGTTTCAGTTGAGGTTGTAGCGTCTGCCATGAACCGTGCAGACCTTCTCCAACGCGCGGGTCAATATCCGGCTCCTGGGCCGAAACCTCTCTTTGAGATTCCTGGGTTGGAGTTCTCCGGTCGAGTTGGCTCTGTTGGGTCACAAGTAGAGCGATGGTCGGTCGGTGACGAAGTCATGGGAATAGTGTCAGGCGGGGCAATGGCCGAAAAGGTCGTTACGCATGAGCGGATGCTTCAATCGGTACCCGAAGGTGTCGACCTTGCTGACGCCGCTGCGATTCCAGAAGTGTTTATGACTGCTCATGACGCACTTGTCACCCAAGGAGGTCTCACATCTGGCGGTCGGGCGCTGGTTCACGCCGGAGGGTCCGGAGTAGGTACTGCGTCAATTCAAATTGTCAAAGCCATCGGAGCCCAGGTAGCGGTCACTTGTTCGACGAACAAAGTTGACCCGTGCCGTGAGCTTGGAGCAGATCTGGTCGTTGATTACAACGAACAAGATTTCGTTGCGGAAATTGCGCTTTGGACCCAAGATCAGGGCGTTGACGTTGTCCTTGATGTGATTGGTGGCGACTATCTGGCTAAGAACCTTCAATGCCTCAAGATCCAGGGACGAATAATTCAAGTTGGAGCGATGGGCGGCCCGGTTGCTTCTTTTGCTCTAGGAGCTTTACTCCCAAAGCGAGCGTCGCTGATTGGGACAGTTTTGCGTTCTCGACCAATTGAACAAAAAATTGAAGCTAATCAGCGGTTCATCGCGGAGTTATTGCCGCGATTTGAAGATGGCAGCCTAAAGCCCGTTATCGACTCGAGATACCAGCTGGCTGATATTGCGGCTGCGCACACCTATATGGAAACCAATGCGAATATCGGAAAGATTATGATCGATATCTAGGTGGCTTATCGGCTGATGACTTGTGTTGATCAGCGATTCGCCATCGGTACGTAGTCTCGTTCGCCTGGGCCGGTGTACTTCTGGCGGGGTCGATAGATTTTCTGCTCAGGGTCATCGAGCATTTCCTGCCAGTGGGCGAGCCATCCTGGAGTACGTCCGATTGCGAACAAGACGGTGAACATATCCATAGGAAAGCCCATTGCTTCGTAGATCAACCCGGAGTAGAAGTCCACGTTTGGGTAAAGATTACGGTCAATGAAATAGGAGTCGTTTAAGGCGACCTCTTCGAGTTTCATTGCAATGTCCAACAGAGGGTTCATCCCGGTCACCGAGAAAACTTGGTCGGAGGTTTCTTTGATGATCTTGGCCCGCGGGTCGTAGCTCTTGTAGACCCGGTGACCGAAACCTTGGAGCAACGTGTCCCCGGTCTTCACCTTTTCTACATAATCTGCCACGTTGTCGAAGCTTCCGATCTCGTGAAGCATGCGGATAACAGCCTCGTTCGCTCCGCCATGAAGTGGACCATAAAGACCACATGTCGCGGCGGCGACCGCTGAGTAGGGATCAGCGTTACTGGAACCAACGGTTCGCATGGTCGTCGTTGAACAATTTTGTTCATGATCCGCGTGGAGGATTAGCAGCACGTCGAGTGCTTTAGTGAGGACTGGATCTGGTTCATAACCGGGATCGGCGACGTTCCACATCATTCGGAGAAAGTTGCCCGTATAGCCCAGGTGATTCACCGGATATTCGTATGGAAGTCCCAGCCGGTTCTTATAGGCAAAAGCGGCCATCGTTGGCATCTTCGCGATAAGCCGGATGGTTTGAATCAACCGATTATGGGGGTCGTCTATGTCTTTGGCTTCGGGATAGAACGTGGACAGTGCAGCTACTGTTGACACCAACGTGCCCATGGGGTGGGCGTCATAACGGAAACCCTGCATGAATCGCGCAATGTTTTCATGCACGTAGGTGTGATAGGTGATGTGGTGGTTCCACTCTTCAGCCTGAGCTTCATCGGGGAGCTCTCCGTTGAGAAGGAGGTAACAGACCTCAACAAAGTTTGACTTCTCGGCAAGTTGTTCGATCGGATAACCGCGGTAGCGGAGAATGCCGTTCGCTCCATCGATATAGGTGATTTGACTGTCGCAGTTGGCGGTCGACAGGTAGGCAGGGTCGTAAAACCACATTCCTTTGTCAAGCTCGCGAAGAGCTGCCGATGAGATAGTGCCATCCACAATTGGGACTGTGACACTGCCTCCGCTGCGGTTATCTGTGATCGTGAAGGACTCTTCTGACACGCGCTTTTCCTTTACTTTCTTACGTCGCAGTTTTCCACTTTGGGGGCCGAGTCCTCTGGTGCGCCGTTGCACTGCTCGACAATTCCCCGCTCCGGACCGTACCTCAACTTGCGGCTGCTCGCCTCTTTGAGTGGATTACATTTCTGTGCGAAAGCGTTGGCCTTCCCTACTTGCCGTGCTCAAAAGCTGTGGGGAGCGGCGTTAGATCCTTCAAAGTGGGGAATTATCGTGCCGCCGATTCGGCAGTCGTTCCCGTTTTGAGCTGAACAGATCAACGAGATCAACAAGTTCCTTGCGGGTGTCTTCAGGGTTAATTACGGCGTCTACGAAACCTCGCTCTGCCCCCACATACGGGTTCAGATAGGTCTGTTCGTACTCCTCGACCCAGGTCGCAGTGTCTTCTTCTGAGGCGCCGCGTTGCAGAATTTGGGCGGCCTGGGTGGCGCCCATGACAGCGATCTCGGCAGTTGGCCAAGCTAAGTAGGCGTCGTTACCCATTGTTTTAGAGTCCATGACGATGAAGGCGCCACCGTATGACTTTCGTAGAACCACTGAGATGCGCGGAACAGTTGCTCTCGCGTATGCGAAGGCCATCTGCGCTCCATGACGAATCATGCCTCTCCATTCGAGATCTTTGCCTGGGTAGAAACCAGGTGTATCCACGAACGTGATGAGTGGCAGGTTAAATGCATCACACATTGAGACGAATCGGGCGCCTTTCTGGGAAGCCGGGATATCGAGGGTTCCTGCAATCGCTATCGGTTGATTTGCGACGATGCCGACGGGTCTGCCACCCATACATGCGAAACCGGTGACGAGGTTCTGAGCCCACCCGGCGCGTAATTCTAAGAAGTCGTCGTCGTCTATGACCGAGCGAATAACGTCTCGGACGTCGTAGGAGCCGCTCGGAGCATCAGGCAGCACATCTGCGGCCTCAGGAGTCAGCCGGTCCACAGGGTCAGATGATGGTTGGAATGGCGGTTCGTCGCCATTGTGGTCGGGCATGAAGCGGAGAATGTCGCCGATAGTCGCGAGAACTTCATCGTGGGGAACAATGATGCTGGCAGCACCAGTGTCTCGAAAGTGAACCGACGCGCCACCTAATTCTTCAACGTCGACTCGAACGCCTGTCATTTGTTGAACAGGAACGGGACCACTAACGAAAGCGTAGGCATCCTCGGCCATAACCACGACATCTGCCAGACCGATGAGTAGCGCCGTTCCCGACACCGCCGGTCCGGTTACTCCAGCGAGAATGGGCACCACGCCCGATGCTTTGGCGAGTGCGCGTGCCGCGCGACCCCATCCGTCAAGGGCCGCGACGCCGTAATGGGCGTCAGCTCCTGAAGAGGCCAAGAGAAGGACGATTGGCATGCGCTTTTCTAGTGCCATAAGGGCCGCAGTGGTCATCGTGTCGCCATCGTCAGGTGTAAGTGCCCCTCGATGTTCAGGGTCGTCTGCTTGGATCAACATGACGGCGCGACCGGCGAGGTCATGAACCCTTGCCACTGCGTGTGCGGGTGTTCCTTCGCGTAATTGTAAGGCGATGGGAGTCGTCACGGTCCTGAGCGTAGGCGCGTTAGAGCTGAGAGTAGTGATGATCAGTTTGAACTTAGCTAGAGCGCTGTAAGTCCTTCGATCGTGGGGGCCATGGCGCGCACGACCTGTCGAAGTACATCGCGCGTCGCTGAAGCTGGCGCGGAGAGCATCCCTTTGCGACGGATCGCTAGACCGACATGTCGTGGAGGGACTTCTTGTAACGAAAGAACGGTCCATCCTCCGCGATCGATCCATGAAGGGATTGCGGTTACAGGCACGATCGCTGGTGCGTATCCCTGAAAAGCCAACGTGGCTGCAAGTCGAATTCCATCGAGTTCAGCGACAGTTCGCAATTGGATGTTTTCGTTTCGTGCCGCTTCGTCTATCAAGATACGTAAATTTGAGCCAGGCGGGCTGAGTAGCAGCTTGTGGTTTTCGAGTTCAGTGATGTGAATCGGTCGGTCACCTGCGGAGGAGAGTTCGTGTCCTTCTGGGGCGATAACAACTAGCTGTTCTTCGAACATTGGGCTGGTGAAAAGTTCGTCATGTTGCAGGGGTGTGTTGACGACGGCAAGGTCGAGATCCCCATGTTCGAGTAGTGGAATTAGTGCAGTGGTAGTTGAGTCGATCACCGTTGTGACCACGTCAGGGAAACTACGGCTCAGTTCGTCGAGCAAAGATGGTAGTAACCATCGCCCCGTTGTGCCGATTATTCCGAGGCGGACACGGCCTGTTACTCGCGAGGTCATTGACGCCACATCGTCGCGGAGTGCTGCTAGTTCAGTATTGATCCGCCGCGCTCGAGTCAGTACCACCTCGCCCTCAGCGGTGAGTTCCCCGGCGCTTCTGTCGACCAGGATTGCTCCGAGGTCATCTTCAAGACGAGCGATGTGTGTTGAAATGTTGGATTGGACGGTGTCTAAGGCACGGGCAGCCGCCGAAAAGCGGCCGTGTTCTGCCACGGCGGTTAGGGCATCCAATTGTTTGAGTTCCATGGGTTCAGGGTATCCGATTCACTCAACCCATCTATAAAATAGATTAAAAGTATCTATCACTTCGGCTTGATGAATGACCAATGGGTAACTAAGTTGTTTCTTGTCGGGAACATATGACTTCCCCCAAAGTCGCTCGACACTTATCGATTGCCTAAAGGGTGCCCCCCACCCTGGCGATCAGCCGAGGCAGAGCCCCACTCTGCTGGCGGCTTTCGAAACCGGCCCGCCCCCCGGGCCGGTTTCTACTTTTAGCTGCAGCTAAAGCGAGAACGTTGTCAATCTCTCGTCTTGTGCTGCTCGAAACCTTGGACGTGGCAACAACAGCCTAGATAGAGGCCTTGATGATGTTCAGAGCGGAACCCGCTCGGAACCATTCGATTTGTTTGGCGCTAAAGGAGTGATCGGTTTTGAATGACCAAGTGCTGCCATCGGGCTTAGTGACTTCAGCGACGACTTGCCTTTCGGGTGCAAGTTCACCCAGAGCCCGAACGGCGATACGGTCGTCTTGCTCTATGCGCTCATAATCTTCAGGATCGGCGAAGGTGAGAGGGAGCATTCCTTGTTTTTTCAGGTTGGTTTCGTGGATACGAGCAAAGGACCGTGCAATCGCGACAAGGCCGCCTCGGAACCGGGGCTCCATTGCTGCATGTTCGCGACTTGAACCTTCGCCCATGTTTTCATCGCCGATGACGACCCACCCTTGGCCCGCTTCGTGATAGGAGCGGGCGATGTCGGGGAATGTGCCGGTTTCACCGGTGAGTTGGTTTTTTCCGTGACCCACCTCGTAGCCGTCGTATGCGTTAACAGCGCCAAGATAAAGATTTCCGGAAATGTTTTCTAAATGACCTCGATATTTCAGCCAGGGGCCGGCCATAGAAATGTGATCGGTTGTGAATTTTCCCTGTGCTTTTACCAAAATCGTGAGGTCTTCATAATCGGAGCCGTCCCACGCTGTAAAAGGTTCAAGCATTTGCAGGCGGTCCGAGGTGGGGGAAATGTTGACGTCGATTTCGGAACCGTCTGTCGGAGGCGCGACAAACGTGTTTTGACCGGGGTCAAAACCTTGTGGAGGTAACTCGATACCCACAGGGACTGATAGTGCGACTTGTTCCCCTTGGTCGTTGGTGAGGGTGTCCACCAAGGGATCGAAGTCGACGGTTCCCGCTAGAGCAAGTGCCATTACTGTTTCAGGGGAAGTGACGAAAGCGAGAGTTGCTGGATCACCATCGTTTCTTTTGGGAAAGTTGCGGTTATAAGACGTCACGATGACGTTCGGTTCTCCCGGGGTGTGGCCAGTTTCGGCGCTTCTGTCCCACTGCCCGATGCAGGGGCCGCACGCGTTCGCGAGGACAGTGGCTCCTAAGGCTTCGAAATCCGCCAGAAGCCCATCGCGTTCGATCGTTGAGCGAACTTGTTCTGACCCCGGGGTGATCAAGAGTTTTGACTTCACTGTGAGCCCGTTGGCAGCGGCTTCGCGAGCGATGCTCGCGGCTCGTGTGATGTCTTCGTAACTGGAGTTGGTGCATGAGCCGATAAGTGCGGCGCTAATGCTGGTGGGCCACCCTTTGCGGTTCGCTTCCTCGCCTAGAGCTCCAACTTCGCGGGCTAGATCAGGGGTGTGTGGGCCGTTGATATGGGGGCTGAGGGTAGATAGATCGATCTCGATGAGTTGGTCATAAAACGCTGCGGGATCATCAAATACTTCTTGATCTGCTCGAAGGTGTTCGGCTACTCGGTTCGCTGCATCAGCGACCTGTTCGCGACCGGTGGACTTGAGGTAACGACCCATGGCTTCGTCGTACCCGAAGAGTGAAGTTGTTGCGCCAATCTCTGCACCCATATTGCATATGGTCGCCTTTCCGGTACAACTCAATGACTCGGCTCCCGGACCGAAGTATTCGACGATGGCCCCGGTTCCACCATTCACCGTGAGGATCTCGGCGACCTTCAAGATGATGTCTTTGGGTGCGGTCCATCCCGAGAGTTCGCCGGTCAGCCTGACACCAATTGCTTTGGGCCACTTAACGTTCCAGGCGAATCCCGTCATCACGTCAACCGCGTCGGCTCCGCCCACGCCCACAGCGATCATTCCCAACCCGCCGGCGTTGGGTGTGTGGCTGTCCGTGCCAATCATCATCCCACCAGGAAACGCGTACTGTTCGAGAACGACTTGATGGATGATGCCGCTTCCCGGTATCCAAAAACCTGCACCGTATTTGGCACACACGCTTTCGAGAAAGTTGTAAACCTCCTCATTGCTCTCGCTTGCCGTGAGGAGATCAGTTTTGCCGTCATCTCTAGCTTGGATCAAATGATCACAATGGGTGGTAGTGGGTACCGCGACCTCAGAAAGTCCCGCCGTCATGAACTGAAGCCAAGCCATCTGAGCCGTGGCATCCTGCATGGCTACGCGGTCCGGTCGCAGGTCCGCGTAGCTGACACCTCGGTCTAGGTTTTGATCGGCTGACGCCAAATGATTGATCAGCACCTTTTCGGCGAGCGTTAGCGGCCGACCCAGTTTCTCTCGCCCCAAATTGGTGCTGGTCTCAAGATTGGCGTAGACGCCTTCAATCAACGCTATGGGTGTGCTCTCCGCAACCGGCATGGGGGCTCCCTCTGTAATCGTGCGTTGTGGGCGCAACATCAACAATACGCCCTTGTTGGTATTTCACCACGGGCGGCTCGACTCTAAACGTAGGGCCAGCGACGATGACTTCCGCCTTGGTCGTCTCCATTTTCAGTTAGAGACCATCGCCGGCGCCACGTCGACGTGTCGGGGCCTTGGAGCCCAGGAGTATCTTCGGCGTGGGCTCTTTGGCGAGCCGCGAACCAATTACCAGTAGCGGTCTCATCGGCTAACGACTCGACAGCGGCCTGTAACTTTCTCGTAAACCTTCGGTTGTTGTCTTCCTCCGCGAATTCGAGGGGGCGCCCGAAATTCACAATAGCTTTAGATCTCTTTGGCCAGTTGTGCCCTTTGCGCAAAATATCGAAGGTTCCTCGTATGTGGACGGGCACCACAGGGACACCGGCTTGTTTGGCCAAGAACGCGGCCCCCGGACGAAACTCCTGACCCCATCCGTCAGGTGAACGGCCTCCCTCGGGGTAAATAACCATGCTCCACCCGCCGCGGAGCAGGGCGACCGCTTTCCCGATGGTGTTCCGATTAATAGAAGTGCGTTCGATAGGAATGGCGCCAATGAATAACGCCGAGATAGCCGCAGTGGTTCGGTTGCCGAAGAAATAGTCAGCGGCAGCTCCCACACAGGCTTTGTGGCGCCAGGGTGCTGGTATCGAGGTCAACAAGACCAATGTGTCGGCATGACTCTGATGGTTCGACGCGAAGATTGCTGGACCGTCGAGATCATGTAGACGGTCCAGACCTCTGATCGTCGGACTGGCGTAGTACTGAATTACGGCCTTTCCGACGGTGGAGAGCGCTATTCGACGAGTGACTCTGGACGCGTATCTGCGGGCCCAGTCAGTTTCGTAGTTCGCGCCGGTGTTAGCTGGCAGTGGTATCTGTCCGTCCGGTGTTTCCGCTGATTTAAGGGGAAATTCGACCTTACGTACGACGCGCGATAGCGAGGCTTTTGCGCGTCGATCAGTCAGATGACTGATAGCGGGTCGGCGGTTTGGATCTGTCATTGTTGACTCGCGCTACACGACGTCGGCCATGAGGACCGGTGGATTGTGGATGTGAGTTAGGGTCGGATCGCGGCCGACCACATCGGTTGCCATCTCAAGAGCGTCGCGCATAGTGGTGGCCGAGCGAAAGCCCATGCGTTTCACAGCTCGTTGATCGCCTCCCACAACGATCACCTGCCCGACGTGTTCAAGAGCATGAGAGCACCAGTACCACATATAGAAGGGATGTACACCGTGGTAGGCGTACGACGTGCGATATAGGTGACGGTACCACTCGTCTTCAGCGTAACGTTTTTCGTATTTTTGTTCGATTTTCTCGGGATCGGTGCTGTCGGCGAGCACCTCTTCAAAGAAATCGATGTAGCTGGGGTGATGAACAGGATGAAACTCCCAAGGCGTGGGGTGGCTCATAATGACCACTCCGCCTTCGCGCACTAAGGGTTTGCCCTTGTACAAGTTGAAGAAGTAACCCAAACCTAGACAAGCAACAAGAATCGGGTTCATTATCGAGTTCACGTTATAAGGCCCAAGATAAGGCAGGCCCATCGAAAGAATGTCGGTCTGGCCCTCTACGCGGACTAGGTGTTGCTTGTAAACGTTGGCAGTGGTTACTTCATGTACTGCCTCGACCTCACCAGCTTGAATCGAAGTCAGGCCAAATGGTGAGCGAATACCTTGGAAGATGGAACGTGCTGAACGCCGAGGAATTTTGTCCAAAACTTTCTTTGTGCCAAGAAGCATCACTCGGTCCTTGCCTGTCATCTCCCACTCACGTTTTTGAAGGAAATCCCAAGGGGAAGGAAAGGTGTCGTTATTTAAGGTTGTCTCGATTTGAAAGATTTTGACGCCTGCGTCTCGGATTAGTCGCCCTTGGCGCCAGTTCTTCGTGTGAAGTTCACTTTTCTCTTGATCCATGAAGGATTTCGAGCGACGCATGGTCTGGACGTTGTGATGGTGACGCAGCGCTGCGTAACCCGATAAACCGGTCGCAACGCTCTTGTGGCCGCCGTCCATCGAGACGAGATTGATGTTGACGTAGACGATCAAATCGGATTCGACAGCGCGCTTTGAGATGACGACTTCCTCGCCGTGATCGGTTTCACCCATATGGGTTAAGCCTTCTGGATCTTCAGCGTCAAAGTTGTAGAGCTGTCCAGTGGGGGCAAAGGCGTCGTATACCCGGTCACCGACGGCGTGTCGCAACTCGGCTTCAGTCATTCTGCGGTGGAGTGCGAGTGCGGCAATGAGATGAACGTCGTCAACACCACAAGCCGCAGCGACATCAAGCACCTGTTCGATAATGCGACCACGAATGTCAGGGGCTTGCATCTGGGGGAGCGGCAAAGAAATGTCATCGAAAGCGATGGTCAATTTCATGCCAGGTGTAAGAAGTGCTTCTAGTGGAGGTGAATCGCCCAATGGGTTAGCGAGGGCATGTCGAATAGCGCTGTCGACGTCTTCGATCGGTTCGATGGGTTCGTTGGGATAAACGACTCGACTCCCCGTGGGTAGCTTCTCGAATCGGAAACCTTCACCGTGATGGAACACGATTGGGGGAGTGGTCCTGTCCACATCAAGTACGAGACCGCGTCGGGCCGTCATCCGGGAACTCCTTGGGGCGTGCGTTTGGGACTTGGGCGTGAACCCATTGGCAACACCGGTTTAGGTGCGCCAGCGGTTTTGGGCCAGTTTTCGGTCAGCCAGCCGCGTTTATCTGCAATTGTTACGAGTCGAGTCTCGGGATTCACTGCGACGGGGTAACCAACAGCCTCGAGCATCGGAAGATCAGAGGCGGAGTCCGCATAGGCCACTCCCTGTGCAGGATCAAGGTCGTTCTGGTTGGCCCAGTCCACCATGAGCTGTGCGCGTACTTCCCCTGTAGGGGGCACGTTGAGCATTTCACCGGTTAGTTTGCCCGCTTTCCGGTCGATGGTTGCAGCGATTATGTGATCGAAAAGGGGACGAAGGGGCTCCACGGCGACGTCTAAGGCGCCGGTAATTAAGACTGTCTGATGGCCGGCTGCTCGGTGGTCTCGAACTCGTCGTAACCCGGCTGGGAAAGATTTGATCAAGATAAGTTCACTGAGCATTTCGGCGGCGTCAGCTTCTAACTGGTCGACTGGGGCACCCTTATAGCGCTGGTAGAAATAGCGAAGGAAGTCGGTTCGGTCGCGTTTATCTCGCCGCCATAGGCCAGGAATCTCGCTCAGTGTTCGGAGAGTGAACTCGATCCGTTTCCTTGTGCCCAGATGTCGAGTGGCGAGCCAAGCGTAGCTTTCGACTACGTTGCTCGCGATCAAGGTATTTTCTAGATCGAATGCAGCGAAGTGTCGATCGGCGTCGAGAACTGCATTGCGGAGTCGTTCGGAGCGGGTCGGTCCCGTGCGTTTTTCGGGGGTGGTCTTGACTCGTGCTTGTACGACCACTGTGGGTAGGTGTACCTCGGTGATGTAGTGGTGCCAATCGATGGCGCTCGGGTCAAAGCCAAAGTCGCGTTGATCTTCTATTGGTAGTGAGTTCCAAAGCGCCAGAGTGCGTTCGATCCCATACAGCGCTTCACACTTGCCGTACGCGCCGTAGATTTCAACGTAGCCTTTGATCTGCTCAAGGTTGCGACGCCGCTCAGCGAACTTGCTCGTAAAACTGTTTTCGCCTCTGATCGGAAGTCTGTTGATGACCTTGGCTGCGATGTCGAAGGCTTTTACTACGCGTTGAAGCTGCTCCTCGAGACCGCTAGAACCCGCGTACTTCCATTCAGTGCCCGCTGTGGGATGCCCATTCGCGTCATAGACGGGATGCTCTCGGAACCACTCCATAGTTGTGTCGAGAAACTTCTTATATTGAAGTGGGTTTGTTGAGCCGGACGCGACTTGGAAAACCTCAGGGGTATCTTCAGGGCCTTTTGCAGCCACAGCGATGATGGCGGCCGCGACCATATCGACGGGGATTACATCAATAATTCCTTCGGGGTAACCAGGGAAAGTACTGAGTTCCCCTTTGGCAAAAGACACGATGAGCGGCTCGGCCATCCGAAAGCCGCGAATCCACCCGGGAGATGGCTCGGTCCAAGCGGACTCAATGATAGAAGGGCGAACAACACTGACCGGTATGTCGCCGTGAAGTTCAACGAGCGCTGTTTCGCCTAAGGCCTTTGAGTAGGTGTAGACGTCGGGCCAGCCAAGCGAGATAGCGCGACTTCTCCCGGCTTCAACCATTTCGTCGTTGACCCACGCTTTTCGCAGTTGCTCTGTTTTCGCTGCGAGCATAGGTACACCGGCAGCCCCCAACTCTTCTCTGGCGCCCTGACGAAAAGCAGTAAGTCGTTCGGGTATTCGACTTCGAGCGTCGAGATCCGCTCGAGTTCGGCGAGCAGCCTCCACTTCGGTGCGCCAATCGACATCGACTTGGAACGGTGTGCCAGCCAGAAATTCTTCGTTCGCTGCACCCCGTCGATTTCCAGCGACGTAGCAAGTTGATACTGAAATCATGTGCGGCGTCACGGACGCTTTTTGGAGAAGGTTCAGGATTCGATTAGGTCCAAGCAGATTAATTTCGATTGAGCTGTCAAGTGGGCTGTCAAAGCTGACTGCTGCAGCAGAGTGGATGACCACCTCACATGACGTGAAGAGTTGCTGCCCGGCATGATCGAGGCCGAGGTCTTCGTTCGTGACGTCACCCGCAATTACTGAGACGCGTTGTTGGCAAATCTCGTCAAAATCGTCGCCCCACTCCGAGCGGAGCTTGTCGAAGGCGTCGTTCCGGAAAATTTCCCTCTGAACGCGCCGCTCAGCGCTGTTTCGGCGGCCAGGTCGAACGAGTAAAACCAGTTCGCAATTAGGCACGGATCGCAAGAGGCGCTCTACCAAAGCCGTGCCAAGGAACCCAGTGCTCCCCGTCACCGCTATCCGCTTGCCCGAGAGAGACTTACTGATCACAACTACAGTTCTAGCAGATAACTTACCAAATGGTAAGTCTATGTCTTATTTCGCTCTAGGATGGTCATGTGCCCGCACAAACCCGCGAACGCATCTTGGACACATCGTTGGCCGCTTTTGGATTGCGGGGATATGACTCAACGTCGCTTGACGAGATGGCCAGTGACCTCGGAATCACCAAGCAGGCCATCCTTTATCACTTTTCATCTAAAGAACATCTGCTGAACGCAACGATTGAGCTAGCGGTCAAAGAACTCGCTTCTGCATTGGGCGGAGCTTCCAAGTCACAAGCCCGAGGTTTTCAACGAATTGAAGACCTGGTGCGGGCGACCTTTTCGTTAGCGGCGCGCCGACCCGAAGTGCTTGGGCTCGTCAGGTTGGTTTCTCGACAGGGTGGAGCGGCTTCCGGGGAATTGGCATCGGCGATGAGCGGCATGTTGGGTGAGGCGGTGCGCTTCGTTGAAGCGGAAATGATTGCTGGTCGTTTCCGACGTCTAGAGCCTCGCATGCTGTTGCTAGCGGTCTATTCGGCTGTAATCGGTGTGGCTACCGAACCTGAGGTGATGCGCGCCTTGGGTCTCGAACCAGATCTTCGGTCGCTCGTCAAAGCCCGCCGGGAAACCATCGAATTTCTTCGTGCCGCGCTAATAGCTGATTAGAGACGCTCAAGCCCCTAGGTCTGCGAATAAGCGGGGGCACGGAGCTACCGCTCTACCTCCACACGAAACACCGAACTGCATATAGAGACTGTTGATGGGGGCGAACTTGGAAAGGTCCTTACAGGCTCGAGCGTCGCGATCACCGCACAGCTCCCACAGGTGGTCAAGTAACTCGTCGTGACCGGGGGGAGTTTGGTCTGGTGTCAAGGACCTAAGCGTCGGTGGTTCGCCGTCGTCGTCAAGAATCAGGGTGCAATAGCTGGTGCCTCTAGCTCCGCAACTCGTTCCGAACTGGGCATACAGCGACTGGCTAGGCGCGACGAGACGCAACTCGCCACAGGCGCGAGCGCTACCTTTGGCGCATCTGGCCCACCACCGGTCAAGATCCTCATCTTCTCCCGGTGGGGGAGTCAGCGAAGTGAGAGCACCCTCAGGTTGTTCTCTTCCTAGTAGCAAGGAACAGTCCATGTTTGCTCGCCCGCCGCAACTGAATGCGAACTGTTCGTAGGTGCTGTCTCGAGGCGCTGAGTAAAACAAATCATCACAAGAAACGGGATCGCCGGCGCCACATTCCGACCAAAGGGCATCAAGCAAAGCATCCTCGCCAGGCGCCTGGTCAGTTGGTGAAAAAATCTTTGGAGAAGCCAAAAGGTGGTCCGATACCTGAGGCTGGTCATCGGATATCAAAGGCTCTCGGGTGGACCCACCAGGGTCTAACTGGCACAACTCGATGGCCATATCGACAGCAAGTTCTTCTTCAGGGTTGAGATCCACAGCTAAATCAGCCAGGTCGAGTCCCCATCCCTTCATAAGACGATCCTGCACGCAACGCTCTTCTGATGGACTCAGATTTCTCGTGATCTGCCCTAGCTCGTCAGTCGTCATCGAGCGATAAGAACACGAAACCCCGAACAGCAGCACCATCAAGAGCGCGAGGCAGCCTTTCATTAAGCCAGCTTGTGAGCTATTGCCCCGACATCGCGCAGGGCGGAGCTGTCAGCTCCGTCAGTGCGAAAGCCTTTGACTGGGTTCTCGGTAGCTTCTTGCAGCATTTCCGTGAGGAGTCGCGCAAAAGGTATGCCCTCTTGATGCCAAAAATACCAACTCAACGACCCCGGAATTGTATTGATTTCGTTCACCCACAGTCCGTTAGGGTTCCATAAGAAATCGATGCGAGCTACCGATCGCACCATCGCTAACTCGATTACTTGGGAAGCAAGCGTTCGCAACTGGCCTTCCACGTGGGCTGGTAGCTCGGCAGGTAATTCCCGCGGTGCACTCGCCATTCCTTCAGAGCCACGGAGGTATTTGTCGGCGTAGCTGTATATGCCGTTATCTGCGGGACGCAGAGGACGTTCGACTGCACTCAGACTGACCTCGGGGTAAGTCCGAACAGAGATATTCAGATCGACCGCATCATCCAAATATCGCTGAATGACGGCACCTTCGCGTAGCAACGGTTGGGTTCGGACCAGAGCGTTCGCTGTTTCTAAATTTTCTACAATCTCGATGCCTATAGAAGAACCACCAAAACGTGGCTTAACGATAAACGGTCCAACCTCATTAAGAAGCAGATCGTCGGTTACAAGATGTACGGGCAAGCTAGATAAACCGGCTCCCTCCATCACACCAGAAAAAGCTAATTTGTCCATGCCTAGAGCGGCCCCAGATTGGCTCGGGCCCGTGTAACGAACGCCGGCAAGATCAAACATTGCCTGCAGGCTTCCATCTTCTCCAGGTCCGCCGTGGCAGCAGACGACCACGGCACTAATCTCGAGTTGGCTTTGCTTCCCTCGCTTAGCCACCCGGTAAAATCCGCCGGTTTCTCCAAGGTGAAGAACGACAGGGTCCGCTGACCTTGGGAGTCCATCGGCAAATTCGCTTGGTTCCACATCGGAAGGAACCTCGAACCAGTTGCCGGTTTTGGACCAATACAGGCTCAGTACGTCGTTGCCAGCCTCAGATAAGGCGCGCACCGCTTGTAATCCGGTGAGGATCGAAATGTCGTGTTCTGGGGATGGTCCGCCGAAGCAGACTGCTGGACGATTCATGATCTGTCATGAAACCGTAGATGCCCCTCGGCGAGATGTCACCTCACCTCCGCCCAGCGCCGTTCCCAGCGTCACGCGTAGTGGTCAGGTAGATCATTCTCATAGAGAACGGCGTCCCCGGCTGTTAGATGCTCTCGAACCCATTTCACTGCGTCCTCACGACGCGAAACGAAATGAACACGAGCATTGCCATCTCTGGAACCCTTCACAAGGGCAGATTTGTTAGTCCGCCCCACGATCACTAAGTCATCAGCAACCAAACTCGCATCAACCCCAAAGCGCCGGTTTTCTGCAACTTGACGATGCCCAAGTTCGACCATGCCGGGCGTGACTACTACCTTTCGATGCGCGTCAAGTTCGCCCAAGGTCTCCAACGCCGCCGCCACACCTGCCGGATTGCTGTTGTAGGTATCGTCAATCACCGTCACACCAGATTGACTTACTAGGACTTGCCGACGATGTTCGACAGTGGGGAGAGTGGCGAGACGTTGAGCAATAATCGCGTCAGGTATTCCCAGAGTCGTGGCTACGGCCACAGCGCAAGCGACGTTCGTTGGTGCCGCATCAACTGCTAGTCCACCGAGAATTAGGCGCCCTGACACTATGACCTCGAGACGTTGACTGTCTTTGAGGACGACAATGTCAGCCGTTCGATCATTGGACGAACATCGCAAAACCTCTATACCGGAAACTTGGAGTCGGTCTGCTTCGCTGGCCAGTCCATAAGCATCGATATTCACGATTGCTGTTCGGCTGGTTGAGAAGATTTCGCTTTTCGAATCAACGATCGTGTCGAGGTCACCGAAGCGCTCAAGATGAACCGGCCCTATTGATGCCAGCACCGAGATTGACGGTTTAATCCAACTCACTAAGTCGGCAATTTCCCCCCGACCGTAGGTGCCCATTTCAGCGACGAACACCTCGGTGCCTTGAGCAAGATGTTCGTTGACTGCTCTGGAAAGACCCGGGCTGTTGTTGAAGCTCGCAGGGCTCGCTACGACGCTGAGGGTGCCTGATACCAAGTGCTTGATGTAGCTCTTGATAGTGGTCTTACCGTAAGAACCTGTCACGGCGATCCGTATGGGATCGACTCGGTTCAAGGTTTGAGATGCCTGGACTACGTAGCGACGCGCAAGCCTGCTCTCGACGGGTTTCAACGTGGCGAGAACCCCGTCGATTATCGCGGGTGTCATCAAAGCGACGGTGGCACAGCCCACCGGTCCCAACCCAAGCTGTTGAAACAGCAGCGAAATCATTGCCGTGAAGAAAAACGTAGCGATAGCCACTACTCGAAGGCGTCTTGTCCAAGCCAGGGTGCTGGTTCGCCCCCGCAAACCCAGGCCGAGTGGCCCACTACACACCGCCAGCGCAGTGATGACACAAATAGGTGGAAACCAAAAACTTAATGCAGCGGCTGCAAAGGCAACGATGACCAGGGCGGGGTTAGCGACCCCTAATTTCCACCAGCGAATAGCGAAGCGAGTCGTTGAAATTGGTAGGTAATGCTCGCGTTGTGCGACGCGAAGCCAACGTGCTCCCGAAGATATGGATCCAACGAAGCAAACAAGCGCGTACCAGTCGGAGGAGTTCATGCCAGAGCATCCAAACGACGGTCGATTGCTTCGCGCAGTGCAGCAGGAGCTGCGCTTGGAACGAAATGATCAACGCCACCTAAGATCGTGAGCCTCGCGTCTGCCAGAAGTGCCTCGGCCCGCGCCGCGATTTCAGGGGGTGTAGCTATGTCGCCGTCACCCCAAACCAAGTCGACGGGAGCGGAGATGGACCGCAACTGTTTTTCGTACGATTCGTTCACCACTGTTACCAATATGTCGCGCATAACTCCTGAAGCCGCTCGATAATCGGCGCTGCCGTACCGACCTCGAAGAGTCTCTAGATAGCTGTCACCGACCAGTCCCCAAGAATTCAGCATCCGGCCCAGCCGGTAACGCAGCGCTGTTTTTTCTCTTCGGTGAGCGCGATATAACAGGGGAACACCGGTAAGTACTAGGCCCCCGATAGCAGCGGGGCGGCGCTCTGTCAGGTGGACCGCAACCCGACCGCCGAAGCTGTGCCCCACTACAACCACAGGTGTTTCACATGTATCCAAAATTGGCGAGATGAGGTCCGCGTACATAGCTGCACCCCCTGCTTCAGAAGGAACGGGAGACGCCCCAAAACCCGGGAGGTCGATACTGACCGCGTTGAGTCCATCTAAACAACGATCGAAATCTTGGTGGTTTCGTCCCCAGCCATGCAACGCGATGACCCGCGGTGGATCATCGCCAAACCTGGCCCCGAACAGCGAACCGTCTGCAAAGC
>DUBN01000068.1:66497-242591 GCA_012960315.1 Acidimicrobiia bacterium
ATCGGTTAATAGCCGAAAGCAACGCAAGGAAGCTAGCGGTCACGATGTTTGGGTGCACACCGACTCCCCAATGCGCAGTGCGGTCCGGAGCTTCAATTTCGACGTAAGCGGCGGCGGCGGCGTCCGCTCCGGTGCCTACAGCATGTTCTTGATAGTCGACGAGAGTGATATCTATCCCGAGATCACCCGCAAGCGCGTTTTTGAATGCCGATAACGGCCCGTTACCTTCACCTGTAATGACCTTTGTTTCGCCCGAGAAACTCAGCGTCGCTGTGACATTAGACATCTCTGATGATTCGGAATCGAAGGCGCTCTTGTGGCCCTCGTAGGTGAATGGTTGAGTGGTATGAAGGTACGTCTCATCGAATGTCTTCTTGATGGTTTCAGGAATAATTTCGCCGCCATCATCAGTGATTGATTGGATCACTTGACTGAATTCGATTTGTAAACGCCGAGGCAAATCAAGTCCAAAGTTGTTTTTCATCACATATGCCACCCCGCCTTTACCGGACTGGCTATTAACGCGAATCACGTCTTGGTATGTGCGTCCCACATGAGCGGGATCGATTGGGAGATACGGCACCTCCCACATCGTGTAATTCTCGGAGAGTGCCTCGAAACCTTTCTTGATGGCATCTTGGTGACTACCGGAAAAAGCGGTGTAGACCAGATCTCCGCCGTAAGGATGGCGAGGGTGAACGGGTAGTTGGTTGCAGTACTCAGCTATCCGCCGCAAGTGGTCAATGTGGCTGATGTCGAGTTCGGGATCAACTCCCTGACTGAAAAGATTCATTGCCAGGGTGACGATGTCAACGTTCCCGGTTCGTTCCCCGTTGCCAAAGAGTGTGCCTTCGACACGGTCAGCGCCTGCCATGACACCGAATTCTGCGGCAGCTACGGCGCAGCCGCGATCGTTGTGGGGATGTAGCGAGAGAACAATGGCATCTCGATTTGAGACGTTGCGGTGGAAAAACTCGATCAAGTCCCCGTAAAGGTTTGGGGTGGACATTTCGATTGTTGCGGGCAGATTCAAAATGATGGGGTCATCGGTGGTTGCTCCCCACTCGTTTGTCACCTGCTCGCAAATGTCAATGGCGAAGTCAAATTCGGTTCCGGTAAATGATTCCGGTGAGTACTCGAATCGAATATTTGAATCTTTGACCGCTTCGCGCAATTCGCGACATTGCCGGGTCCCGGTAAGTGCAATGTCAACGATTCCGTCGAAATCAAGCCCGTATACCACTCGGCGTTGAAGAGTCGATGTCGGGTTGTAGAGGTGCACTATTGCCTTATTAGCACCCTCGATCGCTTCGTACGTTCGATTAATGAGTTCTGGGCGACTCTGAGTGAGTACCTGAATCCATACGTCATCTGGCACTAGATCTTCTTCGATGAGGATCCTGCAGAAATCAAAATCAGGAGCTGAGGCTGATGGGAAGCCAACCTCTATTTCTTTGAAACCCATTTCCACCAACGCTTCGAACATTTGCCGCTTTCGAGGAACGTCCATCGGGTCAATCAATGCTTGGTTGCCGTCTCGAAGATCGACAGAACACCAAAGAGGAGCTTCATTAGTGACTTTGTCAGGCCAGGTCCGGTCTGCTAGCTGGGGCGCGTACGGGTAGTGGATGTACTTGCCGAATGGCATCGAACTGGGCTGCTGCTTGCTTATGCCCTTTATGTCCGCCATGGGTTCTTCCTCCAGTTGCGCCTAGTTCCGCCGGTTGCATTGTTCCTCTTGCCGTGTTCCTGCCCCGAAAAGCAGAAGAACCCCCCGACCTTGCGGCGCAGGAGGTTATGGCGAGGGCCTCTATGTAGTGGCCCTCACCTAAGTAAGAAGAAGCAGTCCGCGCAGCGATCCGTTCACGACGAAAACCCTACCACTGGAATGCCAAATTGGTACAGCGACACGTGGGAGGAGCTTTGGGTTTGGGATGTCTTAGGCGGCCCGTGGTTGCGTCATCAGCCGCGCGAGCAGGCCGTCTCTCAGTCCCATGGTCGAAACGGAAGCCTCGTGTACTCCGAGTGAGCGCATTGTTTGCCTCAGAACGGCCACTGCGAGTGGGAGATGCAACGATCTTCGCTGTTTCATCCCCGGCAGAGCCAAACGTGCGGGTAACGACAGTTCAGAAAGCTTTTTAACGAGGTGGCCGAGATCGGAGCAGTCGATGCTGAGACCGTTAATGTTGTCGGGCACTTCACCTCGACGGGTCGTGTGGATTAGTTGAGCTAAAGCCCGCGCCATTCCGCCAGTTAAGACAATTTGCTCTTCAAGGGCGGGTCCGATGCTCGTCATGGCGGGTTTGAGTGTTTCAGCAATGTGATGTTCGAGTCGGGTCCGTATCGAGGTTTCCAGGTAGCCGTCGTCCAGGGTTCGCGGCGCAAGAACGCTGATACCCAGCGGGTAACTGAAGTTGTGGCGTGGGCCTTTGGCGTTCGACGGGCCGCTACCCAAACCCAGGCTGCCTCCGCTCAGGTCCACCATGATGACACCCGGCCTGTCAGGAAAATCGTTGACCACGGCGCGCCATGTCAGAGCTACTTCTTCGGTTGGAGACAAAATCCGTACCGGGCAGCCGATTTCTCTAGAAATGTGAGCGGCGACGGCTTCGCCATTCGCGGCGAGACGAAATGATTCGGTTGCCACCGCAACGATGCGTTGACAGTTGTGCATCCGCGCGGCGGTCATGAACTCGGCCGCGACGCGAGTCGCGGTGGAAATATCTTGTTCGGTAAATGAACCGCTGGTGCTAACCGATGAACCGAGATGCAGATGCTGGCTTCGGCGCTCGGTTTCCTGCTCAGAATAGATGGTGAGACGAAACCCGGTGCTTCCCATCTCGATCAGCGCAGCCCTCACCCTCCCGAGGGTAGGAAGATCGGCTCGGTGAGTGGTGGACCTTCGTTGGGTATGACGAGTGCGCTGGTTAGGTCAACTCGAAGGTGAAGTCCGAAAGTACCTCTACCGAGCGTCCGACGTGTTCCTCGTCCATCATCGAGTTCATGAGTTCTGGTTCGCTTGTGGTTGCCCACTGACGACCGTTTGAGGTGCGAAGTGCTGCGAGCCCTCGTTCAGGGCCCTCCGCGCCGTGCATGACTGTGTAAGCCTCAATGGTTGCATGACCAGTGTGATCGGCATCTAGTTCAACGCTGGGGAATGTGTTGATTTCCTCTTGGCAGTCTTGATGCTGAAATCCGCTGGCAGGTGGCGTGGTGCTGTACACGCCAAACGCATGTTTGGTGATGTAGCCACCGTTAGCTGAACAAAGACCGATAGACCCTGGGTCGTCGCGTAAGACGTTCGCCATAGTCGCTATCGAATGGGTTACGTAGTTGTTCAGAGGACCTCCGGCGAAGGTAAGGCCACCTGTTTGAGTGAGCTGCCGGTCCACCCCTAATCCCAGCTCGGTGGCAGCAATTTGTACTGCAGAAGGAAAGCAGCTGTACAGGTCGACGTGGTCAAGATCATCTGGCGTCACACCCGCTAATTGCATCGCCCGCTGGCCCGCAACTCTGATAGCAGGCGACGAGTGGAGATCGCCGCGGTTAGAGACAAAGTTTGTGTCCGCTCCGTCGGTTCCCGAATGGGGGAAAAGCCAACGATCCTGCGAAACACCTGCTGATTCAGCGGCTTCAGCAGAGCAGAGGATGATTGCGGCCGCTTGGTCTAGATCCCAGTTCGAGTTCATTGCTTTGGTATAAGGAAATCCGACGAGGCGATTAGAAGGACCTGGGTTCCGAATCTCGTCAGCTGTCATGGGTGTACGCACCCACGAGTAAGGGTTAGCGCAAGCAACCCGGTTAAAGGTTTCCCAAAGTTTGCTGACGCGGTCTCGGTGATCCGCTACGGTTTCGCCGCGCGATGCCCGAAAAGCTGATTCGAACATTGGGTAAAAGTTGATGGGCATCGCGAATCCGCGTTCTAACTCCACTGGATGACTCATAGTGACGTCTTTGCCCAGCATTTCGTCTGGTTGAGTTGGCGCTTGGTCGGTGTAAGGGATTCGTTCGCCGGACCGCCTCGCCCGTCTCCTGCTCCAGATCCCCTCTGCCCCCACTATCAGCACGATGTCGGCCGTACCTTCTTGAATGCGCACCGAGGCTTTGTTCACCAGTGACTGGGGGGTATTGCCCCCATCAGTTGACAGGCCAGTTCTGCTGTTATTTCCGAACTCGTCTCTGAGCAAAGCACCTGGATCTGGATATGGCCAGGCTCCTTTGACCACCCAAGTGTGTGTGGCTCTATCCAGCAGACTATTTGCCCCGGCGTCGCCGGCTGCTGCTTCCAGCGCTGCGCGCATCATTGCGACTGGTTCGAGGGCATCTAATGGATTATCTGGTCTTTGGATCAACTGGCCGGAGCCAACCAGAACAGGAGTGCGGGGATCTACAGAACTCATTGCCGTACCACCTCAGCGACGGTGCGTAGTAGGGATGTTGGGCCACTTACTTGAAGAGTGGTGACCACCGTATCTCTCCAACGTTGAAGGTCCTTAGCGATCTTGTCTAATGGGCCAACAAGAGCAACTTCCTCTACCAGTGAAAGCGGTATAGCAGCGGCTGCTTGTTCTTTGCGTCCAGTCAAGTAGCACTCTTGAACTTGATCGGCGACATCTTGGTAACCCATGCGACAAAAGACGTCGTAATGGAAGTTGGCTCCTTTCGCCCCCATACCGCCCATATAGAGAGCAAGCATGGGTCTCACTCTGTCAGCGGCCCGTTCAACGTCAGAATCAGGAACGATTGATACAGGACACACCACTTCGAAGTCGTTTCCCTCAGGAATTCGACCATCCGACCCTATGCGTGACTTTCCGACTTTGGCGAAACCTTCGTTCAGCGCGTCTGCATAGAACTGGTTGTCTTTTGGTGCAAAGAACAGAGGCAGCCATCCGTCGCATATTTCCCCAGCAAGTGCCACATTTTTTGGCCCTTCCGCACCCAAATAAATCGGAATATGTTTACGGAGCGGATGCACTGTCGACTTCAGCGGCTTCCCCAGTTCGGATCCACCTGGGAACGGCATCTGGTAGTGATCCCCCACAAAAGAAACGGGTTTTTCGCGGTCGCAAATCTCGCGAATGACGTGCACATATTCGCGTGTCCGCGCCAAGGGCTTGGGGTATGGCTGCCCGTACCAGCCTTCAACGACTTGTGGACCGCTAACACCGAGCCCGAGAATGAATCGACCATTGGTGAGATGGTCCATAGTGATGGCGGCCATGGCCGTAGCAGCAGGAGTACGAGCAGACATTTGAACAATGCCAGTGCCAAGTTGAATTTTTTCGGTTCGGCTACCCCACCATGCGAGCGGGGTAAGCGCATCGCTTCCGTAAGCCTCAGCCGTCCAGAAACTGTGAAAGTCGAGGGCTTCCGCTTCTAAAATCGTTTCTTGCGCATCGGAGGGCGGTCCCGCCGCCCAATACCCGGCCCCTGTTGCCAGCTTCATTCGGTCTCTCCCACTTGATGAATCGCTTGCCAAGAGCATGTCACTCCTTGGTCTTATTGCGCTTATTGATGCATAGACGGTGGTAGCGCGCCGTGCTGGTTCTACCCTCGAACCAGTGGATTCACTTGAGCAGGTAGCTGAGGAAGCAAGTCGACGACGAACATTCGCGATCATCAGTCACCCCGACGCGGGCAAAACCACCCTCACCGAAAAATTCTTGCTCTATTCCGGTCAGATTGCTGAAGCAGGCTCAGTCAAAGCGCGATCAGGACGAAAAACTGCGACCTCAGATTGGATGGAACTTGAACAGCAGCGCGGGATATCTATTACTTCCACCGCGTTGCAGTTCGACTACCGAGATTGTGTACTGAATCTGTTGGACACACCCGGACACAGGGATTTCAGCGAGGACACCTACCGGGTTTTGGCAGCCACTGATGCAGCGGTCATGGTGCTCGACGGTTCCAAAGGCATTGAATCTCAAACATTGAAACTGTTTGAAGTTTGCCGACAGCGAGAAATTCCCATTCTCACATTCGTCAACAAATGCGATCGCCCAGGACGACCCCCTCTCGAGTTGATCGACGAAATCGAAAACATGTTGCAACTTCTCCCAGCGCCGATGTCGTGGCCTGTCGGAGTGCCCGGAGACCTCAGAGGAATTGTCGACCGAACTACAAGATCATTCATTAGATATGACCGGACGGCTCATGGCGCGACTGAGTCGATCGAGGAACGATTCGAAATGGAGGATGTGGATCCCTCAATGCCCGGATGGAGTGACGCCCGCGAAGAATTAGAACTGTTGGAGGCTCTGGGCACAGAAGTCGATGTCAAAGGTTTTCTCGCCGGTGAAGTGACTCCGGTCTTTTTTGGATCAGCGTTGACGAACTTTGGGGTGCGACTTCTTCTTGATTCCGTCGTAGATCTGGCACCAACGCCGACTCCACGATTCGACGTGGATAGCGCCCCCCGCCCCATCGAAGCGCCTTTCTCGGCATTTGCGTTCAAAGTACAAGCCAATACAGACAAAGCTCACCGTGATCGGATTGCCTACGTTCGTGTCTGTTCCGGTCACTTTGAGCGGGGTATGAGCGTTACCCAAACCCGAACCGGTCGCCCTTTCGCCACCAAGTACGCGCACACCATGTTTGGGTCGGACCGATCGACGGTAGATGAGGCTTGGCCTGGCGATGTTGTTGCATTGGTCAACGCCACCGATGTGCGTGTCGGCGACACCTTGTATGCAGACGAGGCAGTCGAATTCCCTCAGATTCCGCTTTTCGCTCCTGAAATCTTTCGACGGATACGCGTCACTGACACAAATCGGTTTAAACAGTTTCGACGCGGTTTGGTCCAACTTGACGAAGAGGGCGTTATCCAAGTTCTCAGAGATGAAGAAGTCGGCGACGTTGAACCTGTTCTAGCGGCGGTAGGGCTCATGCAATTCGAGGTCGCCGTTCATCGCTTAGAGAAGGAGTTTGGCGCCCCGGTTGCGTTAACAAACGCACCATATTCCGTTGCTAGGCGAACTGATGCAGCGTCTGCCGATGAGTTGCGCCGGCTTCCTGGAGCGACGGTGTTGGCGCGAAGCGATGGTGCGTTGCTCGCATTGTTCGAGAATGAGTTTTACCTGCAACGCATACAAAACGAGAAAGATCACCTGACACTTGAACGAGTGCTAGCCGAACAGGAATGGCTTGGTGATGGAAACAGCTAACAGTGGTCAGTTCACATCATTGGGTAGGAAGCTGATCTGGCATTAGAGGACTACGTCCAACTCGGTAGGACGCAAGAATTCGCTCGTCACAAACCCTGCACAGATACACAACTTGGGTGGCGACAATAGATAGCTGACTTCCACGCGACTTCTCCACAACTGCCTTTACTGCGCCCTCCATGTCGTCTCCGCCACAACGGTCACAGGGGGGTATCGCGTTCGGATCCCGTTCCCATTGTTGGTTACATCTCTCACACGTCACTTCAATCATCTCGTCGTTTTGGCGACCGAGTAGATCTTCAGTTTCTCCGCAAGCGGGACATCGCAACTCATCCACGACATTACGGTAGCCCCACAGCGGTAGTTTGCCGTGTGGAGGCTCTTTGGCCGTGCCTACTGACCATTACGCGACCCTGGGGATAGACCCCTCTGCCGAATACGAAACCATTCGTCAAGCGTGGGTCGCAGCTGCTCGGGCACATCACCCCGATGTACTGGGCGAAGTGTCGCAAGATGAGCGTCGAAGTGCCGAACGGCAAATGCATGCCATAAATGAAGCATGGCGAATACTGGGATCGCAGGAACTGAGGTCGAAATATGACAAAGAACGCGGCCGAACCAAGGAGGAGCCCGCGAGTGTTGAGAAAACTTGGACTGAAGACTGGTTCGACCTCGACGCAGTAGACCCTCCGGGCTTCGAGGTCGGTAATCCGCTAGTCGCAACCGTGCTGCGCGTGCTTCCGTGGCTCGTCGTCGGGGCGATCGGGGTGGGGATCTTCGTATTGTCTGCGTTTGCCACGAACAGCCGACCTGAACGTTGGAATAATCCCACCACCCGAACGCTTCCGAAAGAATGCGTATTGATAGAAGACGGAAGAGTTGAAGGCGACGCTAAATGTGATGATGATGCTGCCCGTCGGGTGGAACGGGGACCTATCCCAGAGGGTTCCCCCGGACAGAAGTGTCCCGTCGGTACACAGAAGGTGACAACACGTGACGAGTTGAAGTTCTATTGCTTGGTTCCGTAGAAACAAGCTGGAAGTAGCTAACCAACTACGTTTTGTTCATAGAACTGAGTGATCTCGTCCTCAGTGAAGCCGACTTCTAACAAAACCTCAGCCGTATGTTGACCCTGCCACGGCGCTGGACCCCGGACCGCCTTCTCAGACCCTCCAAGTTCGAACGGCGGCGACACAGTCCGAAAGGGATGTGTCGCATTTGGAACTTGTTCAAAGGCTCTCATTGCTTCTGACTGGGGATCAGCTATCACCTCTCCAAGGTTTTGTATCAGGCCCCACACCATCCCTGCAGCGTCCAGTCGGTCCGCCCAAACACTGGACTCAGCAGACGCAAAGATTTCGTCACACAAAACCATTAACTCGGGACCGTGATCAGCGCGCTGATTGGGGTCAGCGAATCTTGGGTCGTCCAACCATTCGCGTCGATTTAGTGCGCCGCAAAATAGTTGCCAGTAGCCATCAGCAGGCATTGTGAGCATGATCCATCTGTCATCTGCGCAACGGAATCGTCCAACTAAGGGCGACGGTGTTTCAATTCGCATGATTGGCTCAGGAACTTCTCCAGTTACTAGACCAACTGACAGATCAGAACTCATAGTCCAAATAGCTGTATGCATGAGAGCGACTGAGATGTCTTGCCCTTCACCGGTTAAGTCACGTTCCCTAAGGGCAAGCAAGATTGATGAAAGAATCGCCAAGGATGTTGTGTGGTCGCCCTGACCAGGGCGACCCGCTGGTGGCGTCTGACCTGGTTCGCCCATCGTGTTAATCACGCCGCCGCGACTAAAAAAAGCTGTGTAGTCGAACCCAAGTCGATCTTTGTCCGGGCCGCTGTTTCCGTAGCCCGTGAGAGTCAAGTGGATTAGTTCTGGATGCTCGCTTCGTAAGTCCGACGGTCGTACGTGAAATCGAGACTGACGTTCCATCGTTAGATTTGTGACGAAAACATCGCATGACGCAGCAATCTTGTGGGCTACTTGCTTTCCTTGTTCTGTACTGAGATCAACGACAATTCCGCGTTTTCCTCGATTATCTAACTCCCACCAAGGATCTGGACCGTCGGAAACCGTGACCAAACCTCTCAGTAGGTCACCCTGAGGTGGCTCGAGTTTGATGACATCGGCTCCAAGGTCGGCCATCATCGCACAAGCACTGGGAGCGGCAATCATTCCTGCAGCGTCTAAGACGCGTATACCCGCTAAGGGCCCGCCGGGGTTACTCATCGGGACAGGTCACGGCTGACCGTAGAGATCACGTAATTCTCGTTTAAGGACCTTGCCAGTTGCGTTATGTGGGATCTCGTCAACATAGACCACAGATTGTGGAACCTTGAAGCGAGCGAGATTCTGTCGGCAGTGATTCATCAACTCAGCCTCTGACAGATCTTCGCCCTGTTTCAACACCACGATTGCTCTTCCGACCTCAACCCACTTTTCGTCTGGTACGCCGATGACGGACACCTCACTGATAGGTGAAAGTTGGTAAATCACGCTCTCAACTTCAGCTGGGTAAACGTTTTCTCCCCCCGAGATGTACATATCTTTCCAGCGATCAACGATGTAGTAGAATCCGTCTTCGTCTTGGCGAGCAGCGTCGCCGGTCTTGAGCCAACCGTCCTCGAAGGACTCTTCTGTTGCTTCAGGAGAATTCCAGTAGCCAGGAGTGATGTTGGGCCCCTTACACCAAAGCTCTCCGGTTTCGCCTGTTTGGGCCTCTCTGCCGTCTTCCGTCACTATTCGAACGGCGGTGTGCATCGCAGGTATACCAGCGGAGCCGATCTTGGTAGTACACCTATCGGGAGGCAATGCCAACACCAGAGGGCTGGTTTCGGTCATGCCGTATGCCTGTTGAAGAGGCATACCTTTCGCTGCCCACGCCTCGATCAACGGCACCGGGGTGGGAGATCCCCCAACGGCAGGCGCGACCACGGTTGGGAAAGATGAGGCTTCGAACTCTGGAACTTGACTCATAAATAGCCAGTTCGCGGGCACACCGATTGTGTGAGAAACACCGATTTCCGGGTCGCTTAAGAGACGTAACGCCTCAGCCGGTTCGAAAGTTTTCATTATCAAGTTCGTTCCGCCAAAATGGAATGTGGGGTTGGCGAACACGTTTAGACCGCCAGTGTGGAAAAGAGGCAGGAAAGTTAAATTGATCATCGATTCAGCACACGTGTAGTACTCAACGCTGTTTACCGCATTCCAAAACGTCATCCCGTGGGTAATGATGGCGCCCTTGGGACGGCCCGTTGTGCCTGAGGTGTACATGATGGTCAGAACATCGTCGTGGGTGCAGGAGACCGAGTTGGCGAGTGGTTGATGGCTGGTTAGCACCTCTTCGTAGGCGGCGGCGCCACCGATAGAGGGGCCCCAAGTAATGCGGTGATCTATTTCGCACAGTTCAGCGAGTTTTATTGCGTTATCAGCGAATGGGTCGTCATGGAAGATGACATCAGGATCAGCATCACCGACTATGTATTCCAGTTCAGGGATTGAGAGACGCCAGTTCAGTGGGACGAATATGGCTCCCAGTTTCCAACATGCGAATTGAACTTCGAAGAAATTGGTGTCGTTCTCTGCGAGAACAGCAACTCTGTCGCCACGTTGTATTCCGAACTCTTCACGAAGGGCGCTAGCTAATCGACTATTTCTGTCGTTCATTTCGCTATAAGTGAACTTGCGGCCACTGGCGAGGTCGTGTGCTGCGACTTTGTCGCCGCGCACCACGGCGTGATGGGCGATCCAATCGTAGGAAGGGCTGGCCATAGGGCCAAAACCTAGTCGCCGGACCACCACTCGTTCCTAGTAGAAACCAGCACTAAAAATATTGAAATATACTTAAATATACTGAGAAACATATGATTTGGACTGGATATGAAAACCTCAGTGTGTTATGATTTATTTCCACGTCGCCCGAAGGGCGGCTTTCGTCGTTTTCGGGACAAATTTTGCTGTTCAGACCGAGATCTACAACAATTGAAGCTCCAGTCAGCAGTGGTGGGCAGCTGGGACGCTATGGTGACCGCCCGCGGGCGATTGGCTCAGTTGGTTAGAGCGCTGCCT
Source organism: Acidimicrobiia bacterium (assembly GCA_012960315.1). Classification (GTDB taxonomy): domain Bacteria; phylum Actinomycetota; class Acidimicrobiia; order Acidimicrobiales; family Poriferisodalaceae; genus UBA2110. The sequence goes on from DUBN01000068.1 coordinate 77,748, forward strand.
TCACACGGCAGAGGTCACTGGTTCGAATCCAGTATCGCCCACACCGAAATCCACCCAAGCTCGAATCGGAGGCGTTGGTTCGTTTGAAACCAGAGGTACCAGACGGGCGTTGATCTTTTGACTTTATGAGAAGATTTGGGCGTGTCGGATATAGCGGGTACCTCCCTAGATGGACTTGGATCTGATCGAGACAATTGGCGATCGATCATCTTGTTTGGTCGAAACGTGGCGAGTTACAAGTTTGCTTTGGGGAAATCGCTTTTGGAACTAGCCAGGGAGGGCCGCGAGGCTGTCAGTTTGAGCGAGCTTGCGATTCCCTATACGACGCATCTGTGCGAGCACCTTCAGCACACAGACCGTCAAGGGACATTTGCTTCAAGCAAGTTCCTCGACGCATGCCGCTTTTATAACGCTGAAGTCATTAATCAAACTGAACTTATGGCCTCTGCTGAGGTGCTGGGATTCGAAAACGTTATCGACGCTTTCCATACGGTTGGATCTGGTCCAGTTGGATCTCGGTTTTTCATTGACGAACGAAAGCTATCTACCAAGGGTATTCGTCTAACGGATGAGCTAATGGAGATCGTTGGCACCCCGGGGTCGACCAACCTCTTCGGTGAGGTTGAGGCGCGCTGGCGCTTGGTCGAAACGGCTTGGACGCACAAAGCGGATGGCGAGCAGTCAATTGTTTTGTATGACGCGCCCACTGAACTCTTGGTTCCCGCTTTGCGAGGCAAGCGTCGGAGCATTACCGAAGTTCGGCCCGCCTTGATGGGTTACCAACGAGGCCACTGCTTCTATTGTTTCCGACCCATAGTCGTAGCTGGCGGCTCTGAAGAAACTGCTAGTGATGTTGACCATTTCCTGCCCCACATGTTGATGGCGAAGGGCTATCCGGTCGATCTCGACCAAGTTTGGAACCTGGTTTTAGCTTGTTCTGATTGCAATCGCGGCCCAGGTGGCAAGTTTGCTCGGCTCCCTCACGTGGAACTTTTACTAAGACTTGCAAAACGAAATGAGTATCTCATTTCAAGTCATCATCCCCTCAGGGAAACGCTAATTCTTCAGAGTGGAACCGGTTCGACTGACCGGGTCGGCTTTTTGCGTTCGATGTACACACTGGCCCGAGACCTATTACCTGGAACCGATAGATGGGTTCCCGATACACAGGGCCCAGCCTTGTTTTAGGAATTGGGTTCTGCCTGCTCCTATCTCTGCAATGATGTTGCTCACATACGCAGGCGGGAAGCCGTAAGGCACGCAATATCCCACCTCTTTTCAACCATTTTCAACGGTTCGAAAGGAGGTGAGGACCGTTGAAAAACGAAGACAAAGCGACCAACACGGGCCCCTTAAATGGCGCGGGCCCTTAACCCACCCTCAGTTGAAACAACTGATGAAACAAGGACGGAAAAATGTCAACAACACAACTGCACACAGAAGAACAGCAATGGAAAGTCCGGTATTTGCTCAGCGAATTGACGAAAGGAGTCGATGAGCTTTTCGCTGAGCCAGAGCCAGAGCCAGAGCCAGAGCAAGAGCCAGAGCCAGAGTCGATAACAAAACGGATAAGCGCTCTAGCTGAGCTAATAAAGCGAGCAGAGCCAGAGCCAGATTAGGCACTTGCTGAAAAGGATGATCCTTTCTTCTCAGCACTTCAAAGAAGAGGACCTTTATCTGACGGGACAGGCTCCTGAAGCACAGTCATCAAATGCTTGCCCAGTCTCTGCGTTCGCTCCCATGACGCCTTCGATGATTTCGTAGACGCCATCAGGGATGCGTTCGTAGGGAGTCCTGGTCTGAACGTTCGCAGATAGGGGACGGTCTCCTTAGCTGTGCTGGACTAGCAGTTCCATGGCGTGTCGACCCAACCGAAGCTCACCGAATGGGTACCGAATCCCCAAGAGCTCAATCCGTGAGAATGGCTGCTGCCCCAGCTGGAACCTGTGTCCACGTATGTGGATTCAGTTTCCGCAAAGGTTCCGTGTGACACGTCCCCTGCGTTAAGAGAGCTTCTAATTTCTGCTGTTAAGGAGGAGATGCAACTATACAAATCGGAAGAAGAAACCCCGCTTCCCATGGGGCCGGTAGCGCCTCGAAGTCCGGTCTCACCTTGAGGGCCACGTAAACCCTGAGGGCCTCTCGGGCCGGTTTCACCTTGCAATCCTTGTGGTCCTTGAGCTCCAGTTTCGCCTTGTTGCCCCGGCTCTCCTTGTGGCCCCGAGTCTCCTGGTGGTCCTTGAGGGCCTTCGTGTCCACGCAAAAGATCCGGATTTTCCTCCACTAGTAATGCAATCGCAGCACGGGTTTCACTAGTCCAGCTCGACATTTCTGTATTTACGACTTGTATTGATTCCGCAAGCTGTTCCACCTGTGTTAGCTCGATTGAGATTTCGTCGGAGGAGCCTTCAAGTGCTGCGATTCGCTGCTCTAGTTCTTCGATTACGGACTCAAGGCCTGAAGTGCTTTGGGCCACAGCGAGATCAACCTCGATATCTTCATGGTCAAGAGAAGCTGCTTGAGGTCCGGAAGCCCCACAAGAAGCACCCAATAGAGCAATAGCAATTATGCAGCTTCTCATCTGGTCCCCCCGGTTGGCAGACAGATCCTACTAACGGTCGGGAAGGCCTGAGAATAAGAAACGGGCACACCCAAAGAGTCTTTGCGGGATTTAACTCTTGTGCACTCTTGTGAGGGGTGAAATTCGTGTCTCTGCTGCGCGCTAAATCTGACCCGTTGTTTGATTTCGGTTTTTCGGGTCAGATTTTGTAGCGCCCACACACAAAACCGCAGGTCAGAGGCCTAAACCAAGATTTGGACTATGTGTGCAGGGGCACCATGGGTTTAATTTGGTCAGTCTGCCGAGACAGTGGAACGAAAAGTGTTGTGGGGGCATGGGATTTCAACATGTCGATAAGCAAAAATTTTTCTCATCGGCACCCCTCGGTGCTTGAAATCGATAATCACTCTTGATTAACTTTGACGCGATTTAGTTCTGTAGCTTAGTTGGTGGACGTGGGTGAAAAAATTGAGGCGCTTGTTTAAAGGCATAGCGGTCTTAGTAGTTTTGGGGTTGCTTGCAGGCGCCTGGAGAGGCGATATTAAGTGGCGCGAGTGGGTTATCGACCAGGACTGGGCCACTGATATTGACTGGCCAGACTGGCTGAACATGGAGGTCGATGGGGATTACGACCTTGACGATTTCGATAAGTCGGTCTCTTCGACTGTTTCTGCATTCTTGCAGTACGCCGAAAGTCGGCAAGAGGCGCTAGAAGTGATCGAGGCAGCCACTAGCGGGGATCAAATCGTTGAAGCGAGCGATGTAGATGCTGTTTTTGACGCTTGGGACGCTGTTGTAGAGGAGTTAACCCGGTTTGGTCTCGTCGCTCAGGGCATTGACGAACTTAATGAATATTCCGCTCATATTGGACACGATCAGAATGCAGGACTTCCCGATGGGGTAGCGGTTTCCGGCTTCACGAGCCTTGCTAGTGGCGCATCTGATTCCTCAACGCTTCTTTTGGCTCAAGTTGATGGGAGCACAGGTAACTGTTCAAGAAAGAGCTTCGGTGAGAAGGTGCGTGATGAAGGGATCGCCTTACTCCCAGGACTCGGTTCGGTTGGGCCCGGAGGGTTGAAAGATGTTCGAGACAGGTTGCAGTGGGGCATCGATGGAAGAAGGGCTATTGAAGAACGGGGTCAAGCCGTTAAGGAGAGCGGTGGAGACGACTTGGATCAAGATATGGCTGAACATAGAGCTCGACTCGCACTCTTCGGAGAGATGCCCTCCGTCGTTGTCAATGCCGCCAAAGGTCAAGCGACCGGTGTTTTTGGGGCGTTTGTTGTGGTGGTCTTAGGAGCAGGTGTTGCGGTTCCCACTCTTACGACTATTGCTATTGCGGGCGCTGCTGGATATGCGGTCGGTAAAGGTGTTGAGTATTTATTTTTTTCAGATACCGCTTCACCGTCTGATCCCAAAGCAATTGTTGCCGGGAAAACTGGCGCTGACGGAAAGACGTTGATCCCTAAGGGGACTTGTGGCACGTTGGTAATCGACTCGGAAAAGAATAAACCGGTCGTGCTTGATGGGCTCGAAACAAACGGAGAAAAGAGCCTAGAGATTTCGGGGCCTAGCGACCAATCTCCCGATACGAACTCAATTCAAATCTCAGTAGAGGTTTCGGAATCGCCGCAAACCTGTTCAGAGATTGTGGGTCTAAACCACTCCTACCAAGATCTCGGTAACGCAACCATTGGTATCGAAGTTTCGACTATTCCCGAGCTAACAGGCTGCCCCATCACTTTCTCGGGACGCATAGTCAACGAATCTGTTAGTGATGCAAGTCAAGCAGTATCCCAAAGTGGTACCGCACCGGGCACTTTTGAAGTCAAAGGACCCTCGATGGGTTCGTTCCGAGTTGTAGGAACACTCACCAGTGGGGAAGTGTCAAGCGATATTGAACACCGGGTCCTCCAGAAAGGACCCCTTATTGTCGACATGCAACTCCATAATCCCTCGGAAACCATAGATTCTGGTTCTGCGTTTAATTTGGGGCACCAGTTATTGCGAGTCACCTACGAGAACGGAACGCAGAGCGTCGTTCTCGCTACTGAATTGAATTCTGAGATTCAATGGAGCCTATCCAACGGTCCCGGAACGCTCGAGGGCAATACCTATGTTGCTGATGAGGCTGGTACCGCTTCCCTAGAGGTCACATACCTCAGTGGCGCTTCATCAATCTCGCAAACATTGACTGTGACGGTCGAAGGCTCGCAGATTCCGGAAGACGAGAACCAAACCGAGGTTATTCCCTCCGAGGATCCGCTGAACGCAGAGGCTTCTTTCCGCGCCGTGGGTGAGCATAATTACGAGGACTCGTGGTACCAGAACACGGCCCAAAGCCTAGGGGACGTGTTTGCTGGTTTCGAAGTGACTCTCAACGAGATAGAAATAATTTATTCAGCTGAGTCAGGTGAAGTAAGCGGAGAATTTAAAAGTGACTCCGTTTATGAGATAGCAGTTGATATGCGATCGCAGGGCGGACCATATGAGAGTTGCAAGCTTTCGTTTATTAGTTCGCTGCTCATTGACGCTAAAGCATCTTCGTATAACCCTGCGACTGGTGTGTTGCAAGGGTCGACCGGTGAACCCTTAGTTGATGTTGATGTCATAGCCGATAGTGCTCAAAGTGGGTACTGTCGGTCATTCGTCACAGTACTCGGGCCCGCAACTTCTGAAATTGGGCAATATAAATTCTCTGGCAAGGTTGACAATGGCAGCATCCGCGGCGAGCTCGAGCCGATACAAAATCCTTACGGCGTAGCTCCCGTCTCGTTTTCCTTGACGGTTGTAGACACTGAATAAGGTGGGCTAGGGGCACCTCTGGGGCACCAGCCACTGCGTAACAACACAAAACAACCATCAACAACCGGTACCCAAAACCGCATAAACACTGGACCAGGTCCCGCAAAGCCTATGTATCCAAGACCCCGTTTATTTCTTACAAGGAGGGGGTCACAGGTTCGAGTCCTGTATCGCCCACACTCAAACATACGAGTTGCTGAATCGACAGGCTTTGGTTTGTTTGAAACCAGAGGTACCAGATTCTTCGCACCGGATCCCGTATCGCCCACCGCTCTTGACTCGGATAGCTAGTCAACTGTTCGAGATACCAGGAGTGCCTTTACGTTGTCGTGAGCGTCGATTACTCCTTCGTGTGCGTAGGCATCGTGACGGTCTTCAATTTTCGAAATCTCGTAGCGGTAGTTCACCATCATCCCGAAGGCTCTTTCTTGAGCCGTGTCCTGCTTATTGGCACCAAAAACGATTCGTTCGACGCGGGCGCCGTTGCTTAAATGGAAATTGGCTACCGGATCCAGTGCCCGCTGCCCACGCTTCTCTGACAGCAGGTAATGAGCGCAGAGTTGAGGCAATGTGACTTGGAGCTGTTGAACAGTTTTCGCTTCGAGGTCCCGATCAGGGTTTTCTAGGGCCGCCTCAATCGCTGTGGTCTCGGCCTCGTTGAGGTGAAGGAAGGCCGGTTGTTGTATTGCTGCTTCCAGCCAGCGGCGAAAACCCGGTATTGGAGACAAGGTTGCAAAGTTGTTTAGACCGTGTTGTTCTCGGGATAGTTCAGTGACCACCCGTTTGATTAAGAAGTCGCCAAGTCGAACGCCCGCAAGTCCACGCTGGCAGTTCGAAATGGAATAGAAAATAGCGGTGTCAGCTTCAGTGGAATCGATGACGGGGGTGTTCGTGTCGAGTAGGTCATCGATGCTGTCTGCTAGTCCCGTAACCAAGGCTATTTCTACGAATATCAGCAGGTCGTTCGGGAGACCAGGATGTTGAAATGCATAAAGGCGGCGGTCACTTCGAAGACGATTTTTTAAATCACCCCAGCTAGTGACTGCATGCACCGCCTCGTATTCGACGAGTTTTTCTAAAAGCGATGCTTGAGAATCCCAGGTGATTTGAGTCAATGTCAATAGTCCAGCATCGAACCAACGGTCAAGAAGGCGGCGTAGTTCATCGTCAATTTCTGAGAATTTGGGATCGTTCAAAGCCAACAAATCTGCTCTGAGTCCAACAACGAACGCCAATCCATCGTCGACGCTGATGAAACGTCTGAATAGGAGTTCACGCTCTGGCTCTAGGGCCACCCGGAGCCTCTGTTCGACTGAACTGCGATCCTGGGTTTCGCCGAATTCGCCGATCAAGTCATCTACTGCATGGCGGTCGACACCGAACTCATCCGTCAGAATTTTAAAGAAACTGTGTCTCCCGTCTTCGCTTAGCGTCATGTATTTCGCGGCGACAAGAGCTGCACGATTCCGAGCAGCCACTTCGCCGCCCCGGGTAGAAATGCCATCGCTAATTGCGCCTCGCATCACGTCGGGGTTTGTTGCGAAGTTTTTTAATGCCTTGGTGCGCCCGCTACGAGGTGAGACGGCTTGCTTGATGACGTGTCGAAGGCGGCTGATTGGCTGTCTCACAAAGGACATGTTGCAGCATCATCGTTACGGACACGAAATTATTATGGGAAATCTCGGGTCACCGTTGCTGACGTAGTGCACTCGTATGGCTCGGGCCAGATTCTGTACCGCCCACACCGATACCAGTGACCTCTCTGGCTGAGCTGTTATTAACTTTCGAATTCCAGAGGTACCAGATTCCGTTTATCCGGTCCTGTATCGCCCAGACCACTGGCACCTCGACGTCTGGGGGTAGTACATTCGGCCCGCCTACGTTCTCAGTACCACAGCGGGAAGTTCCCGGTGGAGAGCGCAGACATAACCTAAGGGGCAATGCTATGGATCCGAAGGAACAGCTCTCGCAGGTCACTGACCTGCTCTCCGCTCTGGTGGACGGCACCGATGCCAGCCAGTTGGGCGACGATACACCGTGCAGCGATTTCGCTGTCCGGGACTTAATCGGGCACTTCACCTTCGGAAGATTCCTGTTCGCTGCCGGCCTGAGCGGCGACAAGGCGCGCGGGGAGGAGTTGATCGGCGGGATGCCCCAGCAATTCGGCGACGTTCTCGGCGACGACCATCGGGCGACCTACCGGGACGCCTCGACCGAACTGGACTCTGCTGTGGACAGTGTTGGCGATCTTGAGGAGGTGGTCAGCCTCATCTTCGGCGACATGTCCGCCGGTGTTGCGTTGCAAACAATCTCCGCCGACAACCTCGTCCACTGCTGGGACCTAGCCCGCTCGACCGGACAGGAGTTCGACCCTCCGGTCGACCTCGTCGAGGCGACGACAGCATTCTTCAGCGGGTTCATCACCGACGACAGACGGGCAGGTGGAGGGTTCGGTCCTGAGGTGGAAGTCCCGGACGATGCCTCCGCTCTGGATCGTCTACTCGGTTTGTGCGGTCGTACGCCCTAGAGAACACCAGCTCACTTGTTTCGGGGCAGATCCCGTAGCGCTCGGTACTTAACGACAAAGACGCGATCGGCGCTTCCACTTAAAACCAAGGCTATACCGTGCGGAGCCGCCGCTATCGGGGGCGCCCGCCCTCCAATAGTGGGCTAGTTGATGGTGTCGATGGCGGTGGTGTTGGGGTTGGTGTGTGCCCGCAGCACGGTGTTGTGGGTGGAGACACGACCCCAAGAATGGGATGCTTAGTCAGCGGTCTCTGGCTGTGATTGTAAGCTCACTTACGAACACCTCGGGGGTGAAAAGTGGCGGATTACGACATCCACATTCAAGGCGGCACCATCGTCGATGGTACGAGAGTGCCCCGTTACCAGGGTGATTTGTGGATAAAAGGGGGATCGGTCGCTCAGATCGGTGGACGCAATGATGGCACCGCTACCGAGACGATCGATGCTACCGGACAGATTGTCGCGCCCGGGTTCGTGGACTTACACACTCACTATGACGCTCAGATCCGTTGGGATCCGTGGTGCACCATCTCAGGCTGGCACGGTGTCACCAGCGTGGTGCTAGGCAACTGCGGGTTTGGGTTCGCTCCGGTTAAACCCGACTTTCGTGACCGATCAATGCTGACCATGACCCGCACCGAGGCCATCCCCTACGAAACGATGAAGCAGGGCATGGAGTGGGAATGGGAAACCATCCCCGAGTACCTGGACAGCCTGGAGGCCGCGGCCAAGGGGGTCAACTGCATCCAGTACATGCCCACTGCCTCGTTAATGACATATGTAATGGGTCTCGAGGCAGCCAAGACCCGGCCCGCCAATGATGTCGAGCGCAAGGAGATGCAGCGTCTCTTACACGAGGGTATGGACGCCGGACTATGTGGCTTCTCCATTCAGCGGCTCGGCCGTAACAGCACCCAGGCCGACTACGACGGCACCCCAATGGTCACTGACACCATGGTCGATGACGACATCCTCTCCTTGGCCGAAGTACTCGCCGAACGTGACGAGGGCTTTATTCAGATCACTCAGGCGACGGGCCGCATCAAGAGAGACCTGGCCTTCGTCGAGAAGTTGGCCGAAGTCTCGAGGCGACCGATCATCCACAACGCCATCGCCCCGCTCCGCAGGAACCCAGACCCGCACCGCAAGTCGCTGGCGTGGGTCGACCGATGCCGGGAGCGCGGACTGCAGGTTTATGGCCAATGCGCAACGGTGCGCTCGGGTTTCGCCTTCACCCTCGAACACTGGAACCTCTACGACTTCTCCAGTGCTTGGCGGGAGATCACGACCGGTACTAAGGAAGAGAAACTGGCCAAGATGGCTGACCCGGAACTTCGCGAAGACGTGATCCGTCAATCTGACGAGAAGGCCGCTCAATTCAAGGTGCTCCAGGCCGGTTTAGGGGGCGCACTCCCAAGTCTCGTGATCCAGGGTGTTAATCGGGAGGACAGTCTGCAGAAGTACGTAGGCCGCTCCCTCGGAGACATCGCCGCCGAGGAGGGGAAACATGTCGTCGAGGTGATGCTCGACTTGTCCCTCGAGGGAGACCTCAACGTCGAGTTCCTCGGGCCCAACAAGGGCTCCAATGCCGACTTCATGGCCGAGATGATGGACAACCCGTACGCCCTGCCGGGCGTGTCCGATGGTGGGGCGCACACCAAGTTCTTCACCGGAGGAGCCTGGAGTACCGATTTTCTCTCCTGGTTGGTGCGCGATGAGGGCAAGATCACCCTCGAGGAAGCTCATTACAGGTTGTCAGCTCTGCCCGCTCACGCTGCGGGCTTTCGCGATCGGGGAGTATTACGCGAGGGCGCAGCCGCCGACGTGGTGGTCTACGAGATGGAGGAATTGGCCGTCGATCCAGAGTGGATCGGTGAAATCGCCGAAGATCTCCCGGGAGACGAGTGGCGCCGCATTCAGCGGGCCAAGGGATATTCCAACATCATCGTAAACGGTGAAGTCACTTTCGCCGATGGTGAATGTACGGGAGCGACACCGGGGCAGCTCCTACGGCACGGACGCGGCTGAACCTGCGCCAGAGCCCGACTCCCGGACGGTCAACGACTACATCGCAGCGTTGTGACTGCTATTTGCCGGGAGACTTGAACCGGACCCCGTGTCGAGGGTCTGGGTCACCAAATCGGCGACGAGGCTACGACTGTGCTGGACAGACAGGCGCTGCCAGCGCCGCAGCCGTTCCCACGTCTCCCAGCTGGTGTGGAGGTCGAGAAGTTCGATGGTCTCGGCCTTCGTGCTGCGGTCGAGGGTTGAGATCTCAGGCTCGAAGGTGCGGGTCACCTGCCGCCGAAGGCGGGCGGCCAGCTTGGTCTGCTGAGAGCGAATCTCCGGCGACGTGTGCATGACGGCCAACGCGGAGCGGCGCACCGGCGCAACCGTCTCGAAGAGCTCGGCTCGGTGGGCGACGAGGCCGTCGATTCGTGCGGCGCGGCTCCCGGAGATCGGATGAGCGATGAACAGTTCCGGGTGTTGGGCCTTCTGGTGCTCCGCCAACGCCACCGCTAACGCATCACTGTCCTGGAAGTGGTGGTAGATGGACCGGGAGGTCATTCCCACCCGGGAGGCGATGTCTTCGATGGTGGGGGTGAGATTGCCCTCGACGTACAGGATGAGCAGGGCATCGATCACCGCCTTGCGGGTCCGCCGGCCCCGGGCGACGCGTCCGTCCTCAACGGTCTCAGTCACGTCGGCTCCAGGGTCGACGCGAGTAAGTCGCGAAGGCGGACCAACTTGTCGCCGGCGCTCGGGTCGCTGGCCCGGTTGGTGGCCTCGTCGGGGTCGGCCACAAGGTCGAACAGTTCGCTGGCCTCACCGGTGTCGGCGTTGAGGGTGGCCCGCCATTGGCCGTCGGTAATGGCCTGCCAGGTCGGGAGCCCCGGTTGCATGCGGATCATGCTCACAGCGTGATGGCGGGTAGTGCCTCCGTCGCCGGTTACGAGTGGCACCAGCGACCGGGACGGGGCACCATCAAGGGCGGTAGCCGTCCCGGCGTCGAGCAGCGTGGCCGCGACATCGAAGGCCTGGACCGGTTCGGTTTCGACCCGGCCGTTGGTGCCGCCTGGGGGGCGCACGATCAGCGGTACCCGCACCGACGATCGGTAGAAGTTCATCTTGGCCATCAGGCCGTGGTCGCCGAGCATCTCGCCATGGTCGGCCGAATAGACGATCCACGTGTTGTCCAGCTGGCCCTGTTTCTCGAGCTGAGCAAGAAGGTCGCCGATTCGTTGATCGATCAGCGACACCATCGCGTAGTACTGACGGGCACCGGCCAACACGAACTCGTCGGTCAACAACTCACTGTGTGAGTGATTGCGGAGTGCATTCAGGTGAGTGGCCCATTCGTCTGTCATCGATGTCGGCTCGGACCGAGCCGTGCGTTCGATGGCGGCTTCGGCGTAGTGCTCGGCCCAGACGGGGTCGCCCATCAGCGGCACGTGTGGCTGTACGAACGACAGTTGAAGAAACCAGGGCACATCGTTCGGCCGACGGTCAAGCCACTGTTGCGCCTCGTCAGCTAGAAAGCACGTGAGATCGAGCTCCTGGGGCAGGGGAGAGGTGACGCCGTTCCAGTGCCGGTCTCCGCCCCGGAAATTGGCCTGCACCACCTCCTGATACGGCTCGAGTGCATCGTGTTCGCGCAGGAACCGCATGTACGGGGTCTCGACGTCGAAGAGGTGCACATACTTGTCAAACTCCTCGACGACGTGATCGAACCCGAAGTTGCCGATCCATTCGTCAGTCGGTGCGGGCGTGCCGGGCTCGACCGCCATCGGCCAGGCAGAGAAGTGGGTCTTGCCGATCGACGCCGTGGTGTAGCCGGCCTGCTGTAGGCGGCGGGGGAAGGTGTCCCATTCGGGTTGGCAGCCGCCGGCGAAATTGCCGAGCACCCCGTGGTCGTTGGGGTAGCGGCCGGTCAGTAGCGAGGCGCGGGCCGGCTGGCAGATCGGGCTTTCGGTCCAGGTCTGGTCGAAGCGGACGCCTTCGGCGGCCAATCGGTCCAGATGGGGGGTGACGACGATGTCGTTGCCGGCGCAACCCATGACGTCGGCACGGTGCTGATCGGCGTAGACGAACAGCAGGTTGGGCTGACGGTCGCTCACTGGAGATCTCCTGGCGTCAAGATAATTTCATACTCTATGAAAATATATTACTATGGTCAATCCAATGAGAAACCTCTTTGACTAGACCGCTCATTTCGTCACCCGCAGGCCCGCAAACAAAAGGACGAACACGACTGATGGACATCGTCTTGACCGGAACAGGATCGCCATCTGAGATCCAGAAGCAGATATGACAGACTTCAAAGGAACAATCGGGCGCACGTTGGCCGAGTCCGAGCCGCATTTCGAAGATCGGCCGCACCCCGGAAATGGCGCACCGAACGTCGTGATCGTGTTGCTCGACGACACCGGGTTCGCACAATTCGGTTGCTACGGGTCTGATATCGACACGCCGAACATCGATGGGCTGGCAGCCGGTGGAGTGCAGTTCACGAACTTCCACGTGACGCCGGTGTGTTCGCCGACACGCGCCGCGCTGCTAACCGGTCGATCCCAGCATGCGGTCGGGATGCGAGGCCTGTCGGGCTGGGTGACGGGGTTCCCTCATTCAGCCGGTCACATCTCGAACGCGGCGGCCACGGTCGCCGAGGTCCTTCGCGACGAGGGGTATGCCACGTTGTGTGCAGGCAAGTGGCACCTGATGCCCGGCACTCACATATCTGCTGCGGGGCCGTTCGACCAATGGCCGCTCGGTCGCGGGTTCGAACGCTTCTACGGGTTCCTACCGGGGGAGACCGACCAGTTCAACCCGGAGCTAGTGCGCGACAACACCTATGTCGATCCGCCGACGACGCCAGAGGAGGGTTACCACCTCTCCGAAGACCTGGTGGACCAATTATTGGTGATGATCAACGACAACAAGGGGCTCCGCCCCGATCGTCCGTTCTTCGCTTACCTGCCTTTCGGGGCGACACACGCGCCTCACCAAGCACCGCAGGAATACCTCGACAAGTACCGTGGGCACTACGACGAGGGCTGGGACCTGGTGCGTCAACGCTGGTTTAAGCGCCAGATCGAACTCGGTGTGATCGACCCCGATACCACCCTTGCGCCCCGCAACCCCGGGGTCGAGCCCTGGGATGACTTGGGAGAGAACCAGCAGCGTTTCGCGTGCAGGCTTCAGGAGGCGTTTGCCGCGTTCTTAGATCACACTGACGATCAGATCGGCCGGTTCGTCGATGGGCTTCGGGCCATGGGGGAATTGGACAACACTATTCTGGTGCTCTTGTCCGACAACGGCGCCTCCCAGGAGGGAGGTGCGTCCGGCACTATGCACGAGGTGAAGCACTTCCAGGGCATCAAGGAGTCGCCCGACGACGCGGTGGAACGGATCGACGACATTGGCGGGCCGAGCAGTCACACGAACTATCCGTGGGGTTGGGCTCAGTGTGGCAACTCGCCATTCCGTTGGTACAAGACGCTCACCCACGAGGGAGGCGTGCATGTGCCGATGGTCGTGCACTGGCCAGCTGGCTTAGGCAACGCCGCGGGCACCAAGCGGAGTCAGTTCGCCTACGTGTCCGACATCGTGCCGACCATCTACGAGATCCTTGGCATCACTCCACCCGACACGTATCGCGGCACCGAGCAGATGCCGGTGACCGGGCATTCGTTCGCCTCGGTGCTCGACGATGTTGATGCTCCTGCGACCAACACGTTGCAGTACTTCGAGTTCGTCGGCAACCGGGCATTGATCGTTGAGCGCGACGGAGTGTGGTGGAAGGCTGTCACCAGGCACCTGCCCGGTACCGACTTCGACACCGAACCGTGGGAGCTGTTCGACCTCACGGCGGATCCGTCTGAATGCCATGACCTCGCCGACACGAAGCCAGACCGGCTGGCCGAGTTGATCGACCTCTGGTGGCAGGAGGCAGAAACCCACGGCGTGCTCCCCCTCGACGAGCGTCGACTCGAGCTGTTCATCCCTCACCTGAACGATCATTCGGTTCATCGGCCGGACCGCCGCTACACCTATCGGCCGCCCATGACACCGATCCCCACGAGAACGGCGGCGTCGCTTACCGACAGCGTGGTCGACATCACGGCCCGTGTCACCAGCGCTGTTGGCGATGAAGGGGTCTTGTTGGCGACGGGTAACGAGAACTCCGGCTGTTCGCTGTTCGTGCAGAATCAGCGGTTCGTTGTCGACTACAACGCTTTCGGTGATCACACCGTCGTCGAGTCGAGTATCGAAGTGCCCGCCGGTGATTGCACCCTGGCGGTCCATCTCGAACGTGACGGCAGTGCCGGCCGCGTCGAAGTGTCGATCGACGGGCAGGCCTGTGGTTGGGAAATCATTCCGCTGTACTTGGTGACGTTCACCTCGGTTGGCGTCAGCGTCGGCGAGGACCACGGATCGGCCGTGTCGGCCCGGTACTCGGCGCCATTTGCCTTCGCCGGCACCCTCCATGACATCACCATCCAACTCCCCGACGGTCGCGACGTCAGCAGCGACGACGCCACCGCCAAGAGCGAGTGGTCGCGTCAATAGTCGAAAGCTCACTGCAGTCCGCTTCATGGCTTGGCTGAAGGAATAATTCGTCGGATTGAGCGCAGTACTGGGGGCGCCCCTCTGAGGGAGGGAGCTGCGAGGCTCGAGAGATAAATGTCGCGTCTGGCCAGGGGAAATACGACGGATCGCTCATGTGGGCTGTTCGCTGTTCGCAGTGCAGATACCCCCGATCAGGTCCCGCCAACGTTGATTGTTATGCGGCCGCTCGAGTGAAGCGAACAGAATCCCTCGACGGTGGCGGCCTCGGCAAACCTCGTATCGAGCCGGTCGCCAGCGGGAATGACGAAGGGACCGATCTGATGAGCCGTCGAGTCTTCGTTGATCACGGTGAGCTGGTCCCGAAGCCTGAAGTTGAGGTCTGCAGGGATGATGTCGACGTCGTGTCCCAAACTGATGCGCATCGCCGTCCCTTCTGGGATAGTGATCACGTGCTGTTCGGGCTCTGGCTGGCCAACAACTCGGCTGAGAGTCACGCTGCCGACGACCATCGCCGTCGCCACAATGGCGAAGAGGACCAACACGGCTCGCGAGGAACGACCCGAGCGACCGTCGGAAGTCCTTACCCAGGAAGCGTTCACAACCCCCAAATCTAATCGGTGTTCGATAGAGTTTCAGCGGTTTGCTGCGTCAGCAGCGGAATAGCTGATGGGAGCTACGGCGTGACACAGGTCGACGACCCGGTGCTCGGGACTGGTGAACAACTTTTGACCGGCCGCCGGGACATTGAGCGAGTGCAGCGCCGGACCGTCCGAACGCTGCTCACGAGTCAGATGTGCGGCGGAATCGGGTTGGTGGCTGGCTACTCCGTGACGGCTCTGCTCGCGGATGACATCACTGGCTCGAAGACCTTGGCGGGTCTTGCTGCTGCCTGTCTGTCGATCGGCGCCGCGATCGCGTCCTTCCCGTTGGCACGCATGATGGCTCGAAGCGGCCGACGTCCCGGTCTGCGGACGGGCTATGTCCTTGCGTCGGTCGGTGCGTTTCTTGCTGTGGTGGCGGCAATCACTCGACAGTTTCTTTTCCTGCCTTTCGGAGTGGCCCTCATCGGCATAGGCAACGCCACCAACATGGCGACTCGCTACGCTGCAGCGGACCTCGCTAAGCCCGAGCGCCGAGCGCAGACGATCGGCTTGGTCGTCGCAGCCACGTCGATCGGTTCGGGTTTCGGATCGCTGGTCTCTCTGTCGGTGTTCGACCCCATCGGGCGCAGCTTCGGTCTCCCCGACTACGCGGGTTCGTTCCTCGCCGGCGCCTTGCTGTTCCTAGTGGCAGCCGCGATTGTAGAGATTCGATTGCGCCCGGATCCGCTAGTACTCGCCGGCGGGGTGGGTAACGACGGCAAAGACACAAGGCTGCCGTTCAGAGCTGCGCTGAGGCTGATCCTCGCTAACCCCAAGGCTCGACTGGCAGTGCTCGCGATGATGGTCAGCCAGGCCACGATGGTTGGCACCATGACCCTCACGCCGCTGCACATGAACGACGGCGGACAAAGCAAGGGCGCGATCAGCATCATGCTGTTCAGCCACATCCTTGGCATGTACGCCTTGAGCCCCCTGGTCGGTCGGCTCGCCGACCAAGTCGGGCGCTACCCAATGCTGGTTATTTCTGGGGTGCTCTGCGCGGCCGGTGCGTTGTGGGCAGGATTCACGCCGCCCGAAGGATTCATCGGAATCACTGGTGGGCAGACCGTGATTGGCCTCGCGTGGTGTTTCGGCATCATCGCAGCGAGCGGACTGCTAACAGAAGCGTTTCCGGTCGAGCAGAGTGCCAGCGTCCAAGGCGCCGGCGACATGTGCATGATGGCGTTTGGGGCAGTCGCCGGTATTTCGGCCGGCGCCATCGTGTCCTATCGCAGCTATCTCGATCTCAATTTGGCCGCCGCGATGCTCGGCGTGGTCCTTGTGCTTGGGGTGCTGTTCACCGTCGTCGCCACGGCCCGGGGCGGCCAGCGCGGGCAAAGCGTGTTCGCGGTCACGCCGACGCCCGGTCACTGAGCGTGTGGAACCGGCAGTAGCAGATGGAGCTTTCCTGACTACGAATCGTTGGCAGACTTCGTGAGTTTGGCGGGGCCTGACTCTAGTGGTGCGATCGGGTCCTGATTCCACTCCATCAGAGAACCGTCGTACAGCGCGATGTTTGGATAGCCGAGAACATCCAATGCGAGGAAAGCGGTGCTTGCGGCTATCCCTCCACCGCAATATGTGATTAGTTGGTCGAACTCATTGGCACCGGCTTCTTGAAGAATTTGCGTGAGCTCGGAAGGTTCTTTTAGAGCCCCCGTAGCTGGATTGACAATTGCCGTGTAAGGGACGCTAATGCTTCCTGGGATTCGGCCGGGTCGACCAAAGTGTTGCCCTTGCCCTTCAAACTGTTCTTTGGTCAGAGCATTTACTAAACCTATTTTTGGGTTGCCGATTGCATCACTAACTGTGTCCTTATTCGCGATCCAGTGAGGAAGTGGGGTCGCCTGAAAAGTCTCAGGCGGTTTGTTTGGCTCCTGTTTCGTAGTTGGGCGGCCCTCGTTCAGCCAAGTGTCGTAGGTGCAGTTCAGCAAACGCACGTCCTGCGCGCCGGCTTGTCGAAGCACCCACCAACAGCGGTGCGTGACCGCGTGCATTTCGCCTCCGTAGATCACCAATGTCTGGGAGTTAGAGATGCCCATGCTTCCCAAAAGTTGGTGGAGATCCTGAGGAACTAGGGCTTCGAAAGGAAAAGCGCCCTCGTGTTTTGATAGATCTTCAACCATGTGTAAATAGTGAGCGTTTGGGATGTGCGCCTCCTCGTAGTTGACGCGCATGGAAAAGAAATCGGAAGGTCCCGGTGGCTGTGGGCGGAAGCCAGCTCGAACATCAAGTATCGCAACGTCGGGATCTTCTAAGTGCTGTTGTAGCCAGTCCTCTGTTACAAAAATCTGGTCGTAGTTATTCATATACCCGCCCTACTACTTATTGTGACGTTCGATGATCGTTGTGTCGTGACTTAGGATTATGTCTTGGTACCGTTTTGTACAGGTGGATTCGAGGAAGACGCATTCGCCTGGGCATTCGATCGGCCGTGCAGCTCAACCAAGCAACTCGTCGCGTCGCTGGGCCAGAACCTGCTGGATCTCGTCATGGTCTCCAACACAACGGATGACGAGATGTTGAGCTCCGCCTTCCACAAAGGAGCGAACGAAGTCGATCACTTGGTTGGCGGTTCCACCCTTGCATGCCTGGAAGTTGCGCATCGCTGGTGCGGGGGCGCTGTAGTAGCCCTCGAGATAGGTGTCGATGGCGGCCTCGGCTTGGGCAGGGTCGTCCATGATCGACACCGTGAGATAGATCGCGGTGGTGAGGTCGTTGAGGTTGCGGCCTGCCGCGATAGCCGCTGCCCGAAACTCCTCGTTTCTTGTCGCGAACGTTGCTGCGTCGGGACCGATGGGGAACCAGCCGTCGTGGTGTTTGGCGGTCCGTTCGATGCCAGCGCTGACGCTCGCCGCGCTCCAGATCAACGGGCCGCCGTCGCGATGCGGGACAGGGGCCAGCACGCCTGCGTCCACGGACCAACGCCCCTCCCACGACACCGGTTCACCGCTCCATAGGGCCCGACATAGCCGAATCCCTTCCATGTAGCGTCCTACCCGACGTTCAAAGGGGACCCCCGCTGCAGCGAACTCATGGCGCACAGCGGGGTTGTCGGGAGCGATTCCGGCACCGACGATCAGCCGGCCTTCGGAGATCTGGTCGACGGTCGCGAGCTGCTGGGCGAGCACTACCGGGTTGCGAAGCGCCGGAAGCAACACCGCCGTACCCACCTCGATCTCAGGGATCGCGCCAGCGACGCCGGCGAGGAGGGTGATCGGGTCATGTCGTGGTCGAGCCAACAGCGAGTCACCCGCCCAAATCGAGTCAAAGCCGAGGTCCGCTGCCCGCTTTGCTGCGTCGATCATCGGTCGAACCGACGGGCTCGCCTGCATGACCTTCTCGCGGGTGGGTAACAGATATCCGAGCTTCACGGCCATGGTCCGATTCTCCCAGATGGGTACGGCGACTGCACGGCCCGCTCCTTCTGCTGTGTCTCTCGGGGCAGACCCTGTATCGCCACCATTCGAAAACCCTGGCTGGACACGGTTCGCGGCACTTGAGTCGATGGTCGGCGGGTCCGGATCCATGTCCGCGATGTCTGGGCTAGTTGGGGGCTAGAACTTCGGTGAGGATCGTGTTGATCTGGTCAGGAGCTTCGTAGGGGCTCCAGTGACCGGCGTTTGTGATGGTGTGGCATTTCGCGTCGGGACGTGAACCCAAGATGAGGTTGAGGCGGACGCTGGGGTCGCCGCCGCCGAACGCGTCGCGGTCGCTGTAGACCACATGCAATTCTGCGGTCAGTTGGCCGATCACGTCGAGGAGCAGCGTCGAGGACGGGATCGAGCCGGACTTGAATCGTGTTCTGGCTTGGCCATCAAGATGGATACCTAGAGCGGTGTCGTCAGCGGTATGGGGGTTCGCGAACATGAAACGGATCAACTCATCGCGTGGACCTCTTCGCGGTCCGCCTGCTACAAGCGCATTGATCCCGAGGCCACCGGCGGAGATGACTACGAGATGTTGGGCGCGTTGGCCCATTCGGTGCGCAGCCAACCCAGCGACGATGCCACCGAAAGAAAAACCGACGATATCGAGCTGCGTTTCTGCTCCGATCACGGCGTCAGTGATTTGGACCAATGAGTCTGCAAGGTGTTGCGCGTCAGGCGGGCCAGTGAGCGATTCCGAATCACCGAATCCTGGAAGATCGGGGACCACCACCCGGTTCCGTTGAGACAAGGGGCCGATGTTGCGAACCCAATGAGTCCAACAGCCGCTGGCACCATGCACCAGAAGGACAACTGGTCCAGCTCCCCAGCTCCGACAGGTAACGGCCCGGCCATTGATGTCAATATCGTCGCGATCAGCGATGGCGTCGAGCTGATCAACCACAGACGGCGTGTCATTCATGGCTGGCCGCCCACAGATCACTGAACGGTGTTGGCATGTTCACCGTCCCATCATGCATCAGCTAGACGAACTTTTATGTGGAGATTCACCGTGAACATCACGGAGCCGTATCTGACGACTTAGAGCGAGTTGGTAGGGGGAGATATTAGCGAACACGTTTCCCGAGCTAACGGAAGACGAAAACCGGGCCGTGACCTAAGCTGAACACCTGTGATTTCAGGGGCGGCACGTCGAGAACACGACAAAGCCGAAGCTGCCGAGAAGGACTCCTACATTGATCCTGACACTGGGTTTCAGGTTTTCACCGCCCAGTATCTGAAAAGCAGAGTTTGGTGTTGTAGCACTGGATGTCGTCATTGTCCGTGGTAACAAAACGACAAAAGACCGGTCTCAAAGGAGCGCCCTCCACAGATCGCATCACAAGGTATTGAGTCGAGAACTTTGGTGATGTGCGCATCTAGTTGTGCTTGCTGGGCCCAGTTGGGACCGACACGTTATGTTGCGTTCTATGAACATGACTGAGGAGCGGCGGGCAGAACTAGAGACAGAGATTGAGGCTTTCATGGCTCGATACAACACCGCCTTCGTCAGTGGAACCCGAGAGGATCTGCAGGCGCTGGTGCACTTGCCGGTGATCTATGTGTCTGAGACCGAGGCACAGGTGCGCGAACGGTACCCCTTCGACCCGGAGCGCATGCGCGAAGCCACCGGATTCCACCATCCAGAGACTCGAACTCGGATCGTCCACCTCGAAGAAACCCGCGCACATCTAACGATCGAGGGCACACGTCACCGCGAGGACGGTTCGGTCATCGAATCGATCGACAGCTTTTACATCCTTCACAAACGCGACGGCGAGTGGGGCGTGTCTGTGTTCTCGGGTATTAGGGGCGCTCGATAGGACCCCGTTATTTCATTTCACGGTTTGAAGTGCCTGGTGAATTGGAGTAAATCGTCGAGCCAGTCGTAGAGGGCGATCGTTGCTTCATCACCCAGATCTGCTTGGCCCGAATCTCGGGCGACGGGGATGCGCAACGTTGTGGGGTACAGCCGATCGGTGAGAGTTCCGCAGGTGCGAACTAGGTTCTCGCGAACGTTTTCGCCATCCTGAGAGGGTGGGCCAATGCTGGCGATGGCTACAAAGCGGTCGATGAGACAGCCATTTCCCATAGGTCGAGAAAGCCAGTCAATGGCATTCTTGAGAGCTCCGGGGATGCCGTGGTTGTACTCGGGGGTGAAAATTATAATGAGCTCGCTGTTCGAGACATCATTTTTGAGTGCAGTCACAGCGGCGGGCTCCGCCGCTTCAAAGTCCTCGTTGAACAGAGGGAGAGTTTCTAAATCAGGCCACAGAAGAGCGCACATATAGTCGAGGTATTCAGCGGCACCTAACGCTGCGGTTCTATTTAACGAGCTAGCGCTAAGGCTTCCCAACAAAAGGGTGCAACCAGGTCGGTCATCCATCCCAACGACAGTAATCACCGCCTCGACACTCTGTTGTTTTAGACCCGTATCTTCCCTGAGAAACCGGGCGCTCTTTCACCGAAACACAAACGAGGTCGGTAACGCCAGAGCGATGGGCTCCGTGTCACCCATATTCTGCGGTTTGGCTACAACCCGGCTCGTAAGAGCTGATTCGCGTCTCGGGATCGAACCAGTACTGACTAAATTATTCGGATGGCGGACGGGGACGATGATTACGACATCAGTTACATCGCCAAAGGCAGCGGCACGCGAACCAACGAAGGCAAGGGCTGACCATGGCTGACATCGTTCTCTCCGTCGCAGCGAGTCACGCTCCGGGTCTGGCTGGGTTGTATTCCGGCGCCCCCGAAGACACCAAAGCCGAGGTCGACAAGATGTACGGGACCATGGGTGCGGAAATCACGGCTGCGGATCTCGACGTGCTGATTCTCGTCGGCAACGACCATCTGGCCAACTCCAGAGTCCTTGAGTACCCCAATTTTCTCGTCGGTATGGCCGCTGAACACACGGGACCATACGAGTGGTTCAAGCCCTGGTTGAACTGCCGGGACTACACGCTGGAGGGTCGCCCTGAGGTTGCTGAGGCGCTGATTTCGGGAATGGCCCGCCGAGGTGTCCAGTTTTTCGGCCGCCGCGAGAATCTCTGCTATGACGACAACTTGTCCATTCCGACGGTGCTGTGCGACCTCGACACCAACGATGTGCCCGTCGTTCCCGTTCTGATGAACTGCAACGTACCGCCGATACCCGATCAGCGACAGTGCTACGCCGTCGGAGAGGCGCTCGGCGACATCATCCGAAATGACCTACCGAACGGTATGCGAGTGGGTCTGTTCGGGTCTGGGGGCCTGTCGCATGAACCTGGCGGGAAGCGCTACTTCTTCATCGACCAGGAGTTCGACCACTGGTTTATGGACATGCTCGAAGAGGGTGATCACGACAAGCTGTTGAATGAGGCAACGCCTGAACGTATGGAGGAGTCAGGGGCCGGGGGAACGGCTGAACTGTTCGCCTGGTTCGTGGTCCTCGGCGCAATAGGCAACCAGCCGTGTAGTCGACTCGGCTATACGGCCTACGACAACTTCAAGTGCGGTGTCGGTGCCGTGCGCTGGCAGATGGGAAGCTGATGGCCTTCGAACAGGTCGACAAGACATTGGTAACGCACGACCTAGTGCAAGATCTCAAGTGGGATGCTGACCTTCGTGCCCAGTTCGAGGCCGATCAGACCTCTGTCCTTGACTGCTACGCCCTGAAACCTGAGGAGCGAACGGCCATCGAGACTGGCGACTTTCGCAAGCTTTACGAAATGGGACTGCACCCATATCTCGGTGGCCAGTTGGCCCGGCTGATATACGGCAACGCCGCAGGACCCGATGCGACGAGGGCGGTTAACCGGTTGATCGCGTCGCTAACAGGCGAGGAACGCCCCGACGATCGCACCACAACCTGACCCCATGACGAGACAGCAACTGCTAGCCAACAAGACGACCAACCGAGCCAAGGACGCCCCCGCACGACTTCCATGGAGCGCAACCGGTCTCACTGACCCGCGCCACTGACCCCCTGCCCACGGGCAGAAGCAATCAATGGTCGACATCGGTCAGAATGGACCCATGCCGCTCCATCCTCAAATTGAAGCCATCACTGCTTCCATGCCCATCCACAGTTTCAAGGAGCTGGACGTCGATGACGCACGCCAAGCCCACGCCGCGGGTGCGGCGGGGCGACCGAAGGGCCCGGACATGGCCGATGTCAGCGAGTTCGTCATCGGTGGCTGTGAAGTGACGCGTCTCCGACCGAAGAATGCGGACGGTTCGGCTGTCGTGTTCTTCCACGGCGGCGGATGGGTGCTCGGAAGCCGGGCGACGCACGACGGCCCGTGCCGCCACCTCGCGGCACGGTCGGCCGCCACGGTGTTCAACGTCGAGTACCGACTAGCCCCCGAACACCCCTTCCCCGCGGCCCACGACGACGCGGTCGAAGTGACCCGGGCGTTGCTGTCTGGAGCGGACGAATCCATCGATGGCTCGCGCGTAGCGGTCGCTGGCGATTCCGCTGGCGGCAACCTTGCTGTGGCCGCGGCATTAGCGCTGAGCGATGAGCCGGCTTCCCTTGCCGCACTCTTGTTGATCTACCCAGCCCTCGACGCCACGATGAGTACCGCCAGTTACCTAGAGTTCGCGGACGGACCATTTCTAACGGCCAGCGACATGGCCTGGTTCTATGACACCTATGCCCGGGGAACGGACCCGCGCGACCAGCGGCTCTCCCCAGCGTGGGCGGCGAAGCTCGACGGATTACCTCCAACGCTCGTCATCACCGCCTCACACGATGTCCTGCGAGACGAGGGCGAAGAGTTCGCAAGAGCGATGGCGGCCGCTGGTTGCGACGCCAGTGCCTCTCGACACGTTGGGGCAACGCACGGTTTCTTCGGCTGGAGCCACGCCGCTGCGCCCAGTCGCACCGCCATGACACTCGCGGCCGGTTGGCTGTCGGAGACCCTTAGCTAACGCCCAGATACGCGTGATGAGTTCTCGGTGTGTGTTCCCTGTGTGACAAGTGGCCGCGAAACATGAAGTGGTGACGAGAGTTGCTCAGTTGTCGGTGCCGCCATTGTTCGTCGGTCTCCTGATTTTGGTGCGTTAGGACGCGTGTAACTTCTCAACGGTGAACCGCGAACGTTTGTATGAGACCTGCCTCGCTCAACCCGAAGCAGTGGAAGAGCATCCGTTCGGACCTGACTTAACTGTGTTCAAAGTGGTCCAGAAAGTGTTTGTGATCGCCACAGCACACGGCGACCTCACCGTGAACGTGAAATGTGATCCCGAGGTAGCCGAAACGCTGCGCGGCACGTATGACTCTGTACGGGCTATGAGTGTTTGGCCCAAACACTGGAACTGGGTTGATATCAGTGCTGGGGAAGTAGCAGACACCGAACTTGAACAGTGGATAGAGGATTCCTATGACCTTGTTGTCGACAAGCTTCCCCAAGTTCACAAACTGCGCCTACAAGGAGAGGTTCGTTCGTTGTTGCATCCAATGATGGACGAGCCCGCTCCGCCACGTGAATCTATACGTTGAGTCGTTGAGCCCGGCTGGACATGTGTTATTTGGTTGAGGACTGAGCGACCTTGGGTTGAGGACCCCCTGTTCCAGCAGTGAGCTTCCACCCGACAGCTAATAGAACGACCATTGTGACTGAAGTGACCAGCCACGCAGCGGTGTTTCCGACGGTGGCATAGACCGCTGCTAAGCCAAGCGCTGCCACGGCCGCTGTACCTACCTCAATAGCGCTTGCCAGTCCCTGCGCAGCGGCTTGGCGATCTTCGGGTACGGAAGCTGAAACCAGCATTGGGCCAGAGGGAAATCCGATCCCCTCTGCAAATCCGCACCCCACAGTGAGCAATATCAGCGCTAGAAGCCCTGGAAACAGACCGAACAAAGCAGAGAAAACAGCGCAGGTAGCTACCATCGCGACTGCCCATTTTCGAGAGCCGTACTGTTGGGCGAGTTTGCCGCCCCATGGTGCTAATACGGCGATGGGTAGAGCGATAAAGGTCACCACCACACCGATCTGCCATTGAGAGGCGCCACGGTGGTCCATCTCGAGAATCCACACCGACTCGAACGCCCCGATAAACACGAAATACGCGGACACCACCGCACACGCTCCCAGCAGATGCCGGTTTCTTATCAGGTCAATTAGACGCCGACGCTCTATATCTTTGGCGGCGGTGTCGCTTTGGGCGCGCCACGCGGTGGGAATAAGTAGTGCTAAAAGGACTGCCATGGTCCAGAACGGGACGCGGAAACCGCCGAGAGCATTAAGGGCTGCAGCGGCAGCCGGCCCGACAACAAATCCGGCAACGTCGAAAGCTCCGAGACGTCCCAAGTTGCGGCCAAGGTTTTGGGGGTCGGCGACAATCACTGTGCGTCGAGCAGCTGGTTGAGCCGCACCAAACGCCACGCCCATCAATACACGCCCCAGCATAAACTGCCAAAATTCTGTGGCTACTGCTACGACAACTAGCCCGGCGAGACCTAACAAAAGCCCTGAGCGCAGCATCCACGGTGCCCGACCCCGATCTGCTTGAGGCCCTAGTAGTAATGCTGCGACGAAAGCAGCTCCCAATCCGGCAGCGACAGACACACCAATGCCGAACTCAGAAAACCCAAGGTTGTTACGAAACTCGGCTAACAGCGTTACAACACTCGCCAAGCCCGCCGACATTCCAAAGACGGTCAGGTAATAGGGCAACAAATTTGGTCCCGATATAGGAGTATTTGGCGATGTCATAGTGGTCGCGAGTCCTAGGCCGTATCGGAAGACAGGATGGTAGCGGCTGAACCTTCGATTCTTGCGACCTTTCCACTTCCTCATTTATTGGAGAGCGGCGGATGTTTCCCGTATCACCACACCGATAATCACACATGTTGAAATTCAGGGCGTTGATCAAGTTGACTCAATGCTGTACTTGCTTGACGAAGACGATGACAAGGCCGTGGCCTTAGACGACAACAGATCGCCCCAGAGGGATGACCCATGTCAGGTCGATCGAAGAGGCGTTAACTGCCCGGCGATCTGTAGGAGCTGTCAGTCTCGGTGATTGGCTTGGAATCGGTAGTGTTAGACGGACGAAAGGTGACGAAGATGTCTCACACAGTGGTAGTTGAATTCCCGTGCGCCGAGGGCAAGGGAGCACAGTTCTTAGAAGCACTGCGCGGTGCTCTTCCCGACACCCGCGACTTTGAGGGGTGTGAGTTGGTTGAGACCTACACACACCAAGATGACCACGACAAGATTTTGCTTTGGGAGAAGTGGGCAGCGAAGCCAAATCAAGAGGCTTACCTCAACTGGCGAGCCGAGACCGGCATGCTGGACCTCATTGGGCCGTTCTTAGCTGGTGCCCCATCATTTATTCATCTTGATCACCATGCAGATGTGTGATCTGAGTTAACTGAAACGACAAAAGACCGCCCCGAAGGACAGCATCGGGCATCAAAGCCTCCACCTTGGGCTGCTGGGTTGCCCTTGTGTGGAGTTCGGGTCGCGTCCTGTCTCGCTCACATCGAAACATTACGAGTGAGACAGCCCACGACCAAGTATCAGGCACCGGCATGGCCCGTCAACAGACGCGCCGAGGCGAGCTAGCTCAGACGATTACGCCCTCCGCGCGCAGCTCGCTGAGTTCTTTTGCCTCCACGCCCAGAAGCTCGGACAGCACCTCATCGGTGTGTTGTCCAAACAGTGGGGCAGGTCGGGCGGCGGCAGTCGGTGTCGCGGAGAAGCGAGCGGGTGGCCGCACCGAACGCACCCGGCCTGCGGTTGGGTGCACAGACTCCACGATGAGGCCACGATGTTGAATGTGTGGGTCGACGATCATCGAATCGCGTGTGTTCACCGGAGCGACCGGAACGTCGGCTTTGTCCATCAGCGCAATCAGTTCCGCAGTGGTGAACCTAGCGGTCTCTCGTTCCAGCTCATCGTTCACCTCACCTCCATACAACGTCCGGCCTTGCAGATCCTCAAACCGGGGATCGGAGGCCAGATCGTCACGACCCAGCGCCGAGCACATCCCCTGCCAGTGCGCTTCTGTCGCGACTGGGTAAACCATGGCATATCCGTCGGAGGTGGCGAACAGCTTGTAGATCGTTGATAGATCGGGCATGTCGGTCTCATGGTCGAGGTAGGTGTGGTTCCACATTGCCTCGGGCCACAAGAAATGGACGCTTGCATCAACCATGGCCAGTTCAATGTGCTGACCGCCTGCTCCGTTGGCCCGTCCGACCAGGGCCGCGCACACGGATTGGGCGACGTTGAGGGACGTGACCTTGTCACACACGATCGTGGCCATCAGATGAGGGACGCCGTCCTCGTCGGCCTGCACCATCGGGTAACCCGCGACTGCCTGCACGATCGGGTCAAATGCCGGGCGGTGTGAATAAGGTCCATCGGTACCAAATCCGCTCACCGAACACATGATGAGCTGCGGGTTGATCTGAGTCAGGACCTCCCAGCCCATACCCAATCGTTCGAGAGCGCCGGGACGAAAATTTTGTACGACCACGTCTGCCGTCGCCACGAGCCCTTTCAACAGCGTCTTGCCTTTCTCTGCCTTGAGGTCAAGAGCGATAGATCGCTTATTGCGGTTCATCGCCGCGAAAAACGCACTAACTCCTTGTGCCGACCCGACAAGAGGACCCGCGCTACGCACGATGTCGGGCGACTCGGCTTGCTCAACCACGATCACATCAGCCCCCTGGTCGGCGAGGATCGATGTACCGAACGGTCCCGAGACCACGGCCGAAAGATCGATGACACGAATGCCACGCAGGGGACCACCGTCCCATGTTCTCGACCCAGTGTCCGGACTGTCCGCAGCTTCTCTCATGCGCTCTCCTTCGGGACACGTATGGCGAACTCTAGAGCCGGCGGTTGCTGCGTGCCGAGGCGTTACCAGCCCACTGGCTCGCCGTTCGGGTTCGATCTCATCTTCAGTGATAGAGAGCGATGTCCCTGGTTTCTGGCGGGGCTTGTTCAGGTTTGTGGATAATCCATCGCTTTTCGTTAGAGAAGATTTGCGGCGATTTTCGTTTCTCGACACAGGCTCTGTATCGCTCACCGCTCCAAAGCCCTTGACGCTAAGGTGCCACGAACTGCAACAACTGAGGGAGCTGGCATGGCCGATATCACCGTCTTCACGGCACGCCGGGTTCGCACGATGGAGGCGTCAATGCCCACGGCCGAGGCAGTGGCCGTTCGCGATGGCCGCATCGTTGAGGTAGGGACCTTGGAGAATATGGCCCCGTGGCTCGACGGGTACGACCACGAGATCGACGACACTTTCAGCGACCACGTCATCATGCCCGGTTTCATTGACCCCCACCTGCATCCGTCAATGGCTGCAGTTCTCCTGCCCATGGAGTTCACCACCGTCGTGGAATGGGATCTGCCATGGAGTGATATCGGCGCGGTTGGCGGCAGGGTCGAACTGCTCGATCGGCTGATTGAACTCGACGCTAAACTTGAGCCAGAAGCCCCGCTATTTGCGTGGGGGCACCATCCAATTTGGCATGGTGAAGTCGACCGCGAGACCCTCAACGGTATCTCCGCTACACGGCCCGTAATCGTCTGGCATCGCGGCTACCACTCGATGATCGTCAATGATGCCTGCTACCGGTGGATGGACATCGACCTCGAAGCTGCGCGGCGACATCCCCAGATCGATGTCGATAGAGGTGCATTTTTTGAGACAGGCCTCGGGGTCGCGTACCGACATATGAACGGTTTCTTGCTCGGAACCGAACGGTTCCGAGCCGGACTCGACCGGATGCGTCAGGTCATCCACCACGGTGGACAGACCACCATCGGCGACGCCGCCATGGGGATGTACGGCTTTGAGGACGAGTGGGAACACCTCAAGGCGGTGATGGAACGACCAGATACGCCGTTCCGCATCCAACTAATGCCTTTCGACATGGGTCCCCTTGGCGATGAGGAGTCCGATGAGGCCATGATCGAACGGATCCTCGCCTATCCGCAACGCAACACCCACCGGCTGCGATTCAGCGACCACGTCAAAATGTTCGCCGATGGAGGCTTTTTCGCGGAGTTGCTAATGCTCAAGAGCCCTGGGCACCTGGATGGGCGACACGGTGAATGGATGACGCCTCCTGAACGTTTCGAGCGGGTCGCACGCGCATTCTGGAACGCGGGCCTGAGAATTCACGTCCATTGCACCGGTGACCTCGGCGTCGAGATGGTGCTGTCGACGCTTGAGAAACTGCAATCGGAACGCCCGCGCTTCAACCATCGTTTCACCTTCGAGCATTTCGGGATCTCGAGCGCCCAACAGGTCGCACGGATGGCCGAGGTCGGTGCGTTGGCATCGGTCAACGCGTACTACGTATATGAGCTGTCGCGGGCGTTTGCTGATCACACCCTGGGGTATGAGAGGGCGTCGCAGATGTCCCGGCTTGGGTCGCTGGAACGGGCCGGTATCCGTTTCGCTGTGCATTCCGATTTCACGATGGCTCCCGCCAAGCCCCTCAACAATGCGTGGGTGGCCGCTAATCGCCTGAACGAGTCGGGCGAGGTGATGTGTGCCAACGAACGAGCATCACTTGATGCTGCCATCAAGGCCATCACCTCCAATGCGGCCTATGTGCTGGGCCTGGAGGATGAGATTGGGTCTCTGCGCTGGGGGAAGCAGGCGGACTTCACAATTCTTGAGGCCGACCCGTATGACGTTGGCGCTGAGGGTCTTCGCGACATCCCTATTTGGGGCACGGTGTTCGAGGGTGAGAAGTTCCCGATCTGAGGGACGGGCCAACGCTAACGATGATCTCATCTGTCGAGCCCATACCCGTCACCGTCCTCGGCGGCTACCTCGGGGCAGGTAAGACGACGCTCGTAAATCGACTGCTTTCCGGTGACCACGGGCGACGTTTGGCTGTTCTGGTTAACGATTTCGGAGAAGTAAATATCGACGTAGACCTCATCACTTCCCATGATGGTGAGACCATTAGCTTGCAAAACGGTTGCGTGTGTTGCTCGATCGCTGACGCATTGGGTGAAAGCCTCGATCGGGTTCTAGCGCTGGACCCTGCACCCGATCAGGTCGTGATCGAAGCAAGCGGAGTAGCTGATCCGGCCAAGGTCGCCGCGTACGGCTACGGGTGGCCCGGTTGTCGGCTGGACGCAGTGATCGTGCTTGCCGATGCCGAGACCATTCAGGCCAAGGCGAAGGATCAGTTCGTGGGCGAGCTCGTCACTCGTCAACTGCGCGGCGCGGATCTTGTACTGGTCACCAAGAGTGATCTGGTTAGTCCAGAGGTCCTTGATTCCGTGCTCGACTGGGTGCGCTCAATCGCGGCGGTGCCCGTATTACCTGTGAGTCGCGGGGAGGTCGACTCAGAGGTCGTGCTTGCCATGTCGAGATCCGATCTCGATGTCGGATCAGCACGTGTCGTGACGCGAGGCACCTCCCCGCTGACTGACGCCGAGGCCATGTTCGAAACTGCGACGCTGGCGCTTCCCGGACCTGTGAACCGGGCTCGACTGGAAGCCGCCATGAGTCTGTGGTCGCAAGATGTCGTACGAGTCAAAGGCATCGTGTGGGTCGCTGAGGCCGATGGGGGCAATGCCCAACCTCATGTAGTGCAACGAGTAGGCCTCAGGTGGTCAATTGAGCCCGCCACTACCAACATCGACCAGGAAACTGAGGGCGGTCGACTCGTAGTCGTGGTGCTTCGTGGGACGCTCGACGCTGCGGCCTTGATCAACGACCTTGTCGATGCTGAGTAGCGTTCCTTGCCAACAACTCGCTGACGCCCTGATAGCCGTGAGCGTGTGATCTATAGCGAGAACTATGAATAGCGACTCGTATGCTCACGGCGCTCGCTGCATTGCTCAACCTCTAAGGTATGAATCGCTCGGACTCCGAGTGGTCTTGATCGGAACGACGTAGTGATTTTCGGGGTACACGAACCAACAGATCCCCGCATCGCCGTGTTCCAGGGATTGCGAGACAAAGCATTGAGACAACGACGTGAATCCCCCGGTGGTGATATGGCCGGTGTGTTTATTGCCGAAGGTGACGTTGTTATCGAACGAGCGGTGGCTGCTGGATACGCATTGCATTCGGTCCTCATCGACGCCAAAAGAAGCCAACCGCTTCCCAAAGAGTTCGATGCTGTCGATGTATTCGCAGCGGGGGAACAGGTACTTGAACAAATAGCTGGATACCGCTCGTACCGGGGCGCTCTGGGTTGCTTCTACCGCAAAGAGTTACACCCCCCACAAGAGCTCATGGCCGACACATCGGTGAAGTCGTTCGTCATTGTTGAAGGGGTCAACAACCCAACAAACCTGGGAATCATTATGCGATGCGCGGCAGGCCTCGACATTGACGCACTACTTCTCAGTCCCGACTCAATCGACCCTCTGTCGCGTAGGTGTTGTCGGGTGTCAATGGGAGAAGGTTTCGCCATCCCCTACGCATGGCTCACCGACATGGTCGAAGGTGTAACCGCAGCTAAACAGGCTGGGATTGAGGTATTGGCGATGACTCCCAGCCCCAACGCGATTGATATAGCCACGCTGGAGTATTCACCCGATGAGAGGGTCGCACTAATCCTGGGCGCTGAAGGCCCGGGGCTCACGGAAGAGACAATGTCGGTAGCGACCAGGCGAGTAAGGATTCCCATGTCGGGAAACGCTGACTCGCTTAACGTTGGAAATGCTGCCGCTGTTGCGTTTTACGCCTTACGTCAAGCCAGAAACTAAATCTGAGACAGCCGACTCGTTCGGGTATGGCCGAAGCTGTTCTCACCTCGAAGAACTAGTCTCCGACAATGGATCAGATTTGTGACGACCTCGACGCTGAAACATCGGCACTGGTCGCCGTCGTTGGCTCTCTGACGGAAGAGCAATGGCGGGCCCCGACTGTTGCTGAGGGGTGGGACAGCCACGAGACGGTCCTTCATCTCGGCGCAGCCGATTGGTTTGGCCACCTCACGCTCACTGATGCGGCCTCATTTGCTATCGCTCACGGTCGGCTGTTGAAGGGCGATATCTCGCTCAATGAGCTGGTTGGCTTGGAGGTTCGGGCGATGTCTGGCCACGACCTTTGGCAATGGTTCCTTGATGGTCGGACGGCGATGATAGATGCACTCCGCAGACGGAACCCCAAGGATCGCATTGCCTGGATTGGCCCAGAAATCGGCGCGCGATCGATGGCGACCGGTCGACTGATGGAAACATGGACGCATTCCCACGATTTGGCCGACAGCTTCGGTGTCGAGTACCCCCGGACAGATCGCTTGCGCAACATCGCACACCTGGGTGTCGTCACCCGTGACTTCAGCTATGTGAATCGTGGCTTGGAGCCACCGAGTGAACCGGTCCGAGTGGAACTGACTAGCCCGAGCGGAGATCTTTGGTACTGGGGACCCGACGACGCAACAAACATAGTGACCGCTAGTGCGTATGAGTTCTGCAAGGTTCTGACGCGGCGAACTCCACTGATCGAATCGACGATCGAAACTAAGGGAGCGCTTGCTATGGAGTGGATGGAGATCGCGCAACCGTGGATCGAACCGCCTCGTATGAGCGACCGGGCCTGAATTTCTAAACTTCGTCTGGCCGTTAGTGGCAGCTGTCGGTTTGATTCAGAAGATGGAGCCGAGCCAAAGCAGCACCGTTATCAACACCAATTGAATGATCAGGCGGATGATGTGTGCGGTCGTACTCAAGACGGTTCCGTTGAAGGGAACGTCGTTCAAGTACATGTTCAGATTGGCTAACGACATCAACACCACGAGAACGACAAGGCATCGAGCGGAGACGGTTCTAGTCGCTGGAATGATTACCCCTAGCCCCAGGGCAATTTCTAAGACTCCGCTGGAGTAGGTCCAAAACGCTGGTGCCCCGAGATAGCGAGGAACGATCTGGTTAAAAGCCCTGGGGTTTATGCAGTGCTGTATGCCGATCCAGACAAAGGCCAGGCCGAGTAAGGCGCCAGTGATGTTTCGGGCAAGGTTCATAAAGCGATCTCAATGTACCGCTCCGAATATGTCAGGATGCCTTCGTCGAACCACAAAGGTTCGGCTCAAGAAACAAAGGCGGAAGATATGGCCGGGTACTTCGTCTTACATACCAAATGGCACACGTTGGAACGATTGAGCGAGTACCAGCAAGGTGCTCAAGAAGCGGTTGCTGAGTACGGAGGAAAGTTTCTGGTGTATGACGTGCGGCCTGAAGTCATCGAAGGCGAGTCCGAGCACGCAGCTACGGTCATCCTTGAGTTCGCGGATCTCGAAACAGTCAAGGCCTGGTACAACTCACCCGGGTACCAGAAAGTGCTTCAAATACGACTCGAATCCTCTGAGGGAATTGGACGCTTCGTTACCAATAGCGGATAGCTACGACATTTGTTGACCCTAAAAAGGTGTAGGCCCCCGACCCGATTTCTCGGGCCGAGGGACTGCACCTGCCAAGCATCCATGGATCGGTTTCTTGAGAAGGGCTGATTTGGTGGGGTGTCTACGGTCCTTGCGGGTCGAGCAGGTTGATGCAGGTAAACAGTGGAAGTTCTTCTTTCTCGCGCAACGGCAGCAGGAACAAGAAAGCGGCGACTGCACCCAGCAGGGCTGCGATCGACTTGTTGTTGTCTGAGAACACCGCAACAGCTGCACCAACCAAGTCATCGACGTTGACCTCAGGACTAGCGAAGGGAACTGGTGTGTCGTCGATGACTGGTGTGTCTTCGATGACTGGTGTGTCTTCGATGACTGGTGTGTCGTCGACAACTGGTGTGTCTTCGATGACTGGTGTGTCTTCGATGACTGGTGTGTCTTCGATGACTGGTGTGTCGTCGTCTTCGACAACTGGTGTGTCGTCGATGACTGGTGTGTCGTCGATGACTGGTGTGTCTTCGATGACTGGTGTGTCGTCGTCTTCGACAACTGGTGTGTCTTCGATGACTGGTGTGTCGTCGTCTTCGACAACTGGTGTGTCTTCGACAACTGGTGTGTCTTCGATGACTGGTGTGTCTTCGACAACTGGTGTGTCGTCGTCTCCGATGACTGTGTCGCCTGTGATGCTAGCTCTTTCTTCCCTTGCGGCGACTATCTCGGCCCATTCGTCGTCGTGGACGTGTAGCAACGTGATTGTTGTTTCACTTCCATTGACCGTGAGCGTGATAAACGCCGGATTCCCTTCCCAGCCCGCTTCGAGGTGATCCACAAGCACATTTTGAGGGAGATTCCAGTTTTCGCTCGTAAATATTAACTGAGCTTTATCAAGCTCTATTTTTGGCTTGTCAACGTTATGGTTCTTAAATTGGTTACTTAAGGTCAAGTGAACTGTTGTTTCTGCCCCTGGGTCGGTAGCTAGCTGTACCTGGAAGTTTTCGTCGAACTTCTCTCCGTCATGAAGCATTGGAAGCTCGAACTCGTTGAGGCCCCATTCGCCGGTGACCAACAACGCTGCACCGCCGCCAGTCGAATCCTCGGTGGGGGCTTCACCGTCGTCATCGGTGCTTTCGGGGGCTTCACCGACCTTCACCTCGACTTTTATTTCACCCTTCTTATGGAGACCTTGGTAAGCATCGGAGTTTGAAGCATCCTCATTCACCGTGACTTTGATGTCGACCTTTTTGTCGTGGGTTTCATCGGTAGTCACCTTGACATGGTGAGATTTATCCCAGTCTCCGTCAGGGCCACCAGTGAAGAACAGCTGAGGTTGATCAACAGTTACCTTCTCTGTGTTCTTCGACGTCACGTCAAGAACAACTGTTGTTCCTTCGCCTGGGTCAGTAGCTAGCTGTACCTCGAAGTCGTCTTCGCTGCCCGGCACGATTTCCAATTTGAGCTTCTCGGTATCGCCGTTGACCAGCAAAGCTGCACCGGCGCCGCCGCCGCTGGGTCCTGCGGATGCAGATGATCCGGTGGCTACCGAGATCCCGACAGCGAGAAGCAGGGCGAGTAAGAAGGTTCGCGTCCAAGGTGTCTTTCGATTGACCGGGGAATTATTGGTTCCGGTGCTGAAAGATTCGGTGGTGTTGGGTTGCTTGTTCATGGCGTTTGATTCCTTGTTTTTGGCTTGGAACCAGCTTGAAGAATTTGCAACCAGCGGGGTATGGGCCACGTGCGTGTTTGCGACACCCGCATCTGCACTAGTCAGGCATGCGTTCGGTCTCTGTGGCGAAGAGACGAACCTTTGAGCATTTCTCGTCGACGCCCTGTGTAATCCGAGGACGGATCAAGCTTCCGTGACCTAGATGAACATTGTCGGGCGCTTCGGCAACGATACGAATCCGGGCTCTCATCAGCGAGTCCTGTGCGCGAAGCTGGTGCCATGAAGATCGAACCCCTTCATGACGACTTCGGCGCGCGAGTCCGGGGCGTTGACCTGACCGGACCGCTTCTGCGTGAACAGGTAGAGGCGTTACACGCCGCGATCGACCAACACTCAATTCTGCTGTTTCCCGAACAAGACATGAGCGACGAGGCCCAACTGTCACTCACCCAGGCCCTCGGAGACCTTGAAGAAAACCACATCGCGTTCGGACGCACCGGCGAAATAACCCACATCGGCACCGTCGGCAACGTCATCGACGCCCACACCAAACGCGACGAATCCGATCCACACACCCAAGCCCTGAAGGGCAACAACCTTTGGCACTCCGACTCCTCATTCCGGCTCGTGCCGTCGTACATATCGATCCTTCACGCCTATGAGACTCCCGCCGAAGGAGGTGAGACCGAGTTTGTGAGCCAACGCGCTGCCTACCAACGGCTGTCCATCGCGCAACGAACCGAGATCGACGACCTCCACGTACTCCACGACTACGTCTTCAGCCGTACCAAAACCGCACCAGTCGACGACAAACACGCCGCGTCCCTGCCTCCAATTGAACAAAAGCTCGTCCGAACCAA
Source organism: Acidimicrobiia bacterium (assembly GCA_012960315.1). Lineage (GTDB taxonomy): Bacteria > Actinomycetota > Acidimicrobiia > Acidimicrobiales > Poriferisodalaceae > UBA2110. The sequence continues at coordinate 113,127 of DUBN01000068.1, forward strand.
CCCGCACAACGGGCGGCGCAACTATTACGTCGGCTCCCATGCTCGTTCGATTCTTGGTTGGAGTGGTATCGACAGCCGGCGGCTGATTGACGAACTCAACGAGTTCGCGACCCAACCTGAACACCGCTGGTCCCAGGCTTGGCAGCCCGGCGACACTGTTTTCTGGGACAACCGTTGCATCCTGCATCGGGGCACGGGCTACGACGCCAACCGCTTCCGCCGATACATGCGCCAAACGAGGGTTCGAGGTACCGGCCCCACGCTTGAAGAATGACCCCAGGTCCGGGTGGAATAACATGAAGCACATCGAGAGTGGGCCACTCTCCGTTGACGGCAAGGATGCTGTAGCGCCCACCACCTCAGATGCCGATTTGTTTCGTGATTTGTCCCACGAAAGTCCCATTTCATCTAATTAGAACCCTTACGTTGTGCAGCCCAGACGGGTAACCATCCTGATCCCGAGCGGCTACGCCACGACTCTCGCGTGCAAGAGACCAGTAGTGAGCAGATAGAATGGTGAATGGGGATAGCTATAAGTGGCACGCCTGGTCGATCTGGGTCGGTGCCTTCAGTTAGCTAACTATTAGGAAAGAGAAAGTGAAATATGAAATATCCGCACCACGCAAGTGGTAGGGAATTATCTCATCGCAGTAGCTACAAATGTAAAGCATGTACAACTTCTATCCATTGGGATGGAACAGTGAAGGCGTATGTGTCTGATGCGCAATTAGATGAAACCTGCTCCCAGTCACCTGCAGGTCATAACTGCTAACCAACAACAAAATAAGATAGGCATGTGAGGGACTTCCACATAATTGGTGGGGGTCCCTTTATCTTTCACAGTTCGGTTATATCAGGATGGTCCTATGGCGGTCGCGCAACTCAAGATCAGAGACGACTTCATCATTGATGGACGCGAACTTGAATGGCTTTTTTCGACCTCGGGCGGTCCCGGCGGGCAGCACGCGAATCGCTCGCAAACGCGGGCCGAAGTTCGTTGGAATATCGCGACCTCAGAGGCTGGCACCGACAAACAACGCACTCACCTGATTGACCGTTTCGGAGAACTCATAACTATTCGTGTCGATGAACATCGCTCCCAAAAACGCAATAAAGACGATGCGTTAGAACGACTATCAACCAAAGTGCGCGAGGGTCTGCAAGTACACCGTCCACGAAAAGGCACCGGACCAAGTCGATCTGCGAAACGAAAACGAGCTGACGCCAAAACTCATCGAGGTCGACTCAAACAACAACGACAACGTCCGTCATTAGACGACTGACCTCGGCAGGTCAGTCGTCCGGGCAGTTTGCTCTTTCTTGGGTGGTCGAACCCGCCTAGTTCGACCACCCAAGAGTCATTCCCGTTAATAAGGCAGAAGGCCGCGTCTCGGGGCGTTTGTTGTGGATCGGATCATCGTGGTTCGGAACATTGTTTCTAATTTGGGCGCGGGATAACGTCGGCTGTGCCGTAACTACCCGAAGACTGTCGGGGCACTTAATCAAGGGGATGGGGATATGGCTGAGCTAATTAACCAAACTCAGGTGGCCGGCTATCACGATGAGGGGTGGTGTGCCCCCATCGAGGTTTTAGACGGCGAGGAAGTTGCCCGATGTCGAGAAGGCCTTGAGCGGTATGAGGCGTCAGTGGGTCATCCGATCGAGTTCCCCGAGAAGTCGAAGTCTTACCTATTGTTCGACTGGGCCGACTACTTGGTTCACCACCCCAAGGTGCTCGACGCGGTAGCGGCGGTGATCGGGCCAGACATCCTCGTCTACCACTCAACGACGTGGATAAAAGGGGCTCACACTCCAGCTTTCGTTCACTGGCACCAAGATGGTACGTATTTCTTCCTCGAACCTCACCTCCACGTGACAGCGTGGGTGGCGCTCTCTGAATGTCCCGAGGAGGCTGGCTGCGTCCGGGTCATCCCAGGGAGCCACCAGCTGGGACAGTTTGACCATCAAGACGACCCAGGTGAATGGAACATGATCAAACGGGGCCAAGGAATCTTTGATCAGTTCGATGATGACGCGGGTGTGTTAATGCCGTTGAGCGCTGGTGAGATGTCGCTGCATCACACCGATGTCGTACATTCTTCCTCAAGTAACCACACCAACGACCGCCGCATCGGGATTGGAATTAGCTATATCCCAACCAGCGTGCGTCCAATCGGGGAGCCGACACCAAGCGCACTGTTGGTCCGCGGCGAGGATGTTTATGGGCACTTCATCCATGAGCAGCGCCTGGAGATGGAACAGTCCCCGCAGGCCATAGACGCGCACGCTGAAGCCAACGCCCGGTTCAGAGCTCGCCAAGATCTGGGCGCGAACATCACATGAGCTAAATCATCGCTGTTTGGTGTTGTTAAGCCTGATTGGCCAATCCATCGTGTTTAGCCACCGATTCCGACAGTTCGAAGACCGCGACGTGTGCAAAGTAACGCGGGCAAGGTAGTGAGGACCGCGAGTTGTGTCACTTGAACGAACAGAGCGACCTCGTGCCAGTGAAACAGTGGGGTTCAAGTCGATCGGCCACGAGTCCACCTCGTCCGTATCTGCATAGCTGCCTGATTAGATCACAATAAGGATCGGCTGCTGGCCTTAGGTGTCAGACTGGTAGTGAATCGCGAATAGATAATGAGGGGGAAATGTGGAAGCGCAATCGGACAGATATCAAGCCGGGGCACGCAATTTCGAAGAGGTATATCCACGTCAGGCCTCTGAAGATCCCGAAGAATTCGAGCGAATGGCCATGGAAAATCTTTTTTCGGAGTACTGGTCGCGTGAAGGTCTCACTACCCGCGATCGCCGCTTACTGATCCTCGGCATCGTCACAGCACAAGGCAACGACACCATTCTTAAGTTGCAGTTCAGCGCTGGAATGGCGAAAGGCGATCTCCACGAAAGCGATCTGACAGAGATACCAATCTTTCTCAGCCAGTACGCAGGCTTCCCGCTGAGCGTTGTCGCTAACACCGCCGCTCAGAAGGTCCGAGACGGCCTGTCTTCCTGATAGCGTCGTTTCTTATCAGTCGCGGAGTTGAGACCGATGGAACGAGATTGGAAGTGTTGCTGGGTCGCTTGTAGACAGATGAAGCCGTCGTGCTTCGGAGGTTTCGGGGAAACTGAGCGGCGTACCATTTTCGCAAAAGACAGAGGAAAAGACCTCCCCGAAGGGAAATCGTTTCGTTAGGCGGATTTGGCCAACACCTAGGCCTCGACTAAATCACTGACCTGCGATGCCAACATCATCTTTGATTGCTTGAGCTCAATAGCGTCGGTCATCGTAAAAGATCCGGCGGCTCCATTGAGAGATTTCATTGCTTCGCTGGGATCGAGATCCTCAATCTCGTAAATAGCGACGTACTCGTGCTCTGTAACAGATGGCAGCATCTCACCGGCCTTAAATCTTTGAGCCCGCACAAAGCCGTCAGCGGTGAGAACTTCCCCGAGGTGTACGTCGTTGTACCAGGCGTTGTACTCGTCCTCCCTGCCCTCGACTGGACTGGTGAACACCAAAAGTACGTGTTTAGTCATCTCGTCTCTCCTTGTATGTCCCCGACGCTACAGCGCGTCCCGCAGACGTGCCGGAGTGGGTCACGCTGTTGCTTCAAAAGCTATCCGCTCGGCATCAAGGGCTGGGTCTTGCACTTCGAGAGTTCTGGTAACTCGGACTTCGCCGAACCCGGCTTCGATGAGCATGTTCTCCACCTCCGTAGCGGAATAGCTACAAATTACGATCGAATACGCGTCGTTTGCGACCTCGACACCGCTATCGAACTGGCGGACAGAAATTTCGCGCACGATGCTCCGTGCCACCGGATCGACCCCCACCAGACGGGTCCGTAACTCCAACTCGCCTCCGTCGCTCATACGTCGACGATCGCCCATTTCGGGCCATGAACCAAGCAACTTGAGATTCTCGGGAATCTGCCACGTCGTGTCCGAGCCCACGTCGTGCTTCCCTAAATGGTGATCCATAACGAGTGTTCCGCCTGATTCCAACTGCGAGTGAATGCGTCGCAAACCTTCAACATCAGTGGAGCGGTCGCCACCGAGGCCAAATGCACCGCAAAGGACAGCTGTGCGATACCGGCGCGGCAGGTCCAGTTCGTGCATTGCCTGCGTATAAAGGTTGACTGATAGCCCATCGGCTTCTGCCTTAGCCGCACACCACGCGATCATGTCCGGGGAAACATCGCTGCCATCAACATCTAAGCCCGACCGTAAGAATGGGAGAAGTAGGCGACCAGTTCCACAACCCGCATCCAAGGCAGGTTCGCCGCAACGTTCGATGACGTTTTGAAAAAATTCTACGTCGCTTCCGCCTTCGTTAAATTCTGCCCACCAGCGAGCGACCAGACCGTAGTGCCAAGTTTGGATCTCATTGCACATTGTTCCATCGTAAGGCGGCCCTAGTAGATCCTCTGAATAGAAACGAAGCCGCATCGATGAACGAGATTCGCAGACACCGGCTGATGTTTCGAACTGATTGTGGCCAGAGTGCTACTAGTGGGTGCGCCGACAGGACGTCACATGACTTGTCGCAGGGTTAGCCCTAATAGATCTTTCCTACTAAGTCAGCTTCCACGATTGCTTTGCGAAGGTCCGACCACCCGTCGTCGGTTGCGCGAACCCACTTTGTCAAATGCTCCATCTTCATCATTTCTGCAATGTGTGGGTCATCTGGATTCATGGAGAGTAGGAGTTCAACGAACTGGTCGGAGCGACTTTCACTCAGCGCAGGGCTGGATGTGAACGCGCAATGCGCATAGCTACGCGTTCGCCAGATGATTCGCACGGCGTCTTCCTCAAGGCCATGTCTGCGCATCAGAGGCTCGAACCAGGGTTCGAAAATAATTCCAGCGTCAGCCGACTGATTTACAACCGCCTCAAAGATGGTCCGGTCATCCACCCAGCGTTGCAGGTCGGAGTATTGAGTGGAGTCCAGTTCAATTAGCGAGCAGTCAGTTCTAATGTCGAGGCCTTCTTCAGCGAGTTGAGTCACAGGTAAAAGCCACAGTTCGCTGGATGTCTCCACGCCCGTTGCTAAACGCAGGCCTCGGAGATCATCGATCGTTTCTATATCGCTATCGCCACGGACAATCAGCAAACTTTGGACGTTCTCGTCCGTGTCACGCATCGCCAATGTGCGGCAATCCGAGTTCTGTTCAAGTAGTTGCGCGTGAGCCATGGGCGCGTTCCAAGCGATGTCGATGTGTCCAGCAAGAAGTGCTGATGACATTGCGTCGTAGGTTGAGAAAAGGGCGTACTCGACAGGAAATCCGGCCTCTACGAAGTACTTGCGGATGGCGTTCCAAATCAAGACTGCTCTTTTGGGGTCTGCTGCGGTAGCTCCTAAAACCAAGGGTCCTTCAGAATTCGACATAGTTGAGTCTTTCAAGTGGGTGCTGGAGCTAGTTCAGCACAGTTGCGCTCGCGGTCTCGTCAACAGCGTCGAGGTCCGACCTCGCGCAGCGAACTTGACCTCACCGCTTCAAACCCTTAATCGATTAAAGCAACCAGCGATGTGGCTCTGGTTTCTAGCCGACGTCAACTAACTAGCGTTGAGGTTCATAGGTGGCCTTATCAACTAGCGCTAACACCTCGGACTCGGATTCGGTGTGAACTAGTCGATCCACCCATTCGTGGAACCGTTGTCCGCCGGCCTCGTTCCGACCGAACATGACAAAATCCTTTGCACCACTTTTGAGGCCACGTTGAAGAAGAAATCCCGTCGCATAATCCTCATCGCGTACAACCCGAAGCAAAAACCGTTGTTCAGCTTCGATGAAAGGCAGCATCTCTTCGGCCGGCTCGAACGTCGTCAAAAAGGTTTGAGTTGTCGTTGACGCATCAGGAGTTTCACCCGGAAAGAGTTGCGACACCATGTACATCCTCCCACCACCTTCGCCGTTCGGCCCAGCCACGTGAAACGAAGCAACGGAAACGTGCGGAAAAATGGTCCAAATGCCCGAGGTGAGCGCCCCAATTGACCACTGCGATTCTGGGCTTTGATCGAGCCTGAGCGCTGAAGCATCAGGGGCACTCACTCGTTGATGCGGGCCCCAAGCGTCGTAGATGGCCTTGTTGCACAGGTCAGCCCCAAAACTCTCTCGGTGCAGAATCGGCAGGTGATAGAAGTCGAGATACCCGTCGTAGGCAATTTTCCAATTAGGTCCGTCAACTATCTGTTGACCTGCGAAGTAGCAACCAGCCAGCCCTAGATGTTCGAGCATTTCGCCGTAGCCGCACAGATAACGCTCAAGGTCATCGGTGCCTTCATGATCTAGGCCCACGAACACCAGACCCGCACATTCCAGCACGGGTAATTCGGTTAGGCCGTGGCAACTCATTTCAAGTTGTCCGAATTCGTCGTGGTCGAGAATTCCGACTAGCTGACCAAAATTGTCGTAGCTCCAAGCGTGGTACGGGCAAGTGAAACGTCTACTCGTTCCCGTGCCTTCAGGAACGACTTGTGATCCCCGATGGCTACATGTATTGACAAACGCTCGGAGTTCATCATCAGCGGCGCGAGTGACTAAGACAGGAATACCGATGACTTCTGTTGAGCGATATGAGTAGCGCTCAACAAACTCACAACTAAACCCAAAGACGAGCGGAAATCGATGAAACAGGGAGCGGACTTCGTTCAACCATCGATCATGGTCCAGATAGTGCTCAACGGGCACCTTGCCGATAGTTTCAGCGAGGGGCACAGTTTCTGCTTTGGCGTGTGCGATAGTGCGCCGCGCCGCTTCCAATAATCTGTCCCTACTCATTGCGGTCCATGCCCAGGGAATATTTGGATTCGTCGGTCGCCGTAAGCCAAAATTCAGGTCCCGCCTGAAGTCGTCGAAGACCGAGCGGCTCTTTGGTGGTCAACGTGCGTCCTGGTTGGAAAAGAAGTCGGCGCGAGGAGTAAAGCTCTCGTCATAGACAGGTTCGGTCAGATCACACCGGAACTTGGCTGTGTCAGCTGCGACAAGCCCTAGCTCGCGGATCAGTTCGAGCATGCCGTAATAATTGGCATGGTGGAAGTGGGCATCAAGAGACGGCTCGTCCGCCCAAAGCTCATATACCTGAATACGGTTGTCTACGCACGGGTCGGCCCCGAAGTAATAGACCTCACAGCCCGGTTCATTGAGACGAGTTGATTCTTGAAGCAGTCGACTCCGCTGGACTGCAAGCTCGCGTGTCTCGTTGTCGGTGAAATCGATGGTTCCGGCGATGATGATCACAAAGCAACCTTGACACAACTCTGACCCCATTGAAGACAGTTTCCGGAAAGCGTTCTAGCCTCGGCGTATGTCTGAGGATTACGAAGATCTACATCAATGCGCGCTTAGCGAAGACTTGGAGAGCGAACTGGTTCAAAGCCAGAGGGAATGCGTTTTTATGTGGACCAACATGTCAGGCGAGGCGTTCGGAGTGGTGATGTCCTATTTACCTAAGGATGGGAACTTATGGCTCACTGCGGCGGAACATCGCGCGCGCATTTCAGCGATCCGACGATTTCCTCGCGGTTCGGTGTGCATTTCCAGCGCGGGGACGCGCATGGGACCCAACAAAACGGTCTCCTACAAGGGAACGTGCGCCGTATTGAGCGATCGCGCAACCAAAGACTGGTTTTATCCGGAGTTTTCTCGGTACCTGATGGGCGATGGTCCTAGAGCTCAAGCATTTCAAGAATACCTCGATTCGCAGGGACGAGTAATCATTAGGTTCGAACCTGATTATTCGTTGAGCTTCGATGGTGACCTCTTATGGGATCGATCACCCGAGGTGCTTGACCTCTAACAAATGCAATGCGTCCACTGTTACGCACAGCGGCGCTCCTGGGCCGATCCTGTAAGAGCGCCGGATTTAAGACGGTTAGTGTCCGTTGTATGTCTCAGATCATGACCTCGTCGACTGGATTGGAGTTCCTGCGGACCCCAGATGAACGGTTCGCGTCGCTGATCGACTGGCTGTTCGAACCCCGCTACGTGACGATCAGCGACGGGCTTCGTGTGCACTACGTGGACGAGGGAGCTGGGCCGACTGTTCTGTTACTCCACGGCGAGCCAACTTGGGGCTATCTGTACCGAAAAATGATTCCTGGGCTTCTCCGTTCAGGCTGTCGGGTAATTGCCCCTGATTTAGTGGGGTTCGGCCGTTCAGATAAGCCGAGCCTGCGTGATGACTACACCTACGGACGTCATCTTCGATGGTTGACCGAAACAATTGACGCCATCGAGCGCACATCACCGCTTGGCACGGTCACCATGTTTTGCCAGGACTGGGGTGGGTTAATCGGTCTCAGCCACATGGCCCGATACCCAGAAACCTATAGGGGCGTTGTCGTATCGAACACTGGCGTGCCACTTGGACGCGACATCCACATGACCGACGACGACGCGTTCGCGACATGGCGACAATTCTCCCAAGACGTCACACCGTTTCAGGCCTCCGTTTGTGTAGGTGGGAGCCTCTCTCCGCTTAACCCCGGAGGTTTTCAACTTACGGATGCAGAGCAGAAGGCCTATGACGCTCCCTTTCCCGAGGAGGTCTACGCAGCAGGGGCCCGCCAGTTTCCGTTACTCGTTCCCACTTCAGGCGTCCACCCGAGCGCTCCAATTTGTCAGGCAACGTGGTCACTGTTGACTCGATGCGAAGTGCCGCTTACCACGGCGTTTGGCTCCGATGACAAAGTCACCAGACCTTTGCAGGGGCTGATGTCCTCGAGCGTTCCCGGAGCAGCGGATCAACCCCACGTGGTCATCGAAAACGCTGGTCATTTCATTCAGGAGCATGAGCCGGAACAATGTGTTGACGTGATTCTGTCTCTACTGAAACGAACGAGTTAACTGCTCTTGCATCAAGTGTTGAGTGAGGCACAAGACACGTCGGATAGTGTCAAACTCCCATTGGTGAGGCATGTGGGGTGTCCAATGAATGAACTTCAAGAGATTTTTGCTGCTCAAAACATGGAGCCGACTGCAGCGATTGAGGCCACCTGGCCGGTCGCTGTTTCGGCGTCAGATGTATGGGCGGCGATAAGCGAAAGCGGGAATCTCACCAACGTTCACCCCTTCTGCTCGACGAACGAAGTTGAACGATGGCCAGGTCCAGGAGGACGCGATCACGTCCGTTACTACAGCGGTGTGCACTACCAACGTGACGTACTCCATTGGAGCGAGGGAAGCGGTTACGACCTCATTGTCGGTCCACCACCCAACCCAACAGCGGTGGCCACTTGGTGGATTGCTCCCAGCTCCGCCACATCGTGCAAGTTTGGTATCAAAGTCATCTCCTACGTCCGCTCCGATGTCGATCCAATTGCACGCGAAAACTACGAAGAGAAGGTGATTCGTACGGCTATCCCTCCCTACCTTCATGGGGTTGTCCAAGGGGTAGCTCACTACGCTGAAACTGGGAATCCAGTGAAGCGCAACCAGTTCGGTGCCCACGACATCTACTCGCCTGAAGTTCAGACGCGCCGATGACCGTTGAGCAGCACCCCAACGGCGTTCGTACTCGACCGGCAGAAGTGACCGATCAGTCCCGGGTTTTTGATCTGATCGAACAACTCACCGGCGAAGCGATTACTTCGAGATGGCAAACCGTCTATGAGTCGCATCTTCGACGCGAACGCGGTGCCGTCGTCGTCGCCGAGAACGACGATGGAATTCTCGGTATTGCCACTGTGTCGTACAACATGACGATTCGATACGGCGGTGAATACTGCGAACTCGAAGAGTTGATTGTCGATGATTCAGCAAGGGGTTTAAACCTCGGGCGAATCCTGGTACAGCGAACTATTGACGATGCCCAGCTTCGCGGTTGCGCCGAGATTGGGCTCTATTTAGTGCCGTCCACCGAAGGGAACCGTGGTTTCTACGAAAAACTCGGGTTTGAGGTGATAGGCACCGAGATGCGTCAAACTTTGGAAACCAACTAGGTCCAATTAGTGTGCTTGCATAACAGCGTCATAGCGGTGGCTCGGTCGCGACGACTCCAAGGGTCTCCAACTCCGTCAATTCAGACTCAGATAAGCCTGCAAGATCGACAAGTATCGATTTATTGTTTTGTCCTAGCAGTGCTGCTGGACGCATTGGCGGCCGCTCTGAAGCGGAAGAAAAATGGATTGGAAGGCAGGGAAGCCTTAAGGGACCGACTCTTGGCTGCTTGACCTCTTGAAAAGCTGATCGAGCATCGAGGTGAACGTCACCGAGAACTCCTGGAATATTCAGCACTGGCGCAGCTGCGACCCCGACCTCCTGAAGCTTGCCGGCGAGGTCAATTTGATCGAAGTTGTGAGTCCAACTGACGAGCTCAGCGTCGATGCTGTCATGAAGTATTAATCGTTCCGATCGGGTGAGACCGACCCAGGCAGTGGGTAGTTCGGCGATCTCGCATAGAACTTCCCAACAGCGCTCACTAGTGACCGAAATCGCGATCCACCGGTCAACTCCTTCGCAGGGATACACCCCTTGGGGAATGAAATCTTGGTCGCGGTTACCCATTAACGGTGGTTCGTGGCCATCCATCTGCGCCTCAACGATCACATCGCCGATGATCGATATCGTCGCCTCAAATTGCGCTGCTTCTATGGTGACACCGCCGTTGAACGGCCGGTTCCAGAGGGCAATGAGAATTGCTGCAGCCGCGTGTAAACCTGCTATCGGATCTGGCCACGCGACCCCACATTTCCAAGGGTGTTCATCTCTGTAGCCAACTAATTGTGAGAGTCCGGCATGAGAATCGATGGTGGTGCCGTAGGCCACCCAATTCTCCGCTGGTCCAGACCGCCCATAACCGGGCATCGTCATATACACCAAATCAGGTTTTAGAGAATGGAGACGGTGCTCATCTAAGCCAAGCTGGGGCATCACTCGGGGGCTGAAGTTCTCAATTAACACATCGGCGGTGGGGACCAATCGTTCAAACGTCGCTAACCCTTCAGCTCGACTCAGATCTAAGACAACGGACTCTTTGTTCAATCCGTATTTGATTAGATGACCATTCCGGTTCCATTGATCGGGACCTTGAATATTGTCCGGATGGAATCGTTGGGCAACAACCAAAGACTCAGGGATTTCACGGGGACCCCTTCCCCAAGGGGCCTCAACCTGCATGACTTGTGCTCCGAGTTCTGCGAGAACTCGAGCAGCAAGAGGTCCCGCCCAAACCTTTGAGAGGTCAAGCACTCGAATCCCCGCCAACGGTCCTCCCGTGGATTCTGAGTCAGGCAAGGCGGAAGGCGTTCCACTTGTCGACGAAAATTGGAAAGGTGCACCTGGAACCGTCCATCGCCCAGCTTTTCGCCAGAAATCCCGATGCTCTAACTGAGCATCGTCCAAAAGGCCCAGGATGGTATTCGCGGGAGCGGCCGGAATTTGAGCCGCTTGGAATAGTTGGCTGACATCGCCTGCATTTCGTTCGGACAACCATGGAGCCAGGTGTTCATCCAATAGTTCAGGAAATTCCTGGAAATCGGCAGGCGAATCGATCCGGGGATCGTCGAGAAGCCCGGAAAGCCCCGTTATCGCAAGAACGGTCTCAAGTTGCAGATCAGTGGGGGCTGATAGAGCAAGCCAACCATCAGCGCAGCGGTACATGCCATTGGGTTGACCGTGGCCGGTATAACGGTTACCCATGCGACACAAGATGTCTTTTCCCAACTGGTAACGAACAAAGCTCATCTGATGAAGGGCAGTCAACACTTCGTGATGTGTCACCTCCACCGAATGAAGCCGGTCGTTGCGTTCTCTGTCGAATAAGGCGCCCATCGCGCCAACAAAGGCAAAGAGTCCGGCTGCGTAAAATGGATGGGTCGAGGGACCCGTCAGCGGTTCTCGCTGAGGGTCCCCGGTCAGGTAGGTGTGCCCGGAGTGGGCGTAAACAGTTGCAGATGTGCCTGTCCACATCGCGTACGGGCCAAAGGAGCCATAGGGTGAAATGTCTACGATGATCGTCCGAGGGCCGGGTTCGACTAGAGATCCTGGTACTGCCCCATGAGGATCGCTTCGAATGATGACGTCTGCTTGCTCGAACGCAGCTTTATTGAGGGACAATCGCTGGTCCTTGCCCTCATCAAGATAAGCGGATTGGCTTCGGGTTAATCGGGACTCGCCGACGGCCGTTACCTGAGCGCCGTTATCTGCGAAAAGTTTTGCGCAATAAGCACCGGCGATTGATCCGGTCAGCTCAAATACCTTCAGTTCCGCGAAGGGTTTCGCTGCGCTGGCCATCGGCCATAGCCTAGGTTCGGTTGTTGTTCTCTGGAAATCGTGGCGTGTTGACCCTGCAGATTGGGGTGCATCAACTTGGTATATGAACAAGCAAGAGGCTGGTTTGTCGCTAACTGGGATCCGTCGATGTCGGTGGCTGCTTGGTGGCGGCTACTTGCCGAATCGGGATGGGGGTATCCGCATTGGCCGGTTAGCCGATTCGGTAAAGGCTTGACACATCAAGGTCACCTAGAGGTTGAACGTGCCCGAACCTCCGTTGGAGCTTTCGGAGTTCCCAATGACGTAGGGGTGACACTGGTCGCTCCGACACTGATGCAGTACGGCAACGAACTACTCCTTGATCGTTACCTTGAAACCATTGCGACTGGCCAAGAAATGTGGTGCCAACTATTTAGTGAACCCGATGCCGGCTCAGATCTAGCTGGGTTGATGACGGTGGCTGAGAGAGATGGAGACCGTTGGATCATCAACGGTTCTAAAGTTTGGACAACAGGAGGTCACGCTTCCAGACGAGCAGTTCTTATGGCGCGAACCGACCCCAAAGCTGACCGCCATGCGGGTATCTCGTTTTTCATTATCGATATGAAGCAGCCAGGAGTTTCAGTATCACCACTCAAAGACATGACCGGAGACGAAGAGTTCAACCAAGTGTCGCTAACGAATGCCGAAGTAGACAACCACGACATAATCGGCGGGTTGGGCGACGGTTGGCGGGTCGCGATGACGATGCTCCAACATGAAAGAGATGCCGACGCTGTTGGTCACGACGGCGGGGGCGATGTGATCAACCAAGTTGATCTCGACGCTCCAGTTGGGGAGGTGCAGCGAGACCAGGAGAAGGGGGGTGCCACTTCAGGGTTCTTCTATGCGACGGGTTCTGTGAAAGACGACGTCACCTTCAGCCTTATCGAACAACTCGCATCTCACGAAAACCCCGTCCTGAGAGATTCAGTTATCAAAGCAAAGATTCATCGAAGAGTCTTAGACCTTAACGCCCGCCGTGGACTGCATCCCTCGGTCGGTAAATTGCTTAATTCGGCCTTATGTCGAGAGCTTCGCGATCTTGGTTTCGTTTCTGGGCCTGCGTCACAGTTCGCAGATGATGACGCGATCGACGAGGGGCATTTTCTTAAATCAGCGCTTTTCGCGTCTGGAATGTCGATAGCTGGGGGTACCGACGAAATACAACGAAACATCATTGGTGAACGGGCACTGAATTTGCCTCGAGAACCCGCCGCAGAAACAAATAGCGACCATCGGGAGTCATAGATAGGTCTCCCGCCTCAACTGGAGCACACTAGGTAATCATGACTTATTCACATAGCGAACTTTCCGACAGGCAAGAAATCGTTGACTTGTTGTCTGCTTACTGCCGCGCGATCGACGACAATCACCCAGAAGGCGTGGTGAGTCTTTTCACCGAAGATTGTTACCTCGATTACGGCGGACAGTTCCCGGTCGTGGAGGGTCGAAAAGCGGCTACGAAGTTTTTCACTATTGGAACTAACCGCCTATATGCAAGGTCAGCGCATTTCGTTTCAAACGTCGAAGTGTCCTTCCCTACGAAAAATGAAGCCGTTGCACTCTCCTATGTGAATGCCTGGCACGAATTTCACGAACACAAACCAGATGCTTGGATTTTTGGACGTTACACGGATGAGGTTTCGCGAGCGGATGACCGTTGGTTGATTCACAAGAGAACGTTTAGGGCGATGGGTGACCACAACTGGGTCGGAGAAATGTCCTATATCGACCGTATGGGACCCCATCGGTAATCGCTGCCTGAGGAATTAATTCTGCGAAACAGGATGATGGCTGGGCCAATGGATCGGCCGCACCAAGAGCGAACAACCAGTAGGTATTTAGTTACGAAATTTCCGGTTCGCGGCGAGGCACCTGGTCAACCTTAATTTCAAGTCCACGGGCCCCAAACTGCTCTACTTTGCGCGAGGAGAAACGCCAGGCATTTTCCTCGAACGCGAATACGTCGACGTATCGACCCCAAAATTCGAAATCACTCCCGTCGAGCTTCCGATGCCAGGCGTGCACATATGACGTCGCTTTAGCACGAGTTGATGCAGTTCGTTCTATTCGAATATTGCTGACGTGGTGCGCCGTCGCGGTGAACAACCGCAGCAGTTTCGGTAATAGCGCTTGGATAGCTGGACGGCCTGTGACGGCCTGACCTTCGTCGAAAACAGCGTCTTGGCAGAACAACTCCGCCCACAACTCAATCTCACCACCATCTACGTACTCCGCGTAGTTAAGGATGGTGTCGGTGATAGCGGCGTATGCCTCCGCATCACTCATTTTTTCAGAGTCGGACATAGAACGAGGCTATTCCGTCCAAAGGACCGCATCTTTTAATTTTCGTTTCCCACAATTTTCGTAGTGAAGAACTCTGCTCATTGGAGCTGTGAAATCGGTTCAATTGTCAGAACTCGCCGCGTAGGAAGCTATTAGCCTCACCCTCGGTAGTAGGGGAGGGTTCCATGATCTCGCAGGACACAAGACTTTCCCAGTCCTGTGCGGTAGTTGGTGTCGGGGAAACTCCCCATTACCGAAGTGACCCAGTTGATGCGGCCCATCTGATCCTTGAAGCCAGTCTGGCCGCCCTCAACGACGCCGGTCTCCGCCCAAAGGACGTCAACGCGATCTTGCCACCCGAGGGCTACATCAGCAGTGAGGAACTTGCTGCGCAATTGGGCGTTGATGATTTGAGATATTCAACCACCGTTCACATGGGCGGAGCGAGCTCTGTAGCAGCGCTCCAGTCGGCCGCTATGGCTATAGCTACGGGAGTAGCTGACACGGTGTTAGTCGCGTTCGGCTGGGACGGTTACAGCTCAAGACCGACGGCTCCTCAGCGGCCACAGCGGTCAAGCCGGTTACCACAGCGACCCTTTGCTGAGCTGATGCGTAACTACTACGCGCCCTACGGTGCACGTCTCGCTGTGCAGTGGTACGGGTTCTACATCCAACGTTATATGGAGCTATACAATGTGCCGCCCGAAGCGGCACTGCAGGTCGCGTTAACCGCTCGTTCCCACGCCGCGCTAACAGACGGAGCGTATTTGAAGGACAAGCCGCTTACGCGAGATCAATATTTTTCGTCGCCCATTATTGTTGAGCCGATAAGACGTTATGACTGCTGTTTGGAGACCGACTGTGCCGCAGCTGTCATCCTCACCAGCCCCGAAAGAGCTAAAGATCTTCGACATCAACCTGTCGCTTATTTGGGTGGAGCGGAGGGACATCCACACCCCGCAGATGACATAACTAACCGCTCTGACATGCTTCGTCTTGGCCTGCACTCGGCCGCTCCTCGCGCTTTTGCTATGGCCGGACTTCAACTATCTGACGTTGATTTTCTCGAGGTATACGACTGCTATTCACATGTGGTTCTCCTGCAATTGGAGGCTTTGGGTTTGGCTGAAGCTGGGGGTGCCGCTGACTTTGTTGCGAACGAAGGAATTGGGCTTGACGGTTCGATGCCTGTCAACACGCATGGTGGGCTGCTAAGTCACGGTCATGGATGGGGAATGAACCACATTGTCGAAGCGGTCCGACAGTTAAGACATGAGCGTGGTTCCGCCCAAGTTTCAGGAGCCCAAGTGGGAGTGGTCACCGGATACGGCGACCTCGGGGACGGATCCATAGCGATATTGGGGCGGGGGTGAATGTGACTAGTCGACCAGCGGGTATCTACAGACCAAAATCTTTTGGATTGGACCTGGATTTTTATGCTCATGCCGCGGCATCGGGTGTTGTTCATATTCAGCGGTGCGAAGCGTGCAGAAATTTTCAGCACCCTCCCCGGTTTTTGTGCTTCACATGTAGTTCGAAGGAATTCCAGTGGGAAGCAATTGAAGGAACCGGAACGATTTATTCGTGGTCGCTCTCTCATTTCACCATCGATACAGCGTGGAGCGATTCCTTGCCGTATGCGACCGTGGTGGTTGAGAGCCTAGAAGGTGTCCGATTTGTGGGTACTTTCTCGGGACCCGAAAATGACTTAATGATTAGCCTCCCGGTGAATATTCGAGCGGAATCCATTGATGAGAATTTCGCCTATATCTGGTTTGACCCGATCTTGGAAGTTGTCAAAAAAAATGGTTGATGAACCTCTCGTGAGTGCAGCGAAAGGCGTCGCAAAGGTTTTTGGGGACGAAGCTAGGGAAAGCGAAAAAAGACGTCAACTTAGCGACACAGCCTTGGCAGCAGTTGAACACTCTGGTTTGTTTTCGGCTCTCGTTCCGCAGCGATTCGGAGGCGCTGAGATCGATTTTCATATCATTCCGCAATTGGTGCGCGAACTCGCTAAGGGCGATACATCAAGCGCCTGGGTTACTGCATTCCTCATTCACCACAACTGGCAGTTCGCGCTTTACCCACTTGAAACTCAAGAGGAACTGTGGGCTGAACGTAACTATGCGCTGGCTCCCGCGACTCTTGCTCCGACCGGGCGAGCAGAACGTGTCGACGGTGGCTGGAACCTGAGTGGCCGGTGGCAATGGGCGACCGGGGTAATGCATTCCCAATGGGCCTTGGTCACTGCCATCGCTGCTGTTCAAGAAGTGGAAGAAATGGCGCTCATGTTGCTGCCGATAGAAGACGTCGAAGTTGTTGATGTTTGGCACACCGAAGGAATGCGAGCGACGGGTAGCAATGACATGGTGATTACAGAAGCGTTCGTACCCGACCGGAGAGCAATCACTTATCGTGCAATATCAAAGCGGGAGGCCCCCGGCCAGATCGCTTCATCCAATCCTCTGTACAAGTTGGACATGCTTGCTTTGTTGTCGGTTGACGCGACCGCGACTTCAGTTGGAGCGGGGGAACGTTCACTAGAACTGTTCACAGAACGACTACATGAAAGAAAGCTGATGTTTGGTGGACGGCAGAAAGATTCCAGCACAGCCCAAGTGCGTCTTGCCCGAGCCGCGTCAATCATGCGCTCCGCGCGGTTGATGTTCGACGCCGCAGTGCACGATCTATGTGCGCCACTTCGTGACGAGCCGTTTCCTTCGCCAGAAAAACGAGTGCGCATTCGGATGGATTGTGCCCACGTGGTGGACTTAGTGAAGCAGGGCTTAGCTTTGATTAGCGACGGAGCAGGAGCTACAAGTCATTTTCTGGAATCGCCTCTGCAACGATTCCGGCGAGACGTATCGACTCTTTCAGGCCACATTCTCTTTGATTACGACCGGGCGGCAGAATTGCAAGGTCAGATGATGCTGGGAATCAAGCCGCCCTCAGGGACACTCTTTTGACACCGCTGTCATAAGGCGGAACATCGAGGCGAGGAGGGAGACCTTCTTTTCGATCGAACGTTCCAAGCGGTTCGAGGATTCGTCGCATCTTCCCTCCGACTAGGTTTGTTTGCACCGGTCGTGCTGTTTTGACCGACAACAATAAAAATTTTCAATCAGGGGGGGCCTGATGCAGACATCAAAGGGCGGTTTTTACCGTCTCGTAATTGCGTTATTGGCGATGTTCATGATCGCTGCGGCTTGTGGTGGAGGTGATGACGCGTTGTCAGGATCTGACGCAGCACAAGCAACAGCATCCGATAGTGGGGGAGACGACGCCGAGGAAGACGAAGGAGAAGACGAAGGTGGTGGCCTTTCTCAAGACGCAGTAGAGAAGGCCGTATCCGGCGACGCTGAAGAAGAAGAAGTTGACGCTGACGCGCCGACATTCGATCGTTCAACCCTTGATGGCATATGGGAAGAAGCTGCCTACAACCGCCAACTGATGATCGATGAGATCACCGAGAAGGTGAATGCAGGAGAGTGGGGTGTCGGCGACGACAACGTTCTGCGCGGCCCAACAGGCTACGAGATTGACCTGAATGGCTGTCCAGGAGACTGGAGCAACACTCAAGGCGTCTCAGACAGCGAGTTAAGGCTCGGACACACTCTCGTGCAGTCCGGCAACTTGGCTGCCTACGGCAACATCACCCATGGAATGGTCAACTACTTCGATTGGGTCAATGACAATGGAGGCATTGGCGGACGCGCGATCAACATGATCGTGTTCGACGACGGCTATGTCGCGGCTCAGACAATCGAGTATGTGGACGAGTTGATCGAATCCGAAAACGTCTTCGCCATCCAGAACGGCGGGTCACCAAACGGCCTCGCGGTGTACGACAAGATCAACGAAGAGTGCATTCCTCACCCGTTCTACATTTCAGGTCATCCCGCGTGGGGTGACCCGGTGAATCATCCTTGGACGACCTCGATGCAGATGTCGTATGCGACTGAGGCCATGCTGTGGGGAACCTGGATCAAGAGCAACTTGACAGATCAGCTTCCGGTCAAAGTTGCGGGACTAGTCATGGATAACGACTTCGGTCTTGCCTACGAGATTGGTTTCGAGAACTACGCCGAGGCCAATCCGGATGTGGTTAGCGAATACCTTCCGGTTCGTCATGACCCGGCAGCGCCTACGTTGACCAATGAGGTCACGACTATTGCTGCCTTCGATCCTGACGTGTTCATATCGATGACCGCGGGAAATCCATGCTTGCTGGCGATCCAAGAAGTCGAAGCTGCAGGTCTGTTGGAGACAATGTCTGCGGCATTCACTCCGTCGGTCTGTAAAGGGATTGCTGCTTACATGGCGCCAGCTGGAATGGGAGCCGACAAGTGGTGGGTCGTTGGAGGCGGATTGAAGGACACGAGCGATCCCAAGTACATCGACGAGCCCTTCATCAGTTTCCTCAACGACAATCTCACTGCCGCGGGACTTGATCCAGCAATCTCGCTTCTTGGTACCGGTTACATGTTCGGCTACCCATACGTTGAGGCTCTTCGAGTCGCTAACGAACTCCCCGGAGGGCTCACAAGGACCAACTTCATGTTGGCTCTGCGCAACTTCCGCATCTACCACCCCCAGACAATGGCAGGCATCACCAATGAGATGATTGGTGCCACAGATGCCTACTTTGTTGAGGGATCGGACTTCAGCCAGTTCGACGCCACTGCGCAAACCTGGAACCAGGTAGGCGAACTCGTCGACGCCAATGGCGGAACACCCAACTGCGCATGGGACAAAGCCAACGGTGGGTGCAAATAGCCACTAGCTGACAAATATCCCAATCCAATAAAGACGGGAAATGGGGCCGACAGGTAAACCTGTCGGCCCCATTCTCTCATCTCGGGCTAAGAATCAGCGTGTTGGAGAGGGCCTTCTCCGATGACCTTTTGCTGTTGAAAGCTTTCAATTTCTTGTGGGCTGTAACCAAGCTCAGAGAGAATCTCGTTGGTGTGGGCACCCAATTTGGCCGCAGCGCTTCGAACCTTTGTTTGGGTTCGAGAGAACTTGGCAGCGGGCCCCACTATCGGAGCCACACTCCCGTCCTCTAGCTCGATTTCCTGCAACATTTCTCTCTCAATGACGTGCGGCATTCGCGCTGCGTCAGCGAACGTGTTGACAGGAGATACCGCTACACCGCTCTCGGCGGCCAGGCGTACGGACTCCTCGACAGTATGTTCAGCGAACCACGCGGAAAGCGCCTGATTGATGTCGTCCCGGCGAGCTACTCGTCCCCTGTTGGAGGCCAGTCCTTCGTCCTCGACTAAATCCTCCCGACCCATCAGATTCGCGAGCGCGGTCCAATGGCTGTCCAAGATCAACGCGATGAACACATCGCCGTTGGTGCAGCGATAGGTGTTACAGGGCGCGGCGACAGGCACTTCCGATCCCATACGAGGTAGCGGGGCGTTCATCGCTCCGAGAGTTAGGAAACCATTCGATTGGAAAAGCAGCGAATCTAGCAATGCCACATCAATATGTTGGCCTTCGCCAGAAACCTCTCGGTGTCGGAGTGCCGCAAGAACTGAGACCGCTCCGTGCAGCCCCGCCAAGTCGTCCGCCAGAAAAGTTGGGGCCTTAACCGCGACCCCCTCGGGTTCTCCGTTTAAAGACATCCATCCGCTTACCGCCTGAGTGGCCGGGTCGTAGCCGGGTCTATCTGAAAGCTCTCCGTACTGACCCCAACCAGAGATGGAAAGGTAAATGCAATCAGGTCGAACAGCCTCAACATCAGAGAAACCAATCCCCCAAGATTCCAAGGTTCCCGGCAAAAAGTTTTCGATGACGACGTCTGCTCGAGTCGCGAGTTTCAAAAACACTTGAGCGCCTTGGGTTGTGCGTAGGTCTAAGGCGAGTGACCGTTTGTTCCGGTTGACAGTTTGGTGAGCGAATGAAAGCTGGGTGTCGGGGAGAAGCGGCGGAGCGAACCGAGTCACATCACCGGGAGGGAGTTCGACCTTAATGACATCGGCTCCGAGGTCCGCGAGGATGCAGCCGGCCATAGGTCCAGACCATGTCGTGGTTGCCTCGAGGACGAGCAGCCCTTGGAGCGGTCCCGTACTGTTTTTGTCGGTGTTTTTGAAGAAATCTTGGCGTTCCAAGTTTTTCTCCTCGTCAAGGATTGATAGGTGCTAGGCGTCCGGCAGAGCGGAGCGCCCCTTGATTCCTTTGCGGGTGCCTTCAAGAAAGGCCGCCCGAGCAGCGGAACCGCTTCCTTCCATATTTAATTGAAAAATAAAACCTTGTTCGAAACGCATGGCGTTTTCAACCTCGAACGCTTCGATGGCATCCATCGAGGCTTTGAGATGTCGGACCAGGTTGGGTGACTTACTCGCGATGGTTTGAGCGATTTCTTGTGCTCGCGCATCAAGGTCTGCAATTGGCATCACCTCCGTGAGTGCTCCTCTGACCCATAAGTCTCGAGCGGTTATTGGCTCAGCTGTAAACATGAGGTGGCGTAACACTTGGGGTGGGAGCATTCGAAAACCCTGCGCTGCACCCCCGACGGTTCCGTTATCGACTTCTGTCCATTGAAATAGAGCGGCTTCGTTTGCTAGCGCGATATCGGCGCTGCCCACAAGCTCTATTCCGACTCCCAAGCAGTAATCGTGTACGACAACAATGACGGGGACAGAGCAGCGAGATATGGCGGTGCATGCTCTCGCCGACTCCAGGCATTGACCCAGGATTCCTTCATGGCCGTCAAGCCGATCCATTTCTTTCAAGTCCCCGCCAGCGCTGAAGCCCTTTCCATGAGCAGAAATCACTATGACCCTGTCTTCTTGGGTCACGTCCTCGATGGTGTCTGCAATGGAACAGAGATCTTCGATGGACGTAGCGTTGGCCGGCGGGTTAGACAAAACCAGCCGCACTACTCCTGGGGAGTCAGAGGGACGTTGAACTTCTAAGGTCACCGCGCTTCAGCGTAGTTGTTGACCAGCGCGCGTTCTTTGGTAGTTCTGCTGTTGGCTTCGGGAGCGGCGCGATTTGGCATCGTTTCGGGGAGTCGAACCTTTTGACTAATCCTGGATGCAGAGTCCTAAAAGGTGTTGGTGACCTCGGCAAACTGGTGGGCCGTGTGCGGGTAGCCCGCGACGGCTTTTATTACGCGACCTGAGTGCCCGGATATGGCGATGCCTAAATGCGCGGTAGCTATATGTTGAGGGTCTGCCATTCCTTCAGGAACCGAGCCATCGAACACTCTGGTCATCGGGGTTGCGACGCCCCCAGGGCACACAGCATTAATGGTGATGCCCTTTCGCCTTAAAGAAGTTGTAGCTGCGCGAACTAGACCAACTGCTGCCCATTTCGTCATACTGTAAACGGGGTCTGGCGACCACGGAATGAGCCCTGCGAGGCTCGCTGTCACGGTAATAGCTCCGCCACCCAACCGATCGAATACCGGCACGAGAGCATGCAGACCAAAAGCCACTCCGTCAACATTTACGCCTCGGGCCCGCATGTATAAATCAAGATCCCATTCGCCGGGATCGTCCGCCGTTCTCGAGAAATCGGCTGGATCCCTAAATTCGACTCCAGCGTTAAGAATTGCGATATCGAGTTGATCTAAATCAGCGACGGCCGAAGCCCAATCCTCAGGTGAGGTCACATCTAGAGGAATGAATCGCCCCCCTGTTTCCTCAGCTATTGCTCGTCCGTTGCTTCCATCAAGGTCGCATACAAGGACCTGGGCGCCATCAGCTGATGCTAAACGTGCAGTCGCGGCACCAATACCCGACGCGCCGCCAGTGATTAAGACAACTTTCCCTGCAAGACCCCAGGTCTTAAGGTCCGGTAGCTCAAGCATTAGCGGGTCGGTAGAACTAGTCATCGCGCGATCCTAAGCTCAATTTCTTCTCACAGCCGTTGATTAGTCGTAACGCCTGACTGCACGCATCTGGTCTCCGCTGATGGTTTTGTGTTCCAAGACAAGTTCGGTTACTTCATCGACCCATCCTAAATTTGTGAGGAGTTGGGCCTTCACCTCGTCGTCCCACCTCTCCCGTGCACGCAGCACCACACGCGTGAGGTCTTCGATTTCCATGCCGAGGTCAACGTCGTAATAGATCTCGCTAGTGAGTCGTTCGTCAAGATGCGGACCTTGTAATCCAAATACGTTGCGAATAATGACGCTGATCATGTTCAAGTCGGTAGTGGCCCAAGTCAAGTTGTAGCTGCCGGTGACTCTTTCTTCGGCCAGAGCACCCGCCAAATATGACTTGATTTTGCGTGTGACCCAGTTTTCTATCTCACCAAATTGACGATCTGCGGGGCCGTAACTTTGAAATTGCAGCTGTTGGAAAACTGTTTCTGGCATGACTGGCCATCGACAGACGCCGAGATGTTGGTCGGTCCAACGGATCGTTAGACCGAGACATTCGAAGCCCATAATTTCACCCACCACACCGTGGCCAGCTACATGGGCTGCTGCTGCTCGATCCTGGTCCATGCGGTGATGGTAGACCTGAGTCATGTGCAGGGTGCCTCTAAAAGCACCCTTGTACGGGGTTTCGGCTGTGACTTTGACCTCGTATACCCGATACACCGATTCGCCCGTATCCCCATTGAGTTGGCCATCTGCAACGGCCTGAACTCTGCAGTGGGCATACCGGTTCTTTCGATATTCGCCCGAGTGTTCGGGTGGAAGAGAGCAGGTGTTACACATGCCGATAAATTTGAGCAATGGTACATAGACCTACTAAACGTTTGCTAAGTTAGTTTCATGTTGGATATCCCACCTGCATCGATCCCTCCGCGAGGTCCGCGAGGAGTTAGTCAACGAAAATCAGTCGCCCGAGATGGATGGTTGACGCGGTTAGCGCGCCGTTTGGTTTTTCGGATGGAAGTTGGGACACCCCAGCGACCAGCAACCCTTTATCTGTCGTCATTCGACATGGTGCCCACCGGAAGCTGGGTCATTGTGACTGAAGAAAATCAAAACCCTGACTAGCTGCTACGGATTGAGTTGACGCCCAGTAGAAGCCACGAAGAAACACAGTTCCGCGACCGGTTGCATGGTGTTTAAAGTCGTTGCGGGATCAAGTTTCGTGTAGGCACGGAGTTGCCTTTGGAAATGGGGCCTGTTCCAAGTTGGCCCAGGCCCGGGTGGCAATAGCAACAGCGATCTCGAGTTAGACGAGTTGGGCAAGTAAAGGTGGTGGAGGACCTACCGAAACTTCCACGAAATTTTCGAACTCGCGGATCGTCCTCGAAACCCTTACGTAATTCCTTACTGACCCTTTCAAGGGGCGAAAAGTCAACGCCGAGGACTCGTAGTGAAAGTCGTCCGGTAAAGCGGGATACCCCAGAGGCCGACGTCTCAGCTTCCGTGGCTCCTGCTTTTCACTAAACGACTGAGTCTTGGCCTTTATCGTTGACCTATACGTTGCTGGAATTTGCCTTTGCGGTCCGCCATCTTCGCGCGGATGTCGTCTGCCTCGGCTTGGGTGATCTCGCCGGACTCGACTCTGTTGGCTAAGCGCTCTTGCATCTCAGCTTTACGAGCGTCGATGTCAACGTTCGATGGTCGTTCTCCGCGTTGGAATTTGCCTTTGCGGTCCGCCATCTTCGCGCGGATGTCGTCTGCCTCGGCTTGGGTGATCTCGCCGGACTCGACTCTGTTGGCTAAGCGCTCTTGCATCTCAGCTTTACGAGCGTCGATGTCAACGTCCGATGGCTTGGACCACGAAGAACCCTCCGTTACCTTGATTTGACTGTCGTTACTCCAAGGCGCGGCGGCGATGGCAGCGGAACCGCCGGCGATCACGACTCCAGCGAGAACGATTGGGGCGACCCATTTCATCGTCGAATTTCGCATCATATTTGAACTCCTAGGTGTGGTTTCCGTCACCTGAAATCTTGTCTAACGAATCTGAACTTAAGCTGAGAGCTTCATGAGAGTTGGATAAGAAACAACTGGCCGAGACGCTCTGTATCAAAACAGTGTGAACCAACCGGACCGTTATTGGGTGTCGCACAGAAATCCAGGATCCCAGTTGGCTCTAGGGGGCCGAAATTTGGGCTCGTACCTGGCCAGCATCTACAAACGCTTCGTATTCCACCAGCATGCCCTCGCGAAGCCGGAACACGCTCAGAACACGGCGCGGAAAGACAGGGTTGCCATTAGACGAATGTCCCATTGATTGAACGGGTTCGCCCTTCCAACTCCATATACCGAATGCGGCGTCTTCCGTAGCGAAGATGTTTTCGATCTCAATTTCTACCCCGGGAATATTGTCGCAAAACCCGGTCGCGTGGGTATGAAGCGCTTCTGGTCCACGCATACCGGTCGCGTGGTCGAGCATCTCTTGAGCCACGAAATCTGGAATCAATTCAAACCTTCGCTTTCCGAGGACCTCTCCCAAATACATCCTCATGACCTCGGCAGAGCGCTCTACATCCATGACATCCCCTCAGAAGTAACCCCGATGATCTGACACCGGACCCTAGTTCGACATCGCCCAGTATCCAGGCCGTGGATAGAGGCCTCCTGCTCGTGAAATGACTCAGGACCTCCTACTGTCGCCTTCAGGTTGCAGTTATCCAAAAATCGTCGCGGCACCGACCAACAACCCCAGCGATCTGCGCCATGGGTTGACTCCGCGAAATAATTCGTCGCACGACCACAACAACCACAACGCTTTGCTGACCATCAAAACCCCATAGCTATCCCCGAATAACCGAGTGGCGATGAACCCGGCGATGCACGCTCCAATCAAAAGATTTGGGCGCTGAGCGACCACAATCTCCCCGGTGGTTCTATCTTCGAACCACCATTTCAGAGACATCGGGCTGTATTTACGGTTTGGCACACCGTGACCCTATGGGCAGAAATTTCGCCCTCCTCAAAAAATACGGCCCCGAATAAGTAGCCCGGTTTGTGGATCGCTTTAGCGCGATGATGTTGTCATGAAATCAACAACCCCCGAAGCTGTTAGAGCTGACGCAACAAAATGGTTTCAACAGCATTGGGATCCAGAACTCTCACTGGGTCGATGGTGGCAGCTTCTTGCGGACGCAGGTTGGGCGTTCCCATCATGGCCGGAAGGGTGCGGAGGAAGAGCGCTTCCAACGAGCGCGACCAAGGCCGCTATACAAGCACGCCGTGACGCAGGAGCCTTTGGCCCACCAAATGGTGTAGCTACGTTCTTGGCCGCCCCGACGATCATGCATTATGGAACGGAAGCGCAACGGGAGAAATACCTCCCCCAAATAGTGAACGGTCAAGATCGTTGGTGCCAACTTTTTTCAGAACCCGGTGCTGGGTCCGATATGGCTGGATTAGCAACGAGAGCAATTCGCGACGGCGATGAGTGGGTCGTAAGCGGACAAAAAGTTTGGAACTCAGGCGCTCAGTGGGCCAAATACGGCATCCTCATCGCGAGAACAGACCCACAACAGCCCAAGCATCGTGGGATTACCTATTTCCTCATCGATATGGAGCAAGAAGGCGTGGACGTTCGCCCCCTCCGAGAAATGACAGGCGACGCTGCATTCAATGAGGTCTTTCTTAATGAAGCACGAGTTGCTGAAAGCGATCGGCTAGGAGATCTTGGCGACGGTTGGCGCGTTGCGATGACGACGCTGTCACACGAACGAGACCCCGATAACGCGGGATTGGGAGAAACAGCTGCTTTCGGTTCGGTTGATCTGGAGGTGACTGTGAATGATCATCTCTCAGACCTTGAATCAAAGGTCGACGGCTTTTCGCTTGCCCTAAGTGGAGGGGTCACCATGGTACTTGACGACGTCACGAACCAGTTCGACGCTTTAGATGACCCAATTAAGCGACAGCGAATGGCCAAAATCATGGAAATGCGTAGGACCTCCAAGTGGTCCGGTATGCGCACTGCTGCAAGTCTAAAATCTGGGGGTCAGCCAGGCCCCGAGGTGTCTATGTTGAAGCTTCTTGGTGCCGAAATGAACCGACAAATCCGCGACGTGGGACTCGAGACGATGGGACCTCACGGCATGCTTTACGGAGAAGACGCGCCCACCGGCGGTCTTTTCCACGCCTATGCAATGTTTACTCCCGCCCTATCTATTGCGGGCGGAAGTGATGAAGTTCAGCGAAACATCATGGGCGAACGAGTTCACGGCCTACCGCGCGAACCTGGCGAGAAAGAACAACGAGAGCTTCCCTGGTCGGAGCTACCACGCAGCTAAGCGCTAGTTGCCTCAGCAATAACGGCATCAACCATTCCCTCAGTATCGAAGTTCGGTACCCACCCCCACTCGTCGCGCGCCGCGCTGTCGTCTATTCGCACCGATCCAGCAACAGCGTCCGCTGGTGCAGAAAAATTGATCTCGGCATCAGGGATTCGCGAACGAACCACGTCAGCTAATTCACCAGCGGTAGGCGTGGGACGAACGCCATCAACAAGGTAATTAATTGACCGAATAGCGTCGCTCGGCGCATCAGACAACTCGATAGCTGCTCGAGCAGCATCCTGGTAATGGAGAACCGCCACCACCGCTTCGGGTGGTACCCACACATCGAACGGTTCCCCTAAAGCCGGTTTCTCAATCATCCAACTGGTGTATTGGGCCACACTCCAGGTAGTGACCCCAGGTCCCACGATGGACGGATACCGCAAACCCCGAAAATCCAACCCATATTTTTGCCGATAATAGGCACCGAGGTTTTCGCCCAAGACTTTCGTGACCCCATAGACGCTTCCGGGCCGCTGGAGAGTCAAGTCATTAATGATCCCTCCACCTGTGTCGCGACCATACGTCCCGATGGAACTCGCAAAAATCATCTGCCGGGTTCCGGCCAACCGAGCGGCCTCAATGGTTTCGATGAAACCCACAGCGTTGGCTTGCAGTAACGCTTGCGGGTCCTGCTCACCAGGGGCAGTAAGAATGGCACCGAAGTGAAAGAGCCGGTCAGGAGCAACTTCAGACA
The DNA here is from genome assembly GCA_012960315.1 of Acidimicrobiia bacterium. Classification (GTDB taxonomy): domain Bacteria; phylum Actinomycetota; class Acidimicrobiia; order Acidimicrobiales; family Poriferisodalaceae; genus UBA2110. Next base: position 140,595 of record DUBN01000068.1, read on the forward strand.
AGAGCGATGCCGCGCTTCCCGGAACTGACAGATCGAATTGATGAAGTTGGACACGGTCGGCTATGCCTTCAAGTCGACCAAGATTCCCCGACCTATGTGCAACATGGACATCCTCGTCGCTCTCGACAAGCATTCGAGCGATTTCTGCTCCAATAAACCCGGTGCCACCAGTAATCAAAGTACTCATAAGAACACAATGACACGGTGAGTCAATCACTGTCGCCCTAGTAGATTCCCTTTATGGGCAATAGCGACCATCAAGCAGCACTCGAACGCCGCCGCCAACTTGTGGTTGAACAGTGGAATCTCGAACACGAGGTCGTATTGGTTCGTTCCGGGCAAGCATTGTCAATTGCGGGAAGCGATCTCCACCATGAATTTCGGCCGCACCCCGACTTCGCCTATCTCGCAGGGTATGGCGTACCAGAATCGGTTTTGGCATATGACGCGAAGGCCCGGCAATGGCAGCTCTTTGGTCCCCGATCCACGGCGGACGAGATGGTGTGGCATCAGCCAGCAAACGAGATCGGCTTGCCAATAGATAACCTCGACGACTGGCTTGGCAGTCGTGAACGACAGCCGCTCATTGAGGGCTGGGATGACAGAAAAATTCAATCGGGAATTGCTGAGACCCGGCTCCAAAAAGATGAGCTTGAACTTTCAGCGCTGAGATCTGCTGCTGCGACGAGCGAAGCAGGGTTTTCCTGGGTTTATGAAAACGCCCGTGCGGGTATGACCGAGCGAGAGGTGCAGATTGCCATCGAGGCCGAGTTCTTTCGCGCTGGAGCGGTACGAACCGCGTATCCGAGCATTGTCGCCAGCGGACCGAACGGCGCCTACCTCCACTATGTCTACGGGCAAGATGACAGTTTGAACCCGACGACTCGCACCATTCAGAAGGGAGAACTGCTGCTCATTGACGCGGGAGGCGAGTTTGGTGGATACGCCAGCGACGTCACTCGCACCATGGTCGTGGGTGACGAACCCACCGACGTTCAGTCCTTTTTGTGGCAGTTAGTGTTTCGAGCCCAAGAATTAGCGATCGATCGCTGTCGGCCAGGTGAGGAGTGGCGTGAAGTGCACCTCGACTCGGCTCGGGTAATTGGCTCAGGTCTCGTCGAGCTTGAGATTTTGCGTGGCGAAGTGGATGCTTTGGTTGCATCGGGCGCTGTGGCCCTGTTCTATCCCCATGGACTTGGTCACCTTATTGGGCTTACCGTTCACGACGCTGGTGGTTACCCGCCAGGTCGAGAGCCTGGTTCTCACCCTCAGTCGCGATACTTGCGGATGGACAGAACCCTCGAAGCTGGGATGATCACCAGCGTCGAACCGGGGGTTTACTTCATCGACGCGCTTCTCGCTGACCCTTCGGTGCGTCAACAATTTGAAACCGAAGTCATATGGGACACAGTTGATCTTCTACGGGGTTTCGGCGGAATCAGAATCGAAGATGATGTTCACGTCACCAATGGTGAGCCAGAAGTACTGAGTGGAGCTATCGCGAAACCGCTTCGTATTGGATGAAGATCCGTCAATCCTCAAGCTGATAGGTGCGAAACTGTGGCGATGTCTGGGAAAACCTATGACGCTGTAGTGATCGGTTCAGGAGTCATCGGGTCGTCGATCACCTATGAACTTGCGCGACGCGGAATGCGCACGCTGACAATTGATCGCAATGGTGGCGCCGGGTTGGGCTCCACCAGCTTTTCCTCGGCCATTGTTCGCTTCACATATTCCACGTACCCGGGCGTTGCCATGTCATATGAAGGGTTGCGTTACTGGGAGAACTGGGCAGACCATCTGCAGTTGTCCGACGAGGCCGACCTCGCAAAGTTCCGACAATGCGGGATGGTGACTCTCAAGACTGTCGGAGGTCATCACCTCAAGGTGGTGCCACACTTTGACTCAATCGAAATTCCCTACGAGGACTGGGACCTCGAAGCATTCGAAACGCATCTGCCTGAGCTTGATCTCCGTAAATTCGGACCTCCGAAACGACCTGACGACGACGAATTTTGGAACGAACCCAGTGAATTCCTTGAAGGAGGGCTTTTTACACCCGAAGCCGGTTACGTAAGCGACCCGCAACTCGCGGCATACAACCTTTATCTCGCCGCAACGACACTGGGCTGTGAATTTCGCTTCAAAACCGAAGTCACCGCAATCACTCGAAGCGATGCAAGAGTCACTGGCGTTTGCTTGGGCGACGGGAGCTTGGTCTCAACTCCAATTGTGGTCAACGCTGCAGGACCCCATAGTCGATCCGTCAACGAAATGGCCGGAGCGTTGGACGATATGTCCATTCACACAACCCCTCTTCGTCAAGAAGTCCATCACGTTCCCATCCCAGTTGAACTTGATTTTGAACACCGTGGATTCAGCCTCGCAGACGACGACAACGGCATATACGTCAGACCGGATGTGGGCGACAACGTTTTGGTGGGAAGTACCGAACCTGATTGTGATCCCCTGCATTGGGTGGACCCTGACTACGAAGGGCAAATAGATGTCCAGCAGTGGGAGACGCAGGTCTTGCGACTCAACCGCCGGCTCCCCACCGTCGGCATTCCCCACCAGAGGCGGGGAATCGTTGGGGTATATGACGTTTCCGATGACTGGATACCGATCTACGACCGAACTTGTGTTGACGGGTTTTACGTAGCAATTGGAACGAGCGGTAACCAATTTAAGAATGCGGGGATCGCAGGGCATTGCATGTCTGAACTCATATATGCCGTCGAAAACGGTCAGGATCACGATTCAGATCCAGTGTCAGTCACAGGTCCACACACTGGCCTGAGCATCGACATGAGCAATTTTCGTCGCAGCCGAACTATCAATCCAGAATCATCGATGTCGGTGCATGGCTGAATAAGCAAATTTGATCTGCAACGTCAACGTCAACGCCAAGCAAAAACTGGTTGCTCTAATTCATCGACGCGGACGCTATTCCCATCGAAAGCGACTGCCCGGAACTGATACAGCACCGCTCCCGTTGGGGCATGAATCAAATCTCCTCCGATCGGTAGTTGGACGACGGGGCGATCACTTTCGGGAATCTTCACGAAACGCGGCGAGTCTGGTCGCGTCAATTCTTTAATAGAAATTCGGTGGATAGACGCCACTTCCGTAGGATTTGCCACCGGCTCGAGCTCACCATCGATCCAAAACACAAAGGGGCTGATTACATAACCCGAACGGGTGGGATAGTCATCCAATCGCCCAAGCAGGTTGTCGGAAGTCAAATTCAAGCCGACTTCTTCGGAAGCTTCGCGCATGGCTGCCTGAAGAGAAGTCTCACCGGAATCAACGCGGCCTCCGGGGAGAGCCCATTGCCCCGGATGGTCCTTAAGCCTCGACCCTCGCCGAGTAAGTAAAACTGCGGCACCACCCGCCGTGTCTTGAATGCTCCCAGTCAACTCGACATCATTTGTACTCCCAGGGATCTCGGCCAACAACCGTTTACGGTCCGACGTGGACTCGTCACTCGCGAGAGGATCATCTCCATGAATAAGGGCGTCGCTGTCAAGCACGACTACACAAACAGCAGCCCGAGTTAAACCCTCATCTGAATGCTCACGGACCTGGTGCCTATCTAGGTTCGAACGCAGGCGCCGTCGCAATGAAAGATCGAACACAACTTCGCTAGTCACGCGAGCAGTCTCGCGCACAGCACGGCCCGTCATGGGCTCGCTACGCTTGAGATATCGTCATCAAGAAGGACCTATGACAACAATGCGAGTGGAGCACCTCAAAGAAGCGACATTTGGTTCGGTCGTCACAAAAATCGACCTCGAAGCAATGGATGACTCCACATGGAGCGAACTACACGAACTCTGGATCGACCGCGCCCTATTAATTTTTCCTGGCGCATTTCTCAGTGCCGAAGGACAAGATACTTTCGCCCGCCGATTCGGTGACCTGGAGTTTCCCCGCGCCGCTATCTCAAATATTGGGAAAGACGGCAAAGTGCATCACCAAAGTGATGATGAAGTCGTCAAGTCGTTGAGAGGTAACGAAGGTTGGCACATCGACAGCACCTATATGCCAATGCAGGCCAAAGGCGCGGTGTTCACTGCCGAGATCGTCCCCAGTTCAGGTGCTGCCACAGGTTGGGCAGATATGCGAGCCGCATACGAAGAACTTGATGACAAAACCCGGGAGCGTATTTCGGATCTCCAGGCGCACCATTCGCTGTATTACAGCCAGGGACGGAGCGGAAATCTCCCCAATAAATCCAACGAAGACGGCACATATAACCTCTACGGCTATCACGACATGGAGGTTTCACTCCGGCCTCTTATAAAGGTTCACCCGGCTACAGGGCGGCCAAGTCTCTTGATCGGTCGCCACGCCCACGACATCGTGGGTATGGACCCCGCTGAGTCCGAATCACTTCTCGATGAACTAAACAACTGGGCTTGCCAACCGCCGCGTGTGTATCACCATCAATGGGAAGTAGGGGACGCTGTCATCTGGGACAACCGACGGTTACAACACCGAGGAACCCCGTTCGACATGACAGAACCGCGGCGCATGTGGCACACCAGAATAGCGGGCGAGCCCGCCTCAGAATTAGCCGTGAATCACCGGATCGACGCGATCCCTAGCGATGATGTTGAACGGCATCCAACGGGCACATGGGCCTGTTAGAGGACATCCGAGCCGACCTAACGGAGGCTATGAAAGCTAAGGACAAACTCACTGTTTCAACATTGAGATTGGTTGTCGCTGCCGTTCAGGAAGCCGAAGTAGCTGGCGCTTCCTCGACCACGCTCGATGATGAACAGGTCCAAAAAGTAATCGCGGCTCAAGCGAAACGAAGAGTCGAAGCCGCAGAAGCTTTTGAACAGGGCGATAGAGCGGAAAAAGCCGCCGATGAACGAGCCGAATTAGCAGTTCTCAAGCGTTACCTCCCCGAACAAATGGACGAAAGTGCATTAGTTGAGATCGTAGAACGCGTCTTAGCCGAAGGCGGTCACTCGACAATGGCAGACATGGGTCAGGTAATGAAAGCCGTGAACGAACAAGTCGCAGGTCGGGCAGAAGGACGAATCGTTGCCGACTTGGTCAAGTCTCGTTTGTCGTGAACTCAACCCGTCAGATTGCCCTTATCGGGTTCCTTCAGGCACAAAATTGCACCACCATTCCAGCAGCATGGCGACACCCCAAAGCGCGACACGACGTCACCAACGTTGATTTCTATCGACACATAGCGCAAGTGTTAGAAAGCGGACTCTTTGATCTTGGGTTCTTCGACGACCGTCTGGCCATGCCCGATATGTACGGCGGGGACCACCGTCACACCGTTGAACATGGGATCCGATGTGTAAAGCTTGATGCAGTCACTGTTTTAACCACAATGGGGATGGCTACCTCCCAGCTGGGTTTAGGAGCGACATACTCAACCACCTATTTCCCGCCCTTCCATGTCGCTCGGGTCTTTGCAACGCTTGACCATATGACTGGAGGCAGGGCGGCATGGAACGTCGTGACGTCGGTCAATGACAATGAGGCGCGCAACATGGGGCTCCTAGCAGCGCCTCCTCACGATGTTCGATATGACCGAGCCGATGAATTTATGGAGATTGTTCATGGGCATTGGGATAGCTGGGAAGCCGATGCGATCGTCGCTGACCGTGCCTCCGGCTTATATGCCCATGGAGACAAGGTCCACCGACTCGACCATGACGGTGAGCACTATCGCTCACGTGGACCGTTTACCGTGCCGCGCACCCCTCAAGGCCACCCGGTAATTATCCAAGCGGGTCAAAGTGGCAGAGGTATCGAATTCGCCTCACGCTGGGGCGAGCTCCTATTCATGGCAAACCCCAATCTCTCTAGGGCTACCGATAATTACAAAGCCGTCAAGTCTGCCGTCGTTGCCGCAGGCCGCGACCCCGAGCAGGTCAAAATAGCTAATTTGACCTTCCCAGTAGTGGGTCGGACATTGTCCGAAGCCGAGGACCGGCGAGCGGCTTATGATCTCCTCCCGAACCTCGTGGATGACCTTTCGCTGCTCTCGGAGGGATTGAACTTCGACTTCTCCGACAAAGAACTCGACGAACCTCTTTCTGCTGAAGATGTTGCGGCGATGACAGGTATTCAGGGAATTCGAAACCAGGTCATCGAAGCAACCGGGAAAGACAATCCGACGGTTCGCGATTTTGTAACAGTTTCTGGGCGCGGACGCCTCGCCCATCCGGTCGTCGGTGGCCCTAACGAACTAGCTGATTATTTCGAAGAGTGGTTCACGACTCCAGCGTGTGATGGTTTCGTGATAGCGGGGACACATATGCCTGGCGCTTTTGAAGACTTTGTAGAACTCGTGGTGCCGGAACTTCAGCGGCGAGGTCTTTTCCGCACTGAATATTCGGGCAACACATTACGCGACCATCTTGGTTTGCCTCAACCCCAGCCAGGCGCCTGGCGGCAATAACCTAGCTATCGGTGTTGTTGAAGGCGGCAATGAGTTCGCTGCCGTGAACTGGCCACACCCCTTCGAGGCTCATTACCTGAGCTAACGCGCGGTCAAGTGCGCGAATGCGAAATGGTTGACCTGTGAGCCAAGGCCTCAACGTAAACATCATGTGGCGAGCTGAACGGCGACCATCGCTGTGGAGTCGATGAGCGGCCGAAACAATCATGTTTTCCCAGCTAGCGAGACTCGCTCGCCGATTCCAAAGAGCAAACTCGTCGTCAATCTCGAGGAACAACGGAAGAGAGGTCAAATTTCCGTTCGGAGTTGTCATGGTGTACGGCTGCTCGTCATTGGGCCAATCGCACACGTATTGGATTCCAGCTGCCGCTAATAGTTCTGGTGTTCGAGCCGACTCGACACCCTCGGGCGAAAACCATCCGATGGGGCGAACTCCGGTCGCTTGTTCAAGCATGTCAAGAGCGTTGGCGATTACTTCCGCTTCAGTGCCGCGATCCATCTTCGATGTAATAAGCCTGCTGGCTGATATGCCGTGTCCGACGATCTCGCAGTTGCGTTCACCGAGGTGTTTCATGAGCCACGGATAATGCAGCGCGGTAAGCGCGTCCACCGCGACGGTGACCGGAATTTTGTAACGTTCCAATGTGTCGAGTAGACGGAAAATCCCTACTCGATGGCCGTATTCTCGGTGAGTTAATTGAACGTAATCGGGAGCTGGCAATTTGATGAGTCCGCCGCTGGCATTTCTGAGGCTGTAAGCGTCCTGTGGCGGGTCCCATTCATAATGTTCCAACAGCACCAAGGCCCCCACAGCGAGAGGCTTTTCATTTGGCCACTTAAGGGCATTTCTGCTTGGGAGCGGTGAATACGAATAATGAGAGTGATCCATGCCTGGAGAGCGATCAGCGGGCATCGTTGACCTCCTGTAGTGACACTGCATGGTCAACGAAATCTTCGTAATGATGTTCTATGAAGTGGTCAGCTATTTCCGACGCCGTGGCTTGCCACACCAACTCATGACCCAACACATAATCCAGCATCTCATCGAGGCCATCGATTCGGTGAGGCATACCCATCAAATAAGGATGAAGAGCGAGAGCCATCACTCGCCCTGAGCCAGCTCCTTCTTCATAGAGCGTGTCGAATTGCGCTTTCACTATTTCGACAAAGTCAGATGTGTCGTGGTGGTGAAGAAACACCGGAACATCATTTAACTCGATGCTGTAAGGAACTGAAACTAGGCGGCCACCATCAACCCTGATAGGGACAGGTTGATCGTCGTGCAGCCAATCAGCGTGATAGGTAAGACCGGCTTCAGCCATCAGGTCGGGGGTGCGAAGGTTGTTAGAAACCGCGGGTCCGAGCATGCCGCGCAGCTTTTGACCCGTGTGTCGATGCAGCGTGTCGATGCAATCTTGATAAAACTCCCGTTCATCTTGATCACTCATCGAAGAGAGGTAGCGAGTGTTGTAAATACCGTGGCTCATGATTTCCCAACCTCGGTCGGCCATCGATTTGCCGATGTCGGGATAATGCTCGAAGACAGCGAGGTTTGTTGAAGCTGTGCAGCGAACGTCGTGCTGATCGAGCACCTCGAGCATTCGCCAAAACCCGACTCGGTTTCCGTAGTCACGGTGGGAATAGCCTTGAACGTCAGGATGGGGAGATCGGGGCCAGGGGTTACGACGCGCGTCGCGCGGCGGCAGGTACTCATAGTGTTCAACGTTGGGGGCGACCCACAACGCGACGCGAGCTCCATTGGGCCAACTGATGTTTGGCCGGTCAGCCATCGGCAAATAGTCAACGCGGTGTGGAGGTAAAGACATACAAGCACCGTAGTCAGATAGGCCCCCTAGGGGGCGCTAACGTCCCAAGTGACTACTGGGAGTTCGAGGGGGAGACATGCTCAGTGAATACCGAGTGCTCGATTTGACCGACGAACGCGGTCATCTTGCCGCTTTCATGCTTGCCCAGATGGGAGCTGAGGTCATCGCGATTGAGCCGCATTCAGGTTCGCATGCCCGCCAACTTGCACCATTTGCCGAAGGAATCGATGACGGTGAGCACTCACTTCATCACTGGGCCTATAACCGCGGCAAGAAAAGCGTTGTCCTGGATTTAGACACACCTGACGGCATTAGCGAACTTCGACGTCTTATAGCGGGGGCAGACGTCATGTTCGACTCGTTTGATCCCGGAGTCATGGCGTCATTGGGGCTTACACCTTCAGAGATCGCTGAACTCAATCCCCATATGATTGATGTTTCCATTACCGCGTTTGGCGGCGACGGCCCCAAAGCGAACTGGGAACACAGCGACCTTACGCTTCAGGCAGCCGCTGGAAACATGGTGTTGACCGGTGACGACGACCGGTCTCCGCTGCGAGCCGGAGGTACCCTGCCCCAAGCGTTCGGTAACGCGGCGTCGGAGGCAGCCGGTGCGGCGCTGATAGCTCTATTTGAGCGACAGTCGACATCTGGACTGGGACAGCACATTGATGTATCAGCTCAGCACTCAATGAACCAATGCACCCAGTCGAACTCTTTAGCGACCCCGTTGGGAGCAACCCCGCCCACCAGGCTTGCTGGTGGAGTGGAACTTGGAGGGATTCGCATCCAAATCATGTGGCCGTGTCTAGACGGCTATGCGTCGGTCAGCTTCTTGTTTGGACCCGCCTTCGCCCCCTTCACACGGAACCTTATGGCTTGGGTATGTGAGGAAGGTTTCTGTGACGAGGCCACCCGAGACAAAGATTGGGTCGAATATGCGCTGATGCTCCTCGACGGCCGAGAATCGAAGGAGGAGTACGAACGAGTTAAAGACATCCTCACCAAATTCTTTGCTACGAAGACCAAAGCTGAACTTTTGGAGGCGGCGATGAAACGTCGCGTCCTCATTACTCCGGTGACTACGACCGAAGAGGTTGTCAACAGCGAACAACTCGACTTTCGTGGCTATTGGGAGACGGTCGAACATGGTGACGGCTCCATGGTCGATTACCCAGGAGCCTTCGCTAAGTTCGCTGAAACTCCGTTGAAGGTACTGGCTGAAGCCCCGCGCCTAGGTGAGCACACCGTGCAGGTGCTAAGTGAACCCGACCGCGGCGCTGATGTCGCCATAACCGAGCCGATTGCCTCGACAACGCTTCCACTTAAAGGGGTAAAAGTTTTGGATTTCATGTGGGCCATGGCAGGGCCCGCTGCTTCACGAGTACTGGCCGACTACGGCGCTGAGATCGTGCGAGTGGAATCTTCGAACAAACTTGATGCCGTCAGAAGCATCTCGCCATTTCCGGCTGATGTTGCTGACCCTGACAAGTCAGGGATTTATCACAACATGAACGCCGGAAAGCGAGGGCTCACCCTCGATATGGCGAAACCGGGAGCCGTGGACGTCATATGGGATCTCATTGACTGGGCGGATGTGGTGCTCGAATCGTTCTCTCCCAAGGCAATGACCGCTTGGGATCTCGACTACCAACAGATTCAGAAGCGGCGGCCCGACATCATTATGGCTTCAAGCTGTCTTATGGGTCAGACAGGTCCTCTGGCAATGTTGGCTGGTTTCGGAACTATGGCCGCAGCAATATCAGGCTTCTTTTACCCGGTCGGTTGGACAGATCGGGCGCCAACCGGCCCTTACAGCGCGTACACCGACTACACCTCACCGCGTTGGCTTGTCGCATCCGTTATGGGAGCACTTGAACACAAGAGACGAACCGGTCAGGGCCAGTACATAGATCTCTCTCAGGCCGAAGCAGCCCTGCATCTTATGACGCCAGCGCTTCTCGAATATTCGGTCAACGGAAACGTTTGGGAACGAGCCGGTAACCGAGACATTGTTTTTGCCCCACAGGGCGGATACCCCACAAGCGGCAACGACAACTGGATAGCGATCTCATGCAAAGACGACGACCAATGGCAGTCTTTGGCACAGGAGATGAACCGCGGTGATCTCGCAGACCTCACCGCCGATGAGCGACACGCTCAACACGACGAACTTGACTCGGTCATTTCCGCGTGGACTGTCGAACAAGAAGGCGTTGAGCTCATGGAGAGACTCCAAACTCTTGGGGTAGCAGCCCACATTGTCCAAAACTCGCCTGAACTAGTTGCCGACGAACAAATGACCCATCGCGGTTGTTTCGTCGAAGTCGCCCACGCAAGCCACGAACCTTTCTTTGTTGACGGAACCCGCTTTCACATGTCGCGCACCCCGGCTCAGGTCACACATGCCGGTCCGATTTTCGGTGAGCACACCTTTGAGGTTCTGATGGAATGCGCCGGCTACGACCCCGACCAGATAGCAGAACTCGCGGTGGCGGAACTTCTGGAATAACGCCGATGATTCGCCCATGTCGCTGGCGGGGCAAATGAGCAGCTACCAGGTGTCAATCATCGGGCGTTTCTTGCCCTCTCGCGGCGCTGGCTTCGGAGCTGATCGCAGTGCCATCGATATCCAAGTACGCGTCTCTGCTGGATCAATGACGTCATCAAGTTCGAAGAAAGTTGCTGTGCTGACGGCTTTGCCGTTCTCGTACAGCTTGGCCACCATCTGTTCGTAATACGCGATCCGCTCTTCGGGGTCCTCGATCGCCTCGAGCTCTTTGCGATATCCGAGCTTGACGAAGCCTTCCAACCCCATTCCACCGAATTCGCCAGTTGGCCACGAAACGCAAAACACTGGGGCTTTGAAACTTCCACCGGCCATTGCCTGGGCCCCTAATCCGTAGCCTTTCCGCAAAACGACGGTCATGAAGGGAACGGTGACGCTTGCCGATGTAACGAACATCCGGCTGGCGTGACGAACCGTTGCGTCGTATTCAGCTTGGGGGCCGACCATGATGCCTGGCGTATCGCACAAAAACATGAGTGGAATATCGTGCGCATCGCAGAGTTGCATAAATCGACTGCCTTTGTCCCCTACATCGGCGTCGATAGCCCCACCTAAATGATGGTTGTTGTTTGCGATAATCCCTATCGGCCGGCCTTCGATTCGAGCGAGCGAAGTGACACACCCCGGCCCCCATCCCTTACGAATTTCTAGGACCGAGTCGACATCGCACATCGTTTCGATGACTTCACGGACGTCATACGCGCGCAGACGGTTCTCGGGAACAATGTGCCTCAACAAACGTTGATCAGGTGCTGCCCATGTCTCGATCGGACCTTGAAAATATGACAAATATTTCTTGGCGACGTCCATTGCTTCGTCTTCGTCTTCGACGAGAACGTCGATCACTCCGTTGGGGTATTGGACCTCAACGGGACCCACTTCCTCGGGGCGAAACACCCCAAGGCCGCCACCTTCGATCATTGCGGGGCCGCCTATGCCAATATTTGACCCCTTCGTTGCGATAATCACGTCGCAACACCCAAGCAAAACGGCGTTGCCGGCGAAACATCTGCCGTTCGTGATCCCGACGAGTGGAACCAGACCGGAAAGTTTGGCGAAGAAGGTGAACGCCCAACAATCCAAGCCAGCGCCACCCATCGTGTCAGTGTCACCTGGCCGGCCGCCCCCGCCCTCGGCTAGCAGCACTGTTGGAAGTTTGTTGTCCTCAGCAATCTCGAAGAGCCGATCTTTCTTTCGATGATTTTGAAGCCCCTGAGTACCCGCCAAAACCATGTAGTCATATGACATGACCATGGTTTGTGAAGTTTGTTCGTCGAAGAGATCACCGTTGACACTCCCGACTCCTGCGACCATACCGTCGCCTTGAGTGTTGTCGATCAAATCGTCCAGACTTCGCCGCCTGCGCTGAGCAGCGACCATTAGCGGGCCGTATTCAACGAAAGTATTTTCATCAACCAGTCGCGAAAGATTTTCGCGCGCTGTGCGATGTCCTCGACCATGTCGCTTTGACACTGCCGACGGTTTGGCTTCATCGGTTCCCCTGTAGTGGCGATCGAAGACCTCTTGCAGGTCTGGACGTATTAAGTCAAGATCAACCGCCGCTTCGGCTTCGCTGGCTTCGATGTCCAGATCCGCTTCTTCGATAAACAGCAATGGGTGACCCTCATACACGGTGTCACCTTGACTGACGCCCAAAGCTCTAACAATGCCAGTCACGTTTGACACAATGACGTGCTCCATCTTCATCGCTTCCATTACCGCAACTGGCTGCCCTTCAGCGACTTCGTCATCGGGTGACACGTCAATCGAGATGATGGTGCCCTGAAGCGGCGCCTCGACCGGCCGAGTGCCGTCTGGGCCCATCGCAGAGGAACTGTCCAGCGAACCAGACATCGAAGGAGGTTCCCTTCCATCGATGTCGCCGTGTGTGAGTACCGCCAAGGGGTCACTGCTGACCTTTACCCCTGCCAATGACGGTCCCAAAAGATCGGAAGAAGTGTGCGAAACACGGTTGAGTTCCACTTGTTCAGCAGCGTGAACTAGCTCAGCGCCGTATTCGTTGATGAAACCTGTGGTGATTTCATTGGACTGGACTTCAGGCCGATCCAATAAAGCCAACAGGTAAGGAATGTTGGTGAGAACACCTTCGACTCTGAACTCAGAAAGAGCTCGTCTGACTCTTTTTATGGCATCTCGATAGTTGTTGGTGGGGGAGTGTCCGATGATTTTGGCGAGGAGAGAATCAAAGCTGGGATTGGTCGAATAACCCTGATACCCGTACGTATCGGTCCGAATGCCGGGACCGCTGGGAGTCTCGAACGCGGTAATTGTGCCTCCGGCGGGTTTCGCGAACCCCTCCTCGGTCATTGTTTCGGTATTCACCCGACATTGAATTGCGTATCCCCGCGCAGTGGGCAACTCATCTTGCGAGAGACCCAAGTCGACGAGCGAAGCCCCTCCTGCTATGAGAATTTGATTTCGAACCAGGTCGATTCCAGTCACCTCTTCAGTCACTGTGTGCTCGACCTGCAGCCGAGCGTTGGTTTCGATAAATGCGACTGCGGATGGGTTCTCGGCTTCAACTAGAAATTCCCAGGTACCCAGCCCTCGATAATTAGCGTGAGAAGCCATACGGACCGCAGAGTTCGTCAACACGTCTCGTGTTGTGCTCTCGATAGAGGGAGATGGCGCGACTTCAATGATCTTCTGGTTCTGTCGTTGCAGAGTGCATTCCCGTTCACCCAAATGAACCACGGATGTTCCGTCACCAATGATTTGAACTTCGATGTGACGAGCACGCTCTATAAGTCGTTCTGCGTAAAGGTCACCGTTACCAAAAGCGGATTGTGCTTCGCTTTGACATCGTTCAAACGCGGCGGCTACGTCATCGTCCTGTAGCACGGTGCGCATGCCGCGACCTCCGCCCCCGGCGACAGCCTTAATCATGATTGCGCGATACTCGGAAAGAAAAGCTTCGACTTCTTTGAGCGTCGCCGCTCCCTCCGTGGCTGGAGCTAGTGGCACATCGAGCTCGGCGGCTAGGGCTCGGGCGGAAAGTTTGTCGCCGAAGAGAGCGAGCTGTTCAGAAGATGGCCCAACGAAAACGATGCCAGCGGCTTCTAACGCGCGCGCAAAGTCGGCGTTCTCGGCCAAAAAGCCGTAACCGGGGTGAATCGCGTCGCAACCTGCGGCGAGGGCCGTATCGACGATCTGATCAATGTCGAGATAAGCGGCAACTCCGCGATTGTTCAGCTCTATCGATTCGTTCGTTGCGCGAGTATGTAACGACGAGCCGTCGTCTTCGCTGTGAATGGCCACCGTGTCGATATCGAGTTCATCCGCCGCTCGAGCGATACGTATGGCTATCTCACCGCGATTAGCAATAAGAAGCTTTTCCACGGACATTTCCAATCCCCCTCGAGAGACGCTTTGGCATGCCCGTTCTACAACATGTTGCCCCTGGTGTTCTTACTCAGTTGCGAGGAAGTAAAGGAAGGATCACAGCGACCTGCCTCACCAAGGCAACTTCCGTGCCTCGCGAATCAACAAAAACTGCGTCACTCGTCGACCAAGGTTTATTTTTTCGCACCTCCACGTCACCCCAACGGCCGGCTACCGTTACCGCACCGTTTGCTTGAAACGGGCTTAAATGCTGCACCCGTCCTGAAGCGTGAACGCCTGCCGGCATGCGGTAAGAATGTCTAATCAAGGGTGTCATCTGACCCAAAACCCAGGACGGGTGTGCCAATGGCATGTCTCCCTCAACCCATAATGGATCGTCGTCATGGATCCTTTCACTCATCCAAGTTCTCGCGTCACTTGCGTCGAAAGGAACTGACATCGCTGGGTAATCAAGGTCGCTAGGAATTTCGTCGAGACCGAGAAACGGCCGATGGTCAGCTTCAGGTACAGGCGAGCGACCGTGTGGTAAGACGAACTCGTTTTTCCATGACGCGTCGCCAAGGCCAACCTTTCCCTCAATGGTGACGCGCCCATCAGAGACAACTGTTTGAGTCATCACGCCGATGCTCGGGTCATCGGGAGCCGGCTTGACTTCAGTAAGAAGTTCGTCTCCAGCGTAAACAGGTCGAGGGAGTCGAAATTCGGACCAACCATGAGAGAGCCAACCTGCGCCGAGAGCATCCAGAATCGCTGGAACCATCCAGCCGTAGGTGTGGATGCCCGCGACAATTCCTCCGGCGTACCCGTATCCCGTAGCGCTCTCATCGTGAACCGGATTGGCGGCCGAGACTTCGGGCGGATCGGCGACGGCTAGACGGACACATGATGCTGACACAACTGTCATGAGCGCGACTTTAGAGTCCGGTCAAACATCGAATGCAGCAATTCCCAATGACGCTCAGCGGCGATCTTGTCGTATTTCGGTCGTTGCGGAAACACGAATCCGTGATGAACACCTTCTATCCATTCGGACTGGTGGGTCACTCCAGCGTCGTTGAACGCGGTGACGATGCGATCAAAATGAGGCCGATCGACCCAGTCATCAAACTCAGCGGCCAACAGAAGTATCTCACCGGTGATGTCACCTGCTCTCGCGTGGGGCGAATCATGAGCATCGGTGGCGAGCCGAACTCCATGTACCGAAGCGGCCGCTTTCACCGTTTCCGGATATTCCGCTGCCAACCACAAAGCAAAAGGTCCACTCATGCAATAGCCCGTGGTGCCGACGGTCGTTGCATCGGCTAACGGGTCTGCTGTTGCGTGAGCGAGCAACGCAGCAGCGTCTCGCGCCACCATCGCATTTGACAGATTTCCCATCAACTGGGCCATATATTTTGCGCTCGCCGGATCTTCTCGATGAATAGTGAACGAGGGAGTATCTCGGTAGTAGAGATTGGGCAACATGACGTAGTAGCCAGTGGCAGCGATTCGGCGTGCCATGTCGTGAAGTTCCTCACGTTTCCCTGGCGCGTCCATAAGAAACAAAATGACAGGCTGAACTTCATCCGATTCAGGGCGAACAACAAACGTTGCCATTTGGCCTTCACCGGTGTCGATACTGAGATGTTGCTCGATCACTGCTCTTCACCTTCAAGTTTCCAACCCATTGTTCGAGCAGCATAAAGGGTGTCGGCATACTCCTCGATATGACTGATCTCGCCACCTGGGCATGAGTACACCCAACAATATTGATTGTCGTACGCCTCCCCTTTCGCTTTAGTGGTGGCGGTGAGTCGCTGTTGAACAGCAGCCAGTTCGCCATCGACGATCATGCTTCGGATTTCAAGGGCAAACGGTTTCGAGGTATCAAAAGTTTCTTTGATTGTGCGACCTCCAAGTTCAGCTGCGACGGCTTCTCGGCCGCGAACGCAGCCGTCTTGGTCTGCGCCTCCGGTCCCTGTTTCTCCTGCCGTCTGTGGAAGCCTCCAGATCACATCGCTACTCAAGCAAGCTCTGATGTCCTCGCGATCTCCGTTGGTCAGTGCACTGTAAAAGCGCTCAATTAATGATCGTGTTTGTTCTGTACTCATACCCCCCAGTCCAGCACGTCCGACCTAGCTAGTGCATAGCTGCCTACGATCGACTCATGCAGCAGCTTGATTGGACCCCCCAATATTTCCTTTACGGAATGTCTCGGCCACACGTAGCCCGAATAACTATTAACCGTCCAGAAGTCCGAAACGCGATCAACACCCCGGCCCATAAAGAATGGAGCGATCTACTGGATCACGCCGCCGAGGACGACGACGTTTGGATTGTCGTGGTGACCGGGATTGGAGATAAAGCCTTCTGCGCAGGACGCGATCTTAAGTACCTGTCACAGATTCAACATTCTTCTGAAGCCGAAAAAGAGGCCGATTCGCTACTGATGAGCCAAGTAACCAAGTTGATTGAGCGGTTTGACTACCCCAAACCTCTCATAGCTCGCGTGAACGGAATCGCACTCGGCGGTGGCTTTGAAGTCGCAATGGCATGCGACCTGGTGATCGCGGCCGAACATGTCGAATTTGGGCTGCCCGAACCACGACGTGGCATTTATGCAGGGGGCGGGGGAGTTCATCGGTTACCGCGACAAGTTCCCCTGAAGCTAGCGATGGAGTACCTACTAACAGGGAAGTCAATGACAGCCATGCGAGCACAGGCAATTGGGATCGTCAACGAAGTAGTCCCATATGAGGAACTCGACGGCGCAGTAGATCAGTTGATTGACGACATTATGCTGGGTGCTCCGCTTTCGATTAGAGCTACTAAACAGTCCTCAATGCGAGGACTGAATCTTCCGCTTGGGGATGCCTTTTACGCCGAGTACCCAGCTGTCCGATCGATGATGGAAAGCGAAGACGCGCGGGAAGGACCCAAAGCCTTCGCCGAAAAGCGTCGGCCGGAATGGAAGGGTCGATGATCTCAGTCGATGTCGCTCTTGGTCGACTTGGGTCGGCCAAGAACGATGCCGCCTAGGGCGAAAAGCACAACCGCCATTCCCAAAAGCTGAAGAGCAACTATCTCTTCGCCGAGAAAAGCCCAGGCCATTAACGTTGCGGTGACAGGGATAGCCAGAGTCAACGTTGACCCCAACCATGCGGGTATCTGAACTAACGCCCAATTCATCAACATGTGGGAGGTGAACCCGGGGCCCACTGAAAGGACAACTAGCCATATCCACGCGTTCGTTGAAGGCATATCAAACACCTGACCAGAAGCCAAAGCGAACGGGGTTGCAAACAGTGCACAGATCAACGCTGTTGCACCGGTGTATTGAGAAGATTCGATGTGTTGGCTACTTAATTTTGAAAAGACGAAGTAGCCCGTCCATGCCACAACCGTGGCCACCGCCAAGAGGTCACCCCGGGGGCTCCAGCCAGGAACACCCGTCGAACCAAACATGACTATTCCCACCCCACAAATGGCGACAAGCGCCAAAATCCAGTCATTGCGTTTCGGACGCTCTCCGAAGATGCGTCCGACAATGAGCAGCATGACTAGTGGTTGACACGAGCCAATAACCGTCGCATTCGCGACAGTGGTCAACCGTAACGCTGTGAAGAACAACATGATGTCAGCGCCCAAAGAAATGCCTCCGCGCCAAGACACGCGTATCGACTCCTTTCGGAGAGGGGTCCCGCGGAGCTTCAAAAAAATGAGGACAATCACGGCGTAAATCCACATTCGCCAAAAAACCACTGCAAGAGGGCCTAGCTCTGAGATTCCTTTAGCAATAACCCCCGACGCCGCCCATCCGACCATCGCCAGGGCCGCCGCTGGAATCCCACGTTTTTCGTTGCTTGGCGTGTTATTCAACGCAAAATCGATTCAAGACTTTTGCTGAATGTGAGATTGGGCACTTGATCAGGATGCCATCTCGGCGCGTAACCGGCCCAGAAAGTGCTGTGAGGGCTACATTTACCTTTGGAACCACCACTTCTAGGGAGCCACCGTGAAGAGCATTTTCTTCCACCTCATGCCGTACCCGGAATTGCCACCTGATTTCGCAGAGGAGCATCGATCCGTGTGGGTCGACATTGACCCTGCTCTATACGACCCAGAGGTCGGTAATCGCACCTACAACGAATACCTGGATGAACTCGAGTTCGCGGCTGGTTGTGGGTTCGATGCTGTAGGTGTGAACGAGCACCATTCAAATGGATATGGCTTGATGCCGAGCCCCAACATCATTGCCGCTGCCCTGAGCCGCAATTGTCCTGACACCAACATCGTGGTTTTAGGAGACTCCGTCGCGCTCTATAACCCGCCCTTGAGAGTTGCAGAAGAAATAGCGATGTTGGATGGCATCACCGGGGGACGCATGGTCGCTGGGTTTCCAGTCGGTTCCCCCATGGACACCATCTTTGCCTACGGGCAGAATCCGGCAACCCTTCGCGAGCGCTATCACGAAGGAGTAGATCTCATTCGGCAAGCATGGACTCGAGACGAAGTATTTTCCTTCAACGGTAAGTACAACAAACTCCGATATGTCAATGTGTGGCCCCGTCCGGTCCAACAACCGCATCCACCAATATGGATACCTGGAGGTGGCTCAGTCGATACGTGGGATTGGTGCGCGCAAGAAGATCTTGTTTATTGCTATCTCAGCTACTTCGGTTACAAAGCGGGCCTGAAAACAATGCAAGGTTTCTGGAAAAAGGTTCAAGAGACCGGGAAAGAAGCGAACCCTTTCCAAGGGGGGTTCGCTCAGTTCATTGCAGTAGCCGACACAGAAAAAGAAGCATGGGATCTCTATCGTGAACCCGCCGAATATTTCTTCAACACTTGTTTGCACGTCTATGCAGGCTTTGCCGACCCCCCTGGTTATAAAACCCCGAACACTGTTCGGGCAGGAGTGGAAGGAATGGTTGAGCGCGCGGCTAGAGAAGCTACGGCTCGCGCCGAAGCAAAAAAGTCAAGTCCTGGAGGTGGCTATCCCAAAGGGTTGAGCTTCGAAGAAATGGTCGAGAAGGGCTACGTGATCCTCGGGAATCCGACTCAGGTAGCGGAGCAAGTACATGAATTAGCGACCACGATGCATATTGGCCACCTCATGACCTTCTGTCACTTCGGAAACATGAACAAAGATCTGGTGCGTTACAACACAGAAATGTATGCCACCAAAGTGATGCCGGAGGTCTGTGACCTTTTCGAGGATGAGTACGAGGATCTCTGGTGGCCTCAACCTCTCGACCAACCGGCCCGGCGAGACGTACCGGAGGTATCGGTCAGTTGAGCGCCTACGCGGCTGAAACGCTGCCATTTCGAGAAGGCCACTTAGCTCTTGTGTCCTGTGGCGAAGGTAGCCCGGTGACCTACCTACACGGAATGCTGGGTAATCCGGGTGAACATGCTTTCCTCAGTGCGCTGGCAAATAACGGCTGGAGCGTAACGGCACCAAGTCTTCCGGGTTTCACTGGTTCCAGCGAACCGAGCGGGCTAAGAAATCTGCACGATTGGGTTGTTGCAGCCAGTGAGTTGATTGATCTAGCCGGTGTTACCGGACATCCGGTTGTTGCCTCAAGCGTGGGCGCGATGATTGCTCTTGAACTTGCAACGATTCGACCTGAGGCTTTCGACGCGATGGTGCTGATCGCTCCCTTTGGATTGTGGGACCCGCAAGACCCAGTCGCTGACCCCTTCGCCACCACTTTGAGTAATCAACGCAGAATGTTGACCGCGGATCCGGCAGCATCGGCCAGCTTCTTCGACGACCCAGAAGAAATGCCTGCCGATCTACTCGTTGAACATGGCGTTGACCGGTACCTCACACGGTCCGCCTCTGCTCAACTCATATGGCCAATACCTGAATTCGGTATCAGTGAACGACTCCATCTAGTCAAAAATCCCGTGACATTGGTGCACGGCGCGAAAGATGCCATTATTCCGGCCTCATATCTGAACAAATGGGAGCAAATTCTTCCCAACGTTGTTGGCGTTCATTGCGTCGAAGAAGCAGGGCATCAAGCAGAGTTCGATAGGCCTGAGGACATTGCAGCTATTGCGACATCTGCGTTGAGTTGACGCGACAGCAACAACGTAAAGGGCGGATTTCGTGAGTGTGTAGCCCAGTGGCTGGTTACCTCAGAGCTGGATGGTCACGAAAATGATCCAATGCTTCAGGATCGTCTATCGCTTCGATGTTTTTCACCACTTCACCATGAACCGCGTCGCGAACGGCAAGCTCAACAAGTTTGCCGCTACGAGTTCGCGGAATGCTAGGTACCTGCGCGACTACTGCTGGAACATGACGTGGCGATGCGCCAACCCGAATTTGCCTTCGGATGCGTTCTTTCAACCCATCGCTCAGATGTAGGCCATCGCGAAGTCGAACGAAAAGAACCACTCGCGTGTCTGACTCAACGTGTTGTCCGATCACGAT
Source organism: Acidimicrobiia bacterium (assembly GCA_012960315.1). Taxonomy (GTDB): domain Bacteria; phylum Actinomycetota; class Acidimicrobiia; order Acidimicrobiales; family Poriferisodalaceae; genus UBA2110. The sequence continues at coordinate 161,216 of DUBN01000068.1, forward strand.
GCTTTCGAGCACTTCATCGATCAGGTCCACCTGGCGATAAATTTCCGCGGTTCCAATTCGAACTCCGCCCGGATTCAACGTTGCGTCGGACCTTCCTGAAATAACCATTCCCCCGTTGGTGGTCCACTCAGCGAAGTCTCCGTGGTGCCAGACACCAGAAAAGCGAGCGAAATAGGCGTCGTGATATTTTCGTCCCCCCGGGTCGTCCCAAAATTCGAGAGGCATGGAGGGAAAAGCGTTGCGACACACCAACTCGCCTTGTTCTCCTTCAGAAAGTGGACGTCCCCCATCATCGAAAACTGCCACGTCCATACCCAACGCCGGGACCTGAATTTCTCCTCTGTGAACAGGCCCCGTCGGGTCGCCAATCACGAAACAACCGCAGATATCTGTACCTCCCGAAAAAGACGCGAGGTGTACCTCAGACTTCACATTTTCGTAAACCCAATCAAATCCCTCAGGTGCGAGGGGTGAACCTGTTGAGGTGAAGGTTTCGATGCTTGCGAGCCGGTGCGTATCGACGGGCCGCAGTCCTTCTTTCATCGCAGCTTCAATATATTTTGCGCTGACCCCGAACAGGCGTGGACTTAGCTCATCGGCGATATCGAATAATCGCGACGGCCCTGGAAAAAATGGGGAACCGTCATAGAGAACTAGTGAAACGCCACAAGCGAGGCCGGCGACTAGCCAATTCCACATCATCCAGCCAGTAGTAGTGAAATACATGAGTCGGTCGCCAGTGCGAAGATCGCAATGAAGAAGGTGTTCAGACCAGTGCTTCAGCAGTACTCCACCGGCTCTGTGGACGATGCACTTCGGTTTTCCTGTCGTTCCTGAGGAATACAGGACATAGATCGGATGATCGAAACCTAAACGCACAAAATCTGGTTCCGTGTTTGCTGGCCCAGTCACCCACTCATGGAACCCAATCGAGTTAGGAATCAACGACGGGCTTAGCTCGCGGTCACCATATGGAACCAGCACAACGCGCTTCAAAGAGTTGAGCCCTCGTGCGATCTCGGCGACCTTGCCAGTGACGTCGTGGCGCACCCCTGAATAGAAATAGCTGTCAGTAGCTACAAGTACCTTCGGTTCGATCTGACCGAAACGGTCGAGCACCCCGTCTGCACCAAAATCTGGGCTTGTCGACGAATAGATGGCGCCAATGCTTGCCGCCGCCAAGAAGACGATGACCGCTTCGGGGCTGTTAGGCAAAAGCGTCGCTACGCGATCACCTGACTGAACACCTTCTGAACGCAGAGCGAGTTGAACCCGACCAACTTCCGTACGTAACTGACCAAAGGTCAGATTTCGTTCGACAACGTTCTCGCCGCGATAGCTGATAGCCACGGCGTCATCACTGCGCTTCAGGTAATTTGCAGCCAAATTAAAGCTGGCGTTAGGAAAAAAACGCGACTCAGGGCCGTCACCCTTTTCGAGATCAATATCTCCGAGGTCACCTATCCCAGCGGCGAAGTTCCACACCGCTCTCCAAAATTCTCCACTTGACCGAATAGACCAACGGTGCAGGTCCTGGTAACTCTCGTTGCGGAGTGAGACACCTACCTGTTCAGCGAAAGCCCACAAGTTGGTGGACTCGCGACGAACATTGTTGGGGCTCCAAAGAGGCTGACTCACTGACCCTCCGAGGTCGTGGTTGTGTCGTTCACGGTAGCCGCCATAGCCGTTCAATCAGAAGCGAACAGCCGTGTCGGTGTAGGGTCCCAACAATGAGGGGAATTTGCGACGATCTTGATGCCGAAACACAGGCGCTACGCGAAGTGGTTGAGGGACTGACAGAGGATGAGTGGCGCTTGCCGACACCGGCTGACGGCTGGGATACGCACGAGACAATCATCCACTTGGGGATGGCAGATGTAGCTGCAAGCCTCGCCGTTCTTGATGCGACCGCCTTTGAAGAAATCAAACAAAAGATGCTTCGAGGCGACGGTGATCTCCATAGCTTCGATGGTGTTGATGTGCATGCTCTGACCGGCGTCGAACTGTGGGAGTGGTTTGAGGGTGAGCGCAATCGAATGACCGGAGCATTCCGTGACCTGGGCCCCAAAGATCGAATCCCGTGGTTTGGGCCTGACATGAGTGCCCTTTCTTTTGCTACCGCTCGGTTAATGGAAACGTGGTCTCACAGTCATGACGTTGCGGACACCTTTGGGGCGGGCTACCCACAAACGGAACGTCTGCGCCATGTTGCCCATATTGGGATAACGACAAGAGGCTGGAGTTATGCCAATAGAGGGCTCGAACTTCCCCAAGGACCAGTCCGAGTAGAACTGACCTCTCCCAGCGGTGAATTGTGGACGTGGGGACCTGAGGAATGCGAAGACGTGGTCATCGCCGACTCATACCAATTTTGTCTTGTCGTCACCCAACGACGTCGCCCTCAAGAAGCGGACCTCGAGATCCAAGGAGATCTCGCCGCAGAATGGATGGAAATTGCTCAAGCCTTCGCTGGACCTCCGACTGACGCACCCGAAGGGCGTGTCGGCGGTTAACGCCATCTAGAAGATGCTGATCGTCGGTGTGACTGGCGGCATGGGCGCAGGCAAGTCCACTGTCGCCGAATTCCTTTCCGCTCTCGGAGCTGAAGTAATTGACGTTGACGCGCTCGGCCGACAGGTCATTGAGCCAGGAGGTACAGCGGTATCTTCCGTTGTGGCTCGATTCGGAGATAGCGTTTTGGGCTCCGATGGAGGTATCGACCGAGCCGCTTTAGCTTCAATTGTTTTCGATGACGAAGAACAACTAACCGCGCTTGAAGAAATCTCCCACCCAGCGATCAACCAGTTACTCGACCGCTGCGTCGAAACGATTAGAGAACCAAACACCATCGTTGTCTATGACATGGCCGTCCTTGTTGAAAGCCGACTGGGATACGCCAACACACACCCTTACGAAGTTGTTGTGGTTGTCGAGGCGCCAATGCCTGATCGCCTTAATCGTTTAGAAACTCATAGGGGTGTTTCACGAGAAGATGCGTTGGCGCGTATCGAATCTCAAGCATCGGACGAAGAACGCCGTTCGGTGGCCCAGTTCGTCATCGCTAACGGCGGAGATCTCGTCTCGTTGGCAGCCGCCGTCGATGAACTGTGGAACGAACTAGAGCGGCTTCTAGCATCGAAGGGAGGCTGAATTGGCTCGGTCGTATCCTCCAACGCGACATATCCTCCGACATCTACGGCTGTGTCACACAGTGGATGATGGAGGCAACATCAGCGCCACGATGCCAATTCTCCCCGACCTTCTCGATCAAGGAGGCTGGCTTCGCTTAGGCGCCATCGCCACCCTGGTCGACTCGGTCGCAGGCCATCACGGTGTGATGCAAGTTGCTCCCGACTGGGTAGCTACGTTGCAATTAGGCACAGTGCTCAGTCGAAAGGCGGAAGGAACAGAAGTAACGGCTGAATGTCGTCCGTTGCGAATTGGCCGAAACAACGTCGTTACAGAAACCGCCATACATGATTTATCGGGTGAAATTGCGCGAGCGACCTGCACGTACGCCCGGCTACCCGCCCGCACTGACAATCCAAGCGTGGGTACTGGCAAGGGACAGATAGTGGATTACGCGGAGGATAATGAAGAGCATCCACGACCGATGCTTGACGACTACCTCCGTATTTCCATCGAGCCAGATGAACCTCTCATTGAACTGCCGCTCCACTCTCGTATCCACAATTCTTTTGGGTCAATTCAGGGTGGTGCCGTTGCGGTCTTGGTTGATGCGATGGCTGTGCACTTGGCTCGTCTTACGTTCTCAGCGCCGGCGCGATGCATAAGTGCTGATGTTCACTACCTCGCTCAAGCTAAGACCGGACCGTTCAAAGTAGAGGGCGAGCCTCTACGGATTGACCAAAACACCGTGACAAGCAGGATAAGAATCACCGATGTCGGCAATGATGACCGGTTGCTTGATGTAGCGACTGCTACAGCGACAACGATTGACTAGAGAGTGGGAGGTTCGCTGTGGAATTGGGCCTAAAAGGCAAGGTGGTTTTGATCTCAGGCTCGTACCGCGGAACTGGAGCAGGAACGGCGAAAGTTTTTGCTGAGGAAGGTGCCCTTGTTGGTGTCCATGGCCATGAGTTAGGTCAAGCCGATGAGGTGGTCGCTGATATCACTGCCAACAAAGGCAGCGCTGTCGCTGTGCATGGTGATTTAGGAACGTCTGAGGGAGCAGACGAAGTAGTTAGCCAAGTAGAAGCGACCTATGGTCCAGTCGATGTGCTTGTAAATAATCACGGAGCTCCAGGCGGTACCAATTGGACGGATCCAGCTGAAGCTTGGAAAGAGGGTTGGGAAACCAATGTCCTAACCGGAATTCGGCTTACTCAACGGGTGCTTCCCTCCATGCGAGAACGGGGATGGGGCCGAATAATTTTCCTAGGGACAGTCGGCACGGAACGACCTAGCGAACGCAATCCCGACTACTACGGGTCGAAAGGCTCGTTGCCTGTAGTAGTGCGCAGTCTTGCAAAAGAGCTCGCCGGTTCGGGGATCACAGCGAACCTAGTGAGTCCGGGCATGATCGCGACATCAGAGGTGCGCGAGATGCTCCAGCGACGTGCGGCACGTCACGACATTCACGGATGGGACGAAGTGCAACGCTGGGCTCTCGAAAACTCTATGCCTAACTTGACGGGTCGCATTCCCGAACCGGAGGACATTGGCCGATATGTCGTATTTATGGCTAGTGACGTTGCCTGGCACCTAACTGGAATTGATTTTAAAACCGATGGCGGGGCGATCGACGCATAGCTTTCGCTATATGAATCTAGGTGTACGTTTCAAGATCGTGGATTCTTTCCCCAGGTTGGTGGCGTTCGATTTAGATGGCACATTGCTTCGCTCCGATGGCACTGTTGCTCCCAGAGTTCGCGCGGCTATCAGTTCTTTAAAACACCGTGGATGTGTTCTGGTGTTAGCAACTGGGCGTCCGTGGGCTCAGGTAGAGCGGATAGCTGAAGACATTGGCGGTGTCGACTACTACGTCTGTCTGAACGGAGCGGTGGTCGTAGGAGATGACGGTTCGCGACTAACAGAGCGAACCATGAGCCGAAAACAGACCCGAACTAGTGCTGAGTTAGCCCGGCAGCTCATACCTGGTATTGCGTTAGCAGCCGACATGGCGGACGGCCGTCTCATTTGGGACGAACATTTTACTCACGATTTCCCATCTGACTTCGCGATGGAAGTAATGCGAGTGCCCGATGCCGTTGTTGCGGTTGATGGTCCGGTGCTGACGTGGTTGCTTGATTGCAAAGAATTTGATCCGCGGCTGGCTATTGAAATTCTGAAACCGCGTATGCCACCAGGTACTGAAGTTCGACCATCGGGCCTTGAGACCCCAGAAATTGTCGCTTCAGGAGTTAACAAAGCGAGTGGGTTGACAGAAGTAGCGAAGATTTGTGGCGTCGACGCGTCAGACGCTTGGGTGTTCGGTGATGGACTAAACGATCTCGATATGTTTGGTTGGGCAGGATGTTGCGTCGCGATGGGCAACGCCCACGCCGATGTTGTAGCCAAGGCCGACCTCGTAGCGTCCAGTAATGACGAAGATGGGGTGGCCGTGATACTGGAATCCCTTCTTTAGGAATCAGAATTCACAGCTTCAAGAAACATCGCAGTGTGAGGTGCAAGATAAATGCGCCAAGCCTGCGTTATTCCGCCGTTGGGGCCGGTGCGTAGAAGCACTTCGTCTCCTGCCTCAACCCTGAGTTCGACCGGAGGACTCTGGAGCCACATCAATCGCACCCTGACTTCGTGAATTCCTGGTTTAATCTCGAAGGTCTCGGATTTGTCGTCCTTGACGCGTCCGACCCGATGGCCGTCCACCCGCACTTGGTACGCCCTGACGGTGTCTCGGTAATGATGTATACGATCGACGGTTAATCGAGCTTCTCCGGTCAAGGCTGCTCCCGGTGGGTTAATTGGTAACCCTGAAGTTAGCTCCGAGGTGAGCTGTTCCCTACCCTGTCGTCGCAGCTAGCGTGAAAGCCGTAGTTAGTTCTCGCCTACATAAAACTTCTATCGGAGCTTTTCAATGAGTAATGAGTTGCGCGAAGAATTGGACGCATGGATTGATTACAACTGGGACCCTGATCTAACAGTGCGTGAATGGTGGCAGCGCCTGTCCTCGGCGGGTTTCTCAAACCCTGGCCTAGCTAAGCCCTTCGGCCAGGATTGGGGCCGAGCTGAAACCCGTGTGCTCGCTGCTGCGCTACGTGAGCGAAGAGCTATTGGATCGCCAGCTGGCTTGGGCATGTTGCTAGCGGCCCCGACAATTCTTGTTCACGGAAACGAATCTCAAATCGAGCGGTATGTTCCTCGCATCCTTGACGGCACTGACGCCTGGTGCCAGCTTTTCTCGGAGCCGGGTGCCGGGAGTGATTTGGCCGGTCTGCAAACCAAGGCAGTCCGGGATGGGGACGAATGGATTATCAGCGGTCAAAAGGTATGGACATCAGAAGGGAAGCACGCCGATCTAGGAATGCTCATTGCGCGAACTGACCCGAATGCACCTAAACATCGGGGAATCAGTTGGTTTGCATTCCCCATGAACCAAGAGGGCGTCGAAGTTCGGCCATTGCGCGAAATGACGGGTAGATCTTTGTTCAACGAAGTATTTATTGATGAAGCTCGCGTGTCCCACGGCGACTTGATCGGCGAACTGAATGACGGTTGGCGCGTAGCGAACACAACTCTGATGGTTGAACGTGCCGGGATTGGTGGCGGACATGGGATGGCGTATGCAGCGGCGCACCCGGGCAGCATTGCTGGTCATCTAGAAAAGCCAGCGGGGTCGTTCGTCGGAAAGCGTTTGGCGTTAGCTGCCGGGGGAGTCGGTCCAGGAACCTTCCAGCTACTTAGAGAACTTGCTGAGGAACGAGAAAAACTTGGTGATGGCCGTATTCGACAGGAGCTTGCGCGGCTACATACCGAACTCGAGTTGATGCGGATGAATTCTCAGCGCACTCGTCAAAAAAATCAGCAGACCGGCGGTGAGGGCAATCTTTCCAAACTCCTCATGACTTCAGCGCTTCATCGAACTCGTGAGCTAGCTGGTTCAATACTTGGACCAGATATGGCTCTATGGGGTGACGAATCTGTTACCGGTGGAATGATCCAAGAAATGGCTGTGTTCTCTCCTGCTCCGTCGATTTATGGGGGCACAGATGAAGTGCAGCGAAACATCATTGGCGAAAGGGTGCTGGGTCTTCCCAAAGAACCGGGACCGGATAAGGGCACTTCATTCGCTGAATTGTTGCAGAACAAGACGGACTGGTGACTGCGACAGGTCGCGTCCGTCAAAGAAACTTTAGGTGAGTTTTTGCTCCAACCCAAATGCCGACTTTGTGGATAAAAGCGAACGACGTGGCGGCTATGCGGACCCTCGGGTCGGAATAATGAAGAGACCTTCGGCGGTGATCAAAGGGTCGGCAAGTTGATCGGGAGCACCATCGTCGTCTTGACGAACAGTCAGTTCAACTTTGAGTTTGCGACCCTCGCGGCTGGCTTCCCATGCTTCGAACCACACGGGATGATCAACCGGCACTCCTTCTCGATAGTCGACTTCAAGGCGCGCTGTATAGGCAGCCTCGCCGATCACCACCATTAGATACCCCATGGTGTCGTCTACCAAGGCCGAAACCGCACCTCCGTGAACTCTGCCGGGGGCACTTTCAAACGCAGCACCGAAAACAACTTTGCTCAGTACTCGATCGCCAGCACGACGCAGCTCAACGTCGACACCCATGGGATTGGCAGGGCCGCTAAAAGTTCGGTCGCTGAAAGCGATGACTTCAGCCCCATCGATGGGTTGAGGGTCGCTATAGCGCCGCTCAAAATAGTCTGTTGGTCGAGCTATCGGGTCTGAGCGTTCAAAATTTGAAACGGCGATATCGGCCCATTCGGTGAGCGTTTCTAATTCAGAGTCACTAATCCGATGGCGGACGAATGCGTTGCCCAGCCTACGCAACGCCTGGGCTGAACGACTTCGCAGAAGAAACTGCGAATCCGGGTAAATCAGATGAAACCCTTCCGACGGATGATCTTCAGCTTCAGTCATGGGAACCTATGCGATTGGGCTGATCGTAGGGGTAGTCAATGAGGCCACCACCCGGGTTCTCTGGGTCAAAGATCCAGTACTGACGGATCTCCTCAATGAGATTTCCGCGGAAGCGGTAGTGCTCACTTCCCCGTACTGCAAAATTTTTTCCAAGATGCTCACCTTCCATCGTCCATTCAATCGCCGCTGAATCGCCGCTCTCTATTACTCGTTCCACGACCCACCTAGCACCGGTCCATTTGGTCCGAATCTGATTCCAAAAGTTCCCGATGGAAATAGCGGTTGTAACCGGTGAATGATTCGTGTCGTAGATGACAGCGTCCTCAGTGAAATGCTTCGCAACGGCCTCTCCTGAACCTGAAGTGCATGCTTCAAAATAAGAATGAATGTGGTCTTCGTGGGTAGTCATAGTGAGATTTTCTCAGACGGACAGCTTCGCTGCGTAAGCATGTGTGGTGAAAGACTGCCGATAGTTCCCCCCAACTAAATCGATCTGTTCAGCGACTTGTTTCAAAAGATCATCTAACACCGATGGCTTAAGCATCCGGTGGTCAGATTGGGTCCGTAAATTTTGTATGTGCTCATGGGTACTTATCTCAATCTCCCATGCCATCTGAAATTCCTCCACCGGCCCAAATAGGCCACTGAGCTCGATTTCTTTTGTGGGAGTCTCCGCGCTAATTGCTGCTTTAGAACCCGGTAACCGAACTGGGTACGGTTTGTTGTTGAACTCGGGCGCGAGTTCGGCGTAAATCAGATCAGTAGCCGCGTCGAATAGCCGCTCTCCTAGTTCAGGTCGGTTCCAAAAAACGCATAACCAACCGTTCAAACCAAGCATCGACTTCACGCGCTGAAAACGGGTAGCTGGGTTTGTCCAATGCCACGATTGTCCAGCTATCACCAAACCCGCTTTCCTCGCTGTACCGGTCCAATCATCAAGCGTGGCTTCTTCGACAGAAAACAAACCAGATTCTTGAAACTCTCGTAGTGCTATCGAAGCCATAGCCGGATCCGGCTCCAAACCTACGATCTCATAGCCCCGTCCGATGAGAGGAGCGGACGCTTTACCTGTGCCACACCCAACATCAACAACGAGATCAGTAGTTAAGGTCTCACAGGTCGTCAACATCCATTCGAAAAGCTCGTCAGGATATCCCGGTCGGTAACGGTGATAAATCTCTGCTACTTCACCAAAAACTAACGACTGCGGCTTACGTTCAAACGGCATGACCGACGTCAGTTAGTAGCCCATGAAAGCCAACGGCCATCTCGGTTCTCTAAACGAAGATTTAGCCCAAAACACTTCGAAAGAGACTCAGCGGTCAAGACTTGATCGAGAGCTCCGCAGGCCATAACTGCACCATCCTTGAGCAACAAGCCGTGAGTAAATCCGGGAGGAATCTCGTCAGTGTGGTGAGTGACCAGCACTGTCGCTGGTGTATCAGGGTCTGCAGCGACGGCAGCCAAACTATTGACGAGTTGTTCTCTCCCAGCTAGATCAAGCCCAGCCGTCGGTTCATCCAGCAACAGTAAACCCGGATTGCCCATAAGAGTTCGTGCCAACTGCACCCGTTGCTGCTCTCCCGAGGACATTGTGTGAAATCGGCGGGTAGCAAGTGCTCCCGCATCGACTCGGATCAGGCATTCCACCGCGGCTGCATGGTCCTCGTCTGAGTAATCATGCCACCAGGTTTCAAGCGCAGCGTGTCGAGCAGTCATAACGATGTCGACTCCCTGAATGTCTGGCCTGAACTGGTCTCTAAGTGACGATGAAGCCAGACCGATGCGTTGACGGAGTGTCCGCACATCAGTAGCGCCCCACGTCTCTCCCAGAACCTCAACAGTGCCTGTAGTGGGGAAGCGGTAAAGCGATAAAACTCTTATGAGACTGGTTTTCCCGCTGCCGTTTGGACCTAGGACCACCCACCGTTCCGAAGGTAAAATATCGAGATCTAATGGTCCTAAAACTGTTGTGCCCTCGTATTTAACGGAAACGTCTCGCAGCACGACGGTGGAAGAGGCGGCGGTCACAATGCCAGCTTGCCAGATTGAGTGGGCTAATCCGAAAGGGGAGACGATTCAGTCGATGTATCGCTCTCGGCGTGAGATGACCAAGTACGAAACATCTCCGAGTAGCGGCCACCTAGCTCAACTAACTCTTCATGTGTTCCCAACTCGATGATTTTTCCATCATCGACCACAGCTACTCGGTCGGCTTTCATCGCCGTTGCTAGGCGGTGAGCGATCAGCACCGCTGTACGGCCCTCAAGCAAGTGCTCTAAAGCACGTTCTATTTGTGCCTCGGAACGGAGATCTAAGCTCGATGTTGCTTCGTCGAGAACAATTACACGTGGCCGCGCTACGAAAGCTCTGGCTAATGCGAGCAATTGCCGTTCCCCTGCTGACAAAGACACGCCGCGTTCATGTACCAGGGTGTCGATGCCATCAGCTAGTTGGTCGACCACCTCGTTGAGCCCAACACCACGGATTGCTTCGTTAATTTCTTCAGTCGTCGCGTCGGGGCGAGCGAACGCGATGTTGTCGCGAATCGTTCCGTGGAAAAGAAACGGTTCTTGGGGGACGACACCCAATTGCACTCGCAAAGAGTCGATGTCCACTGCTCGGAGATCGTGGCCATCAATGGTTACTGAACCGGAACTGGGGTCGTAGAAACGGGTGATTAGTTTTGCGATCGTACTTTTGCCCGCTCCGGTAGCGCCCACCAGGGCGAAAGTCTCGCCAGGTTCAATCGACAAATCGACGTCACATAAAACATCGCTTCCTTCGCTGTAGGCAAAAGTCACAGACTTGAATTCGATGTGGCCTTCTATCGGCGGAAGTAAAGGAGCATCAGGTGCTTGAGTGATGGCTGGTTCAGTCTGGAGAATGTCTCCTATCTTCTGCAGTCCCGACTGTCCTTGTTGATACGTATTGTACAACTGCACCATCTGCTGAATTGGTGCAAAAAAAGTGTTCACAAAGAGAACGAAAGCCGTGAGTTCGCCCAGTTGGAGCGACCCATCTATCACCATCCAACCACCCGTCAGCAGCACGATCGCTTGAGCTGCTATGCCTATGCCTTCGGTGGCAGGACCGTAAATCGCTCCAGCTCGTGCGGTGTACAAGTTGGCGTCAAGATAGGCACCGACGACGTTCCTGTGAAGTTCCGCATTTTGGCGACGTCGGTTTAGCGCAGCGATGACGCGAACTCCCGCAAGGTTCTCTGAGAGATCAGCTAAGACGGAAGCGATTCGATCGCGCACCTCGAAATAGCCGCGTTCGCTGACACCTCGGAACCACAGTGTCATAACAACCAGCGGAGGTAGCACGAGAGCTAGGAGGAGAATCGCCAAAAGTGGGTTGTAGTAAAAGAGCACCACCGTGACCACCGAAATAGTGAGGGCCTGAATCACGAGGTTCACAAAGCCTTCGTTGACTAGCAGAGTCAGAGCCTCTACATCTGAGGTCATTCTGCTGAGCAGCACCCCTGACTTCTCAGAGGTGTACCAATCGAGCCCCATCCGTTGGTAGTGACTGAATAGCTTTATACGAACGTCGTACATGATGTCTTCGCCAAGTCGCCCGTTCCAACGCTGACGAAAAAAACTGGTGATGGCGTTCACAAGGATGATCAATCCGAAAAGCCAAACTGTCCCGTACAGCGCATTGCGATCACGTTGCATGACGCCGTTATCGATGCCCTGCTGAGTCAATACGGGACCCAGAAGAGCGGTAACGGTTTCGATGGCTAGAAGAACCAGGCCCCAAAGAGCAACTGCGCGGCGTTTCTCAAACAATGCTCGAAGATTGAATCTTGTGTGATCGCTAACAAATCGTTCGAATGAAAAAACGGGATCAGAGTGTTCGGGTTCCCCTCGCAGAATTCGTTCGGCCCCATCTTGCATCTCTGAAGGAACTCCAGCGAACGGCAAGCCGGCGCTCGCGCTTGATTGGGTTGCGCTTGGACCCCCAAAAACTCCGCCCCCCGACGGCCCCATCATCACCATGTTTCGCCCTCATCGTCGGCAACCGTCGCCGCGAGTGTTTCTGCGTAACGGGGTTCGGTGTCTAGCAAGTACTGATGAGAACCGTCGGCAACGACGCGGCCGTCTTCCACCAGAACAACTCGTTCGGCCAGCGCAATTGTGGAAAGGCGATGTGCGATGACGACCGTGGTGCGCTCCCTCAGCAACTTGTTGAGAGATCCGTGGATCCGCTCCTCAATCTCGACATCTATCGAGCTGGTGGAGTCATCTAAAATTACGACCGTTGGATCTTGAAGGAAAAGGCGGGCAAGCGAAATCCGCTGCCGTTGCCCGCCCGAGAGGTCGTAGCCCCGCTCCCCAATAATTGTGTCGTAGCCGTTCTCTAATCCGACGATGAAATCGTGCGCTTGGGCTGCGCGTGCCGCTTCTTCCACTGATTCTCTTGTGGAGCCAGGCCGGCCATAGGCGATGTTCTCGTGGACGCTGGTAGAGAACAGAAAGGGTTCGTCTGGAACCAGTGCTACGGCGCTGCGAAGACTTGCTTGAGTAACAGACGAAATGTTTTGCCCATCCAACAAAATTGAGCCTTGTTGAATGTTGTAAAAGCGCATCAATAGCCGCGCGATGGTCGATTTGCCAGATCCGGTTCGGCCGACGATGGCGATGCTTTGCCCAGCGGGAATTTCGAGCTCGAAATCGTTAAGAACCTTCGGCGGGTTCTCTACACCCGGAGATCCACCGACGGTTTCAGTTCCGTATCCGAAGGTGACTCTGGAAAAAGAAATGTTCCCACCGGATGGAACTAGATCAACCGCTCCAGGTTTGTCGTCGACAGCCAGAGGCTCGTCGAGTACCTCAAAGATGCGTTCCGCTGATGCTTTAGCTCTTTGACCCAGAATTAACAGCATTCCAATAAATCGGAACGGAGCTTGCAGAAGAAGGATGTACAAGTTGAAGGACACCAAATCACCGACACTGAGTGAGCCATCGATGGTTTGCAACCCCCCAATCAGTAGCACCGCTGCCAATGCCAGTCTGGGGAAGTTCTCTATGAACGGTGTGTGGGAGGCTCGGGTTCTGTGTTGAACAAGGTTCGCCCACCGCAAGCGTTCCGCCCCCCGCGCTAGAGCCTCAATCTGTTGACGCTCTGCCGCGAATGCTTTGACTACTCGAACCCCGTTCACTGATTCATCAACGACGGTTGCTATTTCGGCTTGCCGTGACTGAACCACCCACGAAAGTGGGAACATGATCGTTCTTAGCCGTTGACCAATAGCGAAGACTCCAGGTAGAGCGATCATTGTGATTGCCGTTAAAGAGAGGCTGATGTTGGCCATTAGACCGATCGCAACAACGAAACTTAAAAATTGCACCGCCATGATTGGAGCAAAGGCCATAAACATTTGAACTGATCTGATGTCGGAGTTAGCTCGACTAATTATTTGACCGCTTTGGACTCGGTCATAGAAGGCAAAAGACAATCGTCCAAGGTGTTGGAAAAGCATGGTCCGCAGTTGGTACTCAACTTTGAAAGCCATCCCGTAAAGGCCATACCTGTACCCAAAGGTCGCGCCTGCTCGAGCTACCCCCAAAACCAACAGGGCCAAGACGAAGACCCATAGGCTCCGGCTTTGGTCAATGAGCGCACCATCGATCGCTAACCCGATCACCCTAGGAACGAGAATTTGGGCGGACATCGCCACTAGGGCGGCGAGCACTGACCAAAAAATTCTGCGGCGGTGAGTTACGACGATCGGGCTGATGCGTCTCAGCCAGCCCTGAGATACGTCAGCGGTTATGGCAACATTTACAGGAGGATAAGTGGACCAGTCGCGCACCGGTTCGAAGGTGGCGTCGTCCATATGCATTGTGCTGAGGGTACCTTGGCGCTAAGCAAGCGCGGATAGAGGTTGATTTGCGGAGGTGTTGGTCATCGACCCCACTTTGGGCGTAGCTGCAGTGCTAGTTCTCGTCGCTCTCAACGGCATTTTTGTTGCCGGCGAGTTCTCTCTTGTCGCGGTTGACGTCGAACGCGTCGAGCTAATGGCTGACGGAGGCCATCGACGAGCGCGCCTCATGAGACGGCTACTGAGTCGGCTCAGTTTCCACCTCGGAGGAGCCCAGTTAGGCATTACCGTCACCTCTTTGCTTTTGGGTTTACTTGCTGAAGACACCATTGGGCCCTTACTTGACTACGTGCCGGGCGTGGGTCTGATATCGGGGCCCGCGCGAGCGGTGACAGCCATCGGAATCGCCGCTCTCATTCAGATGGTTTTTGGCGAACTTGCCCCGAAAAATCTTGCAATATCAAGACCTCTGAGCACAGGTCTATGGCTCGCCCCCATTCTTCGCGCCTACGGCCTCCTAGTAGCGCCGGTCACTTTGGCTTTCAATGGATTGGCAAATTTACTTCTCCGCGCTGGAGGTATCGAACCGGTTGAGGAGTTACGTTCGCTTCGATCACTTGAAGATCTCGAGCACTTAGTTCGAGTGTCAAGCGCACGAACTCTGGGCGAAGATGAGGCAATTCTCATTTCGCGTACGCTGCGTTTATCCGGGAAAGATGCCGCGGATGCTCTAACCCCGCGAACGTCGATGGTCGTCTTGGAACGCTCCGCGAAAATCTCTGACCTCGTCAAGGCGTGCAAAGAAAGCGGCTATTCACGGTTCCCTGTAGTGGGCGACGACGTCGATGACATTGTCGGAATCGTCGAGGTGAGAGACGTTTTTGCTATCACTGCCACAGGTCGGGAAAGCGCTCCTCTGTCAGAAATTTTGCGATCGGTTGTTGTTGTTCCTGAGCACCGAGAACTTGATGGCGTCCTAGTTGACCTAGAAGCCGCAAGCAGTCGGCTCGCGGTGGTAGTTGATGAACATGGAGGTACCGCTGGACTCATCACCCGAGAAGATATTTTGGAGGAACTGGTTGGCGACATAGCAGACGAGTACGACGAACCTGCCCCGGTTACAGCGAGTCGGTCCGACGGTCAAATGGTTGTGGCAGGAACGAGTTCAAAGGACGAAGTTGAAGAGCTTCTAGGTTTACGTTTGCCTCAAGGACCGTTCGAAACTCTCGCCGGGTTTGTTTTGCAGCAGTTCGGCGCGATTCCTGAAATCGGGCAAAGCATCGAATGGCATGGTTGGGTTTTTGAGGTGGTGCGAAAGGACAATCTAAGACTCGCTGAGATTGCCATTGAAAGTGTCAATGTTTCGCGGAGTCACGCCCCTGAAGGTGGGACAACCCAATGACGCTTTTGGCTATTGCGGTCGGATCACTCTTGATTGCGTTCAACGGTGCGTTCGTTGCTTTGGAGTTTGGTCTAATCGGAGCCATGCGGTCAGCGGTCGACTCAGCAGCCCGTCAAGGCAGCCGTTCAGCGCTTGCAGCGCAACGCCTTCAAAGGGATGTCCTAACGACGTTAGGTGGCGCACAGTTAGGGATCACGATCTGCTCGCTGATAGTTGGGCGATTGGCCGAACCAGCCGTAGCGTCGGTAGTGGAGAGTCTTGTGTCTCGGTTCGTTGAGATCAGCGAGACGTTCTTGCATTCAATCAGCTTCGCTTTTGCATTAGGCCTGGTCGTAATAGTGCACATGGTTATAGGTGAGATGGTCCCCAAGAACCTTGCCATCACCGGCCCGGAACGAACATTGCTGTTCTTAGCTCGACCGATGGCGGCCTATCTGTTGGTAGCGCGGCCCATTGTTGGCTCCCTCTTGTGGTTTTCGAATGGGGTTCTTCGCTTAGTGCGTGTCGAGCCAGCATCGGAGATCGATGAGGCCGCGACCAGTGCCGAACTTTCGTTAATGATCGATGAATCTCATGACCAGGGACTCATTGATCACGAGGAATACGCATTGATCGAGAGTGCACTGGCGTTTAGCGAAACGCTCGCGACTGCAGTAATGGCGGAAATGAATCAGGTGCACTCCGTTGCCGTGAACTGTCCGATATCAGAAGTTGAGAGTCGAATTGTGGCAACGGGACACACACGGCTTGTTGTGCATGGTCGCGACATTCATGATGTTCGCGGCTTCGTGCACAGCAAAGACCTCTTGACTCTGGAAGGACCGAATCAGCTATTGAACTCAGATCTCATTAGGCCCATGTTGCGAGTCGACCCTGACGCTACTTTGCCTGATGTGTTGCAACTCATGCGACAATCACAGATCCATCTAGCGCTCGTTACCTCCGAAGGAACCAACTACGGAGTGCTAACCCTGGACGATGTTATGCGAGGGCTCGTAGGCGGATTAATCGAAGAAGGTTAGAGACTTAAGTCGCGGTTTGACCCGTCATTTAGGCACCCACAGCGTGATACCCGCCGTCGACGTGGACGATTTCGCCAGTCGTCATTGGAAACCAATCTGACATCATCGCCAGCGTCGTTCGAGCAACCGAATTCTGGTCGTGGACATCCCAGCCCATGGGTGCTCGTTCCTGCCACGCGTCTTCAAAGTCGCCAAATCCGGGAATGGACTTAGCTGCCATCGTCCGAATTGGCCCAGCCGATACAAGGTTCACTCGTATGCCTTCAGGGCCCAACGACTTCGCGAGATAACGAGCGGTCGATTCAAAGGCAGCTTTAGCGACCCCCATCCAGTCGTAAACAGGCCAGGCGACAGACGCATCGAAAGTCAGCCCGACGACACTGCCCTTCGCTTCTGCCAGCAGTGGCTGGAGACCTCCAGCAAGTGCCTTAAGACTGTAAGCAGAGATATGTAACGCGACGCTGACATCCTCCCAATCTGCATTGAGAAAATTGCCACCCAGGCACGATTCAGGAGCGAAACCTATGGCGTGCAACACACCATCTAAGCGCCCCCAGCGGTCCTGAAGATCGAAGAAAACGGCCTCAATTTGTTGAGGCTCAGTTACATCCAGAGCTAAGACATCACAAGGTTCAGGCAACTTACGGGCAGTCCTCTCCGTAAGCCTCATACCTCGGCCAGCGCCGGTGAGCACAACTTCGGCGCCCTCCAATTGGGCCAATTTCGCGACCTCGAATGCTAATGAAGCATCCGTTAATACCCCAGTGATCAGCAGCTTTTTGCCGTCCATCAGACCCATAAGGGTTGTCCTCCGTTTGGTGCATTGGGCGCCGTGTGTCGGAGCCATTATCGCAACTCGCGTAATGAAGTCACCGTATCTCTCCCTCGGACAGTACCGTGGCACTTCATGCGGATCGGGATCGTTGGCGGAACTGGACCAGCTGGCTCGGCATTGGCAGCGCGTCTGGCTGATATCGGTTACGAAGTAGTGCTTGGCTCGCGTTCAAAGTATCGCTCCATGGAAGTCGTGGATGCTCTCATCGAACGGTGGCCTGAACGCGAATTAGCTGTTTCACCATCGGACAACATTGGTGCCGCCGAATGCGAATTTGTAGTGATCGCTACACCTTGGGATGCAGCGGCGATCACTGCTCGAAGTGTTAAAGACCAGGTTCGAGGCAAAGTAGTGGTGACGATGTCCAACGCTTTAGCGCGCGTTGATGACGAGTTCGTTCCCCTTATACCCCCACGCGGCTCGGTTGCGGCATCCGTGCAGTCGTCGTTGCCTGATTCGAAAGTCGCTGCGACATTGCAGCATGTTCCAGCGCAGGAATTAGGCAATCTAGAACAACCGCTCGATAGTGACATTCTTATTTGTAGCGATGACCAGGAAGCCACGGACTTAGTAGCAGAAATCGTAGGCAAGATTCCTGGTGCAAGAGCTTTGGATTGTGGCAATTTGTCGAACGCCACCGCCATCGAAGCGTTCACGGCGGTTCTCCTTCAACTCAATACTCGATATAGGACCAGAGTCGCCCTGAAACTTGTAGGCCTGGAATGACGTCTTTCTTGGCGAGGGTCTTCTAGTGGATGGCTTTGATCGCATCTGGGCGACTTGGCGCCAGGACTACGTAAGTGGTGAGACAGGCGAAATCTCGCGCGCCTCTCAAGGCAAATGTGTTCTTTGCTCAGTGTTGGACCTCCGTGCGACCCACCCAGAACAGTTAGTTCACGCCGGAGAAACTGCGGCGGTCATCTTGAACGCCTATCCCTACAACACAGGGCATGTCATGGTCCTTCCCTATGGCCACGTGGCTACCTTCGATGATCTAAAAGAGGCAGAGCGGCGGGAGATGTTCGACTTGGTGGTGAGAGCTATCGCAGCGATCGAAAGTGCTTACACTCCCGACGGAGTGAACATGGGAGCCAACTTGGGCAAGGGAGCCGGCGCCGGGATACCCGATCATCTTCATGTGCACGTGCTACCGCGCTGGGATGGTGACACGAACTTCATGACCACGGTTGGCGGCGTTCGGGTTTTGCCTGAATCTCTAGACTCAACGCTTGAACGCCTCCGCTCTGCTTTCGCTTGAACGCTTACTAAATATTGACTGGCGACAGGTAGCGTGAAGCACGTGGACAACCGCGAAGTGGGTGATGAACTCCCCGAGGATCTCGACCGCGGGTTCGTTGGTGCTTACAAGTTCCCCGATAATAATCGCCGACGACTAACAGGCGCTCTCTATCTAGCGATCGCAATCGCGGTAGGAACCGGGTCAGTTTTGGTGCCCGGCGATCCCGTACTTGTTAACGCCGGACTGTTGATTGGATGCAGCGGACTTGGTCTTTTCGGTTTGTACAGCCTTGCAGCAGGACGCGGATTCAGTCTTGATGAGAACGCAGCGCTGGTGTCAGCTAACCAGGCGGTTGGTTTCCCTGTTGGTCATGCCAGTGCGCAACTAGGTTGGCGAGGCTTAATGAGCCGTCCCACGTGGAAGATGCTCGTGTACTCAGCCGAGGATCCGCCGGTCAGCAGGGGACTTGTCCTGGTTGATGCCATCAATGGAACCATCGTTGACGCATACGTAGAGGACAACCCAGAAGATTGGATCCGAACAGCGGAACCCGACGACGACTCGGAAAGCCGTATCTGATGTTTGACGGAAATTTTCGCAATGGGGTTGATCGCATAGTTGGGCCCATTGGACGAGGACTGTCTCGACTTGGCATAAGTGCCGATCTGCTCACTTGCATCGGACTGTTGATGTCAGTTGCAGCTTGCGTGTTGATCGGTCAAGGACAACTGCGTTTGGGCCTCACATTTCTAATTCTGACAGCCATCCCAGATCTATTAGACGGCGCAGTCGCCTCAGCGGCCGGCACTTCCTCAAAACGAGGCGCTTTCTTCGATTCGACAGCCGATCGTGTGACCGACGGCTTGTTGTTGTGCGGCATTGGATGGCACCTGGCTGAAAGTAACGGCGGGAAGATAGTGCTGCTCCCGA
The DNA here is from genome assembly GCA_012960315.1 of Acidimicrobiia bacterium. GTDB lineage: Bacteria > Actinomycetota > Acidimicrobiia > Acidimicrobiales > Poriferisodalaceae > UBA2110. Next base: position 180,561 of record DUBN01000068.1, read on the forward strand.
TGGCCGTTCTAGCGGTCTCCTCGCTGATCAGCTATGAGAGAGCAAAAGCGGAATTGTTGGGATACCAAGCCAAAGGTGGCTTGATGGAACGCGCCGAAAGGATGGTCGTCCTCGGTTTTGGGTTGTGTTTCGAAGCCATCCTCGTTCCAGTGCTATGGGTCATGCTTGTACTGACCTCAGTGACCGCGGTGCAGAGGTTCTTTAAGGTGTGGCGCCAAGCCAGCCGCGATATTCACTCCCCCAACCGTCAGGACTGATCTTGTCGGGCCGAGGTGTCACGACGCTTTACCGAGTCGGAGCTACCGCCGCCCGGGCCCTGCCTGGCCCGTTAGCCGCCGTTCTACCGAAGGTGGCTGCTCTTCCCCTCAGCAGGTTCCTTCCTCAAAAGCGGCGGATGGTCGAACGTCATATGAGGCGAGCGATGGGTAGCAGCGCGACTGCTGATGCAGTCAAACGTGCGACAAAAAACGCGTTCGCTTCATATTGCCGTTACTGGATCGAATCGTTTCGTTTGCCCTCTATCAACAAATCGCGGCTCTCCAGCGGCATAGAAGTTCCCGATTACCAATATGTCGAACAGGCACTGCAACGCGGCAAGGGGGTCATCCTTGCCCTTCCGCACTTAGGTGGCTGGGAATGGGCCGGATTTTGGATGGCGACGGTTAACAAACTACCGATCACTGTCGTCGTCGAGCCGATTGAACCCCCGCAACTGTTTGACTGGTTCGCTGGCTTTCGGTCAAAACTGGGAATGAAAGTTGTTCCTATTGGCCCATCAGCAGGAGCTGAAATCGCATCCGCCTTGAAACGAAACGAGATTGTTTGTCTCCTCTGCGACCGCGATATTTCCGGGAGCGGCATCGAAGTCGACTTCATGGGAGAACACACCACTTTGCCGGGTGGGCCGGCACTCCTGGCCCTTCGTACCGGAGCCACGGTTCTTCCAACGGCGGTTTACTTCCAACCCCGAGGCCAACATATTGGGGTTGTTCGGCCGCCGCTCAACACCAATCGTCAAGCAACAATTAGAGAAGACGTCAAGCGAGTGACAGCTCACTTAGCCGACGAACTAGCGCTTCTTATCCAACGCGCGCCCGAACAATGGCATCTCTTCCAACCTAATTGGCCGAGCGATTTATCTCCGGAGGCATAAAAGTCACTCGAATTCTGGTGGGTCTTTGCACCTCCATCACGTAGCGTTGGTCGCCGTGAGGATCGGAATTGTCTCGCCCTACAGTCTCACCAGTCCGGGAGGCGTCCAGTCTCAGGTTCTCGGATTAGGTAGAGCCCTGGGTCGCCTTGGGCATCGGGTACGAATTTTGGGTCCGTGTGATGGAGCCCCTCCCGAACCCGGAGTGACTCCTTTAGGCGCGAGCATCCCAACATTTGCTAACGGATCCGTCGCACCGATAGCTCCCGATTTAGCCTGCACTCTTCGGACGATTCGTGCTCTACGCGACGAAGAATTTGATGTCATACATATCCACGAACCGATCTGTCCGGGACCCTGCCAAACGGCATTATTTCTCCGAAACGCACCGATCGTGGGGACCTGGCACGCAGCTGGAGGCAGCAAGGCCTACCTCACGCCCGGTGTTCAATGGCTTGCCACTCGAATGAATGTTCGGGTAGCGGTCTCCAAAGAAGCGAGGGATATGGCGCGCGAGGCCCTCGGAGGTGACTACGAGGTGGCCTTCAACGGCATCGAGATCGAAACCTTCCACAACTCGTCAGCGAAACACACCTCAGGTCCGACTATCGCATATCTAGGACGGCACGAACCGCGCAAAGGTTTAGAGGTGCTACTCCAATCAGTCGTGTCAATGCCAGAGAAAGTAACGCTGTGGGTTATGTCCGACGGCCCTCAAACCGAAGAACTGCGTTCACGGTACGGCTCTGATGAACGGGTGAAGTGGCTGGGAGCAGTAAGCGATGAAGAGAAAATTTCAAGATTGAAGGGGGCCGATGTTTTTTGCGTGCCTTCCCTCCGAGGGGAGAGCTTCGGAATTGTGCTTCTCGAAGGAATGGCGGCGGGCACACCGGTTGTAGCGAGTGACCTGCCGGGCTATCGCAATGTCGCTAAAGGAGGCGACGAGGCATATTTGGTTACACCTGGCGATGTTCAAGCGCTGAGTTCGGGGTTGAGACGTGTGCTCGAAGATAAGCAACTAGCAAGCCAACTGTCAGAAGCGGGGTTGAGCCGAGCAGAAGAGTTCTCGATGGCTCGACTTGCCGAGATTTATGTTGAGTTGTACCAGCGCGCGATCGAAATCGAACTCAAAGATCCCCAAAGAGGTGGTTGGCGCGGACAGTTGAGTCGGATGATCGGCCACTCGACATGAACAGGCCACTGTTTCCACCTGATTGAGCGGGTATCAATGCCCCGCTGCTCGGACCCCTACACTGCGACTTCGAGCCGCTGACCGACATCGGAGATACGAAAAGCAAATGGAGAACTGGAGCGATAGAAACCAACAGCGCGCAGTTCGACTCAACATCATATTTTGGTTATCGGTCTTGTTGATTTCTGTCGCCATATGCGCGGTTGGGCAGTTGGTGAAACTCGTACCAATTTGGATATCAGTGCCGGCTGGCTTAGCAACCTTTGGTGCGGTTGCGTGGTCGTCTAAAGAAGCAGAGCGTCGGCTCATAGCAGGGTGCGGAGAAACCGAAGTAGCGACAGATAGCTACCCACGGTTGGAGAATCTGGTCGACGCCTTATGTCTGACTACCGGTACCTCACCCCCTGAGATTCGCGTACTTCGATCACCAGGGCGCAATATCGCCGCTGTTGGACGTCAGCCCCACAAATCAACGCTGCTCATCACTACCGGACTTCTTGAGAACACCAGCCGTATAGAACTCGAAGCAGCGCTCGCTAATCGGATCGCTCAAATAGCGAATCATCGAGTGGCCGTGATCAGCACGACGCTCAGTACCTTTTGCTTAACCTTGGGATCCTCGCGCTTTCGAGTTCAACCTTTTCTCCTATTGGACCTCTTAACGAGGGGCCGACTGACTAGCGACCTTGAGACCAGCAACGATTTCTATGGCGACTCAGCGGGAGTAGCGGTTACCCGATATCCACCTGGGATGATTGAGGCGCTTGAGGTTTTCGAGAATCAACACCATTTGCCCGAAGTCGACCCCATCACAGCACCGCTATGGCTGGTCGACCCGTCAAGCGCGGGAGAGCAAACGAGTATTCAAGCTCGGATCGCCTCGCTCCGCGAGATGTGATTTCCAGACGATGCGACGCGGAATTGCATTTGGATTCTCCGCGGCACTTCTAGTCTCCTGCGGCGCTGATTTACGTGACGACGTCAAGGGAGTCACTAACAACTCGGCAGTAACGACATCTGCGATTGCTGCAACCACGACATCGATCAACGAGCATCTCCGCCAACCTGAGGGTGATGAGCCCCAAACAACGACGACGACTTCAGTCGCTTCATCTCCCACCACCAGGTTCCAATCCTCAGACAATCAACAACAAACAGAAGGGCCCCAAGCGCCTTATAGGGGGACACCAATATCCGAAGCCACCCTTGCGGCACCGCGTTTGGCCTTGAAGATTGATAATGCACCAACTGCAGTGCCCCAACAAGGGATTCAAGAAGCCGACCTTGTCTTCGAAGAACTAGTCGAAGGGGGACTGACGAGGTTTCTAGCGATCTTTCATACACAAGTGCCTGAGATGGCCGGGCCCGTGCGCTCCGGTCGCTCAACCGACATCCCACTCTTAATGCCCTTCGACGGAGCACTATTTGGATGGAGCGGAGCAAACTGGGCGTTTCGCAGATTGCTTGACTCAGTGGCAGTGACTGACGTTGGGGTGTACCGCAAACCCTCCGATTACTGGCGGCGAACGGATCGGACCACGCCTAGCAACTTATGGGCGCATAGCGAGAAACTACTTCGACATGCACCCGACGACCTCCCTCCCGCAGAACCGATATGGCCCTTTCGCGCTGTTGGTCAGCCAGTCATTTCAGAAGCTGAACCCACCGACGGTGTCGACATCACCTGGGGTTCAACCGACGTGTCGTTTAGATGGGCCGCTGCACTGGGCGGGTGGCAACGATTCCAGAACGGTGAGCAACACCTAGTCGCTGACGACGAAGGTGATCTAGTTGCCCTGGCTCCTGAGAATGTTGTCGTTCAGTTCACCAAATACGTCCTCAGCAACGAAATCGATTCGAACGGTGCACGAATTCCGATTGCTCAGCTAACTGAAGGAAAAGGAAGGGCGTGGATACTTACCGACGGCAAAGTCATCGAGGGCCGCTGGGACAAACCCAATATCACGGTCCACACTCAATTCACTGATGCCACAGGGAGCGCAGTAGCTATGGCACCAGGATCAACGTGGATTTTGCTCGTTCCAAGGGATGCTGCCACTTTGATCAACGAGAGCGACTAGATAGACCTGACTTGTTCGGCAATCTGCGGGCTTAGACTGTGAGGATGGCTGAAAGTAACAGCGGTTCGAACTCTCAAATCGGCACCGTGCGTGTTAAAAGAGGATTAGCTGACATGCTTCGCGGCGGCGTGATTATGGATGTGGTTAATCCAGCCGAAGCAAAAATTGCAGAGGACGCTGGCGCCGTAGCGGTGATGGCACTAGAGAGAGTCCCTGCCGACATACGACGCGATGGCGGAGTCGCTCGAATGAGTGACCCTTCAATGATTGAAGCGATACAAGAAACAGTCACAATTCCCGTAATGGCTAAAGCTCGGATTGGTCATTTCGCTGAAGCTCAGGTGCTTGAGTCGCTTGGGGTCGACTACGTCGACGAATCGGAAGTGCTGACCCCAGCTGACGAAGCTCACCACATTGACAAATGGGCGTTCACTGTTCCGTTCGTGTGCGGCGCTACCAACCTCGGTGAAGCATTGCGCCGAATTTCCGAAGGTGCATGCTTGATCCGGTCAAAAGGCGAGGCTGGAACAGGAAACATCGTCGAAGCAGTCCGTCACTTGCGTTCAATTCTGGGGGATATTCGTAAACTCACCCAAGCTGACGCAGCCGAATTGTTTGACTGGGCGAAACGTTTGCAAGCTCCGCTGGGTCTCGTACAAGAGGTTGCTGAGACAGGGACGTTGCCTGTGCCGATGTTTTGCGCTGGCGGTATCGCTACTCCCGCAGATGCCTCTCTAGTGATGCAGCTAGGAGCCCAATCGGTTTTTGTCGGCTCGGGGATCTTCAAAAGCGAAGACCCGGCACCTCGAGCTAAAGCCATCGTCGAAGCAACCACGCACTACCGGGACCCAGCAATGGTCGCGAAAGTGAGCCGAGGGTTGGGAGACGCGATGCCCGGTCTAGAAATCGGCGAGCTTGACACAAAGCTTTCCGAACGCGGCTGGTAGACGGCCAAGTTGTCGCCGCTCGTCGGGGTTCTGGCCTTACAAGGCGCCTCAGGAGAGCACACTGATGCACTGCGAAAGTTGGGGGTCCGCGCTCAAGAAGTCCGGATGCCAGAAGACCTTGAGACCATTGACGCCATAATCCTGCCAGGCGGCGAGTCAACAACTATTTCCATGCTCTTGGAATCGAGTGGAACCTTTGAGCCGTTACAAGAACTTCTTTCTCAAGGCCTTCCCGCTTTCGGTACTTGTGCCGGCATGATCATGTTGTCCAACAAGGTCTTAGATGGTCGAACTGATCAACGAAGTTTTGACCGGATAGATATCTCCGTACGCCGCAACGCCTTTGGACGTCAGATCGCGAGCTTCGAAACCGATATTGATGTGATTGGACTAGAGGAGCCCTTCCCGGCGGTGTTCATTCGCGCACCGGGCGTAGAGACAGCTGGTCCTGAAGTTGAGGTTCTAGCAACGGTCAAACTTGACGAGCAGACCGAAATACCGGTCCTTTGTCGTCAAAACAACGTCTTGGTTTCCAGCTTCCACCCGGAGCTAACGGGGGACCTTCGCCTGCATCAAATGTTTCTTAGCGAGCTATAAGGGCGGCAGCGAAATGCGGTCCATAGATACGAACGTTCGCATCATGCAATCTCGGTGGCACAATATGACCCGGAGGTATCCAAGTGTCCGGGCATTCCAAATGGGCGACCATCAAACACAAAAAAGGTGCTACTGACAAAGCTCGAGCCAAGCTCTTCGCGAAGCTCATCCGTCAGGTTGAAGTAGCAGCTCGCGAAGGCGGAGGCGATCTAGATTCGAACGCCAACCTTCGCACGATGTACCAGAAGGCACGCGACAACTCCGTGCCGCTCGACACCATCGAACGGGCGATCAAACGTGGGACAGGTGAACTCGAAGGGGTTAGCTACGAACAAGTCACCTACGAAGGATACGCGCCACATGGCATAGCAATGTTCGTTGACGTCTTGACTGACAACCGAAATCGAACAGGGGCGGAGATCCGCAGCGTCTTTACCCGAGCCGGAGGATCTCTAGCTGAACCGGGCGCTGTTGCATGGCAATTTGACCGCAAAGGAGTGGTGTTGGTACCGGGCAGTCTCGACGAGGACGACGTCATGTTGGCCGCACTAGAAGCTGGAGCCGAAGACGTTGTAGTTGAGGGTGAACTATGGAGGGTGACAACCGATCCCTCCAACACCATTGCGGTTCGAGACGCGCTCGAAGAATCTGGTATCGAAGTATCTTCCACCGATCTCATCTATTTGCCTCAAAATGTCATCGAACTTTCCTCAAGCAACGATGCCCGCCAGGTCATGGCCGTAATGGATGCCCTAGACGACCATGATGACGTCCAGGGCGTTTACGCGAACTTTGACGTGCCAGATGAAGTTCTTGCAGAGCTTACGGAAGACTGATCGGCACCCTCGGGGTAGTGCGGTAGAATCGAACCTGTGTTCGTTCTGGGAATTGACCCTGGCCTATCCCGATGTGGGTATGGCGTTGTGGAGCAGGTGGGCAACAAGCCCGAGGCGGTAGCTATCGGTGTGATCCGCACTCCTCCCAAAGCCGCGACGGCTAACCGCTTGGCAGCTGTGCATAGAGAATTTCAAGAATTAATTGAGGAACATCGCCCAGATGTGGTGGCAATAGAGCGAGTTTTTTTTCAGGTGAACGCTCGCACTGCCATGAGTGTTGCCCAAGTAAGTGGTCTTGCTATGGCAGTAGGTGCGGCAGCGGGCGCCGAAGTGGTCGAATACACACCAAACCAAGTAAAAGAAGCTGTGGCAGGTTGGGGTAACGCGACCAAAGAACAGATGCAGCGTATGGTTCAATCTCTGCTCTCCTTACCTGATCTTCCAACACCCCCAGACGCAGCTGATGCCGCCGCTGTGGCACTTTGCCACCTCGCTCACGCATCAACTCGCCGGCTCGAAAAGGTTTTTGAGGTCTGATGATCGGCTCGCTTCGTGGTTCGCTTATAGACAAAGACCCGGAAGGAGAAGTCGTAGTAGAAGTCGGCGGACTCGGGTACCGAGTGACCGTGAACCTTGGAACTCTGGTGGAACTACCAGAAATAGGCGCCGAGGTATTTGTGCATGTTCATCACCACATCCGAGAGGGTGACCAACAGCTATACGGATTCGCGACGCTGGCTGAACGAAAGTGCTTCGAATCTGTAATCGGGGCCCATGGAGTGGGTCCAGCGCTGGCGATGGCGGTTCTGGCCACGCTGCCCCCCGACGAACTGCGCCACGCTGTGGCCAGCGATGACGTGGAAGCCTTGTGTTTGGTGCCCGGGGTTGGAAAAAAAACGGCGCAGAGAATGGTTTTGGAGTTGAAGAATCGCCTTGAGATCTCCGGGCTTGATAGCGGCGAACTAACGATCGACAACCGGACTGTTTCTACCGCGCTAAGCGATGTCCGTGACGCCTTAACGCAAATGGGTTTCGCAACCGAAGAAGTGCGGCGCGCGGTGGAGGGCCTCGAAGGAGATGACACTTCGATCATGCTTCGTTCCGCCTTACAGCGTTTGGCGACCAAATGACTGAGAATGATTGGGGCCGAGAAGAGGGATTTCGTCGCACCGAAAGCGAGAATCGGGATGAAATTCTTCGAGCTGACACTGTGGGAGAAGAGCAAGACGAAGTTGGGTTGAGACCTCGGCTGTTGGAAGAGTTCGTTGGCCAATCTGAGCTTAAAGATCACCTAGGAGTCGTCCTAGACGCGGCACGCGCTCGCGAGCAAACACCGGACCATTTGCTCTTTGCGGGCCCTCCAGGCCTTGGCAAAACAACCCTCGCCGGAATTGTGGCGGCGGAACTGGGGGTAGTTATGCACGTGACCTCTGGTCCAGCCATCGAACGGGCTGGCGATCTCGCCGCGATTCTCACAAATTTAGGCGACCGCGACGTCTTATTTATCGATGAAATTCACCGTCTACCCAAACAAGTTGAAGAAGTTCTGTATCCGGCGATGGAGGACTTTCAGCTAGATGTTGTGCTTGGCAAAGGGCCCGCGGCTCGGTCTATTCGCTTCGATCTACCAGCTTTTACTTTGGTGGGCGCCACAACCAGAACTGGATTAATTGCAGGGCCTCTGCGAGATCGTTTCGGCTTGGTGGAGCGTCTCGATTATTACGCCCCTGTTGAGCTTCAAGCCATCGTTGAAAGGGCGGCAGGCATCCTTTCCGTCTCGATTGATTCTGACGGCGCAGCTGAGATTGCTAGTAGAAGCCGGGGGACCCCGCGAATAGCGAACCGTCTACTACGTCGGGTCCGCGATTATGCGGAGGTGCGCGCTGATGGTGTTGTCAATGTCGAAGTAGCACGCGACGGACTAGCCCTGTTCGGTGTAGATGAACTTGGGCTTGACAAAGTTGACCGGTCGATTCTCGAATCGATCGCTGTGCTGCACGAAGGCGGCCCGGTGGGGTTATCCACTCTTTGCATCAGCGTGGGAGAACAACCTGAAACTCTTGAAGATGTCTATGAGCCGTTCTTGATACAGCAAGGACTTCTTCAACGTACGCCGCGGGGTCGGGTGGTCACGAGAGCAGCATTCACCCACCTAGCAGTCGATCCCCCAGACCGTTTTTCGGCGAGGCGCTCGTTATTCGAATAATGATGGCTTCGATCAGGTGAACTCAGACCGTCTTTGGTATGCCGCATACGGATCAAATGTTCTTCGAGCACGATTCCTTCTTTATCTCAAAGGCGGAAGTTACCAGGAGGGTCACCGAGAACATGTGGGAGCCCGTGACCGTCAAGAACCCGGCCGCGAGTCGCCAGTAATACATGGCCCATGGCATTTGCATTTCGGATTGTCTTCTTCGCGATGGGGCGGAGGTGTCGCCTTCTTGGACCCCAACAACGACCAAGGTGCAAGTGTTCGTTGTTGGAATATCACGCAGGAACAATTTGTGGACGTTGCCGCTCAAGAGAATGGGATGCTTCCCGGGGACCTCGAGATAAATATCGAGAAAGTGGTGGCAGAGAAACAGGTCGAAATTGGCACCTCCTGGTACGCCCGCGTCGTTTGTCTCGGTGAATATCGGGGCCAACCAGTGATGACATTCACGAGCTCTCAGCCACCAAAACCGAGCCCGCCAGGAGGGGCATATCTGAAGGTGATTTTGGGAGGCTTCTTGGAAGCAGAGCCAACCCTGCTTAGTCAGCATGTTGACCGGCTTTTGCGAGCTGAGGGTGTCGCTCCCCAATGGAGTCGGGAAACTCTAGTAGGACTAGTAAATCGAGCCACCTAACCTCAATGACATCGTGAGTGCTGAGCGTGCTGTTCAGAACATGAAGGAATTTGATTATGAACTACCTGAGCGCGCTATTGGCCAATACCCGGCCGATCCGCGGGACAGCGCGAAGCTGTTAGTAGACCGGGGAAGCCTGCACGAACCCGAGCACCTCACCGTCGCCAACTTGCCCGAACAGTTAGGTCCTGGCGATCTGGTAGTTATCAATGAAACCCGAGTTATTCCAGCGCGGCTTCCGCTACGAAAGGTCAGCGGCGGTGCCGTTGAGGTGCTGCTACTTGAGCCAACTAAACAAGGGTGGACGGCGTTAGTTCGGCCGGGACGTCGAGTGAAGAACGGAACCGAGCTGCGCAGTGATCGAGACCCAGACCTGCAGGTCACCGTTGGAGAAAAGATCGGCGAGGACGGCCAAAGAGAAGTCATAGTTATTCACGACGGCAAAATCGTGATGGGCCCCCTTGATTGTCACCGCCTATCTCTCGCCGGTGAACCTCCCCTGCCGCCATACATTGTTTCGACCGGGCATTCACCGGAGAGATACCAGACCATTTACGCCAACTCGCCAGGTTCGGTCGCAGCACCGACTGCCGGCCTTCATTTAACGGCCGCCGTGATGAAGAGATTCCATGAACGCGGCGTTGAACTGCGAACAGTAGATCTAGTGGTCGGAATAGATACCTTCCGTCCAGTGACCGTTGATAATCCCTCCGACCATGTGATGCACAGCGAGGCCTATAAGGTGCCGGAAAGCACCTGGGAGGCCTGCCAAAACGCGAGGCGAGTAGTTGCCATCGGCACCACCACTGCTCGTTCACTCGAATCCGCGGCAAGGGGCCCACTAGCAGGACGGACGGATCTCTTTCTTCGGCGAGGCATGCCATTCGAAGTCGTTGACCTCCTGATGACCAACTTCCATCTCCCGCGCTCAACCCTGCTGATAATGATTGACGCGTTTCTAGGACCCCGCTGGAGAGATCTATATAGCGGAGCTCTTCGGGAGGGCTACCGCTTTCTTTCATTCGGCGACGCAATGCTGCTGGACCGTGCCTCGACATAACCGCCACCTCTGACATGCTGTAAAGACTGTGTCGCTGACTTATGAGTTACTTGCCTCCGATCATCGAGCTCGACGCGGTCGCATTAGCACCCCCCGCGGTTTTATCGAGACGCCTGTTTTCATGCCCGTGGGAACGAGGGGGGCAGTGATCCACTTAGATCAACGCGACTACTCAGAGCTAGGTATCGAAGTGGTTTTAGGAAACACCTATCACCTGATGTTGCGTCCGGGTGCAGAAACAATCGATGCGTTAGGAGGCATCCACGCGTTTACCTCCTGGGACGGCCACATGTTGACCGATTCGGGTGGTTTTCAGGTGATGTCGCTTGACGACAACGTTGAGGTTGACGACGACGGGGTTACTTTCACTTCGATTTACGATGGCCAAAAATTACGGTTCACCCCGGAAGACGCCGTTTGGACACAAGAACAACTGGGTGCCGATATCCAGATGGCTCTCGATGTGTGTCCGGCCCTGCCGGCACCAGAGAGCGACGTGCTTCGCGCTATGCAACGGACCCACGAATGGGCAGCGCGAGCAAAGGCAGTACACCAACGAGACGATCAGGCTTTATTCGGAATTGTTCAGGGAGGAATCGACCCTGTTCTACGCGGTCGAAGCGCCAAGGCACTGGCCTCTCTGGAATTTGCTGGCTATGGAATTGGCGGACTCTCGGTAGGGGAGAGTCATCGTGAGATGATGCCAGCGTTATCCGCAGCCATTGCAGAATTGCCCGAAGACCGGCCGCGCTACCTAATGGGTGTTGGCGACCCAGTCCGGATTGTCGACGCAATTAGCGTCGGAGTCGACATGTTTGACTGTGTATTGCCAACCAGACTGGCCCGTCATGGCACAGTCCTCACCAGCCAAGGAAAACTTAACCTCAAGAACGCGAAACATGCCCGAGATGATCAACCGCTCGACCCTTTAAACCCTATGTCGAACGGCTTTAGTCGGGCTTATCTAAGGCATCTAATGATGGTCAAAGAACCAACCGCCGCGCGTATCGCCACTTTACACAACCTCTGGTTTTTACTTGACCTGGTGAAACGGGCCCGTACCGCGATCGAAGAGGGTAGATATGAGTCGTTTCGACTTGAAACACTGAAAACTTGGGCATAAAGGAACGATTGCAACAAATGGCTACCTGAGGATTCATGGAGTCCGGAGGTGAGCACAGTACGCTGGCGTCCCGGTCACCTAATTATCTAACCCGGAGTCACCTTCTATGGCCTTGTTACTACCAATTCTTGTCTTTGTTGGGATGTATTTGTTAATACTTCGGCCTCAGCAAAAACGGATGAAACAACGAGAGGCGCTAGTTCGCGCTGCCGGAATCGGAGATGAGGTAGCAACCGTTGGCGGAGTTATCGGAGTCATCGTGGCTGAAGAAGACGAACAAACGGTGGCCTTAGAGGTCGATACTGACGTTGAACTGCGCGTGCAACGACGATCCATTGGCGAAATCATCACCAAAGCCGATGAAGGCTCCGATGAAGGCTCCGATGAAGGCTCCGATGAAGGCTCCGATGAAGGCTCCGATGAAGCTAGCGACGAAGACTGACCCCTGAGCCTTAACTGACCTGGATCTATCACGTGCGCCGTTCTCATCTTGTCTCGTTAATTCTGGTTGTGGTGTTCACAGCAGCTTCGCTAGCGGGGGTTCTGTCAGCTGGCTGGACCCCCGTTCTGGGAGTTCAGCTGCAAGGTGGCGTCGAGGTCGTGCTTCGACCCGCTGACGAGGTCTCTGATGAACAGTTTGAACGAGCAATAGAAATCATTCGAAACAGAGTCGACGCGATAGGCGTCGCCGAGCCGGACATCACTCGACAAGGCACGCAAGTTGTCATTCAATTGCCCGGTGTAAAAGATAAACAACGCGCCGTGGATCTCATAGGACAGACGGCTGAGCTTCGCTTTCGGCCTGTAGTCCAAATGTTCGACCCGACCGATCCGGACCAACTCGCTGGTTTAACTCCACCTCAGGAAGACGACGTGTCAGCAACGGTCGCTCTCCTAGGTTCTACTGGTCAAACTGGTTTCGTCTTGGGCCCAGCAGCTCTCACCGGAGAAGTGATTGAGGAGGCTGCGGCAACGTTTCAAGGACAATGGATTGTCAACGTTTCATTCAACGACGAAGGAGCGGTGCTGTTCGACCAAATGGCGGTAGCTAACTACGGACGCCAAGTCGCAATTGTGCTCGATGGTGTTGTTGAATCAGCCCCCACGATCAATGCGAAGGAGTTCAACGGGCAGGCTGTGATCTCGGGCTCGTTTGATGAAGCAGAGGCAAAGAACTTGGCGTTGGTGCTTAAGTTCGGTGCTCTTCCCGTCGAATTCGAACGCGACGATGTGCGAACCGTCTCCGCGACCCTGGGCGAGGGAACTCTCCGCGCTGGCATCATTGCTGGTCTCGTTGGCCTAGCTCTAGTCGGTGCCTACATGCTGCTCTATTACCGACTCTTGGGTCTTGTCGCAATTTGTAGTTTGGCGACAAGTGGGGCAATCCTCTGGTCAATAGTTGCTTGGTTGGGTGAAAGCCGAGGCCTAGCACTAACTTTGGCTGGAGCGACTGGCATCATCGTTTCGATTGGTGTCCAAGTCGATTCGAACATCGTTTACTACGAAAGAATCAAGGAAGAAGTTCGGAGAGGCCGAGCGGTCCGATCAGCCGCCGCCGGCAGCTTCAGGGCCGCGTTTTCGACAATTATCTGGGCCGACCTTGCCTCGCTCATCGGTGCTGGAGTCTTGTATCAACTCACAACCGGAACTGTCCGCGGATTCGCGCTCTACCTGGGGATCACTACGCTCATTGACCTCGCTGTGTCGTACTTCTTTATGCGACCGTTAGTGATTCTGGTCGCACGCCGCCTCGTAGGCGAGCGCCCCAGTCGCATGGGACTCAGCAACATTGCTGCGGAGGTCACATCATGAACTTTTCGCTGAAGGCCTTGTACAGAGGTGAAAATTCTTGGGACTTTATAGGAGTCTCCCGCCGCGTGCTGATGGGCTCAGCAATAGTGGTTCTCGTATGTGTTGTCGCAATCTTCGTTCGCGGACTGAACCTGGGAATCGAATTCGAAGGTGGCGGTGTGTGGGAAATCCCTGCATCGTCAGAAATAACAACTGATGACATACGCGATGCTGCGTCTGATGTCGGTATGGGAGAAGCCCGAGTTCAGCGCATCACCGGAGGTGAAGCTATCTTTCGCGTACGGGGGGAACTGACACCGAGCGAGAGCACCGAATCAGTTATCTCGGAATTTGCAAAAGCTGCTGGTGTTGACTCGGAGACCATCAGCACCCGAAGCGTCAGCCCCTCATTCGGCGACGAAGTGGCTGGCAAAGCTCGCCGTGCCTTGGTTGTGTTCTTAATTCTTATAGCGCTTTATTTGACGCTCCGTTTTGAGTGGAAAATGGCTCTCGGCGCGCTGATCGCTGTAGCCCACGACATTGCTTTCACCGTAGGGATCTACGCCATATTCCAGTTTGAGATCAGTCCAGCCACGGTCGTGGCGTTCCTGACGATCATGGGCTACTCGTTGTACGACACCATTGTTGTGTTTGATCGCGTAAAGGACAACGAGCGGTCGCTATCAGCGAAAAGCCGAATGACTTATCCCGATTTGGCGAATGTTTCTTTAAATCAAGTAATCATGCGTTCAGTGAATACGAGCATCACATCCGTTATGCCGGTGCTGTCGCTTCTCATTGTCGGGTCGTTCATTCTGGGCGCTACCAGTCTCCAAGAATTCGCGATTGCCTTGTTGATCGGTTTGATCGTTGGCTCCTATAGCTCGCTGTTCGTCGCCATGCCTATCGTTTCTGAACTTAAGAACCGTGAAAGTCACTGGGCAGAGCAAGAGCGAAGCGCCGAGGTTCTTGGGACGTCGAATGCGATAGAAGATGCAGCGGCAGTACTCGCAGCGGATCGCTACGACAGAAGCTCACCACCTCGACCTCGCAAGAAAGGTCGAAAACGCTGAAGTAATCAGCCACATTCTCAGATGAAAAAAGAATTCGACGCCGAATCGCTCAAGAGTCTTGTGGTCCACTTTCAAGACTTCCCTCAACCCGGCGTCAGCTTCTGTGACATTTCGCCCGTGTTGTCTGAGCCGGGAGCCTTGTTAGCTGCTGCACAGGCAATGGCATCGAGCTTCCATCAATTATCGATCAGCAAAGTCGCCGGAATCGAGTCACGCGGTTTCTTATTCGGCCCGTCCATTGCTCATATTTTAGGAGTCGGATTCTGCCCCATTCGAAAGGCAGGAAAGTTGCCGGGTAACACCATTGGGGAGAGCTACGGCTTGGAATACGGCAGCGACACCTTAGAGATTCAAGTGGACGCGGTCGCTGGCGGGGGTCGCGTTCTTCTAGTTGACGACGTACTCGCAACCGGCGGAACGCTGGCAGCGGCCGCACAGCTTGTTAGGACAGCAGGGGCAGTCGTAGCGGGCGCTACGGTATTAATTGAACTCGATTTTTTGAACGGTCGAGACCAACTAGGTGCGTTACAGGTAGCTGCCGTGATTCACTATTGATGACATGCATTTCAACCACCCCTTAATTTCCTAATGGCTACCGTCACCAGAGTCTTGCCGTGGCGACGTTCGGCAGCCCCTGTCCATACTGAAATTCAGGGTGTAGTAGATCGGTACCGAGCTCGTTGGCCGAAAAGCACCCCCGACCTTTTCCTTCGAGCCTATGAGACTGCTGATCAGGCTCACCAAGGTCAGCGCCGAAAATCCGGAGAACCATACATTCTGCACCCCGTGGCAGTCGCATCAGTAGTGGCTGAAATGGGGTTAGACGACGTATCTATAGCCGCAGCTCTACTGCATGACGCGGTTGAAGACACAGCGGTTGAGCTAATTCAGATACAAAGCGAATTTGGGGAGGACGTAGCAAGAATTGTCGACGGGGTAACGAAACTCGATCGAGTGCGATTCGCCACCAAAGAGGCCCAACAAGCAGCGACCCTTCGCAAGATGCTGGTCGCGATGGCTAGCGACCTTCGAGTGTTACTGATCAAGCTGGCAGACCGCTTGCACAATATGCGAACAATTGGAGCGCTCCGACCGGTAAAACAAGAACAAATTGCGCGTGAAACCCTTGACGTCTATGCGCCGATCGCCCATCGACTCGGTATGCAAGAAGTTCGGAACGAACTCGAAGATTTGGCGTTCGCTGCGCTTTACCCCAAGCGCTACGCAGAAATAGACCGACTCATCGCCGAACGAACCCCAGCGCAAGAGGCGTATGTCGACGGTGTCCTAGCGGCGATTCGCGAACGGCTGGCCAGAACGTCCATCGAAGGCGACGTGACAGGACGCAGAAAACATCACTGGTCCGTGTACGAAAAAATGATCGTAAAAGGCAGATCATTCGATGAAATCTTCGATTTAGTAGGAATCAGAATTGTCGTCCCGGCTATCCGAGACGCGTACGGAGCGCTCGGATCGATACATAGTACGTGGAAGCCGGTTTCGGGCCGCTTCAAAGATTACATAGCGATGCCAAAATTCAACCTATATCAATCCTTACATACAACGGTCGTAGGACCTGCAGGGGTTAGCGTCGAAGTCCAGATACGTACCAAAGAGATGCACGGTAGAGCAGAACATGGCGTTGCAGCCCACTGGCGTTACAAGGACCCATCTGAGGGCTCCGCAGCTGACATGTCATGGCTCAACGACATCATTGACTGGCAAGCAGAGACAGACGATCCCGAAGAATTCATGCGTACTCTGGCGGTCGATTTAGAGCAAGACGAAGTGTACGTATTCACCCCCAAAGGTGATGTTCTAACCCTGGCAACACAAGCGACACCAATCGATTTTGCTTATGCCATCCACACCGATATTGGAGACTCAACGATCGGCGCCAAGATAGATGGAAGGCTGGTACCTCTCGACCGTCAGCTGCAATCGGGCGATACTGTAGAAGTCTTCACCTCAAAGCTCGAAGGAGCTGGACCAGCGCGCGACTGGCTCCATATAGCGACCACACCTAAGGCCAGAAGCAGCATTAAACAATGGTTTGCGCGGACAGATCGCGAGGAAATGCTTGACCTGGGGCGAGAGCAACTGGTCTCAGCTTTACACGACGAAGGCCTTCGAGCCCAGCTACTTATCGATAGCGATGAACTCCTCCAAGTAGCGCAACAGTTCAATCGCAGCGATCTCGAAGTGCTTTTCGAAGCGATCGGAAAAGGCGACCTCAGAGCCCCGTCAATAGCTAAACGCTTAACCGCTAACTTACGCGGAGCAGACAGCGACCAGCGTCTACCCGCAAAACCTGCACAGCATCGCGGTTCTCGACGGCGACGAACTAGCGGAGTGCACGTGGAGGGCTTGGGCGACTCGCTGGTGCGTCTAGCCGGATGCTGCAATCCCGTCCCGGGTGACGAAATTCTTGGCTTTATCACTAAGGGGAGAGGAATATCGGTACATCGCGACGATTGCGTTAACGCTGGTGAACTAGTTGGCGCTTCTGGAGCACGACAAATTGAAGTTGATTGGGATACAGCTTTCAGCGGCCAGTTCCGGACCACAATCGAAGCGCGAGCCCTTGACCGAGACCGCCTATTAGCTGACGTGGTTTCTGTGATCTCAGATCACCATATGAGCATCTCGACCGCCCACACATTTACAAGTGATGACCAAGTGTCGGTCCTGCAATTCGAGGTCGAAGTAGGTGACCCGATCCTGTTGGAGCAGTTACTTGCTGCGGTAAGAAATATTGATGGGGTATTTGACGCCCACCGAGTTGTCCCGAACAGTGCGAGGCCCCCTTCCTGAAGCTCAATCTAGATCGATAAGTGCCGGGGACTTTGTAGCCGAACCATCTACGATGGGGGATTCATCGGGCAGCTATCTCATCGCACCCCCCGACGCTCCCCAGGAAGATTCATGTCGAAGAAGGCAAATACCTTCCGAACTCCAATCGGAACACGAGATCTGATGCCGTCGGACTCTGCGCGTTGGGAGGCTGTAACCAACGTTTTTACGGGCGTCGCCTCGCGGGCAGGATTCTCCTTGGTCGATACACCTATTTTTGAAGACATCGGGGTTTTCTCACGAATTGGTGAAGGTACTGACGTAGTCGGTAAAGAGATGTACGAGTTTCGCGACCGAAGCGATCGACCCATGGCGTTGCGTCCCGAAGGAACTGCTGCGGTCTGTCGCGCCTTTGCCCAACACCGCCCCGCAGTGCCATGGAAGGTGTACTACCGAGGTCCATATTTTCGGTATGAAGCACCGCAAGCCGGGAGGTTTCGCCAGTTCCACCAATTCGGTATTGAAAGCATCGGATCTGACGACCCAGACATTGACGTCGAGGTGATCGCTCTCGCATGGGAAGTCCTACGAAGCGTTGGCCTTCAACGCGTCCTTTTGATCGTTAACTCCATGGGTGATCAAAACACCAGGATCCTCTATCAAGAAGCATTGCGCAGTTACTTGCTCGACAATTCGAATGAAATTGATGAGCAAGACAGAGACAAGGTCGCGTCGCACCCACTCCGAGTGCTTGACTCCAAACGATCAGCCACTCAAGCGGTTACGAACGATGCGCCCAAAATTGGTGAATATCTCAGCTCAGAAGCGGAACAACACTTCGATCGAGTTAAGGACGGCCTGGGTTCCCTGGGTATTCCGTTTGCAATCGAACCGAAGCTCGTCCGTGGTCTGGATTACTACACACACACCACTTTTGAATTTCAGAGCTCAGCCCTCGAGACTGCGCAAAATACGGTCTGCGGAGGCGGCCGATACAACGGTTTGATTGAGGAGCTTGGAGGACCTCCAACACCGGGAATTGGCTTTGGTATGGGAATCGAACGGCTTCTCTTAGCATGTGACGCTGAGGAGTCATTCCCCGCGCCGGGCTCGGACACCCAAGTGTGGCTAGTGGATGTTGCCGACGGCCGTTCGGCCCGCGATCTCACTCATCAACTACGAAATCTCGGGATAGTGGCTGACCGAGCATTTGATGGTCGTTCTATGCGAAGTCAAATGCGTAGCGCCGACCGGTCCGGTGCTGAAATTGCCCTAATAATTGGGGAGCAGGAATTGGCTGATCAGACCGTGGCGATACGAATGCTGCGTGACGAAGAAGCTGCACAGACGATTGTTCCGCGCGACGAAATCTTAAGAGAGGTCGAGCGCCTCCTTGGGCTTGACTCCTGATCACGAGCTACAGCTCGCGAGGTAGACCATGGCAATGAGAACTGACTACTGCGGACGACTTTCCTCCGATGACATCGGACGGACAGTAACCGTCTGCGGTTGGGTTTCGAAGCGGCGAGAACACGGCGAACATCTCGCATTCGTGGACTTACGAGATCGCACAGGAATCGTCCAATGCGTCGTTGATCACGCGCACGATATTCGAAGCGAATACGTGCTCGCAGTGACCGGAACTGTGCGCGAACGGCCACCCGAAACCGTTAATGATGAACTTGCAACCGGTGCAATAGAAATCGGCGAAGCCACCGTCGAGATCCTGTCACAAGCTGATCCCACTCCCTTTCAACTCAGCGGCCGGGTAGAAGTAGACGAAACAATTCGAATTCGGCATCGATACTTGGATCTGCGCACTGATCGGATGCAACGAAATCTCAGAAGCCGGGCCTTAGTGAATTCGGCTATTCGAAGAGCTATGGACGCACAAGAGTTCGTTGAAATAGAGACCCCCATGCTCATAGCCTCCACGCCCGAAGGAGCACGCGATTTCGTGGTCCCCAGCCGACTGAACCCCGGCAGTTTTTATGCCCTTCCGCAAAGTCCACAACTATTCAAACAACTTTGCATGGTGGGAGGAATAGATCGCTATTACCAAATAGCGCGATGCATGAGAGACGAAGATCTTCGAGCCGACAGACAATTTGAATTCAGTCAACTGGATATGGAGATGAGCTTCGTCGACGGCCCAGACGTGAGAAGCGTCGTCTCTCAGGCAGTGGGTGAAGCTACCGAAGCCATAACTGGACAAAAGCCCAAAGATATTCCGGAAATCTCGTGGCGAGAGGCGATGAACCGGTACGGCTCAGACAAGCCCGATACCCGATTTGGCCTCGAATTGGTCGATGTGACCGACGTCTTTTCTGAAACAGACTTCAACGCATTCAAAGCCCCGTGCATTAAGGGGATAAAAGTCGAAAGCGGCAGCGACATCGGTCGCAACCAACTGGATCAATTGACTGACAAAGCCAAGACCTGGGGCGCCAAAGGCCTGGTTTGGATCAAGGTTGGGGCATCAGGGGAGGTAACTTCACCGGTCGCGAAGTTCATGAGTGAAACTGAGATAGGTGACCTCCTCGAGAAGCTCAACGCCGTGGACGGCGACATCTGCTATCTCATCGCTGATGATTGGAAACGCGCCGTCCATGTGCTCGGGTTACTTCGGCTGGAGCTAGGCAAACCTCCGGTAAATGAAGGAGGTCTTCACTTCCTCTGGGTAATCGATTTCCCGCTCTTCGAAGACATCGACGATGCCGGCAACCCAGTCCCAGCCCATCATCCGTTCACCATGCCGCACCCAGATGATCTTGAACTATTAGAAACAGCGGACAAAGATCCGTCAGTGCTGCTTGATGTCCGGTCACAGGCATACGACCTTGTGTTGAATGGCTGGGAATTAGGTTCTGGCAGTGTCCGTATTCACCGAAGAGACATCCAACAGCAAATATTTGATCTTCTGGGGATCAATGAGGATGAATCCCAAAAGAAATTTGGGTTCCTTATGGACGCTTTTCGCTACGGAGCACCCCCACATGCCGGTTTCGCATTTGGAATTGACCGGCTCGTAGCGCTTTTGGTGGGCGAAGAAAACATTCGCGAGGTCATTGCCTTTCCAAAGAGTCAATCAGGTACAGATCCTTTGACAGAAGCGCCGACCCCAATTGACGCTAAACAGCTAGACGAACTCGGTCTCAGGCTTTTGCCGCCCGTGAACTGACCTACGGAGTGTTCTCCGCCCACTAGGTTCACTGTCGTGAGTGACCTCTTTACGGCAGCGGCAGCCGAAGTCATGCAACGGCGAGCACCGCTAGCTGCTCGCCTTCGACCTCGCCGTCTCGACGACCTCGTCGGGCATGAAGAACTGCTGGGTCCGGGTGCACCCCTACGCACTCTCATCGAAGCGGATCGATTGACTTCCCTCATTTTGTGGGGCCCGCCAGGATGCGGCAAGACAACGCTTGCCCGCCTAATTGCGAACCACACCGAAAAACAATTCGAGACGTTGTCAGCGGTCTCTGCATCCGTGAAAGATGTGCGGGCAATCATTGAAGGCGCTCAACGTCGGCTTGGGGAACAAAGTGTTGGCACCATTCTGTTTCTCGACGAGGTCCACCGCTTCAATAAAGCCCAACAGGACGCTCTTCTGCCGTCAGTAGAGGATGGATTACTCATCCTCATTGGTGCCACCACCGAAAATCCTTACTTCGAAGTCAACGCGCCCTTGCTTTCGAGATCAAACCTGTTCCGACTAAACGAATTAACAGATACAGCCATAAGACAGCTTCTCTTACGCGGAGTTAGCCATGAGGAAGCTTCGATAGCTGAAGAGGCCGTTGACCATCTAACAAGTCGCGCTGATGGTGACGCCAGGCGTGCCCTGACCGCGTTAGAAATAGCGGTGGTTCTAGCAGGCGGAAAGGGCTCTCAAGTAGACCTCGAACATGCCGAACAGGCACTCAACGCGCGGGCGCACCGTTACGGGGACGATGACCATTACGACGTCGTGTCCGCCTTCATTAAAAGCCTCCGAGGGTCCGACGTTGATGCGGCACTCCACTGGTTAGCGCGCATGTTAGAAGCCGGAGAAGACGCCCGGTTCATCGCTCGGAGGATGGTTATTCTCGCTTCTGAGGACATCGGCATGGCAGACCCGACGTCCCTGCTGATCGCTGATGCAGCTGCCCACGCGGTTGAGTTTGTCGGCCTTCCCGAAGCTCAACTGAATTTGGCTCAAGCGGTGATTCACTTGGCTACAGCTCCCAAATCCAACGCTGCCCTCACAGCGATTTCTCGTGCCAGAGAAGACGTCCGGTCGGGCAGAGGACGGCGAGTTCCGACTCACTTACGCGACGGCCATTACAGCGGAGCTCGAACTCTCGGGCACGGAGACGGCTATATCTATCCCCACGGAAGTAGCGATGGCTGGGTGGAACAGCAATATCTTCCAGACGACTTGCTAGATGCGCATTATTACGAACCAAGTGACAATGGTCTCGAACGTGACATCGCTGGACGCAGAAAAGATAACCGCAAAGACCTTAAATCCGGCGACGGAAATACTCCAAAAGAAAGCGAGATCTAGCGATGACTGCATGGGACTTAGTCGCAGTAGTCGTCACTGTGTGTGCCATCGTGACTATGACCGTCCTTTTGCTAGTGCTGTTCCAGCTCGTATCGGTGCTCAGAGAGCTTCGCTCGGCTGCAGACCGTCTCGCTGATGACGCCCTTCCAGCAGTCGATGGTTTACGAGAAACTGTCAACCATGCGGATATAGAGCTCCAGCGACTCCAAGGAGTCATCGGCGCCGCAGAGGAGGTATCTGAAAACCTTCGTTCTGCGGGACGAGCAGCCTCGCGCATCGCGACCACACCGATTATCAAAGGCCGAGCGATAGTGGCGGGCGTCAGGTCCGGGATCGGCCGACTGAAACGTGACCGAATTTGAGACCAACATGATTAGAGATCGAGCTCACTTCGTGGCAGTCTGTAGGACGTGTTCAAACGACTGAGATGGTTGATCCTTGGGGGAGTCTTTGGGGCCGGAGGCTCAGTCTGGCTGCGTCGTCGTGTTCGAGATTTGATAAAGCGGTATGCGCCGGTCCGAGGAACTGCGACAGTGCTGGGAAGCGCTCGTCAAGTTAGCCGTGATTTACGCGAAGCATGGGCCGACGGCCAGCGAGAAATGCGTGACACCGAAACCGAACTTCGTAGAGACCGAATAAAGCTTTCTGAGCGTAATTGAGAAGGACTGAGTCCCTTCCGCGAAGCCTCGCTACCATCTTGAACCATGCAAGCAGGTGAATTGCGGGATGCATTCTCAAACTTTTGGGCTGAGCGCGGCCATCAAGTACGCAACTCGGCCAGTCTCATCCCGCACGAACCCTCTTTGTTATTCACAGTTGCGGGCATGGTGCCCTTCATGCCTTACTTCTTGGGAGAAGAGCAGCCACCCGCCTCTCGCATCTGCACCATCCAAAAGTGTGTTCGTGCTGGAGGCAAGCACAACGACTTAGACGACATCGGAAAGACCAATCGCCATTTCACTTTCTTTGAGATGATGGGGAACTTCAGCTTCGGCGATTATTTCAAGACTGAAGCCATACCTTGGGCATGGGAATTCGTTACCAAAGTGTTGGATCTAGATGAGGAACGGCTCTGGGTCACCGTCCATGTCAGTGACGACGAAGCTGAAGATATCTGGCGCACCTCTGTAGGGCTTCCCGCTAACCGGATCCAGCGCCTAGACAAAGACAATTGGTGGGCTGCGGGTGATACCGGTCCATGTGGGCCATGTAGCGAAATTTTCTACGACTTGGGACCCGAATACGGCGATGACGGTGGCCCCGCAGAGGGAGGCGAAGATCGATTCATCGAAATATGGAACCTCGTTTTCATGCAGTTTTCAAATGATGGTTCAGGCGAACTAAGTCCCTTACCTCAAACTGGCATTGATACTGGAGCAGGCTTAGAACGACTTCTTGCCGTACTTCAGGGTGTCCCATCGGCTTGGGATATAGACCTGTTTGCGCCCTTACTTGCTGAGGCTGAACGAATAACCGGACTGGCTTACGGTGAAAACCCTGAAGCAGATGTTTCCATGCGCATCTTTGCTGACCATGCGCGAGCGACAGCTCTTCTAATTAGCGATGGGGTTTTCCCATCTAACGAAGATCGTGGTTACGTCTTACGTCGGATCATCCGCCGCGCTGTTCGACATGCATGGATACTCGGCGTCAACGACATTGTGATGCCACGGTTGGTCGAGGTCGTGGCTGAGGTCATGGGCGACCATTACCCCGACGTGCGTAAGAACCTCGAATTCGTGAGAGATGTAGTTGGGCGAGAAGAAGAGCGATTCCGCCGCACTCTCGCCACGGGATCGCAAATTCTTGATGAAGCTGTAGCTGGCATGAGTGAAGGAGATCCTTTGGACGGAACGATCGCCTTTCAACTTCACGACACTTTTGGTTTCCCAGTTGAGGTCACCGAAGAAATACTGCTCGAGCGAAGCCTGACCCTAGATAGAGAAGGTTTCGACGTCGCAATGAACGAACAACGAGAACGAGCCAGAGCGGCACGGTCGGACGGCCCATCAGCAGCGAGCGAGGCCTATCGAGAAATTGTTGAACAGTTCGATGTGACGGAGTTCGTCCGAGATTCTGCTCGCGTTGACGAAGCCCGCATTTTGTCGATAATCGAACTTGATGATGGTCACATAGAGATCTTTCTTGACCAGACGCCCTTCTACGCCGAGAGTGGCGGACAAGTAGGCGATACGGGAGTCATCACAACGGACACCGGTGTCGTTGAAGTACATGACTGCACATTGGCGTTGCCAGGACTTCACCGTCACATGGGTCGCGTCGTTACGGGCAGTGTTTCACGGGGATCGAAAGCATCGGCGGAGATCGATGACGAACGACGGTCCGCCATCAGGAGAAATCACACCGGCACACACATTCTCCATTGGGCGTTACGCGAAGTATTAGGGGAACACGTCAAACAAGCCGGCTCTCTTGTTGCTCCGGACCGACTGCGGTTCGACTTCAGTCATTTCGAAGCCGTCACCCCATCACAACTTTTAGAAATCGAAGACCTCGCAAATTCAGAACTTTTGACTAACGCCAACTGTCATCACTACGAGACGACCATGGAACGCGCCCAAGAGGTTGGGGCGATAGCGTTCTTTGGCGATAAATACGGGGACATGGTCAGAGTCCTCGAAGCAGGTCAGCACTCACTTGAGTTGTGCGGCGGAACCCACGTTAAAGCCCTCGGCGACATCGGACATCTCAGCGTCGTGTCCGAGAGCAGTATCGGCTCGAATCTGCGACGCATAGAAGCAGTGACAGGATCAGCCACCGTTGAACGTCTCCAACACAGCGAGACCACACTGTCAGAAATCGGCGATTTACTTAACGCATCCGCAGACGAAGTAACAGAAGCGTTGCGACGTCGACTTGGTGAAATAAAAGAACTACGTAATCAAGTGAAGGCACTCCAACAAGTTGCGGCCGGGGCCCGTTCGGCGGAACTCGCCGACAACGCCGACAACGGTGTGGTGATCGCTCGCGTGGATGGAGTCGAGCGCGACGAACTTCGTGACCTCGCAACGGCCATTAGAGACCGCCCTGGGATTAGGGCTGTCGTGCTGGCAGGTGCTCCCGAAGGTGGCGGAGTGGCTCTTGTAGCTGCCGTGATTCCAGATGGCGAACTCAATGCGGCGGACCTAATCGACGAGGCTGCGAAAGCGGTTCAGGGCGGTTTCGGTCGAAAAGGTAATCCTCCCTTAATAGTCGCCGGAGGAAAAAAAGTGGATGGGATCGAAGAAGCCCTTGGCCACGTTCGCATCGCTGCCGGCCTTGAGGCAGGCTGAGCCTTTCCATGAGAGCGGTCGGAATCGACCTCGGAGAGAAACGCATCGGCGTAGCCGTTTCCGATAGTGACGGAAAAATTGCCACTCCATATGAAGTATTAACGCGCTCCGGCAGCCGTGAACAAGACCACCGACACATCGCAGCTATCGTCGCTGAAGTGGAGGCAGAAATTCTAATAGTCGGCTTGCCGCTGTCACTTGATGGCAGCTTCGGGAAGGCAGCTCAAGGTGCGCGCGGAGAAGCTCACCAGATCGAATCCTTGCTTTCGATCCCAGTCGAAATGCATGATGAACGGTTCACTACGGTAGAGGCGGAGCGGGTGCTACAGGAACAGAACCTTGATGCTCCGAGCCGCCGAAAAGTGGTCGATAAGGTAGCCGCCGCAATACTGCTGCAAGCTTGGTTAGACGGCCAATGAATCGCCGATCTGGTCTGCCTCTACGCGGATTCCGACCTCCTCCTCCGCGTCAGCGAAGAGTCAAAAACCCCAACCCCGAAGGACGCGAGGGAGCTGACTTCGAGACCATCTTCGTACGCAAAGGAAAGGGAACGACCCTTTCAGTCCTATTTCTTCTCGTTCTCATACTGATCGCGGCATGGGGAATAATGCGAACGGTTCAATGGGGAAGAGAACAACTTGACCCGCCAGGCGAGCAAGGAGCGGCAATAAACCTCACATTGCCTCCCGGGGTGAGTACAAGTGGAATCTCTAAGATCCTGGAGCAACACGACGTGATCCCCGATGCGCGAGCCTACGAATGGTACGTCCGACTCAAAGGCGTACCACTGTTTCAAGCTGGCGATTACACCTTCCACACCAATTCAACAATTTGGGAAGCATTAGAGGTGCTGCAAGCTGGTCCTCGCTACGTGGAACAGAAAATCCAGATCCGAGTGACTATCCCTGAAGGTCTCACAGTTCGACAAATCATTCGCGAGATTGACGAGGCTGAGGGGATGCCCTTTACCGGCGCTGAATTTGAAGACGAACTGCGCATGCAACACATCGTCTCTAACTATGCGCCGTCGCCATCTGCGATGCCTCCGGGAGCACTAGAACCCTACGAAGGTCTGCTGTTCCCCGACACTTACTACCTGGGTCCAGAGTCAACCCCAGAAGAGCTACTTGCTCAAATGCTGACCCGGTTCGACGAAGTTTTGACGAGGCTCGGATACGGGGCCGCTCCCCAAACCGTTGGCATGAGCGCCTATGAAACAGTGGTTCTAGCCAGCCTCATTGAGCGTGAGGCTCGAATCGGTAGTGAACGCGCCAAAATTTCACGTGTTATCCATAACCGTCTTGCTGCAGACTGGGCCCTGGGAATTGACGCCTCGATTATTTATGTCACGGGAAATACGCAGTTAACTCTTACTGACCTTCAAACCGAATCGCCGTACAACACGCGACTGACAAAAGGGCTTCCGCCAACCCCAATTGCGGCAGCAGGCAGAGCTTCGTTGGAGGCGGCATTGGCACCTTTACCGGGGCAATGGATGTTTTACGTTCTCGCCGACGAAGCAGGGCGACATAGTTTTTCGATGACTATTCAAGAATTTGAACGTGACAAAGCCAGGTGCCAGGAGCGAGGCTTGTGCGGATGACCACTAATGACACCCCAACCGCTACCACAAGGATCGCAGCGGTCATAGGCGACCCAGTGCGCCATTCGTTGAGCCCGCGCCTACACAACGCGGGCTTTGCGGCCCTGGGACTTGACTGGACCTACGTCGCATGCCCCGTCGCAGAAGGAGAAGCCGCTCAAGCTGTCGAAGCGATGCGGACGCTTGGCATTGAAGGATTGTCCGTCACGATGCCTCACAAGAAAAGTGTTGCCTCTGCCGTTGATGATTTGTCACCGACGGCAGCGAAGCTAGGAGCCGTGAACTGCGTCACGCGCGACGGTGACCGGCTAGTCGGCGAAAACACCGATGGGATAGGTTTCGTCGATTCGTTGTGGTCCCAATTACAGATGGATCCCGATGGTCTCACCATCGTGATTGTTGGTGCCGGCGGAGCGGCAAGGTCGATTGCTTTAGCAACAGCGCAGCATGGTGCAAAGGTAGGAATATTGAACCGCACAGCTGAATCGGCCCAACAACTAGTCGAGATCGTGGGAACGTCAAGTGCCGTGGTCCAAGAGGAAGCGATTCGCGATGCCGACCTAGTTGTCAACGCGACGTCGTTGGGGATGAACGAGGATGACCCGCTACCGTTCGACCTGAATTTTTTGAGTAAAGGTCAATCAGTAATCGACCTGATCTACGAACCTAAAAAAACAGCGCTTCTCACTGAAGCTGAATCCCTTGGAGCTAGAACATTGAATGGTGTGGCAATGCTCCTGCATCAAGCGGGCGAGCAGTTCCGATTGTGGACAGGAAGCGAACCGCCCTTGCAAGAAATGGCTCAAGCCGTCGGTCTTACTTTGCTAGGTGAGCATCGCCCAGCAAACTGACACCTCCGCGAATGAATCATTCAGGACTAACGACAGCGCAGCGTCTGACATAACGCCACTATTTCACTCTGCTCAACGCAATCAAGTCGGTACTCTTCGGTATGTGATCCGTCTTGAGGTTCCCCTTGGCTCCCGGAGCTACCCGGTGATCGTTGGCGAAACAGCGCTTGAACAGCTGCCGTCACTGATACCCGAGGACGCCTCGCGGATTGTTCTGGTAACGCAAAAAGGCATCGAAGCGCCAATAAATGTGGGAATTGCGTCCAGTACTCACTTCATACCTGACGGAGAAGAGGCGAAATCGCTTTCCGTGGTTGAAGAATTATGTTCCAACTTCGCACGAGAAGGTCTCACTCGTCGAGATTTAGTTGTCGGCATCGGAGGTGGAGTAGTCACTGATGTCGCTGGCTTCGCCGCAGCCATCTACCACCGAGGCATACGGGTGATCCACATTCCCACGACGTTGCTCGGTCAGATCGACGCAGCAATAGGCGGAAAAACTGGGGTTAACCTGGATGAAGGCAAGAACTTGGTTGGCGCTTTTTGGCAACCGACCGCAGTCATATGCGACACCAACTTGCTGTCTTCGCTTCCGCCTCGAGAGTTCCGCTCTGGTATGGGCGAATTAGCCAAATACCACTTCTTGGGTGGAGAACAATTGGATTCTCTTCCACTTGACGAGCGGATAGCCGCGTGCGTGCAAATAAAGGCGGATGTAGTTGCCGGTGATGAACGGGAAGGGGCTGGTCGCGCACTTCTTAACTACGGTCACACTCTTGCTCATGCCCTAGAAATCGAAGGCAAATTCGACCTTCGTCATGGAGAAGCGGTCGCGATCGGCATCGAATACGCGTCGTTAGTGGCCTATCAACTGGGCCGTATCGATAAATCAAGGCTGGCTGAGCATCGCCGAGTATTAGATGTATACGGGTTGCCGCGTGAGCTACCCCAAGGATGTGACCTAGACCGAATAATTGAGTTATTTGCTCGGGATAAGAAAGCCGTTGATGGTTTGACGTTTGTGCTCGACGGGCCTGATGGTCTCGAAGTCGTATCTAATGTGCCAGAAAAAGTGTTGAGAGAAGCATTGACGCGTATGTGAGGCTGCCATTGTTATCCAGGTCTGGCACCCTATTGATGTGGCTCGACCAGTGATACTCCTCATCTCCGGACCCAATCTCAATCTCTTAGGGGATCGAGAACCTGAAATCTATGGAACTGACACCCTCCTTGATCACGTGGCTGCCGCCCGTCACCGTGCTCAACAAAAGGGATTTGACCTAGAACACATTCAGAGCAACCACGAGGGTGACCTAATTGACGCCATCCATTCCGCTCGTAATCGCACCGCCTCCATCGTGATTAACCCCGGCGCCCTCACTCACTATTCTTGGGCATTACATGACGCTCTCGCGGCCTACGAAGGTCCAATTGTCGAACTTCATATTTCCGACCCGAAACAGCGAGAGCCATGGCGACATACATCAGTGGTCGAACCTTTAGCGGTAGCTACGGTTGCAGGCAAGGGAGCAGCGGGCTACCCCGAGGCCATCGACATCGCGATTGATGCGTCACACCCTCATGATTCGTGACCTTCCGCCAATAGAACGCGACTACCGACTCGCTCGTCTCCGCGGCTCGATGAACGACCGTTCAGTTGAGAGTTTCCTGACCTCGGACACTGTCAGTTTGAGATGGCTGAGCGGTTTTACCGGCTCGGCAGGGAAGCTTCTCATCAGCGACGCTTCCGCCTATTTGCTGACCGATGGCCGGTACGCGGAACAAGCGGAGATAGAAACTCAGGGTACGGAAATCAAAGTTCACATTGGAGGGGTAAACGAACAGAACGCCCTGATCGCTAGCCACCTTGAGGGGTTTAAGACGGTAGCCCTTGAAGCTGACCGGATTAGCTGGATGGAAGCGGAAGAGCTTCGCGAGAAGATAAAACCTGAGGTAAGGCCGACATCAGGGATTATCTCGAACCTCAGAAAATCCAAAGAGCCAACGGAAATTGCTCGCATTGAGGCCGCGGCGACAATCGCGGACCAAGCCTTAGCTCAGTTGCGCCCGGAGTTAGGAAACCAGCCCACAGAAATCGAATTCGCTCGAGCGTTGGACTACGCCATGCTGACCAGCGGAGCCGACGGGCTTTCATTTGAAACGATCTGCGCGAGCGGACCTAACGCAGCGCTACCTCACGCGAGGCCCTCACACCGAGTCATAGAACCAGGTGATCTCGTCATCTTAGATTTTGGTGCGTTGGTCGACGGTTATCACTCGGACATGACCCGGACGTTCATTATTGGTGATGGTGATGAACAATCTTGGGCCATGTTGGACGCCGTAACTGATGCTCAAGAACTGGGATATCAAACAGTCCAGCCGGGAGCCACCGCATCCGAAGTTGATTCTGCATGCAGATCACACCTCGAACTTTTGGGTCTAGCGGATTATTTTGTGCATGGCACAGGACACGGAGTAGGCCTAGAAATTCATGAAGAGCCTTGGATCAATGCGCAGAGCGCGACGATTCTTGAAGAGGGTCAAGTAGTGACTGTCGAGCCCGGCCTGTACCGTCCCGGGTTCGGCGGTGTGCGTGTAGAAGACACTGTCTTAATCACTTCGTCAGGTGCCCGCCGACTTACTTCCGCCCCGAAAGATTCACTTGTTTGATTGGCTCGCCACCCGGCGACGCCCAAGAGCCTGAAAGAAAACGAATGGCGATCTCCACATCGGACTTCAAGAACGGAATGGCAATCGATCTTGACGACGGACTGTTTCAGATATCTGCGTTCCAGCACGTGAAGCCGGGCAAGGGAGGCGCATTCGTTCGGACCACACTGCGAAATGTTCGAACTGGCGCTGTCATAGAACGAACCTTCCGCTCTGGAGAGAAGATGGAGCGAGCGGTCATCGATAAACGCGAGATGCAATATCTCTACGCCGATGGCACCGACTTCGTGTTTATGGATAACGAAAGCTATGAACAACTTCAGGTGGAAAGAAACCAACTCGGCACTGCCCCTGACTACCTGGTGGAAGGTAACGCTGCAGTACTGCAGATGTATGGCACCGAAATCATTGGTATAGACCTTCCTGCATCAGTGATACTCACCGTCAACCAAACCGAGCCCGGTATCCAAGGAGACCGCGTCTCCGGTGCTCGAAAGGCTGCAACGATGGAGACAGGGGTAGTGATTCAAGTCCCGCTGTTCATCGAAACAGGAGAGCGCCTAAAGGTAGATACTCGCAGCGGCGAATACATCGAGAGAGCCAACGGGTGACTGAAGATCCATTCGCACCAAAACCGGCGGCGCAACGTCGAGAAGCTCGAGAGCGAGCGATCGAACTGCTATATGAAGCAGAACTCCGAGCAGCACCAGCTACTGAAATTCTTGAAAATCAACTTGTGGCACTCGACCCTTTCGTTATTCAACTCGTGCTGGGCGTGACGAGCAATGTTGAACAACTTGACGCCGAAATTGGCTCACTACTGACACAAGAATGGTCACTTGATCGGCTCGGCATGTTAGACCTCTGGATTCTCCGCCTTGGAGTCCACGAATTACTCAACCACGACGCACCTGTAGCTGTCGTGATAAATGAGGCCGTCGAACTAGGGAATAGGTTCGGCGCTACAGAAGAGAGCGGCCGCTTCATCAATGGCGTTCTCGGAGCCGCAGCGCGACGTTTTGAGTGAGGGTACTATCCACTCTTTTGGGTGATGGGATCGGCGCCCACACGCGACTAAGATGCGTGCCTGACCGTGAACTGAGTCCCGTGAGGCTCAAACGGACAGGGAGGAATAGGAGTGGCCGACCGCGAGCGCCGAATGACGCCTCCATATGGAGGCGTTTTCTTTGCTCGAACGACTGTTCTTGACGCAGCCCAGGTGGAGAGAGCTCTCACTCGCATTAGCCACGAAATCATTGAACGCAACCAAGGTCTGGAAAATGTTGTGCTCGTTGCGCTGCAAACCGGCGGTGTGGAAATCGCTCGACTAATAGCGCGCTCTCTCTTCCAGATCGATGGAGTGGACGTACCGATGGGGACGCTCGACGTAGCGCTGTATCGCGATGACATCGGCCTTCGGCCTGTCATGCCAGAAGCCGTGACAGACATCCCGGTAGACCTTTCAGCGAAGATCGTTGTTTTGGTTGACGATGTCCTGTTCACGGGGCGGACAATCCGTGCCGCCCTAGACGCCCTAACGGACTTCGGTCGTCCGCGCTCGGTGCAACTTGCTGTCGTCATTGACCGAGGCCACCGCGAACTACCTATCCGACCAGATTTCGTCGGCAAGAACCTCCCCACTCGCCGAGACGAAGTAGTAGACGTCAACCCCGAAGGAGTTTTGCTAGGAGAGATGCGCAAATGAGTAACCACCTCATCGATCTCAAAGATCTTGAAACCGGTGAAATCAAAGAGTTGCTTTATCTCACGGACCGCTTTGTTGAAGTTTCGCAACGACCGATCCCGAAAGTTCCCGCCTTACGAGGACGAACGATAGCGATGCTTTTTTTCGAGGACTCCACCCGGACTCGCATGTCCTTTGACCTCGCGGCAAAAAGACTTTCGGCAGACGTCCTCGAGTTTCCAACCCATACTTCATCTCTCTCGAAAGGTGAATCGATCCTCGACACGGTCGAGACGATTCACTCGCTTGGGGTCGATGCCCTCATTATTCGACATTATTCGAGCGGCCTGCCCAGAAAAATTGCCGATGAGGTAGGAGTGGCCCCATCGGTCATTAATGCCGGGGATGGATCCAACGCCCATCCGACTCAAGGGCTACTCGACGCGTACACGCTCTGTCAGCATTTTCATGGGTTGGCGGGGTCAGATGCGTCTTTGTCGGGGATTCATATAGGCATCATCGGCGACGTTAAACACAGCCGCGTAGCGCGAAGCGACGTACACGCATATACCTCGCTGGGTGCAACTGTGACTTTGGTCGCTCCGGAGTCTTTGCAACCGCCCAACCCGGAAGATTGGCCTGTCCAAATTCGTGAAGACCTCGATTCTGTTCTTCCCACGTTTGACGCAGTTGGCTTATTAAGAATCCAGAACGAGCGAATGAAAGAAGGGCTGGTTCCTTCAGTTGACGAGTACATCCAGAGATACGGGATGACTGAAGCCCGCGCAGCTGACCTACGGGACGAAGTTGTGATTATGCACCCGGGGCCGGTCAATCGCGGAATCGAAATAGCCGAAACAGTGCTCGATAACCGGAAAAATGTTTTGATCAAACAACAAGTCACAAATGGCGTGCCGGTGCGAATGGCTGTGCTATTCCGCCTCTTGGGTTCGGGGGTTGAGATTGATTGACGATTCTGGTTTGAGACCACAGCGCACGCAACGCCGTCCGGCATTGAACAGTCAGGTGATTAGGTGAGTCAGGTTCGGGAAGGCGCACTGGTCCTAGCTGATGGAGCAGTGTTCGAAGGAGAATTAATCGGCGCTGAGGTCGAAGTCACTTCTGGAGAAGTGGTCTTCAACACAGTGCTTAGTGGCTACCAAGAAGTGATAACCGACCCGTCCTATGCCGGGCAGATCATCAACTTCACGTATCCACACATTGGCAATTATGGGGTATCCGCCCTTGACGTCGAAGCCCGCCAACCCTTTTGCCGAGGGGTCATAGTCCGCGAGTTAACCCGTCACCGGTCCAATTGGCGGAGCGAAGACGATCTAGACAGTTATCTTCGCGACGAAGGCGTACCTGGGATCTCAGGGGTTGACACCCGCCGTCTCACCAGACACGTGCGACGAAATGGGGCAATGCCTGGCGCCTTTGGTTCCTCTTCCGAGGAATCACTAGCGATGGCAGCCAAATCCGAAGTTGGCACAACCGGTGTGGATCTCGTAAGCAAAGTAACGACACCCCAGACATATTCGTTAGGTGATGGCCCTCGTCGAATTGTCGCCTACGACCTAGGGATCAAAAGATCCATAGTCAAGCAGTTAGCTGAGATTGCAACGGTTCATGTAGTACCAGCCGACACAACCGGCGAACAAGTGTGTGCGCTCGAACCACACGGGGTCTTTCTTTCTAATGGCCCCGGCGATCCGACAATGGCTGGGCAAGTTACAGAAGCTCTCGGCGATCTCCTAGGGCACGTGCCGGTGTTCGGAATATGCCTAGGTCACCAAGTTCTTTCCCTTGCCCTCGGCGGCAAATCCTACAAAATGAAGTTCGGACACCACGGCGGCAACGTCCCGGTCAGAAACATCGATAACGGGCGGATCGAAATCACAAGCCAAAACCACAATTTCGCAATTGAGTCCGGATCGGTGCCGGGAGTGACCGAGACCCACGTGTGTTTGAACGATGACACCCTTGAGGGTTTGCGCTGTAACGACATTCCGGCCTTCAGCGTGCAGTATCACCCTGAGGCCAGCCCCGGGCCACATGACTCCCGTTACTTGTTTCAACAATTCGCGGACCTGATGACTTCATTTCATGGAAGGACTAACTGATGCCGCGCCGTGACGACATTGACAGCATTCTCATCATCGGTTCAGGGCCCATCGTTATCGGCCAGGCCTGCGAGTTTGACTACTCGGGCACTCAAGCATGTCGCGTATTACGCGACGAGGGATACCGCGTCATCCTCGCCAACTCCAATCCCGCCACCATCATGACCGACCCAGAATTCGCGGACGCTACTTACATTGAGCCGCTTGAGGTCGATGTTCTTACCGCAATTATCGAACGCGAACGACCGGATGCGCTTCTGCCTACTTTGGGAGGGCAAACGGCGCTCAACCTCGCTACTGAGCTTTTGGAAGCTGGTGTTTTAGACCAATATGAAGTCGAAATGATTGGAGCGAGTGGCGAAGCTATCGCCACTGCCGAAGACCGCGGTCTTTTTAGACGCGCGATGGAGGAAATCGGACTGAACTGCGCACAATCTGGAATTGCGCACACCATGGACGAAGCGATGGCCGCAGTCGACGAGATCGGCCTACCAGTCATCATTCGCCCTGCCTACATTTTGGGAGGAAAAGGCACAGCCTTTGCTTACACCACCGAGGAATTTCAACGGGTAGCTGCCTTGGGGCTAGATGCCAGCCCGATATCAGAAATTTTGATTGAACAATCAATCAAAGGCTGGAAAGAATACGAACTTGAGGTGATGAGGGACAACGCCGACAACTGCGTGGTGGTCTGTTCCATTGAAAATGTTGATGCAATGGGCGTTCATACTGGTGATTCGGTCACCGTTGCCCCAGCACAAACTCTTTCTGACGTCGAATACCAGAAAATGCGAAATTCAGCGTTTGCATGTATTCGTCGAGTAGGGGTGGAGACTGGTGGTTCCAATGTGCAATTTGCGGTGCATCCTGAATCGGGCGAGCAAATTATCATCGAGATGAACCCACGCGTTAGTAGAAGCTCAGCGCTCGCATCGAAAGCCACAGGATTCCCGATAGCGAAAATAGCGGCACGGCTCGCAGTGGGCTACCGCCTTGATGAGATCACCAACGACATCACCCAAAAAACCCCTGCCAGCTTCGAACCGACGATTGACTACGTGGTCACGAAAATCCCGCGTTGGGCTTTCGAAAAGCTTCCCGGGGCTTCAGGGGTGCTCGGACCTCAAATGCAATCCGTAGGTGAGGCCATGTCAATTGGAAGAACGTTCCCAGAGAGCCTCCAAAAAGGAATTCGATCGCTCGAACAAGGCCGAACTGGACTAAATGCGGACCCGGGCGAAATTCAATACCTTGACCAAGACCAAAAGGATCTTCTAACAGCTATATGCATTCCGACACCGGACCGGTTATTCCAGATCGCCGAACTCATGCGACGCGGCGTATCAGTCGGTGAAATTCACGATGCGTGCGAAATCGATCATTGGTTTCTTAATCAAATGCTCATGATCGTCGAAGAACGCCTACATCTGGAGCAGTCTTCATTATCGGATCTCACCAAGCGAGAATGGCGTCGGGCAAAGCAACTGGGCTTTTCGGACGCTCAACTGGGATATCTACTCCAAGAGGACGAAATGGTGGTCCGGGCTTCTCGAATTAGTAAAGGAGTCCAAACAACTTTCAAGACTGTTGACACTTGCGCCGCCGAGTTCGACGCTCTTACTCCATACCACTACTCGACATATGAAGACGAAGACGAAATACGTCCTGGAAGTCGACCTCGGATGATGATTCTCGGATCGGGCCCAAATCGGATTGGCCAAGGGATCGAATTTGATTATTGCTGTGTGCACGCAAGCTTCGCGCTCGCGGAAGCCGGGTACGAGACAGTCATGGTTAACTGCAACCCAGAGACCGTCTCGACGGACTATGACACCTCTGATCGGCTTTATTTCGAACCAGTGACCCTCGAAGACGTCCTGAACATTGTTGAAGCGGAACAACCAGTCGGCATCATCGTTAGTCTCGGCGGCCAAACTCCGCTGAAGTTGGCGTCGGCTCTGCCCGCCGAACTAATTCGTGGAACTTCACCGGATTCCATTGACCTAGCTGAGGATCGCGAACGCTGGAATTCGCTATGTGCTCAGCTAGAGATCCCTCAACCGCCGGGCGGAACAGCCGTAACGTTCGACCAAGCGTCCGCGATCTGTGATCGAATCGGATTCCCAGCCTTGGTGCGACCGAGCTATGTCTTAGGTGGTCGCGCTATGACGATTGTCTACGGCATAGACGAATTACAAACCGCCATGGCAGAGCTGGCTGCTTTCGGTGGGCTCGGTCGTGAAGGGGGACTTGCTTCCGACCGTCCGGTGCTTATCGACCGATTCTTAGAGGATGCAACCGAAGTAGATGTTGATTCGATTCGAGATAGCACTGGCGCATTTGTTCTTGGCGGAATTCTTGAACATGTGGAAGAAGCTGGCGTGCATTCGGGGGACAGTGCCTGCGCGATCCCGCCTCCCAACCTCTCTCAAGAAACACAAAAAGTAATCATTGAGTACACGAAACGCATCGCCGACCGGCTTGATGTGGTTGGTTTGTTGAATGTTCAGTTTGCCGTCAAGCAAGGACAAGTGTTCGTTATCGAAGCGAACCCCCGAGCCTCACGGACCGTGCCTTTTGTCGCCAAAGCAACCGGGGTGCAGCTCGCAAAAGTCGCGGCACGGGTCATGGCAGGCGAAACCCTCGCTCAATTGCGCGCTTCAGGAGCGTTACCAGAAGCTATCCGTGAAGGGCATGTCGCGGTCAAAGAGGCTGTGCTTCCTTTTCAACGCTTTCCCGATGTAGACACTGTCCTGGGACCAGAGATGCGATCAACCGGAGAGGTCATGGGAATCGACCGCACCTTCGGGTTGGCCTTCGCTAAGAGCCAAATTGCAGCAGGAGAGGGTCTACCGCTCGCCGGGACTGTTTTTTTCTCGCTTGCAGACAGAGACAAAGATCAAGGGCTGGAAGCTGCTAAGGGATTTTTGGAACTTGGCTTCGAGATCGCCGCAACCTCAGGAACGGCAAAATTCCTAGAGAACCACGGCGTTAAGGTGGAAACCGTCGTCGCCAAGTTAAGCGAGGAAGGACAAGAGATTAGTGCCGGAGTTGACGCGGTTGAACTTATCGGAGCTGGTCAAGTCAAGTTGGTCGTCAACACTCCACGAGGACGCGGACCGCGTAGCGATGGCCGCCGGATCCGCTTCGCATCTACGGCCCACAAGGTGCCCTGCCTCACGACGGTAGCCGCAGCCCGAGCAGCTGCGGTCGGGTTAGGGGAATGGATGTCTAATCCGTTAACCGTGCGACCACTTCAGGAGTTTCTCGATCCTCAGGCGTCGATCATATGAGGCAGTTGGACTGCTCTGTTCAGATCGGGTCGGTAGTACTTCCGAACCCTGTCATGACTGCATCTGGGACCGTAGGCCACGGAACTGAACTTGCGTCATATATCGATTTGTCTGAGCTAGGTGCAGTAGTGGTGAAGTCACTTTCGGCGCAACCCTGGTCCGGGAACCCAGCGCCGCGAGTTCACGGCACCGCAGCCGGAATGATTAATGCGGTCGGGCTTCAAAACCCAGGCATAGATAGTTGGATAGAGAATGATTTACCCGCATTAATCGATCGTGGAGCTCGAGTGGTTGTGAGCATATGGGGGAGAAGTGTCGAAGAATATAAGGAGGCTGCAACTCGGCTAACAGGACTTGACGGCATCGTCGCGGTTGAGGTGAATGTCAGTTGTCCAAATCTCGAAGAGAGAGGCGAGATGTTCTCTCATGCCCCGGACACCTGCAGATCAGCGATAGAGGCATCGTTAATTGCTGGATTGCCGCTGTGGGCCAAGCTAAGTCCAAATGTCAGCGACATTGTCCCAATAGCGCAGGCTGCTCTCGATGGGGGAGCCGAAGCCCTCACTCTCACCAACACCGTCTTTGGGATGGTTATCGACCCCGAAACCCGTCGTCCAGTTCTTGGCAACGGTGGAGGTGGGCTGTCAGGGCCCGCGATGCGCCCGGTTGCTGTGCGAGCTGTCTTTGACGTTTATGCAGCTCTTGGACCCGTGCCCATCGTAGGAGTTGGAGGGGTGACCGCCGCCGAGCATGTAGTGGAGTTCATGGCTGCAGGTGCGTCAGCTGTTCAAGTAGGAACCGCCCACTTCGCAGACCCAAAAGCATCGAAGAAAATTCTTCGTAGCTTCGAACGTTGGTGTCAACGGCGAGACGTAACCGCCGTCCCATCTCTCACTGGAGCAGCCCATGAATCCGCCTGAGGTGTCCCCGGAGGTGCGTTCGCGCCTCGCTATCGCCCTAGACATCGACGACCTAGTGGAAGCCGGGAGGCTTGGCCGACGAATGCGTCCTTGGTTTTCGGTGGCAAAAGTTGGGCTGGAACTTTTCTCAGCTTCGGGTCCAGAAGCCGTAGGCATCTTTGTTGACCAAGGCTATGACGTCTTTCTTGACCTTAAGTTGCATGACATTCCAACAACTGTGGGGAAAGCTGCGCGTGTTCTCGGGAGCCTCGGTGTCTCCTACGTAACAGCCCACGCATCGGGTGGAGCACAAATGCTCTCCGCAGCTGTCGATGGCCTGAATGAAGGCGCGTCCGCCGCGGGGTTAACCCCGCCAATGGTTCTGGCAGTAACAATATTGACCTCCGACACAGACGCGCCTAGCGGTCTTCTTGAGGAAAGGCTCGGCCACGCGGTTAACGCTGACTGTGGAGGCGTTGTGTGTGCAGCGAACGAATTAGCCCAACTAACGCGGCTCGCGCCTGAGCTACTGTCGGTAGTCCCAGGCATTAGACCAGATGGCACCTCGTCTCATGATCAAGGACGACCGGCCACACCAGCTCAAGCCATTAGACAAGGCGCAGGACTCCTAGTCATCGGAAGAGCTGTAACAGAGTCAACTCACCCCGAAGACGCGGCCGCTGATATTGCCAACGAAGTGGCTCGAACCATTTAGGGAAACGTTTGGGCGCCTCGCCGTTAGACTCGACCGCTATGCCCAACCCGCCGAGCCTTTCACCGCAACAACGTGAAGCAGCCCTTGCGAAAGCGGCAACGGCTCGCCGTATAAGAGCAGAGACAAAAGACCGACTGAAGTTGGGATTGGTGTCCTTCGACGAGTTACTCGAGTTGGCTGACGGAGATGAGCTTGTGGGCAAGATGAAGGCGCTCGCAGCGCTTGAGTCCATGCCGCGACTCGGAAAAGTGAAAGCTCGCCGACTTATGAACGAAGTAGGTATCGCCGATAGCCGTAGATTACGAGGCTTAGGTGAGAATCAAAGGAGTCAACTCCGCGCTTTCTTTGCGGGGTGACTACTGTCAGCAAGTTGTGAGGGTGCGGCCGCAGTGACCCAAAACAGTGATCCAATCGTGTTTGTCGTATGTGGCGCCGGCGGAGTCGGCAAAGGGACAATTGTCGCCGAGTTGGTATCTCGCGACGACAGTCTGCATTTGAGTCGATCGTGGACAACTCGGGCTCAAAGATCCGGCGAAGCTGATGGTGCATACGTCTATGTGACCCAAGAGCAATTTGAGGCTCGCATCGCGGAAAACGGATTTTACGAGTGGGCCGATTTCTTTGACCACCGATACGGAACACCGACACTTTCGGTTCCCGAAGGTAGCGACTTACTCCTCGAGATCGATATCCAGGGAGCCGTGGCCGTACGAGAACGCGAACCGGACGCGGTCGTGGTACTTATTTTGCCACCGAATCGTTCCGAACAAGAGAGCAGAATGAGAATGCGAGGGGACGACGAGCAAGACGTAGCCCAGCGCTTAGCTACTTCTGATGCTGAGGAAGCTGCCGGACGACAACTCGCGGACCTGGTGGTACTCAACGACGATTTCGCTGTCGCCGTCGATGCCGTCGAATCGTTTATCGATGAAGCCCGGCAGCAGCATTCACGCAGCTAAAGGGTCTAGCTAAGGGCAACGCTGTTCGAGTGCCGGAGGCCGCTGATAGCATTGGAGGTCCGTTCGGATTGCTCGGAACTACCAGAGGTACAGCAGATGTCTGATGAACAAGACACAATGATTACCCCCGGCCTAGAGGCTCTGCTGGAGAAAGTGGATTCGAAGTTCACACTCGTGACTTTGGCAGCAAAAAGATCTCGTCAACTCATCTCCTACGACCTTGGGCTCGGCGAAGGCGGAGGCAGCGAAATACCTCCGCAGGTAACAAGCACTGCACGTAAACCATTGTCAATGGCGTTCGAAGAAATTCATGCCGACAAAATTGGATACGAGCGCTTCGACCCAGAGGAACGAGCACGCGACGAAGCTGAGGCACTAGCTCAGGCTGAGGCCGACGCAGCTGCGCTTCAAGCCGTGCGCAACGAAGAGTAGGTCGAGGTTAAACCGATGCTGGCCAATCGCCGCATCGTCCTGGGGGTAACCGGGGGGATTGCCGCCTACAAGGCGGTCCTTCTTTGTCGCATGCTTGTGGATGCCGGGGCACACGTGATCCCCGTCATGACTGAGAGCGCCCAGCGATTTGTGGGCCGGGCTACCTTCGACGCGTTGGCATCAGAACCGACCCGGACGTCGATCTTTGACGACCCTGATCCCATTCCACACACAACACTTGGACAGACCGCTGATCTCATAGTCGTCGCTCCCGCCACTGCACGTTGCATCGGGAGCTACGCAAACGGAATATCTGACGATCTGCTTACCGCCACTCTTATCGCCACCAAAGCGCCAGTTGTGGTGTGTCCCGCTATGCACACCGAGATGTGGGAACACCCTGCTGTGCAAGACAACTTAGCAACGCTCAAAAAGCGCGGCGTGCACCTCGTAGCTCCGGACGAAGGACGCCTCGCAGGAGGCGACTCAGGAGCTGGTCGCCTTGCGGCACCAGAGGCAATTTATGAGACCATCGAAGCA
The DNA here is from genome assembly GCA_012960315.1 of Acidimicrobiia bacterium. Classification (GTDB taxonomy): domain Bacteria; phylum Actinomycetota; class Acidimicrobiia; order Acidimicrobiales; family Poriferisodalaceae; genus UBA2110. The sequence continues at coordinate 221,661 of DUBN01000068.1, forward strand.
GTCCTGTCTGATGGAGATTTCCAGGGACGAACGGTCGTAGTCACGGCTGGAGGTACTCGAGAAGCGATCGACCCTGTGCGCTACGTAGGTAACCGTTCGACAGGCAAACAAGGCTACGCAGTAGCGGAGGCAGCTAGGGCACGCGGAGCGCACGTCACTTTAATATCGACGGTTTCAGCGGAAGCTCCCAGCGGGGTCGAAATTGTTCGCGTGGAGTCCGCTGCCCAAATGCACGCTGCCGTTCTTGAGCGGTCCGATGCTGACGTCATCGTCATGACAGCTGCCGTTGCAGACTTTCGGCCCGTAGGGGTAGCGGAGTCCAAGATAAAGAAGGACGCCGGACCACCAAAGTTGGAGTTAGAACCGACCCCCGACATTCTCGCTGAGTTAGGAGCCGAGAAAAAGCCCGGCCAGGTCATTGTTGGGTTCGCTGCAGAGACTGAAGATTTGGTATCTCACGCCCAGAGCAAGCTTGAACGTAAAAACGTTGATGTCATAGTCGCGAACGATGTTTCGGCGCCTCAAGTCGGTTTCGCCCATGACACCAATGAAGTGACCATATTTGTTTCCGACGGATGTCAGCGTCATGTATCGCTTAGATCTAAACGACAAATAGCGGAAGAAGTGTTGAACACTGTGGCTCAGATACTTGTTGGGTGAAGTGAGATACCTATTGAGCCTCTTTGTCGCCTAGCCTTAGGCCGTTCTGTCGAGTAATCAGGAGAGACGGCGTGAGTCGATGGACTTTCACCTCGGAGTCGGTGACCGAAGGTCACCCTGACAAGATGGCTGATCAAATTTCCGATGCCATCCTCGATGCCATGCTTGAGCAAGATTCGGAGAGTCGAGTCGCTTGCGAAACCATGGTTACTACTGGACTGGTGATCGTTGCAGGAGAAATCACCACCACCGGTTTCGTCGACATTCCTTCAGTTGTTCGAGAAACCATTAACAGCATTGGCTACGACCGAGATTCTTTGGACTTCAACGGAAGCACGTGTGGAGTTATGGTGACGCTCGATGAGCAGTCCCCAGATATTGCTCAAGGAGTAAACAACTCCGAAGAAGCGCGTAGCGGCCGGGCTGGCGAGGAAGACGAACTCGATCGGCAAGGAGCCGGAGACCAAGGAATGATGTTCGGTTACGCGTGTCGCGAGACCGAAGCATTAATGCCCCTCCCCATCCATGTTGCGCATCGAATGGCAGAACAGCTAACTGAAGCTCGCAAATCCGGTCAAGTTCCGTACCTGCGTCCTGATGGTAAAACGCAAGTCTCGTTTGATTATGAGGACGGTCGACCGGTCAGATTGAAAACGGTCCTGGTTTCTACGCAGCACAATCCAGGCATCGATCGCGACGGCATGATTCGTCCCGACCTGATCGAACATGTGATTCGGCCCGCCGTACCAGCCGAATTCGCTGACGATGATTTTGAAGTATTTGTCAACCCGACAGGAAACTTTGTTGTCGGAGGACCAGTTGGTGATTGCGGCCTTACTGGTCGAAAAATCATTGTGGATACTTACGGAGGCTATGCCCGACATGGAGGTGGCGCCTTCTCAGGAAAAGACCCATCCAAAGTGGACCGATCTGCCGCTTATGCGACGCGTTGGGTCGCTAAAAATCTAGTGGCGGCAGGTGCCGCCGACCGATGTGAGGTCCAGGTTGCCTATGCCATCGGCGTCGCCCGTCCTATCTCCGTTCTTGTGGAAACATTCGGAACTGAGAAGGTGGATCAGGATCGAATAGGTGGGGCAATCAACGAAGTATTCGACCTCAGACCAGCAGCCATTGTGCGAGACCTTGACCTTCGACGGCCCATGTTTCAACCCACAGCCGCCTATGGTCACTTCGGCCGTGATGCATCGGATGACTTTTTTACCTGGGAACGAATTGATCGAGTGGAAGATCTACGTTCGGCTCTAGGCATATAGAACCGATTCCAGGCTGTTGGTGTCCCACCCTTCGAGCAGAGTTTCGTTGTGTCCCTGGTAGTTCGTATTCTTCCCGATGAACCTGCCGTAGACAGGGACTTTGACTACCTCCTACCCGACAGTCTTTTAGCCGCACCTGATTGCCCTCCGATCAAGATCGGAACGGTGGTGCGCGTGGATTTACGCGGTCGGAGAATACGTGGCTGGATAACTGCCGTCGATGTAGATCCGCCAAAGGGAGTTGACCTTCGCGCAGTCAAGAAGGTAAGTAGCTGTGGTCCACCCGCAGGCATCGTCGAATTGGCTAGTTGGGCTTGTAACCAATGGATGGGTAGCCGCGTGCATTTTCTTCGCACCGCCACTCACGATCGGGTGGTGTCATCAATTCCTGACTCGACAAGTCGCCCGCCAGCCGTGGTACCAAATGAGCATCTCTCCCAAGAGGCTTTTCGCCGTCGAGGTGCTGTGGTCCGAACCCCACCCAATAGCGATGATTTCTCTCTCGCTGTTGCTGCTGCCTCGTATGGACGTGCTTTGATCCTCACACCAACTCTCGCCCGCGCCCAGAGGCTTGCGGTTGCGATGAGAAGAGCCGGGATTGACGTAGCAGTTGTGCCTCGGGATTGGGTGGCGTCGGCTGCGGGAGCCGTCACCATCGGAGCAAGATCCGCGGCATGGGCTCCAATTGACGACCTTGAGGCGGTCCTAGTTCTTGACGAACATGATGAGTCCTACCAGCAGGAATCTGCTCCAACCTGGCATGCTCGAGACGTAGTTCTCGAACGTGCCAAACGCGATGGAGCTAGATGGGTCATAGCGTCACCTACCCCATCGCTTGAAGCGCTCACGTGTGGGGCTCCGTTACTTACCCCTGATCGCACCGTCGAGCGAGCTGGATGGTCCATTCTGGATGTTGTTGATCTTCGCGAGGAGCCACCGATGGCTGGATCATGGTGCTCGGAAACGCTCTCTCGAGTATTAAGAGATAATCGGAAGGTTGTCTGCGTTCTCAACCGCAAGGGTCGCGCCCGGTTTGCCTATTGTGATCAATGCGGTGAACTGGCGCGATCGGAAATCACTGGCCGGCCGTTGGGTTTGGATGGAACACGTCTTGTCCACCCCGTTGACGGCGACGACAGACCCGCAGTGTGTCAAGTTTGTTCTTCAACAAAGTTTCGTCGCGTGAAACTCGGAGTCACGGGTGTGGCAGAAGAATTGACGCGGCTTGCGCGCCGACCGGTCGAAGAAGTCAGTTCAGAAACTGACTCGGTAGCTCCAGAAGCAGATTTGTATGTGGGCACTGAGGCTGTGCTCCACAGAGTCGATAAAGCAGATGTCGTTGTCTTCCTTGATTTTGACCAGGAACTGCTTGCGCCCCGATATCGAGCTGCGGAACAAGCGATGTCATTGCTCGTTCAGGCTGCTCGGATGGTCGGCCGACGCGAAGATGGCGGGAGAATCCTCATCCAAACTCGAATGCCTCAACACCCGGTAATAGAAGCTGCTCGAACCGCAGATCCAGGTTCATTGGCACGTACAGAGCTGGTTATGCGTCGTGAGTTACAGCAGCCACCTGAAGCCCATTGGGCAATTGTGTCGGGCCAAGCGGCAGCTGAATTTATTCGACGTTTAGGAATCCAGGATGGACTCGAAATTTTAGGTCCGAGCAATGACCGATGGCGTATCCGAAGCGATGACCGTGAACAGATGGTCGCAACCTTGAAGTCGGTGGATCGTCCACCCGGCAGATTACGCATCGAGATTAATCCGCTGAGAGCCTGATCGGTAGACCCCGATACCCTGTGACCATCATGAGCTACCAGATCCGAGTTTTGGGTGACCCGGTCCTTCGCCAAGAAGCCATCTCAATCGAAAATATTGATGGACGCATTGCCCAAATAGCCAAGGACATGGTGCCAGCAATGTACGAGGCAGAAGGTATTGGGCTGGCCGCTCCCCAGGTGGGAATCCAAAAACGGCTTTTCGTATACGACATCGGGGAGGGACCACAGACTCTTATTAACCCTGAGATTATTGACTCTGATGGTGAATGGGCATTCGAAGAGGGCTGCTTGTCCGTCCCCGGACTGTCCTTTGAAATTATTCGACCGAAGCAAGTTCATTTAGTCGGCCGAGACCTAGAGGGCAACGAAATTTCGATAGAAGCCGACGAATTGTTGGCGCGTTTGTTCCAACACGAACTTGACCATCTCGAAGGGGTCTTGCTTTTAGACCATTTGGATCGCGATCAGCGCAAAGCCGCTCTCAGTCGTTGGCGTGAGATTCAAGCTCTCAGAGCCAAAGGTGACACAGATGCTGGCGGACTTTCGCTACCGTGACTGAACGGCTGCCACCTCCCCCTGAACACCCCCGTTCGGTGGTCTATTTTGGTAGCCCCCCAGCTGCAATCCCTGCCCTGGTTGCTTTGGTGGAGGCCGGGTTCGAAGTTCCCTTAGTAATAACGATGCCCGATCGCCGTCGGAGTCGAAGGGCGGCACCCTCCCCAACACCCGTCAAAGAAGCAGCGTTAGAGCTGGGAATAGCAGTATCTGATCAAATTTCTGACGCACTGACCGTAAACGCGGACTGCGGTGTGGTGGTCGCATACGGCAAGTTGATTGATACCAAGGTGCTGTCGCTGCTTCCGATGATCAATGTCCATTTTTCGTTGCTACCCCGATGGCGCGGGGCAGCACCGGTGGAGCGAGCTCTACTTGCAGGAGACAAAAAAACGGGTGTCTGTGTCATGGGTCTCGAGCCTGATCTGGATACCGGCCCTGTGTACCGCCAATCTGAAATGAATATAAGACCAACGGTCACAGCGACTGAACTTCGAGACGAGTTGGCATCTCTTGGAGCGCGTGAGCTAATCGCCGCCCTACGAGACGGCCTTCGAGACCCGGTTGCCCAAGAGGGAGAGGTAAGCGTCGCTAACAAGATCCATCGAGCGGATTTGAAACTCGACTGGACCCGTGCCGCTACAGAGTTGGACCGGGTAGTTCGTGTGGGTGACGCATGGACCACCGCGGACTCCACCTTGCTCAAGGTGCACGAAACTTGCCCCGTCGAGGGAACTGCAATTCCTGGGAAACTAAACCGAGACCTCGTGGGAACGGGAGACGGCTTGTTGCGGCTGCTTGTTGTCCAGCCCGAAGGAAAGTCGCGGTTGAATGCGACGGCGTGGATTAACGGAGCTCGACTCGGACCCGACATGCAGCTAGGAACGTGAAAAAATTAAATAGCCGGCAGGTGGCCGTTCAAGTGTTGATCGAGATCGAGAACGGTGCTCGCGCGAACGACAGCCTTGCCGCAAACTTGGCGTCTTTGGGGAGAGACTTAAGTAGACGTGACCGAGCGTTTGTCACCGAGTTAGTTCAAGGAACGACTCGTATGCGCCGAGCGATTGACTATGTGGTGCAGCCCTTTCTCCGAAGAAAGCTGGATCCTGATGTTCGCGCAGCGCTGCGTATGGGAACTCATCAACTGTTACACCTCGGAACTCCTCCCCATGCCGCGGTGAACGACACGGTCGATGTCGCGCCACGAAGAGCGAGCGGTTTGGTTAATGCGGTACTTCGCAAGGTTTCCAGCGCCAATCCACAATGGCCCAATGAAGCGATTCGACATAGCTACCCAGATTGGATATGGGAGCTGTTCATCAACACTTGGGGTCAAGATGGGAGAACATCGCTTATTGCGATGAACTCACCTGAGCGACCTTCCGCTCGGCCCGATGGGTATATACAGGGACAGGCATCTCGGTGGGTCAGCGACGAGGTTGACGCGGCATCAGCTAAAGGAGGTTCCATGGTCGACCTCTGCGCCGCTCCTGGCGGCAAAACGACTGCCCTCGGATCGCAGTGGTCGTCGCTGTACGCCAACGAAATAGACCCCACCCGGGCTAAGAATTTGCGAGAAACGATCAGCCGTTTCCGGGAGGGGACCGCTGTGGTAATAGGCGATGGGACTAAGGCACCGTTCGCTGATGGTTGTGTAGACGCTGTACTGGTGGACGCACCGTGCAGTGGACTTGGCGCTTTAGGGCGGCGTAGCGACGCGCGGTGGCAAATTTCAGAAAAGGCAATTCACCGGCTGGTACTGATCCAAGGGGCGTTGCTAGGAGAAGCATTTCGACTACTGCGCCCCGGAGGCATCTTGAGTTACAGCGTGTGTACCGTAACCCAAGAGGAGACCGTCCAAGTGCCTGCCGATTTTGAGGCATCGCACCCAGGATTAACGAATTTTGCTTTGACAGGAACCCACTGGCGACCGCATCACCAAGGAGGAATTGTTCTCCCTCACGATTACGGGACCGATGGGATGGCGATGTTTCAATGGAAACGTCAATCGTGAGGAAAAAACAATGCGGATTGGTCTAATTTCGGACACACATATACCCGAAGCGGGCCCGGAACTTTGGCCTCAGGCCTACGTCGCCTTCGAAACGTGCGACGCCATCCTCCATGCCGGTGACATTTATGACATTTCGGTAATTGAAAATCTTCACCAGATAGCTCCGACATGGGCGGCAAGGGGGAACGGTGATGATGGGTCTTCGGGCCGACTCATCCAGCCGGATCATCCGCAGCTAGCCTCCGCGTGGATTCGCGAATTTGACGGAATCAGCGTTGGATTGACTCACCACATGCCGATTCCTGAGTTGCCGACCTATGGAGTTCACGACGCCATTGTTCGACACTTCGATGGGGCCGACCTCGACGTTGTCGTGTACGGCGACACTCACGTTGAACACATCACAACTATCGACGACGTCTTATGCGTTAATCCTGGATCACCAACGTTTCCCCACAATCTTTCGGTTCAATTAGGCACCGTTGGCTTTCTCGATATCAGCGACGGCAACGTGGAGGCCTCGGTTTGGCGACTCACCGAGGATGACATCGAACCCTTTGACTGGGACACCTGGGGGCGCCCATGGTGAAGGTTGACTAGCGTCGTAGATGTTTCTGTTGTCCTACCAAGGGAAGTACAGCGATGGACAAGACGACATGGTTAGCCGGCACTATTGAGGAACCAATCGACGCATTAGAAGAGATTGTCGATCCCCACCATCATCTGTGGGATTTTCCCACTGGGACTTATCTTTTGCCCGAATTACATGAAGACACAGGTTCTGGTCACAACGTCACCCAGACGGTGTTCATCGAATGTGGGGCTGGGTACAAAGACCAAGGACCTGACTACCTTCGGCCGGTAGGCGAAGTGGAGTTCGTGAGCGAACAGGCGAACCTTTCCGCGGAGCAAGAGGGGGCCGAAATTGCTGCGATCGTGGGATTCGCTGATCTCACGCGAGGAGAGGCCGTAGCAGAGGTGTTGGCTGCTCAAGACGCTGCAGGCGGAGGAAGATTTCGGGGTATTCGTCACGCCAACGCATGGGATCTAAGCGATGAGATTCGCGCATCGCATACCAAGCCCCCTTCCGGCTTGCTAGGGCATGATGATTTCCGCGCCGGATTCGCGACACTGGGTCAGATGGGTTTTAGCTTTGACGCATGGATGTTTCATCCTCAGGTAAAAGAGTTAGTTGAGTTGGTCGCAGCGGTTCCAGACACTCCTGTTGTCCTCAACCACTTGGGAGGTCCGTTAGGTATCGGACCATATGAGGGTGCTCGCGACGAGGTCCGCTCGACGTTGCGCCCCGCTCTCGAAGCACTCGCACAACACGAACACGTTGTAGTCAAGGTCGGCGGAATAGGCATGAGTATTTATGGGGTCGGTCTTAATCGCCTGCCCGAGGCACCGACTTCGGAGCAGGTCGCAAATGTGTGGAGCGAAGATATAAGGCATTGCGTCGACACTTTTGGGCCAGAACGGTGCATGTTCGAAAGCAACTTCCCTGTAGATAAACAGGGATGTTCGTACACGGTGCTCTTCAACGCTTTCCAACGGATCGCCGACGAAACCGGTTGGAGCGCCTCCGAGCGAGCTGACCTTTTTTCAGGAACGGCACGTCGTTTTTACCGTATTGACCCTTAAGGAAATGCCTGCTCCGCGGATAGAGACACCACGGCTCCTACTTCGCCATTGGCGTCAAGAAGATCGGGAACCTTTCGCTCAAATGAACAGCAACAGCGAGGTGATGAGATATTTTCCGCAGACATTAGATCGCGTCCAGAGCGATCTATTTGCAGAGGTCATACAAATTGGACTTGAAGAACGAGATCACGGTTTATGGGCAGTCGAACTGAGAAATGACAGATCTTTAGAGCCGGCACCTTTCATCGGATTTGTGGGCTTATCGGTGCCCACCTGGAATGCATCGTTCACGCCATGTACCGAGATCGGGTGGAGACTAAATCGCCCATTTTGGGGACGTGGATTTGCAACCGAGGCCGCGAGACACGTTCTTCGTTACGGGTTTCAAGTACTAAAGCTAAATGAAGTGGTGTCGTTTACATCGCTGCTCAACGCGCGGTCCATGGCGCTAATGGAACGCCTCGGAATGACACGCGACATAACGGAAGATTTCGATCACCCTAAAGTCGAAACCAATAATGAATTGTGTCGACATGCCCTTTATCGAATCAGCGATAAGAAATGGGCAAACTCGAATTGAGTCGCGTCGATTTACGTCAAACCCTTTGACGAACGATCAAGATCGGCCCACTGCGCCTCGTCGTGCCCGAACAAAAGCTTGCAGCCCTGCTCATCGCGCAACGCCTTGAGATAACCCATTGAACGCAATTGCATCTCATGATCAAAGCCAAACGGGGGCAATAACATCTTTTCGAGAACCTCTTTCCAGTACACACAATCGCCGGTCAAAATGACGGGTCCGCTGGCCAAATTTACTCTCAGAGATTGATGGCCGGCAGTGTGGCCTGGAGTTGGCAGACATAGAACTGATCCGTCGCCGAAGACGTCATGCTGACCTTCGATTTGCAACACATCGTGCCCTAAATCAAAATCATCTGGTTTGTAGACCTCGTATTCGATCAGCTTTGAGTGATGGCCTGATTGCCACTCAGAACGCTGCACGATGATCTGAGCGTTTGGCACCAAAGCAGTCCCGCCACAGTGATCGAAATGGAGGTGGCTGAAAACGATTTTGTCAACCGAAGAAGGATCTACATCAACATTTTCGAGCCGGGCTGAGACAACATCGCTGGTGCTGAAACGTGATTCAAACTGACGCGCCATCAACGGGTACCTTGCGGCTACACCATCAACCAAATCTGTGTGAAGTCCCGTATCGAAAAGAAGTGTTTGTCCGCTGGGGTGCACCACCAACCAGCTAGGAATTGGTAAATCAACGTTGCCGTTAAGACCAGCCACCACGGTTGAGGCTGCCGTGGAAAGCCATCCGCATTCGAGTGGAACTAGTCGCAGTTGAGTCATCTCAAAACGTTAGCTTCGGTGGAGCCCTGAGCGCCGACGTTCTTCGCTACCTATTCTTCGCGCGCCCAGAGTTGGTCGGTTAATCGGCCGCAATGTCCCTGAATTACCTCTAACGCGTCACAGATCGTGTCTTCTCGATAACGCTGCCCGACGATTTGAACTGCTGCTGGCCGATCTTCGACGAGATCCATAGCTATGACCCCGGCGGGCAGACCTAGGTAATTAATCCCCATGGAGTATGCGGAAGCTTCGAGGAAGTCTTTGCAGGCATCGAAGCTTTGGAGGTCGTAGTCCCAATCGTAGAGACGGTTCATGTAGAACGGTGTAATCACCAGCGGGTGCTCAACCAAAAACAGATTCCAGTCGCGCATCATGCGAGTGCGGTCCCCGGAGCCCTGAATAAACCCATCTAAATCAAGCAGTTCGCCCATTTGAAAGAAGTATTCAAAGGTCGTCTTAATATCATCGCTTCCGTATTCGTCAACCTGTGGTTTAAGTGCCGTATTCATTTCGGTAGTTAATGTTCGGAACCAATCTCTAAAAGGCTCCTGAATTGATGGCGTTTCAACTTCAACCACGCGATACCCAGCGTCAACCAAAGCTTCTGCCGCCCGATCTATCAGTTCGAGAATTCCGTCGTGTATTGGGTACCCACAGGGATCCTTTGTCACCGCAACTGAAATTGGTTCAGAGAACGAAGGCCCTCTCCATGGGATTGGGGGGCAAAGAGGATCGCGTGCGTCGGGCCTAATCATGGCTTCGGTGGCAAGCGATAGATCGCTCGCGTCGCGAGCCATAATGCCTTGCACCGACATCACTTGAGATAAAGGGCCGCGTTCTGCTTGAGCAGTTGAGTTAAATACAGGGACTCGGTTGCTCGTAGGTTTCACTGTTGTGATGCCGTTGGCCAGCGCGGGATATCTAAGTGACCCGCCGATGTCGTTTCCGTGGTGTAACGGCCCGAAGCCTGCAGCCGCGGCAGATCCACCCCCACCTGAAGACCCGCCTGGAGAGGCATCTTCATCCCAAGGGTTATAGGTGCGCCCCCTCAGCGGGTTCACCGTCGTCCCGCGCATGGAAAACTCGGGGACGTTTGTGCGTCCAACGATGATTGCACCCGCATGGCGGAGATTACGGACGAGCGGAGCGTCCTCTGATGCAATCAGATCTGCAAACGCGGGAACACCGTTCGGAGTCGCCTGACCGGCGACGTCAGTGTTTTCCTTGATCGTTACAGGTACGCCGTGCAAGGGACCTAGTGGGGATCCATCTGCCAACGCAGCGTCGGCCTCGGCGGCAGCCACCAGCGCCTGCTCAGGGAATTCAACGGTAATCGCGTTTAGCTCCGGATTTTTTTCTGCAATTCGGCCTAAAACTGCTTCGACAACCTCCGTTGCCGAGAAATCTTTCTTTTGAATTCCCTGGGCGATTTCTCGTGCACTTAAGCGCCATAACTGACTCATTTTGTCTCCTAAAGTCCATCTCGAAGCGGACGGTGATCCGGGAATTCGGCATCTCGATTCTCGGTGCCAGCAGTAAAGGCTTCGGCCATGTCGTCGGTATCAAACATGGCTGCATTCCAAGTCGCAATGTATTCAAGTCCGTCGGCGACAGAATGATCGCGACCGTAGTTAAGCGTTTGTTTGGTTCCCCAGATAGCCATGGGGCTCTTGGATGCGATTAGGTCGGCTGTTTCGAACACCGCAGCGAGCATCTGGTCGTGATCGGCGTATATTTCGTTTACGAAACCACGTTCTTTGGCCTCGACTGCGGCCATGTTGCGTCCTGTATAGGCGAGCTCTCGAACAACACCTTCTGGCACCAGCTTTGGCATTCTTTGAAGGGTTCCGACGTCTGCTGTCATGCCGATGTTGATCTCGTGGATGCAGAAGAAGGCATCCTCGGTCGCATATCGCAGGTCCGTAGCGGAAACCATATCGATTCCTCCGCCAATGCACGCACCTTGGATAGCCGTCAAGACAGGAAGACGACTTTCTTCCAAACAGTTGAATGTGCGCTGCAGCTTTAACGCAGTCGAACGAAAAGCTGCTCGTTGACGGCTGCCGTGTTTCGAGTGTTCTTGTCCGCTCACTTTGAAGATTCCGGCGAAAACGCTTAAGTCCATTCCAGAGCAAAAGTGTCTCCCTTCCGCAGAAAGAACGATGACTCTCGCGTCACCGTCAGCTGACAGCTGATCAATAATTTCTGGTAGTTCTTGCCAAAATTCAGGAATCATCGAGTTTGCGCGCTCAGGTCGAGTCATCCGTACATGCGCTACGTGATCGCTGGTTTCAACGTTGAAGCAGGTATAAGTCACATAGCGACCCTAGATCGCAGACGAGGATCATGCGACCTCTGGAAAACTGTGACGTGGGTCAGCCCGACAACGCAACGCCCAGCACCAAGGCCGCCAGTGAGGCGAGAAGTGCTAGTCCCGCACTGGCACCCCGTATCGATGCCTTATCGGTGGTTTGATGCAGCCAAGCACCAAACCCGGAAAGTGCGACCAGGAGCATCTTGATTCCAAGTAACGCATTCCAGCTTGCTGTAGTGCTCGGCAGAGACACCATGTTCCAAATTCCGGTAAAAACGGCAAGTCCGAAAAATGGCCAGGCAATACGCCCGAACGCTTTGGCGATACTTGGTAGTGCTTCGGGATGCGAACGACGAAGAGCGGGGACTAGAGCGCCAACGACAATTTGTCCTCCGACCCAAACGCAAATAGCTACGACGTGAAGCAAAACGCGAACGGTTTCGACGTCAAATGAAACATCGCGCATGATGACCTCCCGTGTTTCACGGGTTCGTGTAGCCCGCGTATCAGATCTTAGAAGACAGATACTTGGATCAGGACCTAAGAAGACTTGCCATATTGTCGGCATAAAACTTTTCAAGTACGTCTTCTGACATCCCATCTAGAGAAGCTTCAAATCTTCCTAGCGGGTTCCTCCCGCCCTCGATATGGGGGTAGTCGGAAGAAAACATATAAAGGTCAGGGTTTGACTCTCGGATCATCGCCCCGACATCTTCGAACGGGTACGGGGTGAACGCCATCTGGCGCGTGATTAGTTCTGAAGGCGCTGAACTTAAGGCACCAAGGTCTGGTTCTGAACGCTTCCAGATTTGCGCCACGAGGTCTAAGCGGCGAAGAAGCGAGGGCACCCAGCCGGCACCTAGCTCGATAACTCCTCCACGAAGTTCAGGGTGCCGTTCGAGGACACCGTCCAAGACCAATGCACCAACAAAGGTTTCTGCTGCGTGGTGCAACGCGATCATGTCTTTTCCACGCACGTTTTCGCCACCCCCTAACCAGTCAGTTGGCACTGGTCTGCCGGTGTCCATCCACTCGGGTTTGATCTGGAGGGGGTTACCTCCGACGTGGAGCAGAAACGGAATTTTGGCCTCGGCCATTCGGGCCCACACGGGATCAAGGTCGTTGTGTCCCGGTGACCTTCCTCCCGCCGGGCGGTGGGGGACCCAGATGGCTCCGAGGCCGAGTGAAATAGCAAATTCCAGTTCGTTCAAGCTGGCCGCTGGGTCGTCTAGGGGAAGCAGAGCCACTCCGATGAGGCGAGAATCGTCTGAGCAGAACTCAGCCATCGCTCTGTTATGTGCGCGAGTAGTGCCGTAACGAACATCCAGATCTGATGTGGGATCGAAAGCTATAGGCGCGCTGAAAGTAGAGAAAACAAATTGCTGCTGGAATCCGAGTAGATCGAGAGCTGTGCCGCGTTCGTGTTTATTGAATGCCCCGAGAGCGAAATATCCCTTCGGCCCAGCAATCAGATCGTCGCCGAGAGCAACGAGCTCAGCGACTTTCTCTGGGGAATGTGCACCTGTACGTGCTGCTTCTTGCCAGGAATCACTGCTTCTTGCGCCAGCGTCCAAGTCAATTTGTGGGATGCGATCGCGCACTCCGGGGTCCGCGTGAGCCGAGAGGAAATCAGGTAACTCCATAAGGTGACTGTCGGCGTCTAAGTATGTGCGTTCTCGTGCGTAGGCCATGTCATGAAGGTAGTTGCCGGTTGCACCCGGATGCTTAAGAAGCCTTGGAGGTAGTCTCCGGATATGGCTCACCGCGAAAATACTGACGAGTCTTCGAGTGACTCTGATGAACATCTCGTTTCCGAGAATATGTTGTTAGCCAAGGTGCTGACGGTTTCAGATGGTGTGATGAGCGGCTCGCGTGAGGACAAAAGCGGTGAAGCACTGGTTTTGAGTCTCTCGGCTAATGGTTTCAATGTGGTGGAGCATCGCGCTGTCGCTGACGGGGTTGAGAGTGTTGCGACATGTCTTTCTGAAATGACCAAAGACTTCGCGGGGGTGATCATCACTACTGGCGGCACCGGATTCACCGAACGTGACCTCACTCCCGAGGGAACTCTGCAAGTGCTCGAAAGACAGGCGCCAGGTATCGCCGAAGCCATGAGGTTAGTTAATCCTCTGGGGCGCCTATCTCGCGGAGTAGCGGGCATCGTCGGCAGGTCAATCATTCTTAACACCCCGGGCTCCACCGTTGGTTGTGTCGAGTGCTTCGACGCTGTGGCCGATGTCATACCTCACGCGTTACGGCTCCTTCATGGCGAACGGTTGCATTAACAATGGCGACTTCTTCACATCCCACCGATGAGGCCCTGATGGACAGGGCTATGGCGAACGCGAATTCTGTTCGAGGAACCACAGCACCGAACCCTTGGGTAGGTGCGGTCATTCTCAGCAAAGATGGAGAAGTATTTGATGGCGCAACTCGTCCTGTAGGGGGCGCGCACGCAGAACGGAGTGCTCTTGAAGCGGCTGGCCAGGCGGCGCATGGAGCAACACTTGCTACGACACTCGAACCGTGTTGTCACACTGGTCGAACAGAACCCTGCGTTGATCACATAATTGAAGCTGGAGTTGTTCGCGTCCTGATAGGCGTAAGTGATCCCGACCCTCAAGTTGCAGGCGGTGGCATAAATGCTTTACGCGATTCAGGAATCGAAGTAGTTGAGGGAGTGCGAGGGCCCTCGGTCACGGCTCAACTCGATCCCTATCTGCATCATCGGCGCACAGGCAGACCTTGGGTGGTGCTAAAGATGGCACTTACCCTTGATGGCCGAACGGCTGCACCTGATGGTTCGTCTCAATGGATAACCAGTGAAGAAGCCCGACTTGATGGCCACGCTTTAAGAGCTCGATGCGACGCGATTTTGGTGGGAGCCGGAACTGTGAGATCCGACGACCCTTCGCTCACCGTACGCGGCGTCCCAGGAACTGACCCGCAGCGGATTGTCTTAGGTCAAATCCCCGCTGATGCGGCAGTTCACCCCTGCTGGGAGATGCACGGCGAGTTGGAAATACTGCTCGAACAGATGGGGGAGGCGGGAGTTGTGGATCTTTTGGTTGAAGGTGGAGCCAACGTCGCTGCGGAGTTCCACCGCAAAGGAATAGTTAACGAATACGTCCTGTACGTAGCTCCAGCGCTTATGGGTGGCGACGACGGACGACCCCTGTTCTCCGACTCAGGTTCTGCGACAATGTCTGACCTATGGCGCGGTGAACTTCGCGATATTCGCAAAGTGGGAGTTGACCTTCGGATAGAAGTTCGACCAATAAAAGGAGACTGATGTTTACGGGACTGATCGAGGAGCTTGGCTCTTTCGTAAGCAGTGACGGCGAACGATTTCGATTTGCCGCAAATCAGGTTCTCGAAGAGACCACTGTCGATGATTCGATAGCGGTCAATGGTTGCTGTCTAACAGTTGTGGCGTTGGGAGAAGACTGGTGGGAAGCTGACGTCGTAGCTGAAACCGTCCAACGAACTTCGCTTGGCCAGCTAACTCCTGGAAATCCAGTCAATTTCGAACGAGCAGTGAGATATTCCGACCGTTTGGGTGGTCATATGGTCCAAGGCCACGTAGATGGCATTGGAACTGTGGTCACACCCGGCCCGGATTTGCGGATTCGAACACCGGAAGGATTAGATAAGTACCTAGTGGAAAAAGGCTCCGTTACGGTTGACGGAGTTAGCTTGACTTGCTTCGATGTGAACGAAAACTGCTTTTCGGTGGCGCTTATTCCACACACTCTCGCTGTCACGACTCTGGGATCGTACTTAGTGGGCGATAGCGTAAACCTAGAAGTTGACGTAATCGCCAAGTATGTGGAGCGGCTCCTGGCGCCCCACAATGGAGATAACTAGTCACTATGCCTGGGAAAATTCACAACGATGAATAAGTCGAACTCAAGGAACCAGATGTCGGGCGATCCCGAATCACCGCTCGCCGCGGTTGAAGATGCGATCGCCGCGGTCGGACGTGGCGAAATCGTGGTCGTTGTCGATGACGAGGATCGGGAGAACGAAGGTGACCTCATCATGGCGGCGGAACACGCGACGCCAGAAGACATCGCGTTTTTCGTTCGCTACACCTCGGGAGTTCTGTGCGCTCCGATGACGGGGGAGCGCTTAACTGAGCTAGCGCTACCGCTGATGGTTGCTGTCAACACTGAGCCGATGCGGACCGCGTACACCATCACTGTGGATGCCGCTGAGGGCACCACTACTGGTATTTCTGCGTCTGACCGCTCACGCACTCTGAATTTGCTGTCCTCGCCCGACAGCGAGCCGCACGATTTTGTACGACCGGGCCACGTTCTACCTCTCCGGTACCGGCCTGGTGGAGTCCTCAAGAGAGCTGGACATACCGAAGCGGCAGTCGATCTCTCTCGCCTGGCTGGATGTGAGCCAGCGGGAGTTCTTGCGGAAGTTGTCAATGACGACGGCTCTATGGCCCGATTACCTCAGCTAATAAAATTTTGCGAAGAACATGACCTGTTGCTCATATCGATCGCCGATTTGATTCGTTACAGACGAGCAAATGAACGACTCGTCGACCCAGTAGCGCAGGCGCGCATTCCAACTATCTACGGAGAATTCACAGGGCATGTTTACCGCGACTTTGATGGTACGGAACACCTTGCGCTGGTCTACGGGCAGATCATGGGCTCAGAGCCCATATTGGTTCGGGTCCATAGTGAATGTTTGACAGGAGACATCCTGGCTTCCATGCGCTGCGATTGCGGTGGTCAGTTACATACAGCTCTTGAAGCCATCGCCAAGGAGCAGGCCGGCGTTCTTGTTTATCTTCGCGGGCATGAAGGTCGAGGCATCGGAATTGGACACAAGATAGCGGCATATTCGCTACAAGACGAAGGGCGCGACACCGTTGATGCGAACTTGGAGCTTGGGTTGCCGGTCGACAGTCGCGAATACGGCATCGGCGCTCAAATTCTTGTTGAACTTGGGGTAACCAAAATGCGCCTCATGACTAACAACCCTGACAAGATTGGCGGACTTGGCGGTTACGGCCTCGAAATTGTTGAACGCGTTCCAACTACCACTGGCGCCAATCCAGAAAACTTGGCCTATCTCCGAACAAAACAAATGCGGTTGGGGCATCTCATCGACGGCCTCGACGACATTGTTGTTGATTGACCGAAAACGCCTTCACCCTTGAAGTCATGTGGTCATTGTAGAAATCCCCGAATTACAAATTGACCATGGGTTCGTCTGTCCCGAACGGTACGGTCAACAACATGCTGAAACTCGTGCTTCCGAAGGGCTCTCTCGAAACAGCGACAATGCAGCTGTTCCATGACGCTGACCTGACTGTGCGTAGAAGCAGCGAAGTTGACTACCGAGCGACCATTGATGATCCTCGCGTTAATGAGGTGAGGATCCTTCGTCCACAAGAAATCCCTACCTACGTGGCCGATGGGTTGTTTGACGTAGGCATCGCCGGCAGAGACTGGATTGAAGAAACTAGCAGCGACGTAGTCTCATTAGGGCAGATGAAATATTCAAAAGCGACAGCTAGGCCGGTCAGAATCGTGTTAGCAGTCCCAGCCGACAGCGCCTATGAATCGATCACTGATCTACCCCAAGGTGTTCGAATCTCAAGCGAGTACCCCGAGCTAACGAACCGGCACTTCACAGCAGCGGGAATCGAAGCTGATATCCGACTTAGCTACGGCGCAACCGAAGCCAAAGCACCAGACATAGTTGATGCAGTGGTTGATCTCACTGAAACCGGCAGCGCGCTCAAAGCAGCCGGGCTCAAAATAATTGACGAAATTTTGACCAGTTACACCGAGATTTTCGCGAACAGTCAATCCTATGCTGATCCCGAAAAACGCAAAGCTATGGAGCAAATCAAGACGCTTTTAGATGGAGTTTTAGACGCCCGCGGTCGAGTTCTGATGAAGCTAAACGTTGGGGCCGCGCAACTAGACCAGGTGATAAGCGTTCTGCCTTCGATGAAGGCTCCCACTGTCAATGAGCTGTGGGGAGGAGGGGGTTTCGCCGTGGAGACCGTGGTAAATAAAGGCGATATCAACATCCTTATTCCTGAGCTTCTCGACCTTGGAGCAACCGACGTAATCGAGATCCCGATCTCTAAAATTGTGCCTTAGAGCTAATCGCTTATTTCTTCGTCGGAGTCGCCAAGCACTTCATTTTGAACCTCAACGTAAGCAAGCCTGATCTGCTGCAGCGCCGCTGCCAAAGTCTGATGTTCAGAAAGTTGATCACCGAGCTGCTCCACCAAGACGCCCATAGCGTCAATCGGAAGACGAGCCTCGTCCAGGTTCGGTGGATCTACGCGTAGGTGTAGAGCCGCTAATTCGAAGAGACCGATTACGTGGTTAGCGACGATTTGGCCGGCGGGCACAGACAGCAGCTGGTCCTGTGCTTCTCGAAGCTGTTGTTCCATGGCAGCTGATGTCTCAGGATCAACGTCCGTTTCGCCGTTGAAATCAGGAACCGGGTTGGGGGGAGGCGCGTCACCTGAGTCTCTTGAGATTTCGTGCTCGCCCGAAGGAGTCCAGAAACTGCTCATATGCTCTCTCTCATAGGTCAACGGCTCTAAGTTGCGGGGGTCTGCCTGTGCGAATAGCACCCTTATCCTGCTACCCTACGCCTTCAACAATAGATACAAGCGGGGTCTGCCCCCACCGTTCCACTGCGAGGTGCGATTCGGTCACTGTCGGTCTGTTCAGCACCACAACTGCTGAGTAGCCGTTATGTGAGGCGGGCACCAAACTGTGTCCGCCTTTCGTCATTTGATGAGAGGTGCCATCAGATGGACTAGGAGAACGTCCTTGGTTAAGCGAGTAAGGCCATAGCACGCCCAGACGAAGGCGACGCCAGAATCAACGAGCAGATTCGGGCGCGGGAAGTTCGATTGGTCGCCCCTGACGGCGAACAGATCGGCATTAAACCCTTGCCAGAAGCACTGGATATTGCACGTGAACTTGATCTTGATTTAGTGGAAGTAGCGGCCGAGGCCAATCCTCCAGTTTGTCGGATCATGGACTACGGCAAGTTCAAATACGAGACAGCTCAACGGGCGAAGGAGTCACGGAAAAAGGCCAGCTCAGTCTCCCTCAAGGAGATGAAATATCGGCCGAAGATCGGACAAGGCGATTTCGACACCAAAACCGACAAAGTAGAGAAGTTTCTCTCTGACGGGCACAAGGTAAAGATCACCATCATGTTCCGAGGCCGAGAGGTCTTCCATCCTGAGCTTGGTCGAGAAATTCTCGAAAGAGTCGCAGCAAACGTGGAAACGGTGGGAAAAGTTGATCAATTCCCGAAGCTTGACGGTCGCAATATGACCATGGTGTTGAGCCCCGATAGAGCCGCAAAGCAACGCCGCAAAGATGCAGAGGTCAGTCCCGGCGAGTAACGGGTCTGACAACAGATCCAGAAAAATTTAGGAAACTACGTCCCTCCCAACTCGAACCCCCTTCGGTAAGGACATTTCATGCCAAAGATGAAGACACACAGTGGAGCGAAGAAGCGCTTTAAAACGACCGGCTCCGGTAAATTGGTCCGCCGCAAGCAAGGCCGTAACCACATCCTTGAAAAGAAATCAGCAAAGCGAAAACGTCGACTCGCTCTAGAAGGCGACATAAGTAAGGCCGACCGTCCGCGCATCAACAAGATGCTGGGTAAGTGAACTAGGACCTGTAGAGGAGATACAAAAGTGGCACGAGTAAAGCGTTCTGTCGCAGGTCGCAAAAGCCGCAAAGCGACCTTGGAAAAAGCTAAGGGCTATTACGGCAATAAGAGCCGTTCCTTTAGGGCAGCCAACGAACAAGTAATGCATAGCGGCAACTATGCGTTTAGGGACCGTCGAGCCCGCAAAGGTGAATTTCGTCGACTTTGGATTCAACGGATCAATGCTGGCGCTCGACAAAACGGTACGAGCTACAGCAAATTGGTTAACGGACTCAATGCTGCGGGTATTCAGGTAGATCGAAAAATTTTGGCCGACATGGCTGTCAACGACCCCGAGGCATTCAGCGCTGTTGTCGAAAAAGCTGAGTCGGCCCGTCAAGCAAGCTGACTCTTTCCCCTCGATCTCAAAGGCTTACGCGCCTTCGACGTCTAGTGCGCGATAGGCGTTATCGCGACGTCGAAGGTCTAGCTGTCATCGAAGGTCCGCGCCCACTCAGAACAGCAATCGAAATTGGTGTCGATCTCGAAGAAGTGTTCTATCGGCCAGATCAAGAGCAAATTTCGGCCTCTGCCGAAGCCGCTGATGCAAACTGCTACGAAGTTGATGCCGAAACACTCGATGAGATTGCCGACAGCAGCTCTCCTCAAGGAGTGCTTGCCGTCGCCAAAGTCCACGAGACCGCCCTCGAGGCGATAGCCGCAATGCAACGCGTTGTCGTGATCGATTCCGTTCAAGACCCAGGCAACGTCGGCGCGATAGTCCGTACCGCAGCAGCAGCCCGGTTTGATGCCGTCATAACGGCACCAGGAACGGCTGACTTGTGGAGTACTAGGGCTATTAGAGCGAGCGCAGGCACTCTCTTCGCACTGAATGTGGCCAGGCGAGTTGACCTAGGGTCAACGCTTGACCTGTTGCGTGAAGCGGGACACGTGATCTTCGCCACCGACGCTGACGGCGAGATCAGCATCAATGACATCGACGTGGCGGACCGGATGACGCTCATGTTGGGCAGCGAAGCTCACGGAGTTTCTAAGACAGTGATGGCTCGCACTGATGCGATGATTAGGGTGCCGATGGGCCCATTTGTTGAATCCCTAAATGTTGCAGTGGCCGCTGGAATAGTGATGTACAGGATGCAACGGGAAGCGCCAGATGAATAATCTGTTCACGTATGGGTTTCTAGTACGTGCCCAGCTAGCCGTATCCTTCTGATCGTGAGTGTTCACGACCAGATTGCCGAAGCTCAAACAGCCGCCGTGGCAAGTATCGACCAGGCGGATGATCTTGAAAGTTTGACGGACCTTGAACGAAGCCTTTTTGGGAAGAAATCTCAATTGGGTGGTCTCAAACGTTTGATGGGTGAAGTCGCTCCGCAAGAACGAGCGAGTATTGGCCAGGCCCTGAACGAAGCGCAGCGGATCGTCCGAGAAGCGCACGCTGTCGCAAAGGAACGGTTCTTATCAGTTACTCAACGAGCGGAACTTGAGACAGAACGACTTGATTTAAGCGAATCGGTTGAGGCCACTGCCCGAGGCCATCTCCACCTCGTGACGCAGACAATGGAGCGTTTGGAAGATGTTTTTGTCGGAATGGGGTTCACCGTCTCGGAAGGTCCACAGGCAGAAACAGATTGGTAC
>DUBN01000069.1:0-1149 GCA_012960315.1 Acidimicrobiia bacterium
TGTGCTGGTTGTACCCCAGCATGTTCACAACGATGACCAGGTTCTTCGCTGAGGTAACAGGCTGGGTGCGAGATGAACCCGCCCGTGACGCGGCAGCAGTCAACTCAGGATTATTTCCGCCAGCGAGCAGACTCAACGGATGTAGTCCCGCAAGGCTACCAACACCGGCCAAGCACTTAAGAAGATCTCGTCGTTGCATTTGATTCTCGATTTCGTCAGATTCCAAACACTGCGTTTCGGAGATCTGTATAGTTCACCTAAGCGTTATTTTGTCATCTGCATAATCTGCACGCCAAGGATCGTCGCGCCGCCGCCGGCTGGCACGGGCGACCTTTCGCGATCCTTGTTCACAACCAGTTGCAGATACTCATCTGGTCCGTTAATCATCACGTCGCCGACGGCATGGGTCTGACCGTTAACCCACTGACTGGCATTCTCGTCTTCTAAGGGATCGATTGGATAAACTTCTACCGCCTGGTCAACACCAATCGAGCAGTCGTATGCTTTGTCCGTCAAGAAGTTGCCCCAATTAGGATGTACTAGGGCAGAGCGACCGATGACATAGACGCGATATCTACCTTTTGGCAATCCGCGAAAGCGCAGACCGACTCGACTGCGTCCACGAATCCCGTCCTCACCCAAAGAGCTGTTGAAAACTCCGCGAGAGTTGCCACTCGAACCTCGCATGGTTGGCGGTTCGTCCCAGTCAATTGTCTTATGGGTTCGGATTATTTGCCCAAAGTCGATTTTCAGGTTGTCAGGTAGCAGTGTCCCATCGGCGGCAACCAGCCTGCCCTCTTGGTCGCCAACAAGCGGATTCCAAAACTTTTCGTGTTGATGGAAGTCACCAGCGGCGTGGGCGGGCGATTGAACTCCGTCATAAACTCCCGCGTGAATTCCACAGTCAAATTGTATTCGCAGGGGCTGGCTACGAGCCAGGTTCTTGGGGCGCAATAATTCGAAGGACTGTCCATCGAATGGCAGCGATTGAATCCGGCGTTCCGCAGGACTCAAAGTCGCCGCCTCAGACTCGACAAGACGCTGCGTGCCGACCGACCGCTGCTTGTCATCGACCAAGGTGACATCAACTTCACCGTCCAGAACATGCACGTCCGTCTCACCTGATTCTCTAACCACGACCGCAAACTC
>DUBN01000069.1:1197-15104 GCA_012960315.1 Acidimicrobiia bacterium
AGGCGATGTGATCGTAAACTCCGGAAAGCCAGGCGGACCCAGCACAACGGCCTTTCCCTTCTGGACGAAACATTCGGTTTCCGAGTCGATGCGAAGTCGAGCCGGTCCCTCCAGTGTTAACGCCGCGCCGCTGGAAAACTTCAGTTGCAAAATGCCTGACGAAACATGTAGCCACTCTCGCACAACAGAATCGCCGAGCGAAAACTTCTTGTAACCATCGCTCCACTGCACATCGATCAGGTGCATGACCATGGCGATCGCTGGTTTCGCCTCTTCTTGATTGGTCGTCTCACGACCAGGATCACCGGCAGCGCTGTTTGCAATCGGATCGGACGAGGAGTCCGATGCTTGCCAAAGGGGATATGAAAAGAGTGCGATTAATACGCAAACGGCCGTCGCCATCGTTGCACTCAACAAGACGAGTCTCGCACGTGATCCAGCAGATGGCTGAGCGGTCTGGCGCAACAGTTCCTCAATTGCATTTGGCTGTGCATCACTTAACTGCAATTGTTGTATGCCAAGATCGAGTTCGAGGTATTGCGAATACAGGCGGCACGCATCGGCGTTCTCGTCAAGTAGCGTTTCGAGTCGGGCGTGATCATCGATCGAGATGTTGCCTTCAATCAATGTATCGAGTAGCGGAAACAGCGTTTGACGAAGTTCGTGTTCGTCGTTCATTCCGATCCCTCCGCGATAGCCAGTTTGTGAGCGACACAATCAAACAACTGCTTGCGAATTCGCCCGAGTTTGTTGTACGCCGTCTGGACCGCCAACCCGAACGTGGCGGCCATTTCCTTCACCGTCTGCTCACCGCTGTAGGCCCGCCGCACGATGTCACGGTCGCTTTGTCCGAGCTCTTTCATGCACTTTGATAGCGCATCTAAACGACGCTGACTTTCTTCTGTTGGCGTCGTCGGTTCGTCAGCCAATTTGCCAAGTAGCGCTTCGCTGAACCGCAACCGATCCCGTCCCGAAGTCCTCAAGAAGTTACAAACCTGCAAGTACGCGATCCGCTTTGCCCACGCGAGAAAGTTCGATCCTGGCTCGAACGAATCAAACTTCGACCACAACACAATGCTGGTCCGCTGAAACAGATCGTCGGCATCATGTCGGTCGTGAACCAGCCTATAGAGATAGGCAAGGATGTTGGAATGGTTCTGCGCAAAGAGGCCGATGAATTCCGCATGTGAGCCGCCTCCGGGCGAGGAAGCATCAGCGGCCCTCAAATCATCGTTTTCGTCTTCAGATTGTCGATCCATATTCAATCTCCTACCCTTATATGTACGGTCCTCCCGAATCTTACTCTGCAGATAGGTAAGCTTCGATGTCGCCACGGACGGTCGTAGGTTGAGGTCAAACGCATAAGAACCACTTCATCGAGCCTTCTAGCAATGAACCAAGATTAGCCCAGGCAAGTATCAAACACAAACGGACCAAATGGCAAGACGGCGGCCATTAACCCGAGGTAGGCCAGGTGTTACCTGAAGTGTTACCTGAACCCCACTTTGACCGTGTTTTTTCGAGGTTTGCTATACCGGCGGGACGATCTTCGACAACAGCCTCGTCTTCTTCGGCGGCGGTCTTCGCACTGGTCATCGCAACACGAATATTCGTGACCGAGGGTTTTGTCGTTTACGCTCGCATAAGAAGTATGGTTGGCTGAGTCCGGGTGGGTGGTTAATGTGGTACTCAATCCAAGAACGACTGTGAAGTAAGAGTTTCTCGCAAGAAATTGTGACCACCGGGTGTTCTCGCGGAATAGACAATAGAGCAGAGACTGGGGACGTCTCTCTAGGCCGGTTGAACGACCCCCAAAACCTGGCTCCACCATTTGACTTGACCAGAACTCACATTATCCATGCCACCACCACAGGACGACACCCGCTTCATTGAAGCTTTGACCCGTCACCAGCCCGCTCTGGAGGCGTTCTGCCATGCGAATCTCGCCAATCGCGAGGATGCGCGCGAGGTGTTGCAGGCGACTTGCGTGAAGTTGTGGCAGAAGGCGGCGGACTGGGATCCGGATACGGAATTTTTGCCGTGGGCGTTCACAGTGGCGCGATTCACGATCCTTTCGCATTACCGCGACCAGAAGCGCGATCGCCTGGTTTTTGATGAAGATGTGGTCCAGGCAATGGCGGATGAAATCGAGGAGGCCGCAACCGCATTTGATAACCGGCGCGAGGCGCTCGCCAAGTGTATGAAAAAACTCGATCAAAGGCAGAGGGCTCTACTTCATGGCCACTACACCGTCAGCCAGAGTTTGCGGGAAATAGCCGAAGCATCGGGGCGGAGCCTGAGTGCGGTGAAAATGACCATGCTGCGAATTCGCCAGCAACTAAGTGCGTGTATTGAACGCGAGATGAGGACCAATCCATGATGGAAGAAAGACTTCTCAACTTGCTCCAGAAAGTCCGGGATGACGGCGACGAAGCCGCGCGAACCGAACTGAATGAGCTGCTCCGGAAACGTCCGGAAGCTCGAACGATCATGTCCAGGACGCTGGTCGATGAACAGGCCCTGGTCAGTCACCTGCGCGATGAATCAATCGTTTCCATTCTCGATGCGGAAGGAGAAGTGGCCATAAGTCAACCGCCGACGAGGCCTACAATGCGTCTCCTGGCCTGGCCTCAGCAGGTAGCAGTTGCTTTGGTGGCCGGTGCGATTGTTGGCCTGCTGGGACTCGGGGTGGTCTGGGCCGTGAACTCGCCAAAGTCGCAAGCAAGAGAGATACACGTTGCGAATGGCGATTTTGAAGCGTTTTCAGGCCTCGTTGATATCGGCTTCCCGTCTCACTTTGGCGGGTGGGGTGGGAATCCTGCCGAGGTGATTGAAGAAGCTGATGGAAACCGAATGTTGCGACTTCTGAAAACGGGAAATGTCAATGGTGGTCCCGATGACTTTGCCTCGAATTGTTCCGTGTTTCAGTTGATCGATCTGTCGTTTCTTCGGCAGCAATGGGAAACGGCAGATTCCCAGACGCAGGTCACTCTCAACCTCTCAGCCCGCTTCCGCCGAAAGGCCGCGCCGACCGATGCCGAATTGCCGAAGCTTGCAGGAAGTTGCCGCATCTACCTTTTCAATATGAATCCAGAGGCAATCGGTGAAGGGTGGCCTCGGGTGATCAGAGAGGACGGGGTCGGATTTGGCAAAAAGGTGATCAAGCTCGCGCCCGGAGAAGAGCCGACAACGATTACCGCATCCTGCCTTCTGGGATCGGAAGCAACTGTTGCACTCATCGTCGTTTCTGCGAGCAGCGGCTCTCGTGCGGCTCCCATCGAATTGGGTGGCTACTTCGTTGATGATGTTCAGCTCACAGCGATCAGGCAACCGGCCCTTCCCATTCGCTTCGTGAGGTAGAAATGTTTTCCTTCGAATTTACTGTCAAGAACGTGATTACTCAGATCATTCTCACTGCTGATAATTCAGGACTGGTCAAGGAGCTGAGCTCATTGCTGGATAATTGGTATGTCCCGAGTGAGCGTCGGGCGGGCAAGTTTGTGACTGGAACGATATTCCCAACGCGGGCAATGAACCTAAGGAATGAAGTATCCCCATGATTTACAAGCCATTTAAAATGTTCGCGGTCCTTGTGCTGCTCACCGTTACCATCACTTCGGCTGCTGACCCGAAGCAGGTAAACGATTACGACGTCGTTGTCATCGGCGGTACACCTGCCGGAGTCGCAGCGGCCATCGCTGCTGCGCGTGCCGACAAAACAGTGATCATCATCGAGCAGGCGCCCGTCCTCGGAGGCGTGCTTTCTTCGGGCGTGCTGAGACTCGATGACAAGTATGTGGAATCAAACAGCGGGGTGATGGAGGAATTCCGCCAACGCGTAAAAGCCTATCACCGCACAGAGCTGGCGGATGATCCTTTAGTGCAGGCGCACATGAAACAAGACCCGCGTAGAGTTTGGAATATCGCTGAGGGGCGGGCATGGGAGCCGCATACGGCCGCCAGGATTTATGCGGAAATGGTTGCCGAACACCCTATGATCGCAATGCGATTCAACGAAGTGGCCATGGACGTGGAAATGAAGAACGATCGTGTCACGGGTGTGGTCACACGTGAGCGAGACAACAAAGGAACCCTTGGGAAAAAATATAGTTACAGCGGCAAGGTGATTATCGATGCGACCTATGAAGCAGACCTGGCGGAATATGCGGACATTCCCTACCGCATCGGACGCGAAGCCCGCTCTAAAGAAGAGCCGCACGCCGGACGCATCTATACGAATTATTTCCGCGGGGTGAAGGGAACACTTCCCTCCACGATCCTTCCCGAGAGTACCGGTGTAGCTGACCACCGATCACAGGCTTTTACTTATAGAATCACTGCAAAGGATTACGGCCGACCCGACCATTCCTATCGCCTGAAGGAACCGCCGCCCGGCTACGACCCTGGCAAGTACAACTGGAATGCAAAAAGCAAGCCGATCATACCGAACGGAAAATTTGATTTGTTGGGAATCAACTGGGGCGGCGACCTAGTTGGACACGGCACCCGTTGGGTCCTGGCCGACTGGGAGGAGCGTGTTGAGATCGAAAAAATCTATCACAACCACGACCTGGGCTACCTCTACTACATTCAGACTAAAGGAGGCTCACCCAACATCGGTCTCCCCGACGATGAGTTTCAAGACAATGGCAACTTTCCGTACCGAATCTATGTTCGCCAGGGCCGCCGCATTGAAGGACTCTACACGTTAACGGAAAGCGACCTGCATAAGGATCTTCGTGGAGATGGATTTCGCGGACCGTTGCTGCCAGATTCAGTTGCTATTGGAGTTTATGGAATCGATGCACACCGTGTGCAAGGTCCTGACGGGCGAAATGAACCACCTCACGGACAAGGCGCTGCGGAAGGCACGCTTCACCTGCATGATGCAACAGGTCCCTACCAGATTCCGTATGGCACACTGGTTCCTAAACAGCACAACGGCATTCTGTTTCCAGTGGGCATTTCGTCGACTCACGTTGCCATATGTAGCGTACGGATGGAGCCCGTATGGTCGGCGCTAGGACAAGCCGCAGGTGTTGCCGCCGCTTTGGCAATTGATAAGAAGCAGGAACTCCGCGATGTCTCTGTTGAGGACATTCAGGATGAACTCTTGAGACAGCGGTGCACCCTGTTTTTCTACACCGACCTCCCCGGGGACTCACCTGCATTCACCGCAGCGCAGAAACTCAGTCTGCTGCGCGCCGTGGCCGGACCAGATATCGATGATTACAACACGGCTGCGCAGTCCAAAGGTCTGAGTTCACTCCGAGTGGAAGCGTGTCGCTTCCGCCCTGATGAATTGATCACACTCGGTGAGTTTTCCCAGATGGCCGTGAACGGTCTTCAGATTCCGCTCAGCATTACTGCTTCACACTTCATGGACGTACCCCGAGGGCATCCCGCCTTCAAATACATCGAAACGCTCTACGATTACTCAACACAATCCAAACAGCCGTTTTTTGACTTTGAACCGAGCAAGGACTTTAAGACCGCCCTCGCTCATCCGGATAAAAAGGTAAGCGGCGCCCAGGCAGTAAGAGTCCTTTCCGGGCTGCTTACGAAAAAAGTTCCCGCGCATTCCAATCCAGATGCAGACCTTACGCGGGGTGAGGCGGCGCAGCTCGTTTATCAATATCGCGAGCCAGGGGACTTGCCCGATCTGCCTGAAGCTCCGGCGGCGCGAGTAATCCGAAGCGTGACCCAGGCCTCTGATTCAGTATCGATCAATCCAAAGTCACTTCCGGGGATCGTCCTCGACGACGCGAACGCGAAGCTGAAAGGCGACTGGTTGCGCTCAACCAGTTTCAAACCACATATTGGGCGGGGATACATCTACAGTGGGAAGAAAGACGACAGGACAAAAGGCGATGGCAAAGCTACCGCAACCTTTCGATTCCAGGCGCCGAAGTCCGGTCGCTATCAACTGCTGATGGCTTACTCGGCTCACGAAACACGAGCGAAGAATGTTCCCTTCAGTGTCTCGTCGGGATCTCATCGCAAGGACTTCGTGGTCGACCAAACCGTTTCACTTCCCAATGGCAAACACTTTCGTCCGGTCGATACGGTGGATCTTGTGGCAGACACAGAGACGGTCATTCAGATCACCAACTCCAACACCGTCGGATTCGTGATTCTGGATGCTCTGCAACTGCTACCCATCAAACAGGAGTCGAAATAGAATGAATGACACACAACCTGCGAGAACTATGCAAACACAACTCAACCACCGTCATGTTTTTGGCTGGGCAGGGGCACTGATTTGTGACCTCGTGAGAGATTCAAACCACAATCCAAAACTCAAAAAGAAATGAAGCTCGCATGATCAACAATATTCGAACCATCCTCAGCCTGCTTATCCTGCTCATTGTCACAACTGGAGCCGCAGCAGCAGATCGCCCCAACATCCTGTTCATCGTTTCCGACGATCACGGCTGGGGTGACCTGCCGTCGAACTGGGACAAGACCGAGGTGCAACTTCCGACGCTGGACACGCTGGCTGCGAAAGGCGTGCGGTTTCCGAACTACCACACCGTTTCACTCTGCGGACCGTCCCGCGCGTGTATGTTCTCCGGCCAGTTTTCGACCGAAAATGGCATGTGGCGCGGTCCCGGCAAAGAGCAACTCGGATCGCCGGGATATCGCGGTATCAAACGCGATGTGAAGATGCTTTCGGAGCATCTCGCCGAGTCCGGCTACACAACCGGAGCCTTTGGCAAATGGCACATGGGCTCGCTCGGCGGAGAAGTGCCGAACGATCGGGGGTTCGATGAGTTCCACGGGTTTCTCGCAGGTGCTCATCCCTATTGGATCAAACCTGGTCGATCAAAAATCATGCACAATCGAGAGCCCGATTCGAACGCCGACGGGCACGCCACTGAATTGTTCACCGGGTGGGCGGAAGAGTTCATCCGAACCAGCGCCGAAGCTGATGCGCCATTCTTCTGCTATCTCGCCTACAACGCCGTCCACGGTCCGCTGCGCGTCGATGAATCGAAGCCAGCCTCAGCTCCTGAGGCCTGGGTGAAGAAGGCTCTCGACCGAGGTGTCAGTTTTCTGCGCAGCGACTACGTCGCCATTCTCGAACACATGGACCACAACATCGGTCGGCTGGTCGACCTGCTGGATGAGCTGGGTGTGGTTGACAACACGCTCATCGTCTTTGTGAGTGACAACGGAGGCTGCACCATGGATGAAGGCGCAGCTGGCGGCAGATTTCCCGGCAACAACGGACCGTTCCGAGGAGGCAAGGCGACGACGTATCAGGGCGGACTGAACGTGCCGCTCCTGATGAACTGGAGAGACCGACTGCCCCGGGGAATGGTCTCGGATGGTCAGGTGATGCATTGCGACATCTTTGCCACCCTGCTGGACGCTGCCGACATCCCGGTTCCGGAAAGAAATGGCAGGAACCCCGTTCGCGGGATGTCTCTGATGCCGCACATGCTTTCTGCCGGGAAAGAAACGATCTCGGAGCGCGCCATGATCTTCGAACTGTGGGGCAACATCGGGCTGCGGAAGGGGGACTACAAACTATGGAGCGACGTCGGAAGGGAGCACTCCCCGGACTGGGCCGCCCTCATGGCCGAACTGAAGCACACTAATCTCGCCCTCTACGACGTCAGCAAAGACGTTTCCGAAAAGAACGATCTGCGAACCGAGCTCCCTGAGGTTTACGCGACGCTCAAGAAAGAGCTGATCGACCATCTTTCCAACATCAACTCGGAGTATCCCGGCGGTGGAAGTTTCGAGGCAGGAAACAGCCGGAAGCCCAAAGCCGAAGACACCACTGAAACCCCAACAACGAAGCGTCCATCGCGGGATCAGTTCTTCAGGAGTCGTGACCGGAACAATGACGGAGCGATCACTCTCGAGGAACTTATCGGCAATCCGAAGGGACGCAATGTTCCCGCCTTGACCAAACGGTTCAAGCAACTCGATGCGAACAGTGATGGAACGCTGACGCTCAAGGAATTGAAAAATGCGGAGTAATGAATCAGGACGGCACACAACATTGATCGTGTTGCCAGCGCGTAGCCTGACTCTCCGAGTCGGGCTACGTCAACGACAACTCAATATTTGTAATGGCCTTGTGATCGACGTCGTGGCCGGGCCTCACCACCTTAATTCTCATGAATGGACTTCAGCTCATGTGCAGATTTTTGACTTGTATCCCATGGTTCATTGGGCTTATCGCTCTTTACCTGTGCCCTGTTCCTGCTGACCATCAAACAGGAGTCGAAATAGAATGAATGACACACAACCTGCGAGAACAAACATGATAACCAACCTTCAACGTCGCCACTTCCTCCGCGGAACCGGAGCGCTTATCGCTCTGCCCACCCTTGAATCCATCGGATTTCGACGCTTTGCCTCGGCTGCCGTACCTGCAGCGCCTCCCAAAAGGATGATCTTCATGGGCATGGGCTATGGTGTCACCTCTGAAACCTGGTTTCCCGACATCAAGGACAAAGGAGCGGGCTACAAGCTACCCGAAGGATTGAAGCCACTGGCCCGTCACAAAAACGATTTTACCATCGTCCAAGGCTGTAAACATCAATACAGTCGACAGGCACACTGGGGAAGCACCTATTGGCTAACGGGAGCGAATCAATACGGCACGCCGGGTCAGTCCTTTTCCAATACGGTCTCCGCTGATCAGGTTGCCGCAGCGCAGTTCGGTAAGCATACCCGCTATACCTCAATCCAACTGGGCACTGACGCTAACGACAGGAATGGACATGGCCCTGGAAATTCCCTGGCCTGGGACCAACGAGGGAAACCTCTTTCGGCCTGGAACTCCCCTCTGGAAACCTACCTCAAGCTCTTCGCCAAAGACGACATACCACTCGCTCAGCGCCGGGCGATGCTGGCGGAGGAACGCAGTGTCCTGGATTCCGTGATGATCGAGGCGAAGGACATGCAGAGAGGATTAACGAAGAGTGATACCGACAAGCTGGACGAGTATTTTCAAAGTATTCGCGACATCGAAACCCGGCTGAGCAAAGCGGAAAAATGGATAGATGTGGCGAAGTCTGAAACTCCCTTTGAAGAACCGGATATTGCCTTGGTAGGACGCAGCGAAATCGAGATGATGTACAAGCTCATGGTGGCCGCCATACAGACGGACAACACACGGGTCATCACCTACCGCGAGCCCGGTTCACGCCTGCTATCGAGTCTCGGAGCGAGCGGCAACCCCCACAACGTGAGCCATTATCGTCCCGGCTCAGAAACGGAAGTATCATCCAAGATGAGGGACAAGGCGCACAGCGAATTGTTGGCCGGGTTGATCGATCAGTTAAAAACCACCAAGGAAGCCGATGGCAGCAGCCTCTTTGATCATGTCGCTATGGCCTTTGGTTCAAACATTCGCTCAATTCATTATCTCAATAACCCACCGACCTTGATCTCCGGTGGAGGTGCCAATCTTAAACTGGGCCAGAACCTTGTCCTCAACGAAGGCACACCGCTGAACAATGTCTGGCTGACTATGTTGCAGGGTGTCGGTGTTGACGTGGATCGTCACGGCGACAGCACGGGAATTGTAAAGGAGCTGCAGGCATGATGATCTCATACAAAGCCACAAAGGCACGAAGGATCATACTCATTGTCTGCATGCTGACTTTGTGTTTTTGTGCCTTCGTGCGAGCTAATCCGCCCGAAGCACGGCTTCCAGAGAAACACCGAGCCTTCTTCAAAGCACACTGCCTCGATTGCCACGACTCCCAGACGCAGGAAGGCAAAGTCGATCTCGAAACACTGCCCTTCCGCATCACCGCTATCGAGCAGGCAGAACTCTGGCAGAAGGTGCTGGGCACATTGAACTCCGGGGAGATGCCGCCGAAAGATTCCCAGCAGCCCGGAAACAAAGAGAAGGCGGATTTCCTGGATGATCTGTCGCTCACGATGGTGACCGCTCGCAAAGTGCTGTCTGACTCTGGTGGCAAGATCACGATACGCCGGCTCAACCGGCGCGACTACCAGAACAGTGTCGAGAGCTTGTTGGGGGTACGACTCGACACGCAACTCTTGCCTGATGATGGCAGCTCCGGCGACTTTGATACAGTCGGAGCTTCGCTCTTTCTCTCCAGTGATAAGTTTGAGCAGTATCTGACACTCGGCCGCCAGGCGATCGATGAGTTCTATGAGCGAAGAGCGGTTCGAACGGCAAAGCCTTTTGTTTACCGAGTGGAGCCTGAAGAGACGCTCAATGTGGCCTTGAGAGAGAGAGTCGAGCGAAATGAGGAATACCTTAAACGCTATGAGGCACTGGATGCGGAACTGGACCAGGCGCTCGCTCTACCAGAGAACAAAGGCTTTGAAGCCCAGATGGGAACCAGGGGTAACCGCCTGCAGCTCTACCGTAAGATGGACGTTAACCGAAAGAAGCTGAAAGGAGCTCCCAACCCGAAGGACCATGGATTCCCGAGTTATTTCCATGCCGCGAAGTTCTTTCCCAAGTATGCTTCCTACAGTAAGCACTACGCCGATCTTCCCTACAATGAGACAGGGACCTGGATTCAGTTGACGGCCGGTTCCACCATGGTCATCCTCGACCCGCCCGACGACATGCCAGTCGGAACCTACACGGTGCGAATCAAGGCGGGGGTCACTAACGAGGCACCGGCGTTTCGTCACTTCCTCGAACTTGGGCATCCCGATCCCAAGGTGATTGCGAGAGGGCAACTGGATGGCTTCCCCCTGAAGGCGCTGCACGTGACCGGCAGTCCGGCCAAGCCACAACTGATCGAAACCCAGGTGACGGTGAACAAGGATACGAAACGGCAGTTTGCGATCAGAGAACGTCAGCCTGCGTGGGGCCCCTTACTCAAGAAATTCTTCAACCCCTTGATGAATGAAAATGGTTATGGCCATGCCCCCTCGATCTGGGTCGACTGGGTTGAGATCGAAGGTCCATTGCCGCAGGGAGATCCCAGTCCGCTTGAGGCGATCTTTGACGCCAACCCGGCCGGCAGCACTCCGTCGGAGTTGGAACGTGTCAGGAACATTCTTCACCAATTCGCGGTCAAAGCATTTCGAGAAAGCCGACCCACACCCGAATTCATCGACTCCCTGGTCGAAGTCTACAAAAACCGATTGGTGATTGATCAAGAGTTCGACGTGGCGATTCGAACCCCGTTGAGCATTATCCTGGCGTCTCCCCGGTTTCTCTTCATGAAGGAGCCCGGCCAGGACGGAGCACCTCGTGCTTTAAACGATCTCGAACTGGCGGTGCGACTGTCGTATTTCCTATGGAGTTCCCCGCCCGATTCCCAGCTATTGGAGTTGGCGAAAGAAAAACTGCTGCGTGACCCTGATGTCTTACGCGGACAAGTGGATCGTCTGATTCAAGACCCAAGAGCGCACCACTTCGTTTCCGGTCTCGCTCATCAGTGGCTGGACATGGATCGATTGGATTTCTTCCAGTTTGATGTCGAGCGACATCGCGAATTCGATGAAAGCACGCGAGCGGCAGCGCGGGAAGAAGTCTACCAGTCGATCCTCCACTTGTTGCGGTCGAAGGATCAGGGGCAACTGCAGAACCTTCTCAAGAGCGACTACGTCGTCGTCAATGGCCTCATGGCCGCTCACTACGGTCTTGAGGGCGTGGTTGGCGATCACTACCGCAAAGTCAGCCTTCCCGAAAATTCTCCGCGCGGCGGATTCCTCGGAATGGCCGCGATCCATGCGATGGGCAGCGACGGCTTCGAGAGCAGCCCGGTCGAGCGTGGGTCCTGGGTGCTGCGCCATCTTATGCACTCGCCGCCTCCCCCGGCACCGGCCAATGTGCCGCAGCTTTCGCGCCTCGATGACGAACCCCTCACCAAGCGGCAAAAACTCGCGGTTCACATAGAGGAAGCCCAGTGCGCCAGTTGCCATCGCAAGATCGATCCCATCGGTTTTGGCCTGGAAAACTTCGACGCCGCCGGCAAATGGCGCAGCAAGGAACATCGATACACCAAGAACAGAAAAGGCGAGATGGCGCCTAGTAGAACCGCCACTCCCATCGATGCTGCCGGTGTGTTTCACAACGGGCCGGCCTTTGGTGATTTCTACGAACTGCGCGAATTGATCGCTAAATGGCAAAGGGAAGAATTCGCCCGCAGCTTCACCGAAGCGCTGATCGAGTATGGTCTCGGTCGCCCGTTTGGCTTCACGGATGAAGATCTGGCTAACGATATTCTGGTCGCCTCAAAAGGCAAGCAATACAGCATCAGCGAATTCATCCACGTCCTTGTCCAAAGCAAGCCATTTCAAACGAAGTAATCACATGAAATTCAATTCCATGAAAACCAACCTGACACTTATCGTCATTGCTGTCTGCATGACAATTGCATCGAGCGAAGTTGTCGCCCAGGAAGAAAAGGTAGTGACACTTCACGGGGTTGTCGAATCAGTAGACGGCAACAACATTACCGTCAATCACCGTAGAAAAAGCAAGATCTTCACGATCAACGATCAGACACAGTTCCACTACGTTGGCTTCCTGAAGGCGAAAAAGGAAATCAAACCGGGCTTCTTCGTTCGCGCCGGCGTCGATTCCAAAGGGCGCTGCAATCAGCTCTGGGTCACGCTTCCCATCCCCGACGAGAATCTCAAACCCAGCGCCCAGATGCTCACCATGACACCCGCGGAGTTGCATCAAATGGCCGACACCAACGGCGACGGCCAGCTTTCCTATGTCGAATACGCCAGGGTCGGATTTGGCAAAAAGGTGATCAAGCTCGCGCCCGGAGAAGAGCCGGCAACGATTACCGCATCCTGCCTTCTGGAATCGGATGCGACTGTTGCACTCATTGTGGTTTCTGCTAGTATTGGCTCTGTTACGGATCCCATAGAATTGGGGGGTTACTTCGTCGATAATGTTCAGCTCACGGCGACCCGACAACCGACTCTGCCAGTCGACTTTGTGAAATAACTCATTTTCCTAGAAAATTACGGAAGCTCAAAATGATGCAACCCAACATGGAACGCCGGCACTTCCTCCGCGGAGCGGGAGCCCTGATCACACTGCCCACGCTGGAATCTATTGGTTTTCGCCGTTTTGCCTCGGCTGCAAACAAAGCGCCCGTGAAGCCGCCCAAACGCGCTGTCTTTCTGGGCATGGGGTTTGGGGTGACGAAGGAGACCTGGTTTCCCGACATCAATCAAACGGGACCTGATTACGAACTTTCCGAGGGCCTCGCTCCCTTGGCACGCCACAAGTCGGACTTCACCGTGGTGCAGGGATGCGCGAACCAGTACACCAACGAGGCTCACTGGGGCAGCACCTTCTGGCTCACCGGGGCGAATCGCTATTCCGTGCCTGGTCAGAACATGGCCAACAGTATCTCCGCCGACCAGGTCGTCGCACAACATCTGGGGCAAGACACTCGCTTCTCCTCGTTACAGCTCAACGCCGCCAGCCTCGAGGGACACGGACCTGGCCTCTCGCTGGGATGGGATCAACGCGGCAAACCGGTCGCTGGTCAGGACGACCCGGTTCAGGTTTTCCACAAGCTGTTCTCGTCGGATGACATGCCGCTGGAACAACGCCAGGCCGCCATCGCCGAGAACCGCAGCGTCCTGGACGCTGTCCTCACCCAAGCCAGACGCGTGCAGCTCGGCCTCTCCAAAACAGACACCGATAAGCTCGATGAGTACTTCCAGGGAATCCGCGACATCGAGACTCGCCTGAAAAAGGACGAAGCCTGGCTCGACGTCCCCAAGGCCAGGGCTCCCCTAGACGAACCGGAAGCCGGCCTAAAGGGGAAGGCCGAGATCGAGATCATGCAGGATCTCATCGTTGCCGCGTTGCAGACGGACAGCACCCGTTCGCTGAGCTACCGCATGCCCGGTCAGAGCCTCTTGCAGAGTCTCGATCTCAAACCCAGCGCCCACAATGTGAGCCATTACTCACCGGG
>DUBN01000070.1 GCA_012960315.1 Acidimicrobiia bacterium
AGGCACGAATACTTCGTTAAGTGTCACGTCGACGCTGCCAGTTCCCTTCAGGGCCATCACATCCCAGTTGTCACTAAGAGACACATCCTCAGCGCTGACGGCGGCAAGCCGGACTGAAAGGTCCCCGGCCGATTCAACCCCGGCAAGAAAAAACCATTGTGCGTGAGCCGCTCCGCTGGCATAGCGATAGTGCCCGCTCAGTTGGATGCCACCGTCAACAAAACTGAACGTGCCAGATGGCGCAGCTACCGCTGCTAAGAACGGCACGGCGTCAGATCCGAAGACTGCGTCGATTCCTGCGTCGCTGAGCTTCGCCCCGCAGATACCCGCCGCGCCGGCATGGTTAAAGCCCGTCCAACCAGCAGTGGGATTGGCATAGCTCAAGGCCTCGAAATAGCGCAGTTGAGAGGCCATGGGCAGTTCATCGCCGCCGATCTCAGATGGCACCTTCACGAGAGGCACCCGAAGTTCTCTCATCACCTCCACAAGAGCTGGTGGCGCCGCATTGAGCAGTTCGGCCTCTTCAGCGGTCCCATCGAGTTCGAAGTGACGAGCGTTGATCTCTGTCAATAGAACGTCGATGCTCCTCATAGCGAACTCCGTCTCAACGGACGCCCCCCCCTATTTTCACTTTATCTTCGGCTCGGTATTCTCTATGCCCTTCAGAGTTTTACTCAACCGGTTAGGAAACTCAAGATTGCGCCGTTGATCCACTCCGATTATGCGTCCTTGGAGAAGGTGGCTGTCACTTCGAGTAAGTGGAGCGCAATCGATTTTTCAAAATTTTTCCAAGGGCGGTTTTTGGCATCATCTCTACGAATTCGATGCGTCGAGGGATCTTGTATCCCCCAATCAACTCTTGACAATGATCAATGATCGCCTCGCTATTCAACGAGGTATCGGGCTTGGCTACGATCACGGCTGTGACTATTTGGCCGAGGCGTTCGTCAATTGTCCCAATAACCGCGCATTCGTGAATATCTGGATGTTGGTAGAGCGCTGTTTCCACTTCGGAGGAGTAGACGTTTTCGCCCCCACTGATGATCAGATCCTTTTCTCGGTCAATGAGATAGACGTATCCCTCGTCGTCTATCTGAGCAATGTCGCCGGTACGTAGCCAACCGTTACTCAATGCTGCTGCTGTTTCTTCGGGCATGTTGAGATAGCCCTTAGTGATGTTGGGGCCGCGCGCATGGAGGACGCCCATCTCCGCCGACGCCACGTCGTCGCCTTCAGAATTAGTCACCTTGAGGTCGACAAGACAATTTGGTTTGCCGACTGAGGCAAGCGTGGGCGAGTCGTTTTCGATGGCTCGCTGAAATTCGGCGGGATCGAACACTGTTAGGTCGGGTGAGGTTTCGGTGAGGCCATAACAGTTGAACAGTTGCGTGTGCGGGAAACCTGCGGCTGTGCGCCTGATCCACGCTGGATCCATGGGTGATGCTCCAAAGCCCATGAGTCTGAGCGATCGGGTGTCCGCTGACTCCAATACTGGATCGGTGAGGGTCATCATTAGCATTGTTGGAACTGCGATTGTCATCGTGACTTGGTGTTCTAACACTGCATCCAGAAAAGCCGCTGGGGAAAATGCTGGAACGTAGACGTGAGTCGCCCCCATCAAGATCCAACCGGTTCCTAGTAGGTCAGCGGAGTGGAACATTGGCGCTAAATGTAAGTACGTATCGTCAGGTTCGCCTCGCGTCGCAAGGGTGAAGGCTGCCGCGCACGACAAGATGTTGGTGTGACTCAAACGGACGCCTTTGCTGCGTCCGGTAGTGCCACCGGTATAAAGAATGAGAGCGTCATCGTCGGGCGATACATCAGACAGGCCGACTCCTGCCGCCGTTTTAAACAACTGATCGTAGTGCGATATGCCGGCGCTACTTTCACCGTCAAGGCAGATCAACTTGTCGCGCCACGGTGCCAACTCAGCCATGTCGAAGATCGGAAGAAAGTCGGCTTCAACGAAGACCACTTCGCAAGCTGAGTCCTCAAGGATGTGGGCAATCTCTACTGGGGCTAGCCGCCAGTTGACGGGAACAGCAACGACACCGGCATGAAAGGCTCCCCATTTCAGTTCATCAAAACGAATCGAGTTGCGGGCATAGATGGCTACACGTTCACCAGATGTAATTCCGAGGCCACGAAGCAAGCCGGCGGCAACTGTGATTCGCTCACTGAAATCGCGCCAGGTGGTTTCACCTTGGCGGTCGCGCATGGCTGGCTGCTGACCGAAGTGACGTCCGACACGGGCCATCGCTTCACCCAGCGTTGGCATCATGAGCGTGTCCTTTGAATTTGCCCTCGGTCGGGACCAAGCTTCATCGTCGAGTTGGTGGCGGATCGCCCTTGTAAAGATTCTTCACTCCACCCTCTTGGTAAGAGGCTGCAGCAGCATCCTTGAAGCGAGCCGATGCTTCGTATTCCTCTATGGGATATTCGTCATGTTCGGCCACCACTCGAATCTCAGTCACGTCCCGGATGTCAAGCCCCAACCGTTCCGCTAT
>DUBN01000071.1 GCA_012960315.1 Acidimicrobiia bacterium
GTCGCGGTTGGATTTACTGCCGGGATAGCCCAGATAGCTGTATCGACATCGTTCTGCGCGAAGGCCCTGCGCTGCCACGCGACTTCCAGACATGGCAGATGAATGAGGTCAACAAGCTGCTATGGCCTTCGACAAACGGCTTGTTTAACTTGACCGATGACATGTACCAGCAAACGGCAGACATCCTCTACAACTACGGAGTTATTGAGAGCCCTGCTTCAAAGGACTCCTATGACATGTCCCACCGTGATCGCGCGTTCCGCAGCGAAAAGATGCCTGAAGGGGACCTGAAAGGCAACAACTTCAAGCCCATGGATCTCGACCCTAGAGAACTCTTCGGTTAGGGAGAGTAAGTCATGGCATCTGTTGTTAGAGCCGCGCTGATTCAAACAACGGGGATTCAACCCGTGGAAGCAATGCTTGAACGGCAGTCCTCCCTCGTGAGGGAGGCTGCCGCGAAAGGCGCCCAGGTCACCTGCCTACAAGAGCTTTCAACCGGCCCGTATTTCTGTCAGACAGAAGACCCTAAATGGTTTGACATAGCCGAAGACGTCCCGAACGGGCCGACGACACAGACAATGGCGGAGCTTGCGAAGGAGCTCGAGATGGTATTGGTCGTGCCGCTTTTTGAAAAAGCGGATGGCTTCTACTACAACACGGCGGTCGTTATTGACTCTGATGGTTCCTATCTGGGTAAGTACCGAAAGAATCACATTCCCCACGGACCAAATTTCCAGGAAAAGTACTACTTCAAGCCCGGCAACCTGGGCTACCCAGTGTTCGACACTTCAGTGGGTAAGGTCGGCGTATACATCTGCTACGACCGCCACTTTCCGGAAGGCGCACGGGCATTAGCACTGAACGGTGCGGAACTCGTGTTCATCCCGTCTGCGACAGCGGGCAGATCAAGAAAGCTTTGGTTCACTGAGCAACGCGGACACGCTATCGCCAACCTTTATTACGTGGGCACCATCAACAGAGTTGGTGTTGAGACAGAAGGGCCTAACGAGTTTTACGGCCACAGCTATTTCTGCGATCCTTACGGAGAGATATTGTCGGAGGCAGGTGAAGGCGAGGAAGTCATTATCGCCGACCTTGATCTTAACTTTGTGCGTGAAGCGAGAGTGGATCTGCTCTTTTGGCGCGACCGACGACCCGATACCTATGACGCCCTAGTTGCACCATAACGGGACAGCGAAAGTTAGGTGTGTTCATGAATGCAGCGGAAATAGTTGATATTTGTCGGTCCTATTCGTTGTTCGAATGGGGTACTCAAGAGGTAAACCCTTTAGCGATAGATCGTGGAGAGGGTTGCTACCTCTACACCACGGATGGCCGTCAAATTCTTGACTTCAACTCCATCTCGATGAACGTAAACATCGGTCACGGAGATCAGCGAATTACCGAATCGGTTGCTCATCAGATGGGCAAGGTATCTTTTGTGTCACCGTTCATGGTGACTGAAGTCCGAGCCGAGGTCGCTAAAAAGCTGGCTGAAATCACGCCGAATGGATTGACAAAGTCCTTTTTCACGCTCAGTGGCTCGGATGCTAATGAAGCGGCGATCCGAACCGCCCGGTTGGTCACAGGGCGAAGGAAGATCTTGTCGCGATACCGGTCCTATCATGGCTCGACCCACCAAGTGTTAGCCCTAGCCGGCGATCCGAGACGCGAGCCAGTTGAGGGGGGCATGGGTGACATCGTTCGGATCCCGGACCCTTACCACTACAGGTGTCCTTGGATTGTTGACGAAAAAGAGTTCTGTGAATTCAACTTGGACCAAATCGAACAAATAGTTCGCCTCGAAGGTGCCCACACCATTGCCGCAGTGATTATTGAACCGATAACCGGTTCCAATGGTTTAATCATTCCCCCCGATGGTTGGCTAGCAGGTCTGCGAGCCCTCTGTGATCGACACGGCATTCTCCTCATTTGTGATGAGGTCATGACGGGTTTCGGTCGGACTGGAGAATGGTTCGCTGTTGACCATGATGGAGTTACTCCCGACATCATGACTGTCGCCAAGGGGCTCACATCTGGGTATGTTCCGCTGGGGGCGTGCATTATTAGCGACGACATAGCGGCAGCTGTGCATGACCGTCCCTTGGGATCCGGCCTGACTTATCAGAGCCACCCTGTCGCGCTCGCGGCAGCAAGTGCAACTATTGCCATTTACGAGAGCGACGACCTGATTAAGCGCTCTAAAAACATGGGTGAATCCCTCCTCGAAGGTTTGCAGGACTTAGCCTCCCGACATGTCAGCGTTGGCGATGTACGCGGTCGTGGCTTATTCACGGCGATGGAGTTGGTGTACGACCAGGAGAGTCGCCTTGAGCTCTTTCCGTTAACAGGGCCAGCCAGCAAAGCTAACCAAGATATGAAAAAACTATTTGATCAGGAAGGTC
The DNA here is from genome assembly GCA_012960315.1 of Acidimicrobiia bacterium. Lineage (GTDB taxonomy): Bacteria > Actinomycetota > Acidimicrobiia > Acidimicrobiales > Poriferisodalaceae > UBA2110. The sequence continues at coordinate 2,406 of DUBN01000071.1, forward strand.
TCTCATGTGCGCTCCGCGGACCGTTCCTTTTTGCCAACCCCCCGCTGATCGTCGATCGCAGTCAGATTGACTGGGCACTAGCAATTTTCGACCGAGCTTTAGATGTCGCCGATTCTGAGACGGCATCAGCGGGAGCTTCCGCGCCTCCGCATTCTGAATGAGGAGTATTCGCCAATGAAAACATTAATTAGGGGCGGAACGGTGGTGACGGCGCTCGAAACAATGAGGGCAGAGGTACTGATTGTCGATGAAAAGGTCGTGGGCCTGGTCGACGCAGACTCAGATTTAGCGCGTTCTTTTTCGGAAGATGCGTATGTCATTGACGCAACCGATCGTCTGGTTGTGCCCGGGGGAATCGATGTGCATACACACTTTGAGTCAGAGGGACAAAATGCTCCCGTACTCGATACGTTTGAGACTGGTACTCGAGCCTCCGCTTTTGGTGGTACCACGACAGTGATCGACTTTGCCTGGCGGGCTACCGAGGGCAGTCTCTTAGACGGCTTGGAGCATTACCACCAGATGGCCGAGGGGGATTGCGCTGTTGATTACGGCTTTCACATGATGGTCAACGAAGTCGATAATCAAACACCCAAAGAAATGGACATGCTGGTCGACGAAGGGGTCACGAGCTTCAAGATGTTCATGGCTTATCCAGGGCGGATGTACTCCGATGATGCTCAGCTGTTGCTTTGCTATCAGAAAGCAGGGGAGAACGGCTCACTAATTCAGATGCATGCTGAGAATGGGATTGCCATCGATGTGTTGCGAGATCAGGCAGTCGAAAAAGGACAGGTCGACCCTGTGTATCACTCGTTGACGCGACCTGCGCTATTAGAGGCTGAAGCAGTGCACCGTTCAGTGGTTTTGGCGGAAGTTGCAGGCTGCCCCCTTTATATCGTGCATCTCTCGTCCGCCAACGCATTGCAAGAAGTGGTTGCTGCGAGAGATCGCGGATTGAATGTGTTCGCTGAGACCTGCCCTCAATATTTGTTTCTTGATCTAACAGACTTGGAAAAACCAGGTTTTGAAGGATCCAAGTTTGTTTGCTCACCGCCGCTTCGCCCAAGCGACCATCAGGCCGAACTATGGCGGGGGTTGGCGACGAACGACCTTCAGGTTATTGCGACCGACCACTGCCCGTTTTGCTGGACGCAAAAGGAGTTGGGCCGTGGGGATTTCCGCAACATCCCGAATGGCATCCCAGGTGTTGAACACCGAATGGAACTTATGTATCAGGGAGCGGTTGCGGAAGGACGAGTTTCAGTGAATCGGTGGGTAGACATGTGTTCTCGAGCACCAGCCCAGATGTTCGGGTTATACCCCCGTAAGGGGACGATCGCGCCGGGTTCTGACGCCGACATAGTGGTGTTTAACCCGCAGAGCCCACACGTGATATCGGCGGAATCACACCATATGAATGTTGACTATTCGTGTTACGAAGGCCACGAGGTCACCGGAGAAGTTGAAACAGTGCTTCTGCGAGGCAAAGTCGTGGTCGATGGAGACGAATATCTCGGAAGACCGGGCGATGGTCGATACCAATCTCGCGATCTGTGTAGTGGTCTCATCTAGACCGGCACGGCATCGCATGTCTTGTGACGCGTAGCACGAAAAGTGGTCTGTAGTGGCACCTTCTCGAGTTGAAGACGATCGACTCCTTCGCGGGGCTGGTCGATTCATGGAGAACATAGCGCCTGATGAAGCGGTCTTTATCTCCTTTGTCCGCTCCACGGTGGCGCGAGCGCGGATTGTTGCTATTGACCCAATAGAAGCTCGTGAACAAAGCGGGGTAGTAGCGGTCTTCACAGGCGCTGATGTTGATCTAAAACCTTTTACGTCGCCTGTCCCGGCGAACAACCAATTGATGCTGCGGCCTTGGATAGCAGTCAGCCATGTTCGTTACGTTGGCGAAATCGTGGCGATCATCGTTTCGGAGAGCGCTAATCAGGCCGCGGATGCCGCCGAACTAGTGGTCGTGGACTATGAGCCTTTGGATGCGATCGTTGACCCCGAGGAAGCAGCTACCGATAACGATCTTCTCGACGAGGCTGTGCCTACCAACGCCTCACTTGTTCTATCGACGGGTGAAGATGAAGCTATTTTTGACGATTGTGAGATCGTCATTAGTCAACGTTTAATCAACAATCGCCTAGCCCCATGCCCCCTCGAAAACCGCGCCGCTGTAGCCCGCTGGGATGGCTCTCATTTGGAGCAATGGTCGACGACACAGAGTGCCCATGTTGTCCGAGATGGGTTGGCCCGAATATTTGGCCTAGAGCCCGACGATGTTCGTGTTGTCGTTCCCGACGTCGGGGGGTCATTCGGGGCGAAGCGCGGTTTGTCGCCTCCCGAAGTGTTAACAGCTTGGGTTGCAAAACAAGTCAACCGTCCCGCACGATGGCACGAAGGCAGGAGCGAGGCGATGATCGATCTCGGTCACGGTCGCGGGCAAATCCAATATGTCGAATTGGGCGGAGATAGTGACGGAACTCTTAAGGCCCTTCGCGCGACGGTGTTGCAGAATGCGGGCGCATATCCAGACGTGGGGAGCGTTCTTCCCCGCATGCTTGGCGTGATGGGCGCTGGGCCTTATGGGCTCGAAAAAGTAGAGATTCACAGTCGCTCTGTTTTGACTAACACGGCTCCCCTACTTGCATATCGCGGCGCTGGCCGGCCTGAATCGACCACGATGCTTGAACGAATGGTGGATATTTATAGCCATGAGATCAAGATGGATCCTGCTGAAGTTCGCCGTAAGAATCTCATCCCTGAGAAAGAAATGAGCAGTACCACCGCTTCGGGTGCGATCTATGACTCTGGTGATTATCCCCAGGCCCTTGAAAGCATTCTTGAAGCAGTCGACTACGAAAGTCTCCGAACCGAACAACGACGTCGTCGAGCAGCTGGAGATGTAATGCAGCTTGGGTTAGGAATTTCCTCTTACGTCGAAATCACCAACCCTGGTGCAGAAGGTGAATATGGTTCAGTTGAATTCCTTGACAATGGTCGCGTACTCATTAAGACCGGCTCGGTTGCCCAGGGACACAGCCACTCGACCGGCTACCGGTTCCTAGCGAGTGAGATGCTTGGCGTCGGGATTGACGAAATTGATGTTGTCTACGGCGATACGGATCTAGTTCCGAGAGGAACTGGCACGGGAGGATCAAAGTCAACCCAAATTGGTGGATCAGCCTTATTTATGGCGTGTGAAATTATGATTCAACGTGGTCGCGAAGTGTCGGCCGGACTTCTCGAAGCCAATCTCGATGATGTCGTCTTTGAAGTAGAGTGCGCTCATTTTTATGTAGCTGGCACCCCGGCGATTTTCTTAACGTGGGGTGACCTTCGAGAACATGACGTCATGGAGGCTGAAGCGGATTACGTGGCTCAAGGTGCGACGTTTCCGTTCGGCGCACACTTTTGTCTCGTCGAAGTTGACTTGGAAACTGGAAAAGTTCAGATACTTCGTTATTTAGCTCTAGATGATTGTGGCCGTGCCCTTTCGCGCGTGATAGTCGAGGGCCAAGTTCATGGAGGTGTTGCGCAGGGAATTGGCCAAGCCTTGTTTGAGGAGTTCCAATATGACGAAGACGGCAACCCGCTGACTACCAACTTCGTTGATTACGCATTTGCGGGCGCGCCTGATCTTCCTCCGATTGGAAGACTCCACCAAGAAACCCCTACCCAGATGAACCCGATCGGCGTCAAAGGAATTGGTGAGGCGCCGACTATTGGTTCACCCGCAGCCGTGCAGAATGCCGTCATTGACGCGGTTGCTTACCTGGGGGTTAGACATGTTGACATGCCCCTCACTCCCAACCGAGTTTGGAGCGCTATCCAAAAAGCAACTAAACAAATTGAGAAGGAAACCGATGACGTTTCTTGATGAGTGTATGGATTTTGCTGATTCGGCATGGGAGGCCTTCGAACACCACCCTTGGATCGAGGCGCTATTCGACAACACCTTGGATGATGAGCGGTTCGAATATTGGTTGGCACAAGATCTCCCATACCTTGGCCAACACATCACTGAGGTTGCCTATCCAAAAGTGCCGCCGGGTAATCCCTTGATCGAGTTAGAACAGGAATACTCGCGGCGGTCGGATGATGGTCGGGTCGAGTTAAAACTTTTAGAGAAAGTGGGTCCGTTCGGTAGTTCTCGATGGGCTGCCCGGCCTCGACGCGATGCTTTTCTCAACTTTTGGGTCAGGACAGTCCATGAAGGAACGTTTGGCGACATATGTGCAGCGTTGTACGTGTGCTACTCATTCGATAAGACCTTTGGTGAGCGTTATGAGCAAGAGAAACCAACGGATTTGCCTGAACTTCAAAAGGAATGGGTCGAGCAGTGGATTGATCCCTTCTACGTGAAACTCCGGCTTGCGACGGAGCAGGGTTTGAATGAGGCAGGTGCGCATTCAACGCCCTATCAGCGTGAAACGATGAAGTGGCTTTTCCTTAGAGGCATCCAATATCAGGTCGGCACGTTTGATGCAGCCTGGGAGCTTTCCGATCCTTGGCCTGGAGAGGGCGCCTCTCAAGGTGTCCTGTCGAACATTCCTGACGGGTTATTCGACACTGGTGCTCTCTGAATCATCGTTTGTATACAGAAAATCTTTACTGCTTGATGACGCACCTTGTGATTGGCTGAGGATGTGGGTTCGCGAAGCGGACTAGATCTGGTGGACCGGGCGCGTCAAACGACATCTACCTCGGCTTGGGAGGTGCCCGCGAGTAGCTCGAATCCTGGCCCTCGATCAAAGAATTTTAGAGTTCCGCGACTCTCGGCTAGTTCATCTCGTTTGGTTTGAGTTTGTATAGCGTCAACTTCAAAGTCGTTTTGGTCAGAAACGAACTTGACGCCATAGAGTTCTTCAGCGGCAGTTTCTGAGACTTTCCCTTGGATCACATCCAGCCTGACCAATGAAATATCCCGTTCAAGAGGGTCGCCCCAACCTCCTCCGCCGGTTGTTTCTACACGAATGAGCGAACCCTGTTCAACTGGCTCGCGGTCGCAGAGTCCATCCATCACTCGTTCGTCCTCGCACCCGGGGTTGATTGTCACCTTAAAGGGAGACCCTGCCAGACCACCGTTGAGGCCCCAGCACGAGAGAATTGATCGATCAGCGATCGACATAAATTTTGCATCGCTAGCAAATACCCGTATCTCTTTTTGGTATCCCAACCCGCCTCGGTATTTTCCAGCGCCTCCTGAATCAGTGGCTAATCCAAGAGTTTCGATTCGAACTGGGAATCGGCCCTCGACGAACTCAGCAGGAAGGTTTTTCGAGTCAGGTACTACGTGGATAGCGTCGCTTCCATCCGCGTAATACCGACCTCCGGACCCTCCTCCTAAGATTTCTCGGGTAAAGAACCATTCTCCGTCTGGGTTGACACCTTCGATTCCCGTATAGCGGATGGTTTCTTGATCAGCAGGCATTCGGCCGCCAGTTGCTTTGGCTAGAACCCCTGCGAAGACTCCAAGGAGCCGAAGAATGACGAAGGTTCGGGCATTGGTGGGCGCTGGAAAAACTGGAGTGACGAGTGTCCCTGGCGGCGGAAACTTAATTTCGAACAGGGGCACAACGCCTTCGTTGACGTCAAGCTCTGCCATCCGCTCCGGTGTATCGGCGAGGTTTCTAAGAATCGGTGCTAGCCATTTCTTTAAGAAAACCCCGTCGGCGTAGCCTCCGGCGTGGTTGATGGGTCCCTTTGCCTGTGGGCTCGTGCCGTTCAGATCAAGAATCAACTTCTCGGGCGTTTTTGTGAGAGTGATCCGTTGGCAGTGAAGTTTTGGTGGGTCAACTCCGTCATGCTCTGCGTAGTCTTCCCATGTCCAAGTGCCTTCGGGTATCTTGGTCAGAATTTCTCGTCGAAATGTTTCGGTTGTCCGATCGATAATTACATCGAAGCACGAGGTGACTAGTTCGGTACCGTACCTTTCGAATAGTTCCGACAAACGATCTGCACCCATGCGACAAGCAGAACATTCGGCGTCGAGATCGCCGGCGAGACTTTCAGGAAGTCGAGAATTGCGTGTCATGATCTTGAGAGCTGCCTGGTTTGCTACGCCTTTGTCGTAGAGCTTGATTGGTGGAACCATCAGGCCCTCTTCAAAAACCGAGAGTGCGTCGCTAGGCATTGACCCGGGAACTTTTCCGCCGATGTCGTCATGGTGGCCGAATGCCTGGACAAAAGCCACAACTTTGCCTGCCGCGAAGACTGGGACGGTGACGCATAGATCCGGCAGATGCCCAATGCCACCCTCAGATAGATAAACGTCGTTGTGGAAGTAGATGTCACCGGGTTCCATTGAATTAATTGGAAAGTCGCGAACGATTGGGTCAACTAGTGCTGAATAGGAGCGTCCTGTGAGTTTGCGCATGTGCGCATCGTGGATACCAGCGCGAAAATCATGTTGGTCTCGGATCATGGGGGAACGTGCGGTGCGTCCGATGGCATCTTCCACTTCTGCTTCAACCGATGCGAGCGTGCCTTCGACGATCTCGATGACGATGGGATCGACTTCGTTCATGTGGAGCGCCCTTCTAACTTGTTTGGCCTGATTATCAGATTGCCTAACTCGTCGACGACGGCCCCAAAGTTTGGCGCAATCGGCGTCGTGGAACCGAATTCCTCGATTACCGCAGGTCCTTGGATGGAGTCGCCCTGCCCGAGCTGAGAGCGGTCATAGACTGATACCTCCGACCATTTGCCGAAGTAAACGTTGCGACGTTGAGCTTCCGTAGCGCCTGTTCCTGCTTTGATCTGTTTTGGATTGGGTCTCTCAATCGGGCCAAATGAGGTAACCCGCAGGTTGACCCACTCGACCACGACCTCTGGTCGGTCCCGATAGCAGTATCCGTATAAGCGTTCGTGCTCGTCGTGAAAATTAGTCAAAACATTGGCGACGAAACTCTGGTCTATAGGTCCTCCGGGAGCGGTTGTCTGGACCTCGAAGGCCTGTCCTTCGTATCGAAGGTCGACCCAACGGGCGAGACGTTGTTCTGCATGCGTGTAGCCCTGGGTTTCAAGTGCCGTTGATGCTCGGCTTTCAAGCTCAGAAAAGACACCTCCGAGTTTGGCCTGGGAAATTTCTCCGTGTGATTCGCCGATAGTTTGAACTTCGTCGTGTCGCAGATCCACTACTAAAAGTCCGTAGGCGCTCAGGTTCCCTGGATCTGGCGGGACAACAGCCGCCTCCAAACCGAGAAGATCGACGAGGCGGCAGGCTTGTAGTGGTCCGGACCCACCAAATGCGCACAGCGCAAAATCCCGTATATCAAGTCCCCGCCGAACGGTGACCTGTCTGATCGCGTTCGCTTGGTTCCAGGCTGCTATCTCCAACACTCCGGAGGCGGACTCTTCGACGGTTAGCCCGAGATCCGTCGCTAAAATCTCTAGTCCCTCGGCCGCCTTTTCTTGGTTCAGCTGAATGCCCCCGCCGATAAGGCTTGAAGGGATGCGACCGAGAACAAGATGGGCATCGGTCACGGTAGGTGACGTACCGCCAGAGTCGTAGCACAAAGGACCTGGTGCTGCTCCTGCGGATTGTGGACCCACTTTGAGGCCACCTTCTGGGCTGATCCAGGCAATTGAGCCTCCTCCAGTACCCACGGTGACAATGTCGATCATTGGGACCTTGATCGGATGGCGCCCGATAGAACCTTCGGTCGTCAAAGCTGGTTCCGCTCCTTGAACAACGGTGACATCGGTCGATGTGCCACCGCCGTCGAGGGCTAGTACTTGTTGGAACCCAGCGTGTCGAGCGACTTCTGCGGCGCCAAGTGCCCCCGCGGCGGGCCCGGACAAAACTGTAGTAATCGGTTGGCTGCCCACAGCCTCGGCGGAGATTATTCCGCCGTTACTCTTCATTACGTAAAACGCTGGTGGTTCATCCTTCCCGATGCGGTCCAGTTGAGCGTTGATACTCGAGATGTATCGGACCACTTTGTCCTTTACAAACGCGTCAACAAGCGTGGTCACCGATCTTTCATATTCGCGGTATTCGCGGAGCACACGAGAACTGATGGACACAGTTGCTTCTGGGTACAACGCCGAGATGATCTTCTCTACTCGTTCTTCGTGTTCAGAATTGAGATACGAGTGCAAGAGACAGACTCCGATTGAGCGTGTACCGCTGTCGCGGAAGTGTTCCACTGCCGTGATTACGCTCTCTTCATCAAGCTCTTCAACCACCTGCCCCCGTGCGTCGAGTCGTTCGGAGATTTCTCGTACAAGATGTAGAGGCACAATGCGATCCGGTTTCACCCAGAAGTAGGAGTTGCCGTATCCGTCTGGAACGCTTTGTCGTGCTATCTCGAGGACATGACGAAAGCCTTGGGTGGTGATCAGCCCCAGGCCACTCATGTCATCTTCAAGCAACGCGTTAGTCGCGACTGTTGTTCCGTGACTAACTGTCGAGATGAGATCAGATTCCAGGGCTGCCTTTTCGACTATCAACCTTATGCTCTCGACAAATGCTTCAGCTGGATTGGACGGAATGGATGGAGTCTTAGTCGCGTGCAACTCGCCTGTGGCTTCATTGAACGCGACTACATCGGTAAATGTTCCCCCTGTGTCAATTCCGATGCGGATGCTCATTTCTCAAATCCTGATTTAGCTACTGCAACCAGTGCTTGTTCAAAACAACTCATCGGCGGCTGGACTAGTCCAGCGCCTACCTGACCGGTGCCTGCTTCCTTCCCGGCCATTCCCGTATTAATGGCTGGGAGTATCTGGGTCGAAACCACTTTCGCGACGTCGATTCCAGTCGGGGTGCCACGAAAATCCATTGATGGGATCTGTAGATAAGGATTTTCAGCGAGGGTAATCTCGTACATTTGTCGAGTCTTTTGATGGGCTAATTCTGCCGATCCTCCGACGAAACGGACAATCGCGGGGGCGCACGCCATTGCGAACCCCCCGATTCCGTATGTTTCCATGATGGTTGAATCTCCAATATCTGGATTGATGTCGGCTTCGGAAAAGCCTGGGAATAAAATACCAGAAGGTGTATTTGCGCGGCCTGTGAACCATCGGTCACCAGCCCCGCTCACCTGAATACCGAACTCGGTGCCGTTGCGAGCCATTGCGACAACCATTGTCGACCCTGGTATGTCACGGGCAGCGTCGGCAGCTGCCTTCGCCGCGGGCATCACCATGTTCAGGATGAAATGTTCGTTCCCGTCGATGAACTCGAAAACCTGAGCGATCTCGCTGTTTGCGTAGTTGCATTGGGCAATATGAGCTGCCATCTCGCGAAGAAATAACGCCGAACCCGCTCGGTTACGGTTATGCCCTTCATCGCCCATTTGAAGAGACTGTGCAAGAAGAGCTCTCACGTCGAATGGCCCATGTCGTTTAAAAGCGTCGTCGAGGATTGGAGCTAAATTCGTTTTCATCCACCTGAGTCTCTTAATTACCTCGTTTGAATAAGAGCCCATGCGAAGTACCTTGCCGAGTCCCTCGTTGAGATTGGAGTATGTGACGTGGTTGTTGACTTCATCACGTATCTCATAGACAGGCATCGATGCGCTAATTACACCGGCCATCGGTCCCACAGCGCTACGGCTATGGCATGGGAAGAGCTCGATTCTGTCCCGTTCACACATTTCCCAAGCATCGGTTGGGTTCTCTACCTCACCCTCCAGTAGCAGTGCGCCGACAAGGGCGCCGCGTAAGGGTCCTGAAGCCTCTTCCCACGTTAGTGGTGGTCCTGAATGGAGGAACTGTCGCGGTTCAAGGCCCAAAGCCTCGCCGGCGGTCGTAACACCGACCACCTCGGGTTTCGATTCGATCATCGCTTGAACAGCGCGCGCATTCGCTTCCAAGCGACGTGGATCTGTTGCCACTTGCGAGAGAGGAAGTGCGGTTCCTTCGGGCGAGGGTTCCCACGACGCGTCGACGACGGCAATCCCCTGCGTACGTAAAGCATCTGAAAGAAGCCGAACTCCCGCCGCCGCGATTGTGGGCTCCCTCAATAACCTCGATTCTTTGTGAGCTTTCATTGAATGACCGCTGCCTGGGTTGCTCTGGCATTGGACAGAAAGACCTCTGCTCCAGCTTGGGCAAGAGTGGTGGCCTGTTTGTCACGGTCTTGGGGGTCATTGCGCGTGCCAATTAGAGAAACAAACACTGGAGCTTGAATTTTTCGGATCACACTTTCCAGCTCCGTAGCAGGGTCGGCTGCGGCACCATGTCCGAGCACCACATCAATCAAGACCGCGCCGATTGATTTATCTTTGGCGACTTCATCGAGTCGTTCCAAACGGAGTGTGTTGTCGATCATGGGATGAGGTCGACCGATTGTGTATTCGTCGGCACCCAAGTCCACGATTTCTGCCTCGCATCCAGCGGCGTCTGCGATGCACTTCGATTCCAGTGCCAGAGTCCCGCCGCTGAACAAGCCAACAAGACGACCTGTGCGCTTTTGCCGCTCCCTCGTTGGTTTCCAAACAGGTAACTCAGGTAACTCAGATCGTGCGGCCGTTAGTAAGCCAGCAGTTCCACTGGTCAGATCCTCCGTGGGAATCCGAACTACCGGAGTGGTCATGTTGGATATGACTCTTTCCAGTGACTTTTCTGTTACCGGCCCGAGCTGCTTTGCGATAAGTCCTATGACCTCGATTGTGGGGTCTTCGTCTAGAAAGCTAAGCGCGGTTCGTGCTGATATCCCGCCGATGTCATCTGTGAGGTCCCTTCCGCCGAGGCCTAAAACGTGTCTAACCCCAATTGCCGCCTGATCACATAGCGCCAGAACTTGTTGAGCCCCGGTGCCCGATGCTGAAACGAGTCCTATGGGGCCAACGGCCGTGACGTTCGCGAATCCGAGGCCTACTCCGTCGAGTATGACGGTCCCGCAGTCTGGCCCCATAACGATGAGTCCGAGGGGTTCGGCAAGCTTTTTTAGGTTCAGCTCACTTTCAATGGATACGTTGTCACTGAATATGAGGGGATGCGCTCCGGCCTCGATTGCTTCAGCTGCCTGATAGGCAGCGTGTTCGCCCGGAACAGAAATAAGAGCGACTTCAGCCCGGTAGTCCTTGATCGTCCTTCCGAGCGAAGTCGCAGTTCGATTTGTCCCTTCTCGTGGTTCGACCCGGCCTCCTGACTCGTTCAACAGGTTCTCTACTAACTGCAGACAACGATGCGGTGAGTCCTCGTCAGTCCGAAACGCGATCAAAAGATCAGTGTTGGATCCATCAGGAATCTCATAGCCAGCTGATTGCGCTAGTTCGACGTTGAGAGTCGTCGCCATAGCGACTATTGGCTGATAAATCTTGGAGTCTTCAGATAGGACCTTGCTCAACAGCATTAGCATGACGGAGTCGCGATACAGGCCCTCTCGAAGTTCAACGTGTTGAATCACATCAATCCGCCCTTGGGTTTGAAGCATTGATGGCCAGGCGTACGCCTTCCATCAGATAAAGACCAGATGTAGCGCCGAAATTAGAAAGTGACTCTATCGCCGTGCCCAGATCCCCGAAACCAGCCAACGCTTCTATCAAACGCACGACAGGGCGCGCCGCTTGACCTTTGTGGGCGTAGTGGATCAAGGTGAATGAATACTTGGTTGTCGCACGATGATCGCAAGCCTCGTAGAGATCAAGGGCGGAGTTCTTCATTCCAAGCGCGTGGAACGTTATCAACATGCCCATGACTACGTCGTCTCCGCCAGGGGTTAGACCCGGTCCCCACCCGACGCAAGCTTCTGGCGACAGCGGAAGGGTCGGTAGGTCGCTTTGATTGAGGAAGCTGTTCACATTCCTCTGGTCGAATTCGCACACAGGACAGTTGGGGTCCCACCACCGTCGCGCTGTCAACGGCAGCGCTATCTGAGAATTGGAAACTACTCCGTTTGGAAAGCGGGGACCGTCGCAAGGCTCAAGAATGATGATTGAATCGTTCGGAGCGTCGCGTAGAGCGAGACTAGCTGCGACTACCTCAGCCATCTGGTAGCTCCACGATTGCTGCTACGGGTCCGCCGCCGGGGGGTCCTTGATGGAGCGCAGCAACCGAAACAAAGATTGCAGGGTCAGCGACGGCAGCAGCAATAACACCGCCGACGGCAGCCTTGATTTGTCGATGATGGTGAACGTCTGAGTCGTTGAGCATTACTTGGCGATAACCGCGAAGAAGAGCACCGGGGTGTGCTTCTGCCTTTGCGAAGATCTGAACTATTTGACCCTGTAGGTCTTCAGCGGAAGGTTTAGGGGGAAGGACAACGCCTGCATTACGAATTGCTTCATAGACAGATGAAGAATCGATTGCGTCTTGCATCACAGAGTGCCCAACTCTAAATCGGCCGCCTGCGCCAACTGCGTTGCCAACAACAACTATTTGGCCGCGTTCTAACTCAACTCCGGACGAGCAAGAAGCTACTGAGGAGTAGAGGCTGAGGTCGTGTCCAATCTGTTCTGGTTTGGGCATGTTGATTTGACCAAG
>DUBN01000072.1 GCA_012960315.1 Acidimicrobiia bacterium
CCACGGCCTCGGCCTTGATGGTCGGTCTAGCTCTAGTTGCAATGGTTTTGGTTGTCGGCACCAGTTTCAAAAAGACATTTTCTTCAATACTGGATTCCTCTTTGGGGGCAGATTTCTTCATTGATACAGAGCGAGACGGTTCGTGGGGCTTCAGCCCCCAGCTCGTTGAAGAAATCAAAGAGATTGATGGTGTGGCGATAGCTGTCGGCTTTCGCGGTGGAGTCGGCACCGCCCAAATGAGTGTCGCCGGTTCATCAAAAGACGTGATCGGTACTCAAGAAGAAGGTTTGGGCCACGTACTGGACATCTCGCTGATTGAAGGCAGCTATTCAGGCTTGTCCCACGACGGTGTCCTAGTACACAAGGATCCTGCCGAAGATCTGACCTTGGCTGTAGGCGATGTGGTGTCGGCAACATTCCCGGTTGCCGGTACGAAAGATTTGCGAGTTGTCGGAATTTTTGATGACGGTTCCATTCTCGGTAACTGGGTCATCGATATGAGCACCTACGAAAGCGGGTTCGACCCGTCACTGCAGTCAGACCTTTTCGCCGCTGTAGAACTTGAAGACGGAGTTGAGGTCCAAAACATCCGATCGCAACTTGATGCGATCGCCATCAATTACCCTGAAGCGATCCTCCAAGACCGAACGGAGTACCAAGAAACAATTGAAGGCCGGATCGACACCTTGCTACTCACAGTCAACGCACTGGTCGGTTTCGCTGTCATCATTGCGGTGTTGGGCATCGTGAACACATTGATGCTGTCAGTGTTCGAAAGAACAAGAGAAATTGGACTCCTCAGAGCCGTTGGGATGACGCGACGTCAAACACGGCGAATGATCAGATGGGAGGCGGTAATCATCGCCGTATTCGGCGGGGTATTGGGAATACTTGTCGGAACTCTGCTCGGCTTTATCGCAGTTCAGGCGATGCCAGAGTCATTCATCACAGATTTCGGCATTCCAGTTGGAAATTTTGTCATCATTCTCGTCATGTGCGCTGCCGCGGGCGTCCTTGCCGCCATTCTGCCCGCTCGACGAGCAGCACGACTTAACGTCCTTGACGCGATCGCGCACCCGTAATGTCGTTAGATCCCTTGAACCCCACAAAAGACGTGAGCGCTTTCTTAGCCGAACGCCATCTCGCTTCGCTTACTTTGCTTCGCTCCGACGGCAGCCCTCACGTCTCAGCCGTGGGATTCACTTGGGATTTCGATGCTCAGTTGGTCCGAGTGATCACTTGGGCAGAGTCAATGAAAAGTCGGATTTTGGTGGAGTCACCTGGAGCTCGGGCTGTTGTATGTCAGATTGACGGAGGCCGTTGGTTGAGCCTCGAAGGAACAGCGTTGGTATCTGCCGATCCTGATCGTTGCTTACAAGGAACGCAACGTTACGCCCAGCGGTATCGAGTGCCGCAAGAGCGGTCTGATCGTACCGTCATTGAAATTTCGGTGGACAAGATCCTCGGGTACGCCTAGCCCCTCTTGACTAGAAAGTTGCCGTGTGGATCTTCAACGACCCTGGCCGTATGGGTAGGGGTGGGCTTAGTCGACGAGTACTTGAGGCAGTGGACGCGCGTGCACTATCGCTAAACGCTTGGTGGAGCGAGTAAGGGCTACAAACAACGCTCGCAGACCTTGCGGTTCTTCATCAAGAATTGTCGCAGGTTCGATGACCACAGTTCCATCTAGCTCGAGGCCTTTTACGAGTTGCACTGGCACCAAAGCTATTTTGGGGTGGAGGGGACCACTGATGTTTCGACTCGCTGTCGTCGCCCGACCGTAATCAACGCCTTTTGCCCGAAGAGATTCGTCGACCATTTCGATGAGACTTGCGGGTGCAATAACGGCGATCGAACCGCCTTCAAGCGCCTCTGACTCTTCTAAAACCATTGATACGGCCTTCTCTACAAGTGATTGAACTGAAGCTATTGGTTGGCCTGCTACTTCAACCACGCGAGGTGGGCTACCGACCGAACGCACTGCTTTAGGCGGAGCGAGCTCAGGTGCAGCGACAGCAAGGACCTTGTTGGCCAGTTCGAGATTGGGTGCAGGAATACGGTAACTGAGCGTCAGTTCGCGAACACGGTGCTCACTTGCCCCGGCCGGCATGTAGTTCAACACCTCATCCCAGTTCGCTGCGGCCCCAGGGGCTGTTGCCTGCGCAATGTCTCCCACGAGTGTCATGGATCCGTTCAAGGAACGGCGGGAGATCATTCGCAACGCCATTGGTGTGTGATCTTGAGTTTCGTCAACAACGATATGCCCGAACGTACGAATTTCAGGGTCTCGGGCCTTGCGCTTCCTATCTAAACGCGGCCCTAGACCCGAGTAGGCCTCGTCCAATAACGCCACGTCGGCGTCACTCCATCGATAATCGGATAACGACTCACCTCTTGGTCGAAACAGCGTCAGCGATTCTTTTTCGGAGAAATGTTCCCCTGTAGCCGAAGCGATAAGAGCCTTAGAGCCAAATAAATCTCTGAGTAACTGAGGCGGAGTCAGCACCGGCCACATCCATTCAAGCGCTTCAAGAACTCTGGAGTCACGCCGCAACCGATAACGCACATTGTCGGGGTCAGGTTGGGAATGGTGTGAAGCTGCAAGTGCTGCAAAGAACTCACGTTCAACGTATCGGCGTCCGGCGTTGTGTCGTCGATATCTTCGACGCGCCTCGCGAACAATGCCACGGCTTTGAGCTACCGAAATACGCAACCGGGCGAGACCGAAGCCCACCACGAGGTCGTCCCGCAAGGCTCGTTCGCGGTCTCGAATAGCGTCTGCGACCACTGAGATCATCCGCTCATTTCCTTTGACGGCGGCTGAGTTCGACTCATCGGGAAGTGTGACGCGTACATCATCAAAAATATCGGCGAGTAAGTCCGCTAAGACCGTTAGATATACGCCGGCTTCGCCGAGACTCGGGAGAACCTGTTCGATGTAACGCAAAAACAACCGGTTGGGCCCTACTACGAGGACACCCTGACCTTCGAGCGGGAAACGATGTGTGTAAAGGAGGTAGGCAGCGCGATGGAGTGCTACCACTGTCTTTCCGGTCCCTGGTCCACCTTGGACAATGAGCATCCCCTTAAGGGGATCGCGAATAATTTCGTCTTGTTCACCTTGAATCGTGGCGACGATGTCGCGTAGTTGCCCGTCGCGATTCTGGTCTAAAGCCGCTAACAAGGCACCGTGTCCCTGAAAGCCCTCATCTAACTGATCGAGGTCGAATAACTCATCTTCGATGTCGAGTAACTCCCGACCGCGACTCACGAAGTGTCGACGACGGACGATTCCCATCGGGTCTCGGCCGGTCGCCCGGTAGAAGGGTTCAGCTATAGGGGCACGCCAATCCACCACCACTGGTTCTTGTTCTTCGTCTGCTACGGCTAGTCGTCCGATATGGAACTGGTCGCGGTTATCTAAATCGATTCGTCCGAAAATCAGAGATGCTGAACCTAATTGGAGTTGACCGAGTCTGTTTTGGATGCTTCCTTCGATCACGTCGCGTTCATAGCGAGCTTGGGTCGTTCCTCCGCGACTCACTTCAACCATTCCGCGTAATTTGCGCGCTCGGACGCGCGCCTGCTCGAGCAGGCGATGTGCACGATCAATATGCGACTGTTCAGCTTCAATTTCGGGGTGAGTCACGCGTAAAACACCAGTTCAAAGAACTATCCAGCATAGCCTTCCCAAAAGTTTTGGGTCAGTTCGACAACTCCAATACGCCAGAAAGCCAACCGGTACCAGTACTCCAGTGGGGCTCCAGGCGTGAACCGACGGTAGCGTCGGAGATGAGATGTCTCTTCCGCCCGACCATCCGAGCCGCTCGTTCACCGAGAATTCCTATTTACGAGCCTGCCGTCTTCAGCCAGTTGACCGCGTTCCGGTGTGGTTCCAACGACAAGCGGGTCGGTCGCTACCCGAGTACAGGCAAGTTCGCGGCGATGGAAGCATTCTTCGCTCTATCGAAGACGCTTCGCTCACCGCTGAAATCACCATGCAGCCCGTTCGTCGATACGGTGTCGACGCAGCAATTTTATTTTCCGACATAGTGGTCCCGGTTAATGCAGTGGGGTTCAAGATTGATGTAGTTCCTGGCGTAGGGCCAACAGCAGAACAACCGTTTCGAAGTAAAGAAGACCTAAACCGTCTGCGTCCGCTTGAACCAGATATCGATACTCCATATGTTTTGGATGCGGTCAGACTTCTAGTCGAACAACTCGAAGTTCCACTCATTGGTTTTGCCGGAGCCCCTTTCACAGTTGCTAGCTATTTGATCGAAGGTCAACCTTCGCGTGATCACGCTCGAACCAAGTCGTTGATGCATTCAGACCCAAACCTTTGGCACGAATTGATGACCCGTTTGTCAGATATTTCGATCTCTTCTATGCGATCTCAAGTACTCGCTGGAGCGAGCGCAGTGCAACTATTCGATTCCTGGGCAGGGGCACTGCAACCTGTTGACTACGAGGAACACGTTCTGCCTCACAGCCGGCGGGTGTTTGAGGAGTTAGCTGACCTTGAGGTCCCGCGCGCTCATTTCGGGGTGGGGACTGCCGAAATTTTGTCCCTGATGAGTGAAGCAGGGGCAGATGTTGTTGGTGCCGATTGGCGGGTACCAATCGACGAGGTGCGACGTCGCGTGGGATCAAAAACTGCCGTCCAAGGCAATCTTGACCCTGCAGTCTGCTTAGCGGATTGGCCTGTAGTGGCCGAACAGACTCGCCGAGTACTCAAGGCAGCTGGCGGAAAGCCGGGTCACATCTTTAATCTGGGGCATGGAGTCCTCCCAGAGACAAACCCCGCGATACTTGAGCAGGTAGTGGAGTTGGTTCACACCGAAGGCCTTAACCCTGACCTATTGGCGACATGACCAAGCGTGCCGTAGTCGTCGGTGGAGGCATCGCAGGCCTCATCACGCTTTACCGCATCCGGCAGCAGTCGCCAGATACCGACGCTGTTCTTCTCGAAGCCTCTCCTCGTCTCGGCGGAAAGATTCTGACGACCAGTTTTTTGGGAAGGCCTATTGACGAGGCAGCCGATGCCTTCATCAGCAGAGTCCCCTGGGCACTTGAACTGTGCGAAGAACTCGGCTTGGACAATTTTCTCATTAGCCCAGCGACGACGGACGCCTATGTCTTAGTTGATGGCGAACTACGAAAACTTCCTGAAGGTCTTCTTCTCGGGGTGCCAACGAAACTGCTTCCGTTGTTACGAAGTCGAATCGTTAGTCCACTTGCTGTACTTCGCGCTGGTTTAGACCGAATCCGACCCGACGACTGGCCGGGCGACGATGAATCCGTCGGTGGGCTTATTAGGCGCAGGATGGGCGATCAGATCGCTGATCGGCTAGTTGACCCTCTAATCGGAAGTATCAACGCAGGCGACACTGACCATCTTGACGTGGCGTTGGCCGCCCCTCAGTTAGAGACTGCGTCGCGACGGCACCGCAGTTTGATCGCGGGACTTAAAGAACAAACAAAAATCTCTCCCGAGAATACGAAACCGCTCTTCCTCAGCTTTGAGAACGGAATGGGTCACCTAGTCAAGGTGCTAGTGAACGCGCTCGGTGACGCTGACATTCGAACGAATACGCGCGTGACCAGCATTGCTAACAACGATGGGTATCTGAACATCACCACTAACGGCGCCACCATCGAAAGTGACGTCGTTGTTCTCGCAACACCTGCTCATCAAGCAGCAAACCTTTTATCTAGTTGCTCATCAGCCGCCAGTCGCCTGTCTTCCATAGAGCACGCGTCCGTCGCGTTAGTCACTATGGGCTTTCGTCGATCCGACGTTCACCACCCCCTTGATGGTTCAGGTGTGCTGGTGCCTCATACCGAGGGGCTACTCACGACAGCCATCAGTTGGGGTAGCTCCAAATGGCCGCATTGGGTGGACGACGAACATGCCGTTTTTCGGGTGTCAGCCGGTCGAGCTGGAGATACGAGGGCATTGGCTCTCGATGACGACGATCTTGTTGAAGCGTTGCTCACCGAAATAGCTCACATTTTGCACATTGAGGGGAGCCTCATCGAGTGGCGGGTATCGCGATGGATCGATGCATTTCCCCAGTACGCGCCAGGACACGATCGCTTGGTGAGCGCAATCGAACGTGATTTGCGGACAGAAATGCCTGGCGTTTTCTTGACCGGAGCTGCTTACAGAGGTCTCGGAATTCCGGCCTGCATCAGACAGGGTGGCGAATGTGCAGATGCCGCCCTCGACTACCTCACAGCAAAATGATCCGGCTGGCACCTGTTGGGCGATTCCTTCTCGGGGCAGTGATTTCACTATCTCTTCCGCCGTATGGAATGTGGGTACTGGCTCCCATCGGATTAGGCATTTTCCTCAGAACTTCGCGGAGTCTAAGCCGCAGGCGCCGTTTGTTCGACGCGTGGAGCTTGTGGATGGGGTACTACGCAGTGGCTCTGACATGGATGATCGACTTAACCGTTCCTGGTTGGGTCATAGCGACTCCTGTTCAAGCCCTGATTATGGCGTTGCCGATGGCATTCATTCCTGCCAACGGAATTGGACGTTCGATCTCTGTGCCTTCGGCCTTGGTGGTGGGCGAAGCCCTGCGATGGGTAGTCCCTTTCGGGGGCGTGCCAATGTCAAACCTCGCTCTGGGGCCAGTCGATACCTATCTTGTTGATGTCGTTCGCGTTGGGGGAGCTCTCCTCCTTATCGCTTCGATCGGCATTATTGCCGTTGGTGTCGAAGGGGCTTTATCGGCGCATCTACGAGCCACTTTGGGGCCGTTAGCCGCAATTGTGCTGTTAATCGCCGTCGCCCGTATGAGCCCCACAGGACGTACCGACAGTGTCATCAACGCCAGCGTTGTCCAAGCGGGTGGTGCATTAGGTACAAGAGCGGCAACGAGCAACCAGCTAGCAGTGTTCGACCGGCACCTAGAAGCTATAGCCAGACAACCTATCGATACGGATCTGATGGTCTGGTCCGAAAGCAGCGTGACGGCTGACGTACCGTTGGAAACAAGCGACGAGTTAGCGACTATTACTCAGCTGGCAACTGACCTCGATGCGGTCATAGTCGCGAATTTTTCGGAAACGGACGGGGATCGTTTTCGCAACGCCTCTGTTTCCGTAAATCCCAATAGCGGGATCGCCGGACGATACGACAAGGTCCACCTTGTTCCATTCGGCGAGTACATACCTCTTCGCGGGTTTGTAGAGAATTTTGCCGACCTGTCGTTGATTCCCAGAGAGGCCTTAGCGGGCGATGGACCAGGATTACTCGAGTCACGTCTAGGACCAATCGGAAACGCAATTTCTTTTGAGGTGTACTTCCCTGAGCGAGTTCGCAGCGGAATAAAAGCCGGGGCTCGCATCCTCACTAACCCCACTCTGGCGTCGTCGTACACGACGTCGCTAGTTCCAGAGCAATCGCTCGCGAGCGCCAGGCTCAGAGCAATCGAAACTGACCGGTGGGTACTACAGGCCTCTACTACGGGTTACTCGGCGATTGTTTCTGCGAATGGAGATGTGATTCTCAGAAGCGACCTCCGAGAGCAAACAGTGCTCACCACTTCCGTCGAACTGCGCAGTGGAAACACGTGGGCAACTAAATTCGGCAAGCTGCCTATTTCTCTAATTGCGATGGGGTTACTGGCTGGAACAGCGTTATTTGAATTCAGACGTCGATCGTCAGGGTGACTGGACCGTCATTGTGAATTTCAACTTCCATGTGCTTTTGAAACCGGCCAGTCGAGACGTTGGCGCCAAGGTCGGTCAGCGCCTCACAGAGGCATCGAATCAGGGGTTCGGCTGTTTCTGGTCTAGCCGCCTGAACAAATGATGGGCGGCGGCCTTTTTTTGTGTCTCCGTAAAGGGTGAATTGACTGATTACTAAGACGTCGCCGGTGAGTTCACCTACGGCATGGTTCATCAATCCCTGTGTGTCTTCAAAAACCCGCAAGTTCCAGATCTTGTCAGCCAACTTTTTTGCGGTGGTTGTGTCATCCATATGAGTAACGCCAACAAAGACGCATAACCCATTGCCGATAGCTCCAACAATGTGCTGGTCAACCGAAACTGAAGCTCGGCTGACTCTCTGTATTAATGCCCGCACGCTTCCTCACTCTCAGCACCTTCAGGAGCTCATGAGCACCTGGGCTACTGAGCCTACGAGTCGACCTTTGAGGCATTGGGTTACCGGCCGGTAGCATTGATAGTTACGTTTCGCCCGAGCGAGCTGGGAAAGGGTCTCATGTCCAGCGAGCGTCCACTCCGCATCGCCTTTTTGACGTATCGAGGTCACCCCTACACCGGGGGTCAAGGTGTCTATACCCGTCACATGGCGCGCGAACTGACTGCCCTCGGGCATCACGTAGAAGTCATATCGGGACCGCCCTATCCCCACACTGATGAAGATATCCCTCTGACCAAGTTGCCTAGCCTTGACCTTTACCGGATGCCCGATCCCTTCCGTATTCCGCGCCTTAGCGAATTCAAAGATCGTTTCGATGTACTGGAATATCTAGTCACAGCAGGAGCGACATTTGCTGAACCGCTTACGTTCAGTCTTCGAGCCCACCGAGAGTTGATGAGTCGCCTCGACGAGTTCGATCTGGTGCACGACAACCAGTGTTTAGGGTCCGGTATATGGAAAATTCACGAGGCGGGGCTTCCCGTGCTCGAAACCATTCATCATCCCATAACTGTGGACCGTCGACTTGAGACGGAACACGCTCCAACGCCATGGAAACGTTTCACCAAGAACCGCTTTTACGCCTTTACGGGAATGCAGACCAAGGTCGCTCGACGGCTACCTCGCATCCTTACAGTGTCGTCAAATAGCTTCGCCGACATCGTCACCGATTATGGAGTTGATCCGGACCGGTTACACATAGTGCATGTCGGTGTTGATCCAACGCAGTTTCATCCGATGGAACAGATTGATGTAGTTCCAGCAAGGCTCATGACCACGGCCAGTGCCGATGTTGCCATGAAAGGTCTGGCATTTTTGCTTGAAGCATTGGCAAAGCTCCGCACCGACGATCCCCGAGTCCATCTCGTTGTCATCGGCAAACCCAAATACGATTCTAGGGCTACTAGTCTTATCGAAGAACTTGACCTTTCCGACAGCGTCGAATTTGTGAGTGGTGTTTCGGACCAGCGCATTGTTGAGCTGTACAACCAAGCTGAAGTCGCGGTAGTGCCGTCCCTTTATGAAGGTTTCTCGTTGCCCGCTATTGAGGCAATGTCTTGTGGGGTGCCTCTCGTCGCGACTACCGGGGGGGCATTGCCCGAAGTAGTGGGTGATGACGGGGTGACCGCGCTTCAAGTGCCACCAGGTGATAGCGAAGCCTTAGCAGCCAAAATTCGATGGGCCCTAGCACAAAAAAATTTGCGAGCCACTGTTGGCAGTGCGGGCAGGAAACGGGTGGAACAAAATTTCTCGTGGCGGATTACTGCTGAACAAACGGTTGAACATTACTACGCGTTGCTGGATGAAACGGCTCGCTAATGCTCACGGTTGACTACGACCGGCTGGGAGCAAAGCCGGGAGATCTGGTTCTCGATATGGGTTGTGGCGCAGGTCGTCACGCATTCGAAACCGTACGGCGCGGCTGTCGAATTGTGGCGCTTGACCAGAGCCTTGAAGAGCTCGTTGACGTCAGAAACACCTTCGCTGCAATGATTGAAGCCGGTGAACTGCACGGCCAGGTCCAAGGGCAACCAGTCAGCGCTGACGCCCTCAAACTGCCTTTCGCGGACGAAACATTCGATCGAATTATTTGCTCAGAGGTACTTGAGCACATACCTGATGACCAAACCGCAATCGGGGAGCTTGCAAGGGTGTTACGACCAGGGGGCAGCATCGCTGTAACCGTGCCTGCCTGGGTAGCCGAAAAGATTTGCTGGAAGCTAAGCGACGAGTACTACGCCCCCAAAGCAGTCGGAGGACACGTCCGAATTTACCGGCGGTCGCAATTACGATCGAAAATTCGTCAAGTTGGTCTGCTGCCTTGTGGCTGGGATCGGGCTCACGCTTTGCACTCTCCTTACTGGTGGTTGAAATGTGCTGTAGGGCCAGCCAATGACAAGCACCGTCTGGTCAGGGCTTACCACCGGATGCTGGTATGGGACATCGTTGAGAATCCCTGGATAACTCGCATTGTGGACCGTTTGCTGAATCCAATTATTGGCAAATCGATAGTGCTGTATGCGATCAAACCCATCGTGGAGGAAGTGAATGCAGCCTGAATTCACCAGAGTGTTGACCGAAGATCAAATCACGGCGACAGCATCAACCATTCTTGACCAGCAATCCAAAGAAGGAATGATTCTTTGGTTCTCTGATGGGCATACCGATACTTGGAACCACACCGAAGCAGCCATGGCTTTGTCCGCCGCTGGCTTTGTTGATGCCGCAGCTCGCGCGTACGAGTGGTTAGCGAAGACTCAACGCGCAGACGGAAGTTGGCATCACTATTACCTCCTTGACCGCGTTGAAGACGCGAAGGTTGACACGAATTGTTGCGCGTACGTGGCGACTGGGGTTTGGCACCATTACTTGACGACCGAAGATCTAGCTTTTCTAAAAGACATGTGGCCGATTGTGAGACGTTCCTTGGATTTCGTTGTCGACCATCAAGGTGCCGCTGGTCACATCCCGTGGGCTGTTCATACCAACGGGACGCCTTGGTCATATTCGCTAATTACCGGAAGTTCTTCGATTTATCATTCTTTGCGGTGTGGGATCGCTATCGCTCACCGGTTGGGCGAAGACCGGCCCGAATGGGAGTTCGCTGCCGTTCGCCTAGCCGATCTTCTTCAATATCACGAAGCCGAGTTTGAGCCGAAACGGCGGTGGGCTATGGACTGGTATTACCCAGTGCTTGCCGGAGCAATCATCGGCGAGTCCGCTTCTCAGCGTCTAGCCGAACGATGTGAGGATTTCGTTCTTGAAGACCACGGAGTGCGTTGTGTTTCGGATCAACCGTGGGTGACGGCAGCTGAAACCTGTGAATGCGCTATGGCCTATCTCGCTGTTGGCGACGAACACAGTGCTCGGAGTCTGTTCGAAAGCGTTCAACCATTGCGGGATAACGATGGTGCGTATTTCACTGGGATGGTATTTCCCGAACGCATCACCTTTCCAGACAACGAACGTTCGACGTATTCCAGCGCTGCCGTGGTCTTAGCCGCCGACGCGCTTGACCACAGATCTCAAGGCTCCCGTCTGATTATCGGAGAAGGATTGCCCTTACTCCGGTAGCACATTGAACGGCTTCTCAACGCGAGCTACGCAACACCCGGAGACTGCCGACAGCCACATGCTCTGTGAAGCCGCCTTCGTTTACCGCTCGAAGGAAAATTTCGTAGGGGGGGCGTCCGCCATGCGCAGGGTCTCGAAAAACGTCGTGGATCGCCAAAAATCCGCCGGGAGCTATTTTGGAAGCCCAATCGTCATAATCGGCGTGGGCTGGGATGGGGCCATGGCCACCATCAATAAACACCATCGAAACCGGGGTTGCCCAGTGCGACGCGACGATTCGGGAATCTCCGACAATGGGCACGACCGAACCCTCGAGACCGGTTTCTTCCAGATTGCGACGCAAAACGGGCAGCGAATCAATTCTTCCTGTATCGCTGTTTACGACTTCGCCATCATAATGCTCCCACCCCTCTTGCATCTCTTCCGACCCACGATGGTGATCAATGGTGAACACCACTGAACCGGTCTCGGCAGCCGCCGCACCTATGTAAATGGTGGACTTTCCGCAGTAAGAACCAAGTTCCATGATTGGACCGGGAGCCGTGATGTTGAGCACTGTTTGGTAAAGGCACAGACCTTCGTCGTGGGGCATAAAACCTCGCGCTGAACGGGCCGCCGTTTCTAGATCACTTCTCATCATCACGTTGAGACCTTTTAAAGAGGATTTTCTCTAACAAGAAAAACTTGCCCAGCCAGATCAGACCGTAGGCCGTCAAGTTTGCCAGCATCACGATGGGCGTCGAACTCGACCATTGATCGGCGATACCAACAAGAACCGACGAAATAGCGAGTCCAACGAGGCTGTACAGCCAAAACGGCAAGATTTCGTCACGCAACGAATGACTGTCAGTTCGACGCCAGACCCATGATCGATTCAAAAAATACGCCGGTATCGCGCCGATTGACACTGCGAAGGTGTTGGCGCCGATAGCAGGCCAGTCGATAATCACCAATCCGACCCACAACGAGGTTTGGGTTATAGCTATTGCAACAATCGACACTCCGGAATATCGAAGTAGCTTGATTCGCAGGTCCCATATTTGGCTAGGCACGTCGCGCAGTGTACGAGGCTACGCCGGGGGCACTTCATCTGCCTTGGGGCGATAGAAGCAAGCCAGAAGAGCAACGGCGGAACCAACTCCGCTCAATACCGTCAACAAAAACCACCCACGGCCGCTCCATGTCAACCCCAACGCATTATCAAGCGACCATGATCCGGGTCCAAGCAATGCCAGTGATGCTGCGCCGGCAGCAAGCACAAACACGTATTCCCATCCATCTTTGATGATGAAAAATCCGTTCTTTCGATGACCTACCCAGCCGGCGACGATCATGACTCCCATGTATCCCGTGCAGGCTAGGGGTGTCATCAAACCTGCAGCTATTGCGCAACCGAATACCACTTCGCTGGATGCTGCAAGATGAGCGTGCAAGATACCCGGTCTTAACCCCTCACTGTCGAACCATCGGCCAACACCAGCGATGCCTCCACGGTATTTGGCAACACCGTGAAGTGCGAGCGTCACTCCTAGAACCAGTCTCAGAATTAATAGACCTAAATCGATCGCGTTTTGGTCCATCTTCGATCTCCTCCTAAGAGAACAGATTTTACTGGGCTTGCGGGGGCCGATCCTATTTAATCGGCGGTGTTGACGAGATGAGTAGCTGCCATCGAAAAATATGCGAGCATTTGCTCTTGTAGATCAGCATCAATTTGGCTTTCGGATACAGCCGCGGCCATGTGGTGGTACCAACGGTCTCGCTCAGCGACACCTACCCGCAGGTGCGCGTGACGCATTCGTAATCTCGGGTGCCCTCTGACGATCGAGTAATCGCCTGGCCCTCCCCAATATTGTGCGAGGAAAAGCGCGAGCCAATAGCGAGATGGTTCCAGGTCATCAGGGTAGAGCGGTCGAAGCACTTCATCGGCCGCTACTCCCTGATAGAAGCGCGAACACAACTCATCGAACCATTGCAATCCGCCGACTCGTTCATAGATGCTGTCATTTGGTTGGTCATTCAATGTTCTCAGCCTCGTAGCGGTAAATATTTGTCTCGCGAATCACAAACCCGAGGCGCTGGTAGAGCCTGTTGGCGGCTTCGCGTGAAGGGCGGGCGGTGAGATCGACCGTTTTGGCTCCCGCATTCACAGCTATCTCTAGGGCGCGCCGGTTCAGCGCCTCGCCTACGCCGCGACCTCGAGCGCTCTCATCAACCACCACGTCTTCTATCCACGCTCGCATTCCCGTGGGAATCGGGAAAAGAACAAGGGTCATTGAGCCCAGGATCGTCTCGGTGTCGGTAGCTAGAAGGATGGTCGATGCTTCATGAGCGACGATGTCATTCAACTCTTCGGCGGTAGGGGGAGGCCCAGATCTAGATAGCTGAGGTATGAGTTTGGCAAAGGCCGAGACGACTGCTTCGGTCACTTCGTCGCAGATAATGATCTCAATCGTCATTGGGTCGCTCCCGATCAATGCCTTTATGGTACGGATTGCAAGATCCGCAGATAGCCTTTTCGGCGTGGAACACGTCGACTGGAGCGAACATCCCGTCTTGGAAGATGCTGTGCTCCTCTCAGCTTTCACTGGTTGGAACGACGCCGGAGATGCAGCAACCGAGGCCGTGGGTTATCTAACACGTCGGTATGATTGTCGACAAGTAGCCACAATAGACCCTGAGTATTTCTACGACTTCGCGTCGGCGCGACCCAATGTGCGATTAGAGGGTGAGGAACGTCGTATTGATTGGCCGGTCAACGAGGTACGGGTGGGAGAACTTGACGACGGTCGTCCGCTCATAACCGTGTTGGGGATCGAGCCGAGGCTTCGTTGGCGCACTTTTTCTGAAGCACTGGTTTCGGTGGCACACCAATTATCGGCACAAACTGTGGTCACCTTGGGCGCTCTATTGACCGACACTCATCACCAGGCTCCAGTCGATGTAGTGGGTGCTTCCAGCAATGAGGTCATAAACCTGGAGCTTGGGCTGACTCCTTCTCAGTACGAGGGTCCCACTGGAATTATTGGTGTGCTCAACGAGGCTTTCCATCACGGAGGCTTCGACAGTCTTTCGTTTTGGGCGGCGGTGCCTTCTTACATCGGTCACAATCCCTCCCCCAAAGCCGCTCTGGCGTTAGTGCAACGGGTCGTGGACTTCCTCGACATCCCGCTAGGGGCAACTGACCTGCAAATCGCTGCTGCCAGTTATGAGCGCCAAATCAACGAACTAGTCGAAAGTGACCCAAACCTCGCCGAGTATGCGCAACAACTTCTTGACGACGCTGCCGACGAGGTCACTGACATGACAGATGATCCCGAAGCCATGATCGATGAACTTGAGCAGTTCTTGCGTCAGCAAGACGAGTAAGGCTCGATCCGCGGTTCCTTAGTTAGGTTCCTCTTCCCACGGCAGTGAACGTGGTGGATCAAACTCGACTGGTTTCGTTTGTCCTTCAATCGCATCGAAGGCGTTGTCGACCCATCTTTCGAGACCTGCTAACGGCTCAGGCAATGAATCACGCGAGAACCACCCGACATCGCTAGTTTCGAGCGGATGGGACTGGAGTTCACCGCCTATCGCTCTGCAATGAAAAACCATCGAGTAGAGCGGTATCCGAGTGAAACCTTGTCGCATTCCATCCACGATCGAAATTAGCGACAGTGGCTCACAGTGGATACCCGTTTCTTCGTATACCTCTTTGATGGCCACTTCAACAGGTGAATAGCCGATATCCGCCCAACCGGTGGGGTACAGCCATACTCCACTGTCAGCGCGTTGGACTAGCAGAATCTCATTTTTTTCGTTACTGACGACAGCACCAACAGCAGATTTGGGGGTGACGTAGCCAGATACTCCCGTGCCCACCATGCGCATCCATTCATCCACCACAGCATTTATATCTGGGTCCGAGGTGACGGCTCCGCGGATGTGAGCGGCGACTTTCAGAATCTCTTCGTACCGTTCCTTCTCATACAGGCTTTCGGTGAAACCCAAGCCGGTCCGAGCAATTCCGGAAAGTGTCTCCGCCCAGCCAAGTAGGTCCTGTCCCGTTGCTCGTTCTGGCATTTGCGAGAGGTTACTCGTCGCCGTTAACGACTTGAGTCACTCGACAAGCATCAGCGCGTGTCGGAGAGCAACATCAACCTCTCTGCGGTGGAGTTCCTCCAGTGTCGGGCCATTTGAGCCCGTCACATAGAATGTGTCGACAACTTCGTTAGAGATAGTCTGAATTTTCGCCGAGCGAATATCAAGCCCCATTTCAGCGAGAGTTCGCGTCAAGTGGTACAGCACACCGATGTGATCTTCAGTGTGCACCTCAATAATCGTCGCGTCGGTAGCAGATTCAATGTCGAAGGTAACTCGCGTCAGCGCGGATTTTGCTGCTAGCGCTGTTCTACGTCGATACACGCGGGCTCGTTCAGCTATGCGGGCGTCGATAGCAAGGTGGCCTTGCAGGCATTCGTGAACGTCGTCAGTAACTCGGTTCCAGTCGACGGGTGCGTCGGGTTCGACGACGCGAAATTGAGACACTGCCATGCCTGCATCACTGGAGTAGGCGTCGGCCTGCAATACGTCCAAGCCTCGCAGGGCTAATGCCCCGGCTGCTCTGCTGAAGACCCCAGCCTGGTCAGGAGCCACAATCGTCACAGTATCGCCAGAGCCTTCTACGATTGTTTCTCCGTCTGCCATTAAGGCTTCGATGTGCTCCGTGACAAACGATCGTCGTTTTCTGTGAGTTTCTCCATCGCTAGATATGAAATCTGCGGTTCTTTCTGTGAGCGTCTGAACCAGGTGGGCTTTCCAGTCGCCCCATGCAGTTGGACCTGTCGCGATGGAATCCGACTCAGTTAACGCTGCAAGCAATTCTAAAAAGTCAACGGTTTGCACTTTCTGTGCAACGGCTCTCAGTGTCTGCGCGTCGTCCAAATCCCGTCGCGTCGCCACGTCGGGCAGCAATAGGTGGTGTTCGACAAGTCGAGTCAATACGAGTGAATCAGCCTCGGAGAACCCACAACGCAATGCGATCGGCCCGACGAGCCTCATGCCTACCTCTGTGTGATCTCCGGGATAGCCCTTACCTATGTCATGCAATAATGCCGCCATGACTAGAAGGTCAGACCGTTGCACGCGGTGCGTCAGACGTGCAGCTTCGGCGACTGTCTCTAGTAGGTGTCGATCCACGGTAAAGCGGTGGTACACGTTTCGTTGGGGACGCGACCGGTTTGGCGCCCATTCAGGGAGAAGACGGCTCCAAACTTCGAAATAGTCAAGGGATTCGATGACGGGAATTGTTCGATCTCCGCCTTTGAGTAACTCCACAAATAGATCTCGGGCTCCTTGGGGCCACGGATCAGGGAGGTCTGGCTGCCGCTCAGCGAGACGCCCTAACGATTCTCTCGCCAAAGGAAGACCTGATTCTGAGGCTCGAACTGCAGCGTGGAGCACTAAGAGCGGGTCGGTCGAAGGGTCGCCAACGATGACGATTTCATTATCGACGACGTGAAGCCCGTCTACATCAATATTTCGTACAGTGAGATCGTGTGGCTCTGAGTCAATATGTCGCCAAGTTTCGTCGCTCAGGTAGGCAATCCGTCTCGCCGCTGCTGCGATCCGCCCCATCAACAAGTCAGCATCAGGGTCGCTCATGGCAGCTGCAACCGAGTCTTGCTCTTCAAGCAGCAGAACGTCTCCGCGTTTGCCACTTATTCGGTGTAACTCCACCCGCGCTTCGAGTAATACGCGGTACGCGGCGTCAAGGAGTTCGCGGTCATGAACGGTGACCTCAACTCCTGCTCGCGTTGCCCAATCGATCGCGTGCACGTCGCGTAGACCTCCGCGACCTTCCTTCAAATCAGGCTCAAGTAAGAACGCGACCTCTCCAGCAAGTCGGTGTCGACGTGCAACGTTGCGCGCTAGTTCGTCAAGTCGATCTGAAGTGTGATCCGCCCACTGCGTTTCGTTACGAGCTAGTAAATCTTGAACTAACGACGAGTCTCCGGTAACGATTCGCGCGTTTAAGAGGCTTGTGGCAGTTTCAAGGTCCGTCGCGGCCAGTCGCAAAGTTTGGTCCACTGACCTTACTGAGTGTCCTAATTTGAATCCTTCGTCCCACAGCGGGTACCAGATTCGATCAGCAAATGAATCAATATCTTCCCGTTCGTTGTGGACGAGCATCAAATCAATGTCGCTGGACGGGCAAAGTTCAGATCTTCCATAGCCGCCCAACGCGACAAGAGCGATGCCGCTACCATCTTGAATCTCGCGAGCGTAAAGCTCAGTCAAAAATTCATCGGTGACTTCGGACAAGGCTCGGGGAATTTCCCAAGCAGACAGCTGTGTGTCTTCAATCACCTTCCGCCGGAGTTCAGTGAGCGTCACTTCATTCATCGTTACGTCCAATGAGCGCAGGAAGTCGTTTGAAGAAAACCGACCGGGGCAGGGCTTCGGTGCACCCTCCCGCTGTCGCGGCCTGCAAGGTTTCCGCATCAACATGTGGAGCAAAGCCGACAACACGAGTCCCGGAAGGAAGGTGGCTCAGAACTTCTCCACGAGAGAGGTCTACGAGGATCAGGTCGGCGTCCACTGCCGCCAGATCCGAAGGCTCTTGCACGAACTGAACTGTGTCTCCGAAGCGGCTTCGGTCCATCAGGTTTGGGACATAAGCAACAATCTGCTTCATCAGCTTTGAGCCTCTCGACGCCTCGAAAAATGCGTGTGAGCTTTGGCTGCTCCCCACGCTATTCCTAATTCATGTGCGGTCTGACCAAAGTCAGAGAAGGCGGCTGGCGTCAAGCCGTAGACATCGTCAGGGAAGGTGTCTTCGGAGAAGTCGTCTCTTTCAATCGGTGGAATGTCATAGTTTTTTAAGACTTGAGTCGGATAGTTGGTGGCGCTTCGAAGAATCGACATCGGATTTGTGTCTTGTTGTTCAATGCCGGATTCCAAAAGCTGGCGCAACCGAAGGCCAACCTCCGTCGCGCATTTCTTTCCCGCTTCTTGAGTGTCGTTCGCTATTTCTTCACTCCAGTCGAGCGCCCATGCTTGACAGATGAAGCGCACACGCGCTTCGACCCATTCGGGTAACGCAATTTCCAACTCTTGAGCTAGTTCCTGCCCGAGTTCAGTCAACGCAGTCATCGAATTGAATGATTCAGATTGCCGGAGCGGAAGCCCTCCAGGTCTAACGTCGCGTAGCGGTAGCCAACCGCTACAACGGCCGCGACAATGTCAGTTCTCCGCTCGAACACCAGTGGGAATTGGTCAAGTTCAAATTCAAGTCGAGCGACGTCGCCGTAGTCTCTGACCCGGACTTGCTGAAACCCCAAAGCCTTTAGCGCCGCTTCTGCTCGGTCAAGTCTTCGTAACAGCGGTACCGTAACTTCCGTCCCGTAAGGGACGCGGGATGCAAGACAGGCAGCGGCTGGTTTGCTCCAGATTCGCAGCCCTAAATTTTTGCTGTGTTGTCGGATATCAACTTTAGAAAAACCAGCATCGACCAGCGGAAAGCGCGCCTCGCGTTCTTGAACGGCGGCTTGACCTGGTCGGTGATCCCCAAGATCGTCAAGATTGACACCAAGAACCACGACCGCGTTGTCAGAGTCAGCGAGCGGTCCAGCCACATCCATGAGCGCGGATTTGCAGTGGTAACACCGGTCACTGTCGTTTACCCGGTACGCAGCGTTCTCCATCTCTGAAGTTTCAACCGCGGACCAATTCAGACCCCATTCTTGGGCAAGCGCTGAGCAGTCCGCTAGTTCACTATCGGCGAGGCTTGGCGAAACGGCAGTGAAACAGCGAACGGCGTCTGGACCGAGGGTGTCATTCGCGACCCATGCAAGAAAGGCAGAGTCGACTCCCCCGCTGAACGCAACTAAAACGCGTTCGAAGCTTTGAAGATTGTCGCGAAGCGCTTGTAAATCAGCCGTCATTACATTCGTTCATTGGGGATGGCAAAGAACAAGTCGGCTCCCTGAGTGATCGTCGGCACCAACCCAGCGACTGTCGGGAGGATCTGTTCCCCGTAGAACAATGATGTGGTGATTTTGTCGTTCAGGAAGTCCGCATCGCCATCACCTGCGTCGAGGAGTTGTTGGGCAACTTGTGCCGAACGAGCAAGGTAGTAGCCACCAACTACGACGCCTGCAAGGCGCAGGAATGGTGCAGCACCTGCGGCAGCATCGTTGGGTTGGGTTCCTAGACGCCCCCCCAACCAGAGTGCAGCCTCTCGCATTTGCGTCACTCCGTCAGCGAGAGCCTCCCCCAGTAATCCGAGACGATGATTGCCCGCCAGTTGTGATGCCAGGGTCGACATTTCCGAAAAGAACTTTTCGATTACTACTCCTCCGCCGAGGGGCAGTTTCCGGAAGACTAAGTCTGCCGCTTGGATTCCATTTGTGCCTTCATAGATGGGGGCGATGCGCACATCTCGCCAGTGTTGCGCCGCGCCGGTTTCTTCCATATAGCCAATCCCACCATGGATCTGAACACCGAGCGATGTCATCTCAACGCCGAGATCAGTACCCCATCCTTTAGAAATAGGGGTTAGTAACGCTGCTATCGCGTCCCAATGCTCTCGTTCCGATTCATCTGCGCTGCTATTAGCAAAGTCAATGGCCGCGGCGTTTGCGTACATCACACAACGCATGGCTTCGGCATTTGCTCGCATGGTCATAAGCATGCGACGAACATCAGCATGATCCGCTATCGGCGATGACTCTCCGGCCTCAAGTTCTGCGCCGATAGCCTTTCCCTGCTTTCGGTCGACAGAGTATTGACCAGCCTGTTGGTATGACCGGTCAGTTAGCGACAATCCTTGAAGCCCTACCGACAAGCGAGCGTTGTTCATCATGGTGAACATAGCTCGCATCCCGGTATTTTCTTCTCCGACCAACCACCCTATGGCCCCGCCCTGATCACCGTATGACATGACACACGTGGGGCTCGCGTGGATCCCTATTTTGTGTTCGCTTGAAACGGCGCGGAGGTCATTTCGATCGCCAAGGCTGCCATCGTCATTCACAAGGAACTTAGGAACAATGAAAAGGCTGATTCCTTTAGTCCCTGGGGGAGCTTGAGGGGTTCGAGCGAGAACCAGGTGAACAATATTTTCAGTTAGCTCATGTTCGCCATAGGTAATGAATATTTTGGTTCCTGAAATCAGCCAAGTTCCGTCTTCACCTGGAACGGCTTTCGTTGTTAGGGCACCGACATCAGATCCGGCGTGCGGTTCAGTCAAGTTCATAGTCCCTGACCATTCGCCACTAACCATTTTGGGTAGATATATCTCTTGCAACGTTTCGTCGGCGTGATGGCTGATGGCATCGATTGCGCCTTGTGTAAGTAAGGGGCACAGGCTAAAAGCCATGTTTGACGCTGTCATCATCTCTTGCACGGCAACTCCCACGCACCACGGCATTCCGCCGCCTCCGTGATCTTCGTCCATGGAAATGCCATTCCATCCGGCATCCACAAATCTTCTATACGCGTCGGTGAAACCTTCGGGATGAAATATTTGTCCGTTTTTCACGACAACACCCTCCTCGTCACCTTTTCGGTTAAGTGGAGCCAGTTGCTCTTCCATAAAACGCGCTGCTTCATTGAGCACGCCCTCCACCGTGTCAAGGTCGGCTTGTTCATAGCCTTTTCGAGTCGCCAGTTGGGAAAGATCGGCGATGTGTTCGAGGACAAATAACATGTCGGCGGTAGGTGCACTGTATTCAGACATCGGTATCTCCTCTTTGCAGGTTATTAGACCCGGGCCTAATGAGGAATCACAGAATGCAAGTGACAGGATAAATCCATGCAAGCTGCAAAATGTCGCAAGTTACTTGTGTCGGGCCGAGCCGCGGTCGGGTGGCTGTCTGTGTTGACACCCAATCTGATCGGGCGGGCATGGCGAATGCAACGTCCCCTTGATAACAACGTCAAATATGCAATCAGGCTTTTCGGTGCTCGTAACGCATTACTTGCCTATCAGCTATATCAAGCCGAGCGTTCAGATGCTGCTGCGGACGAGCTCGAAGAAGTTCTTCGGCAAGGGCTCGCCGTTGATGCGTTCGACGTTCTTTTCGGTCTCGCTTACCAGGCCGGGAATCGGAACAAATCTTTAACTGCAGCGATTCCTGTTGTGGCTTCAATGATCGGCTTAGTACTGGGATTCTTCGGGAGAGAGGAACACGACGCTGCTGGGAAAACTGGATGATGAGGCAACGGGAGGGCCAGCCACGTTGACCTAACTAAGTATCCGAGTTGTGTAATGGGATATATCGCTGACAGAGGAGAGTTAGCGAAATATGTCACCTGGTTTTTGAGGCGGTTTGTGCTCGTCACGACGAGCTGTGTTGGAGTCATCTCCCCATTCGCTTGTCTCAGGAGAACTTGGCTGAAGGAACCAGTACAAGAGCGGCAAGCAGCCGATCCCTGTCAGTGCAATCCACAGCCATTTTCCGCTTCGCCCAACATCATGAAGACGACGTACGCCTAATGCAATGCTCGGAAGAATGTAGGCGATGCCATAAATGGCCTCCGGCCCGGTTTCGTCGCTGTCGATGCCAAAAATGGTCGCAAAGATGCCCCCAAGAACAAGAAACACAAAGGGGTGGATGAAAAAGGGCCACCAATAGGCAGATCGCGAGGACCGTCCCCGAAAATCTCGGTAACGCCGCCAGGAATCAGCGTAATAATTCAAAGCTTTCATTTCGAACCTCAGAACTCAGTTAATCAGAACTTGTTGGACCACGACCTCGGCGTCGTCCAAGAGTCCGGTGTAAAACGCTCCGAACTCGCCGTAAATTGCCGACGCTTCGTCGTAACGCATCGTGTACACCACTTCCTTTAAATCGTCGAGATGCGTGGCAAAAAGCGTCACCCCCCATTCGAAGTCATCGACCCCCGTCGACCCAGTAACTACCTGCAAGATCCGTCCACGAAAATTTCTTCCTGACTTGCCGTGTTCATACATGAGTTCACGTCGGGTCTCATAGGGCAGTGTGTACCAATTACCGCCAGATTCGCGACGTTTCGACATCGGGTAAAAACAGAACGCGTTTTTCCCTTCAGGTGGAAGTTCCGGGTGTAATCGAGGAGTTTTCATTTCCTCAGGCAAATCCGGAGAGTATTC
This sequence comes from Acidimicrobiia bacterium, assembly GCA_012960315.1. GTDB lineage: Bacteria > Actinomycetota > Acidimicrobiia > Acidimicrobiales > Poriferisodalaceae > UBA2110. The sequence continues at coordinate 22,374 of DUBN01000072.1, forward strand.
CGAGGTCTCCGTCATAGAGATGTAGCTGTCAACAACCACCAAACCCGCTCGTTGAATCTGGCTTTGTAAGTTGCGGAGCCGCCATAGGTCGGGGCCGAGGGCCATAAATCCGATATCTGCTTTATGTCCAAATACAGCGACGCAAAGAACCTGGTGGTCGCTGTCTTGGATTTCTTTCACTGCAGCGACAACTCGTTGCCCATCAGTGCGATCCGTGGCTTTGCAGAACAGATGGAGCACACCCCAGCCAACAGAAGTGGTGACATATTGGGGTTGGGTCATGTTGGTGATCCTATGGGTCTATTGATCAATGTGGCCGGCGTATACGTTCATCGAGTCACTCCGCGCGAATCCGACCAACGTCATGTTGGCAGTTTTGGCTATGTCCACAGCGAGGGCACTCGGCGCGGATACTGCCACGAGAGTTCCAAACCCTGCACTCCAAGCCTTTTGAATCATCTCGAAGCTGGCCCGTCCACTGACGAAGAGGCCGAGTTGGTTTGAGCCCAGTTCTCCGTCCAGTACGCGGCGGCCAATGATCTTGTCAACCGCGTTGTGGCGGCCGATATCTTCACGGAGTAGTTCGATCTTTGCATCAGAGTTGAACACGGCGGCGGCGTGTAACCCTCCGGTCCGAGTGAACATCTCTTGTTGAGACCCAACCGTTTCTAAGACGTCGGTAATGGTCTGGGCCGTGAAGACCACAGGGTCGTTTATCGGATCGATTTGGGTTGCCAACTCAAGAAGGGTGGCCGATCCGCACAGGCCACAAGATGAACTCACGTTGCCGAGCCGCGGTTGAGGGACTGGGGCCCGTCCATCAGTGTCGACAGTGACAACGTTGTATTCATACTCCGCTGCGGGGCCCTCTCCGCAATATCGAACCTGCGTCACCGCAGCGTCTCTGAGAAGGTTTTCCGTGGAACAGAAACCGACAGCAAGTTCGTAGTCGTGCCCAGGTGTTCGCATCGTCGTGGCAACTAAATTTCCGTCAAGGCGAATCTCAAGCGGTTCCTCAACGACGACCTCGTCAGGAAATCGCTCGATTTCACCGCGGCGGATACGCTGCACAAAATATTTTTCGCTCCGGCCGCGTCGCATGCCGACAGGGTATCGCCGACCTGGGAATTCGTGGCAAGAGTCGGTGGTCGCGATTCCTAACTATGTTTATTGGCGTTCAAGGGTCGCAGCAAGGTGATGCTGCAGAGGCTGACCCATCGCGGCCATAGATAGGTCGTACGTCAGCGTGTCACCCTCGATTCTCAACAAGCGATGTACTCGCTCCACTGATTTGGCAGTGGGGCTAGTTTCGACATAGATCGATTCGAGGTTGATGACACAAGCTGACTCGTTCGAAGCAAAGGACCCTTGGTGGATTTCAACGATGCCTGAAGGCTGAGCGACCACTAGTTCTAACGCTGTCTCGCCGGTAGCACGCAAAAAGCCTTGTTCAGAATGAAGTGGGTCGCCATTTACAGCGTTTTTAGTCTTCTGCCCGTATGCGAGGAATGGCTTTCCGCTATGACCGAAGATGACTTCTTCTGTGTACTCAAAGTCGTCAATCGTCGGATAATGGCCTCTCCCTGAACCACGCCATTCGCCAAGAATGATCGATAATGATTCGCACGCTTCGTGAAGTAATGGCTGCACCGAGACCCCGCTGAGAAACAGCTTTCAGATTAGGCTGCAAAGCCAGCAAAGGCTCGTCTCGCGACGTCTCCTGTTCGACTTTGTCGGTATGAAATCAGTTTGCCTAGAAGTCCATATCAGGCATCGCAGGCATTCCGCCTCCGCCGCCCTCACTGGGCTTCTCGCAAATAACGGCTTCAGTGGTTAAGAACAGCGCCGCGATCGATGCCGCATTCTGCAGCGCCGAGAGAGTTACTTTGGCGGCGTCGATGACGCCAGCATCAACGAGGTCTTCATAGTCGCCAGTTGCGGCGTTTAGACCCTCGGAGCCGGTTAATGCCTTCACGTTGCTTACGACAACCCCACCTTCAAGGCCAGCATTTTCGGCGATTTGCTTGAGTGGACCTTCAAGCGAGCGCCCAACGAGCCTGGCTCCTGTTGCAACGTCTCCTTCAAGGCTGCTTGCTAACGCATCAACGGCAGTTTGGGCTCGCAGCAAAGTAACTCCGCCGCCGGCAACAACCCCTGACTCGATAGCGGCCTTAGTTGTACTTACCGCGTCTTCGATGCGATGTTTCTTCTCTTTGAGTTCGACTTCAGTAGCGGCACCGACTTTCAGCACGGCAACTCCACCAGCGAGCTTCGCCAGACGCTCCTGAAGCTTTTCGCGGTCGTAGTCAGAATCGGTGTTATCGATTTCGTTCTTGATTTGCTCAATGCGGCCCGCCACATCTGCTTCGTCACCACCGCCTTCGATGATGGTAGTTTCGTCCTTCGTCACGATGATCCGGCGTGCTGTGCCAAGAAGGTCAAGGGTCGTGTTCTCAAGTTTGAGTCCAACGTCCTCGCTGATCACTTGTCCGCCCGTCAGAATCGCCATGTCCTGAAGCATTGCCTTTCGGCGGTCACCAAAGCCTGGGGCTTTGACTGCAACCGATTTGAAGGTGCCGCGAATCTTGTTGACAACAATCGTCGCAAGAGCTTCGCCTTCTACATCTTCCGCGATAATGGCCATCGGTTTCCCTGCCTGCATGACCTTTTCGAGGATGGGAACGACATCTCGTACGGCGGCGATCTTGCCTTGGACAAACAAAATATAGGGCTCGTCTAAGACTGTTTCTTGTCGATCTGGGTCTGTGACGAAGTATGGCGATATGTATCCCTTGTCGAAGCGCATACCTTCAACGAGGTCCATTTCGAGACCGAACGTCTGACTTTCTTCGACCGCAATAACCCCATCTTTGCCAACTTTTTCGATGGCTTCACTGATGTGATCCCCGATTTCGCGATCAGCAGCGGAGATGGCTGCAACCTGAGCGATCTGCTCTTTGGATTCGGTGACGCTGATTGCCATGCCTTCTATGGCTTCAACGGCTGCGGCGACTCCAGCTTCAATGCCTTTCTTTAACGACATCGGGTTGGCGCCAGCTGCAACGTTTCGCATTCCTTCACGGACCATTGACCATGCGAGGACCGTCGCGGTGGTGGTGCCGTCGCCGGCCACGTCATCAGTCTTTTTCGCAACTTCTTTGACTAATTCCGCGCCGATTCGTTCGATCGGATCTTCGAGTTCGATGTCCTTTGCGATTGATACTCCATCGTTGGTGATGGTGGGGGCGCCCCATTTTTTGTCCAGAACGACATTGCGTCCTTTGGGGCCGAGTGTTACTCGAACTGCATCTGCAAGCTGGTTCATTCCTGCTTCGAGAGACCGGCGGGCTTCGTCGTTGAACGAGATCATCTTTGCCATCTGGATCTGACTCCGTTGGTGTGTTAGTCGGTGACCTAAAACCGGAACTAGCTGGTAGCTAGGTCGTCGTTGAGGCTTTTGGCGTTAGCACTCTCCTAGTGAGAGTGCTAACAGCCAATCAGCCAAGACCCTCCATTTGCAACCTGAGGGCCAGGATTCTGTATCAAATCTTTTGGTTTACTGCGATTTTTTGATGCCGCCAGCTGAGTGGTTGCCAAGCTGTGGAGCTACAACATTTCGTTCGACTGTCGACGCGTTGGTGGGACCCGTTCCTCACAGCATCGAATTTGGGTCTCGAAACTAGTTGCCGTCGTGGTTGGTCGAAGGTAGAGACTGTCGCGTCACTGTTGGATTGTTGGCGTTCTGGATGGTCACGTTAAGAGCTGGGGCGCGATTTGTGTGAGACATCTTTGGGTGTCATTAAAAGCTAGGTCCCGTCCGAAAATCTCTGTAAGTGAGTAGGTCGTCAAGTTTTTGGGAATCGTGGTACCCGGAGTGGTTGACCCCACCACGGCGACGACGGGAACTTGGTAACGGTCTGCCATTAATGCAACACCGCCTACGACTTTGCCGTTAAATGACTCTTCGTCGAGGCGTCCTTCGCCAGTTATGACGAGGTCTGCTTCTGAAATTGCGTCAGCCAACTGAATTTCTTCGGCGATTAGGCCGAATCCGTCGACGAGTTGGGCTCCGACGGCGGCAAGTCCGCCACCTAAGCCACCGGCAGCGCCTGCACGGGGTATGTCGCGAACTTCAACGCCAAATTCATTCAGGTAAATCTCCGCTAAGCGCGAGAGTCGACGACGCAGTAGCTCAATTTGGGCGGACGTCGCTCCTTTCTGAGGTCCAAAAACTGGTGCGGCGTCGAGAAATCTGGTTTGGACGTCGCAGGCGACGATGAGTTCAACCCCAGAGAAACGCACCAGTGGCTCCATGGCGCGTATTGCGCCTAACCCACCGTCGGTTGATGCTGAGCCTCCAACACCAATAACTATGCGCCGAGCTCCTGATGCTCTTGCTTCGGCAATCAACTCGCCTGTCCCGGCGCTGCTCGCGAGGAGAGGGTCGTTGCCTTCGCTACCGCCTGCGAGAAGTAACCCACTTGCTTGCGCCATTTCGATGACTGCCTGGCGTGAGGAGAACCTCCATTTAGCTTCTACGCGATCTCCGAGGGGACCTGTTACTTGACTACTTCGGTTGGCTCCACCTAAGGCATCAAGAGTGCCTTCACCACCGTCGGCTAGGGGCATAAAGATGACTTCCAGGTGGGAGGCCACTAGACCAGCTCCTAGGGCTTGAGCGGCCCCAGATGCGCTCGCGGTGCCTCGAAACTTGTCAGGGCATATGACTATGCGCACAAGAAAATAACCGATGCTATTGACTATCCGGCGCTGGCCTTATCAATGCCTAACGCAATGAGAACGTCGGGCTCGTCATACCCGTCGTAGGCGCTCAAATCGGTGGGCATCTTGTATACGTCGTTTTGATCGTCGAGTCCTAGCAAAAGGGCAATATTTTGAGCTTCAAGCATCGACCGGGCTTGGTAATGAACGCGTGTGCGGTCAAGCGGTGTGCCGTCCATATTGATTGGGGTTTTAATAATGAAGCCTTTGGTCTTGAGAAAGTCTGTTTTTTGCCCAGCTGCCCCACGTACTGACGTTGAGTTAGCGACTTGGATTGAGACCTCTTCATTTGGTCGACCTTCAAAGCCCACCATCGTCCCGGCACCAGAGTCATCTGTGGTAGCTCCATTTTCTGGGGCTGACGTGGCTACGGTGATTCCAGGGAGGGTGGTCTCGGTCGAAGCAACGGTTTCTTCTTGTTCACTAGCTGCCTCGTCTTGCGTGGCCGCTGCTGTAGTCGGGGTCGACGCTGTGTCAAGAGTGGGCGTGTCCGTCCCTCTCAACAAATAAATCCCTACTGCAACAGCAACAATGACCAACAACAACCCTCGTATCGCGGCAGCATTGCTTGGTCTGGACATGGGACCGTTCATCGAGCGACCTCCTGGTCGGCAGTACGGCGGGCGATGTGTTGTTGACGTCGGCGATCACGCAAACGTCGGAGTCGTCGAATAAGCAGCGGTTCGGCCAGTAGGGCAGCTTCGGAAGCTATGAGTTGGTTCAACACCTCTGCGTACTCCGACTCAGTGAGCTGAAACTGTTCCCGAACAGCTTGATCTCGCGGGGTGGCCGACTCCCACCACGACTGTTCAAAGTCGAGGATGGCTCGGTCTCGCTGACTAAGTTGTTGATGAGGCGCTTCTTCCACGTCGATCAGTTTCCTTCCGGTTTCGCGGAGCCCGAGGTGGGAATCGAACCCACAACCCCCGCTTTACAAGAACGGTGCTCTAGCCGTTGAGCTACTCGGGCAGTGCACGCCCAGCGTAAACCCCAATGGGTCACTATTGATGTCGTTCACTGATCCATTTCTCTGCGACGTCGAACTTCGTAAATTGTTATCGCGGCTGCGTTTGACACATTGAGTGATTCAAGTTGCCCGTTTTGGGGGATCGATATGAGCTGATCGCATCTCTGGGTCACTAAATGTGAGAGGCCTCGGCCTTCAGCGCCGAGCACAATCACTAACGATTCCTTGGCCACGCGTAACTGATATATGGAATCTTTTGAGGTTCCATCAAGGCCTATGACCCATAGTCCTTCATCGGACATTCGCCGGAGCGCGGTGGGTAAGCCACCCACCAGCGCTATGGGCAAATGTTCCACTGCTCCCGCGGCAGCTTTTACCGCTGCCGGGGTCAGCCGAACCGCTCTATGGCGGGGGAGAATCACTCCTGTTGCTCCGGCCACTTCCGCTGTTCTGAGAATCGCGCCGAGGTTGCCGGGGTCAGTGACACCATCAAGTGCAACGACGAGCGCAGGCTCGTCTTGCCGGGTCGATAACAACACGTCGAGGTCTACGGGTTGAATCGGTTCCGCTGTAGCGATTACTCCTTGATGAGATTCGGTGAGGGCATGCTCATCGAGTTTTCGTCGTGTGAGTTGCCGAATGGGAACTCTACGTTCCTCCGATAGATCAGCGATCTCAGCCAAGATTGCCGAATCGTGTACCTCTTCGCTAACAAGAACCTGCTCAACTCGGCGTCGTCCAGCTCGTAATAGTTCCCGAACTGCTTGGCGGCCTTCGATGTGATCGCCACCTAGTTCACTGGACCGTGGGCGGGGTTTACCTTGAACATCAGTTCGGCTGGATGTGTTCTTGCGAGTAGATGAACCGCCTCGGTTTCGATGCCCCCGATGATTATTGCCAGCAGGTTTTCGATTGTCCGGTTTGGCGCCCCGGCTTGGTCCCTTTGGACGTCCTCGAGAACTGCTCATCTTTGCTCCAACAGTGCAACCGCAATCGAAACGATGCCTTCGCCTCTGCCCAGAGCGCCAATACCTTCGGTTCGTTTTCCACACACCGTGACTGGCCCTCCCGCTGCTCTGGATAGGTTCAATTCCATCTCATCCTTGGCGGGGGCTATATGTGGTTCGTCGGTGATTACGGTGCAGTCGGCGTTCACTATCCCCCAACCAGCGGCTTGTACGAGCTGCGCGGCTTGTTCAAGTAATTCGATGCTGTTAACACGATCCAGTTCCTGATCGTCGTCAGGAAAGTTTTGACCGATATCTCCCAAGCCGGCGGCACCAAGCACAGCGTCGATGACTGCGTGGGTCACAACGTCTGCGTCGCTGTGACCATCAAGTCCGCGATGTCCTGGGAAGTGAACTCCACCAATCACTAAAGGACGGTCGTCGTTGGCCCATTGATGAGCGTCGTATCCCTGTCCAATTCGCATCATGAGTCAAGTCCCATCAATTGGGCGACGATGCCGATGTCACTAGGGTGTGTGATTTTGATCGCCGCAGCATCACCAGGAACCACCATGACGGTGCCACCAATTGCTTCGACTAAACCGGCGTCGTCAGTCGCTTGTCCCCCACCAGCATGGGCTTTCTCCAACATTCTTTTACTGAAAGCTTGCGGAGTCTGAATCGCCATAAGAGTGTCGCGATCTACCGTAGCCGCCACTTTCTTTCCGATGGGAGCGTCCACAACTCGTTTAAGTGTGTCGGTTACGGGCAGTCCAGGAACAGCTGCATCGGCACCGCCAAGCACAGCATCGATTACCGATAGGTACATCTGAATTGGGGCACCTGGCCGAGCGGCGTCGTGGATAACGACAATTTCTGCCGATTGCGGCAGCACCTCTAACCCGCTGCGCACTGATTCGCTTCGGGTGCTACCACCAGCTACGACGATATCCGCTTGCGGCAACTCCGATTCCCCGATCATTTCAGCATTCACTACGAGAACAACTCCTTCGCAGCAAGATCGCGCTCTGGTCACGCTCCAGTCGACTACTCGCTGGTCCCCAAGTTTCACGAGTTGCTTGTTTCCACCAAATCGGGATCCCGATCCAGCGGCTAAGACAATCGACCATGCGCCTTCCACATGACCACTCTGGCACTAGTCGAGTCCATTTCCTGCACTAGATAGGACGATTGGAGAAAAAGAAGGTTCGCAACGGCACTTTAAGGTGAACATTTTAGGGGCGACACGCCGTTGAAGTCTGTCAATCTGAGGTCGCAGCGTCCTCAAGTTCGACAGGTCCCGGGTCGAATCCGTCAATTGACCGGAACACGATTTCGTCGGTGTCTTCGTCGGTGTCGACGACGATAATCTGACCGGCGTCGAACTCTTTGTACAAGATCCGCTCAGAAAGAGCATCTTCGACGTGTCGTTGAATGGCTCGTCGGAGCGGACGTGCACCCATGGTCGGGTCGTAGCCTTTTCGAGCAAGCCAGGCTTTTGCAGCGTCTGTGAGTTCGAGGCCAAGGCCTTGGGCTCGCAACTGTTCTGCTGTTCTCGCGATCATTAGGTCAACAATCTCGGTGACTTCATCCCTGGAGAGTTCGTGGAACACAATGGTCTCGTCTACACGATTTAGGAACTCCGGTCGGAAGTGAGCTTTGAGAGCATCATTAACGATGTCTTTCATGCGTTCGTAGCTGACTGCCTCGTCGGCCTTAGTAAATCCGACGTTGGCTCTTCGAAGGTCGGCGGTACCAAGATTTGAGGTCATGATCAAAACGGTGTTGCGGAAGTCAACGGAGCGGCCTTGGGCGTCGGTGAGGCGACCTTCCTCAAGAATCTGCAACAAAGTGTTGAATACATCGGGGTGGGCTTTCTCAACTTCGTCGAACAAAACCACCGAGAATGGGCGCCGTCGAACTGCCTCAGTTAGCTGGCCGCCTTCTTCGTAGCCGATATAGCCAGGAGGCGACCCTACGAGGCGACTTACGGTGTGCTTTTCCATGTATTCCGACATATCCAAGCTAATTAATGCGTCTTCGTCCCCGAATAGAAACTCTGCAAGGGTCTTTGCCAGTTCTGTTTTCCCTACGCCAGAAGGTCCAAGGAAAATAAACGAGCCTCCGGGACGTTTGGGATCTTTCAGTCCGGCGCGCGTACGGCGAATCGCTTGGCTAACTGCAGTAACCGCGTCTTGCTGACCGATGACTCGTTTGTGAAGTTCATCTTCCATCTTGAGGAGCTTTTGGGTCTCTTCCTCAGTGAGTTTGTAGACGGGAATGCCTGTCCAAATCGATAGAACTTCCGCTATCGCCTCTTCATCAACTTCGTCGAAGAGATCTACGCCGTCGGATTTGATTTGCTCCATCATCTCTGTGCGCCGATCCAACAGATTTTTCTCTTCGTCGCGTAACGAACCTGCCAGTTCGAAGTCTTGTTCTTCGACGGCCTGCTTTTTCTTATCAACGATTTCGGCAATCTTGTTTTCGATTTCCTTGTAATCGGGTGGCGTCTCCATGCGTTTGATTCGCAGACGGGCCCCAGCTTCGTCAATCAAATCGATGGCTTTGTCCGGTAAATGGCGATCCGCTATGTAGCGATCAGCCAAATTGGCTGCTGCTACTAATGCCTGGTCGGTGATCGTCACTCTGTGATGAGATTCGTAACGATCACGCAGTCCCTTAAGAATTTCGATGGTGTGGCTCAGTGTTGGCTCTTCAACTCGTATCGGTTGAAAGCGCCGTTCTAAAGCAGCGTCTTTTTCGAGATATTTGCGATATTCCTCAAGGGTCGTGGCGCCAATTGTTTGTAATTCGCCACGCGCCAACATCGGCTTCAAAATTGAGGCTGCGTCAATCGCTCCCTCAGCAGCTCCCGCTCCCACCAACGTATGTAGCTCGTCGATAAACAAGATGATGTCACCACGTGTTTTGATCTCTTTAAGGACTTTTTTCAGTCGTTCTTCGAAATCTCCCCGATAACGCGACCCTGCTACGAGCGCGCCGAGGTCAAGGGTGTACAGCTGTTTTGCGCGCAGGGTTTCCGGGACTTCCCCCGCAACAATTTTTTGCGCCAACCCTTCGACTATTGCTGTCTTGCCGACTCCTGGTTCACCGATAAGCACTGGGTTGTTCTTGGTTCGTCGGGAGAGCACCTGCATCACGCGTTCGGTTTCGCGCATCCTGCCGATAACTGGGTCGAGTGTCTTGTCTCGAGCGTTTTGAGTGAGGTTGCGACCGAATTGGTCAAGTACAGCTGATCCGCCTTGTGGGCCATCACCGCGATTTGCTGAACCTCCAACGGTTTCTTTTCCGGGTTCAGAACCTTCCCCTTGGCCCGAACCGCTATAGCCCGACAACAATTGAATCACTTGTTGTCGAACACGAGATAGATCAGCTCCTAGCTTGACAAGAACTTGGGCTGCCACTCCTTCGCCTTCTCGGATCAGCCCTAACAAAATATGTTCGGTGCCGATGTAGTTGTGACCGAGTTGGAGGGCTTCACGGAGTGACAGTTCAAGAACTTTTTTGGCTCGCGGGGTGAAGGGAATATGACCGCTCGGCGACGACCCGCCCTGCCCAATTATTTCCTCAACTTGGCTGCGGACCGCTTCTAACGAAATCCCCAACGATTCGAGAGCTTTTGCGGCGACACCTTCACCCTCGTGGATAAGCCCCAAAAGGATGTGCTCTGTTCCGATGTAGTTGTGGTTGAGAAGGCGTGCTTCCTCTTGAGCAAGCACAACAACTCGGCGGGCTCGATCGGTAAACCTTTCAAACACTGAATCCTCCAGGAGGCAAGTGTGCCCACAGGTGACGGGCGTTACTGGAGTGTAACCGGGCGAATGCTGTTGTCTTGCAGCAGTTGTCTCCCAAACCGCATGAAACCGTTTTGCCGACACCCAAATGAAACGTTTCAGGCTAGATGGAGTTGTCGTTTAGCTTTGCAGTTAAGTTTGCATCGTGGTTTCCCTCACTCCCCTCCAGCACCGCGCGGATCCCAGCGAGGATCTACGGCGAGTGGAGACAGCGTTACGAGACGCCGCGATGACTGACGATGACTTCTTGACTGAAGTGGCGTCTCACCTCATACCGGCTGGTGGCAAACGATTGCGGCCCGCGTTTGTGATTGCAGCAGCGCTTTCTTTGGACTCTGACGGTGAGCGCGCCGAGGCCCTGACCGATGCCATGGTGCGGGGCGGGGTAGCGGTTGAACTAGTCCATTTAGGGTCCCTCTATCACGATGATGTAATGGACGAAGCCGAAACGCGGCGGGGCATCGATGCGGTGAATCATCGTTGGGGGAACCTGACAGCAATCCTTGCTGGTGATTTTCTTCTCGCAAAAGCTTCGGAATTGGCTGCTTCGTTGGGGACCGAAGTCGCTGAGTTACTTGCTGCAACAATTGGGCGACTCTGTGAGGGGCAGGTTCGTGAGTTACAACTGATTTACGACATCACCCGAACAGAAGAACAGTATTTGCAGGCTATTGCTGGAAAAACGGCTGCACTTTATGCCACCTCGTGTCGTATTGGCGGGTTAGTAGCTGGCGCAGACCGGGGGGTGGTCGACCGATTGACCGAATTCGGTCACGCGTACGGTATGGCATTTCAGGTTGTCGACGACATTCTTGATCTCGTGGCAACCGATGAGGAACTTGGTAAGCCTTCGGGCAACGACCTGCGAGAAGGTGTTTATACCCTGCCCGTGATTCGGATGATCGCGTCGGACGATCCGGTGACGGCGCTACTAGGTCAGCCGTTGGACGAAGAGACGCGGGACAAAGCTAGGAGAGCAGTGGTTGACGGGACCGAAATTGCAACGTCGAAAGTAACTGCTGAGGGTTTCGTTGGTGATGCCGTGAAAGCACTTGACGCGTTGCCTGACACGCCTGGTGTTTTGGGGATGCGCGACGCAGCTACAAATCTGTTGTCGGCTCTTGACCGTTAGCGACGTCTGCGGAGCTTCTGGTGTGGCCAATCAACCGTAGTTATCAAGCATCGAGTTTCGATCCGGGACGCGGACCGGTTTGGGATTGGGGCCACCGCACGTATGTCATGGGGATCGTCAACGCTACTCACGATTCTTTTTCAGGTGATGGCATTGATGGCCAAATCGATAAAGCCGTGCTGTTAGCCACCGAGTTTGAGGCCTGTGGTGTCGACGTGATCGATATTGGGGGTGCGTCGTCGCGTCCCGGTGCTGAACCAACACCTGTTGCTGTGGAAAAATCTCGGGTTGTTCCGGTAATTGAAGCGGTGCGCGACGCGGTAAATCTACCCATATCGATCGACACGACCTGGGCGGTCGTCGCAGAGGCCGCGTTAGACGCGGGAGCCACGGTGGTTAACGACATCACTGGTTTCCTCCTAGATCCCGATCTTTCGTCGCTCGTGTCTCAGCGCGGAGTGGGCGCCGTGGTGATGCACAACCAGCGAGGGCGGGAGCATCGCGATGTGATCGATGACATCGTTGCTGGTTTCGATGAAACTCTCGCTGTATGTGAGTCCGCGCGGATTGAGCTATCAAATTTGATTTTGGACCCGGGCTTTGGTTTCGGATGGTCAGTTGAGCAGAATTTGGAAATATTGCGTCGGCTACCAGAACTGACCCGATTTGAGTTTCCGCTGCTCATCGGCACGTCGCGAAAGTCATCTATTGGCACTGTGTTAGGCAGCGATATCGGGGAACGATTGTTCGGCACAGCGGCAAGTGTCGCTCTAGCAATTTGTGGGGGCATCGACGTGGTCCGAGTTCACGATGGGGCCGAAATGCGTGATGTTGTAATGATGACGGACGCGATTGTGCGATCCAACTGAGTCAGTTCGCCGCCTGCTCAACGGAATGATATTCACCGTCGAAGCCAAGATACTCAGCTCCATCGTTGCGGTAGAAGGAAGCAGCCTTTGCTTGCTCTAGAACCGCCAGCATTGACGGCGGTTGGCCACCCTCCTTGTAGATTCGATCGATCACCCGCTTTGGGTTCAGATGATCCAGCATCTCGAATGGGCCGTGTACCCAGTTAAACCCCCACCGGATCGCGTTATCGATGTTGACGACGTCATCAGCAATTTCGGGCACTAAGCCCGCTGCATATCTCAGGGTTCCACCAAAAACTTTCCAAGCTAGTTCTCCCGCTGGGGAATCTTCAAAGATCACCTCGCCAAGCTCTGCCGCGGCGCCTTCGTGTGCAACTGGTTGCGCATCGCGCCATGTTTCGTTGAGGAGGTCGAAGGTTTCTTTTCTACGGGTACCGTCATCTAGCTTGATCTGGCGAGAGAAACCCCCATCGGCTTTTCGGCCGAGCTGGCCGTTGTCATGCATCCGTTGTTCAGCCGGCGGAAATGCCGTGTAGGCATGCCCCGCATCCGCTTGAGGCAAGTTAGTTGCAAGGTTTTTCCCTACGAGTTCCATCACGTCGAGACCAATGAGATCAATCAGCCCGTAAAGCCCGGTGGGAGGAAGGCCTACAGGAGCCGCAAGAATCGCGTCTACCGTCTCTTGACTCATTCCTTCGACGAGGAAGGGTTTTGCGAGATGTAACCCTGACAGCATGAAGAAGCAGCCGATACGGTTGCCAATGAAATTGACGGTGTCTTTTGCGTGCACGACACCTTTGCCGAGGCGCTTGTCACCGAATTCGGCAAACGCGGCAATCACATCGTCATGGGTGTCTTCACCGGGCACAAGCTCGAATAGGCGCATCACCTTCACGGGGTTAAAGAAGTGCGTGATTGCGACGTCGGCACGAAACCGAGCGGTCATTCCTTCAGATATGTGTCGCAGGGGGATGCCCGAGGTGTTCGACGAAATAACCGAACCATCTTTTCGGATCGGTTCCAGCCGGTTAAAGAGTTCTCGTTTTACTGATAGGTCTTCTACGACAGCCTCACAAACCCAGTCGTAATCTGAAACTGCTTCCAGATCGGTCTCTACGGTGCCTGTTGTCACTAAATGCTGAGCGTCCTGGTCAATTTGTTGCAGAGCGGCCTCGACAGCATCTGCGTTCATGTCGAGCAGTAGGACGCGGCATCCAGCAGCCGCGCTCGCTGCGGCGATGCCAGCACCCATGGTTCCGGCGCCGACTACAGCAACGGATTCAATTGATCGAGACAAGATGTATTCCTCCGAAAAGTCCGACTCAGCGGGCAACAAATTTCGTTTCAGCGTTATCGGCCCACAATTTGTCGTCCGATGATCTCTTTCATTATTTCCGTCGTGCCGCCATAGATCGTCTGGACTCTCGCATCGGCATATGCTCGAGCAATCGGATACTCGTTCATGAATCCGTAGCCGCCAAACAGCTGAAGGCATCGTGTGATGGTCCGTAACTGCATTTCGGTGCACCACCATTTAGCTTCAGCAGCGTCCTCCGCTGTCAACTCGCCCACATTGAGAGCTTCGATTTGACGGTCTATGAAAACCCATGCCATATCAAGTTCGGTTTTCATCTCGGCGAGTTCAAACCGAGTGTTCTGGAACGATGAAATCTTTTGACCGAATGCCTCGCGATCAGTGACGTATTCGACTGTCCAATCGAACGCAGCCTGAGCCGAAGCTGTTCCCGTTATTGCGATAGACAGCCGTTCTTGTGGAAGGTTCTTCACGAGGCTCAAAAAGCCTGCTCCCTCTCCTCCTAAAACGTTTTCTTCTGGCACAAAGACGTCATCAAAGAATAACTCTGCGGTGTCTTGGCTCTTCATGCCTAACTTGTCGAGATTTCGTCCTCGTTCAAACCCTTCCATTCCTTCTTCAAGAACGACGAGAGAGATTCCTCTGTGCTTTTCTGAGGGGTCGGTTTTCACGGCCGTGATTATGAGGTCGCTGTTGATGCCGTTGGTGATGAAAGTTTTGGAGCCGTTGACGACGTAGCCAGCTCCTTCGCGAATAGCTGTTGTTCCCATCGACGCTAGATCTGAACCAATTGCGGGTTCGGTCATAGCAATTGCGCTCATCAGGTCGCCGTTAACAAGACCCGGCATCCACCGATCTGCCTGTTCCTCGTTGCAGTAGTTCAGAAAATATGGCAGGCAAACATCGTTGTGCAACGTGATGCACATCCCCGAGCCGACCACTGCGGCTCGTTGAATTTCTTCATTAATGATCGAGTTATACCGAAAGTCTTCAACCCCACCTCCGCCATAGGACTCGGGGGCTGCCATACCAAGGAATCCAAGCGAACCCGCCTTTCGAAACATTCCTTTGTCGACTTTTCCGTCATGCTCCCATTTCTCGTGGTTGGGGACGATCTCCTTCTCCACAAACGCTCGAACGGAGTCGCGGAACATGTCGTGTTCTTCATTAAAGATGACGCGGCGCATGCCGTGACCGTACCGGGTCAAGGTGCCCGCCTGCGAGACGAGTTGGCACGGTAGCGTGCGAGACATGAGCACCTGGGATGCAGTGAGTCGAGCCGCCAGTGCGATGCGCCGCTTAAATCGTGCACTTTCGGGCCGTCAACTCCCTGACGAAGCTCTCGATAAAATCACCGGCACTATCCACGATCTTGAGGATCGCTTTAGTGCCGGCACCGATAGAAGCAAGCTCGACGACATGCTGACTCGCCCTCACCTCGCTGCGATTTATGCCGGCCAGTACACACCGCTTGACCTTGAAGTTGGCGAAGAGATCGAATTTGACCCTTTTTCCATTGCGGGCGGTGAGTTTCATCCGGCGTCAATCGGGTTGAAGTTCATCAAGGAATCGGCTGAAAGTGTTGTCAGCACAGGCGCAATTGATCCGATGTTCGCAGGGCCTCCTGAGCGCGTTCACGGCGGCGTTCAGGCGCTTATCATCGATGAGGTAATGGGTGCTCTCAATCGTATGCGGGGCCGCCAGGCTTACACTGCCTCCCTTCATGTTGACTATCGGGGTCCCGCACCTTTAGGCGTGGCTCTGACATTTCGTGCCTGGGTCGATCAGACTGATGGTAGGAAAATTTATTTGAAAGGGTCAGGAGATGGCCCTGAAGGTCGCTTCATGGAGGCAGAAGGCTTATTCATCCAACGCGAAGATCAACCCGACGGATCCCTCCCGAGTCCGTAACGCGGCCTGAGTGGACCCTAGGGTCCCTAGCGTTCAGGGCGAAGAGTTGGGAACAGCACAACGTCGCGGATGCTTGTCGCACCAGTCAGCAACATCGCTAAACGGTCCATGCCGATACCTAAACCTCCTGTAGGGGGAAGCCCGTATTCCAAAGCACGCAGATAATCCTCGTCGACCATCATCGCTTCGGCGTCACCCCCAGCATTTTGAGCGGCCTGATCTTCAAACCGGGAACGTTGCTGATCGGGGTCGACGAGCTCACTAAACGCATTGCAGAGTTCGCGTCCGGCCAGAATCGCCTCAAAACGTTCTGTCATACCTGGTTTGTTTCGGTGCTCTCTCGCTAGAGGCGAAACTTCGGCTGGGTATTCCGTCACATATACGGGACCCCAAAGAGCGCTCTCGGTCGTTTTCTCATAGATCTCCAAAATGAGTTTGCCTGACCCAAACGAATCTTTAAACGGCACGCCGTGCTCCACTGCAACAGCTCGGAGTTCGTCAATCGACATCTCGAGCGACAAGGTCACTCCAATCGACTCTTCTATTAGTTCAATCATCGTCGCTCGCCGCCATGGTCGAGCAACGTCAAGTTCGCGGTCACCAACCATTAGCACCGTCGAACCGGTGAGCTCAAGAGCAAGATGTTCTACGAGTTCCTCCACGAGATTCATGATGTCGTCGTAATCGGCGTACGCCTGATATAGCTCAAGCATAGTGAACTCTGGGTTGTGACGAGTCGAGAGTCCTTCGTTGCGGAATACTCGGCCGATCTCGAACACTTTGTCGAATCCTGCGACCGTTAATCGTTTGAGGTACAACTCAGGCGCGACTCTTAGGTACAGATCAAGGTCTAGGGCATTGTGGTGGGTAGTGAATGGTTGAGCATTCGCTCCACCCGGTATCGGATGAAAAATGGGGGTTTCTACTTCAATGAAGCCTCGGTGCTCCATAAAAGATCGCGTAAGCGACATCATCCGACTTCTCATGAGAAAAGTCTGTCTCGCTTCTGGAGTGACCCACAGATCTACGTAGCGTTGTCGGTATCGGGTATCTACATCGGTGATGCCATGCCATTTGTCGGGGAACGGGCGGCGGGCTTCGGCCAGAAGAACCCAAGAATCTACTCTTACGCTGAGTTCTCCGCGTCGGGTGGTCATAACGACGCCCGTTACTCCAACCCAGTCACCGAGATTGAGATCGCAAAACTTGTCAAACTCTGGTGTGGTCTTTGAAGGGGCAAAGAGTTGAATTCGACCGGAACCGTCGTCCAGGGTGGCGAAGGCGAGCTTGCCTTGAACCCGGCGCAGCATTAGCCGTCCCGCAATAGTGACCACATTGTCAGTTTCTTGACCCGCTTCAAGGTCGGCGTGGTGTGCGATCAGTTCCTCAACTCGGCTGTCAGTCACGAATCGGTAGGGAATTTCGGCCATGTCTCCTCAATGACGCTCAGTTTCGTTGGCTTCGCACTCAACTCCGCGCAATAACCATGACTCATGGTGCTTCATTAATCGCTCTAGTGGTGCGATCAATTGTGAAATAAGCATCCTTCGTCTTAAAAGTTTGGCGTCTGGTTGGTTCCACCTTCGCCTTTTGGGGATAGCGACGTCACTTTCTGCTTTGGATGCTGAGATTTAGCAGCAAAGCAGGTCGCCGACCTGCACGATCACCTGGTCTGTAACTGTTTCTCGCCACAGTGGGGGCACTAACTCGGGCGCTAAGTCGGCTAGTGGGAAGAGGACGAAGGCTCTTTCGTTCATTCGCGGATGCGGAATCGTTAATTCTGGGTCGTTGAGTTCTAGGTCGCCGTACAGCAGAACATCAACGTCGAGGGTCCGCGGGCCCCAACGTTCTTTGCGGACACGTCCGGCCGATGTCTCAAGTTGTTGGCAAATGGTGAGAAGGTCGTAGGGGCTTACGGAGGTCTGAATTTCAACCACCATGTTGAGAAATGCCCCTTGGGACGGCCCACCAATTGGCGCTGTTTCATATAGCCCTGAGACAGCGTGCTTGTCGGGGATGTCTCGCACTGCTCTCGTCAAGATTTCTCTACGGTCACCTAGGTTGGATCCCAGACCTATAAAACTTCTTACGGTTTGGGACATTTCGCCCTCATGTTCGTTGACGGTGACGGGTCACTCGAACAGCGCTGAAATTTAGGTCCGATGGCACCGGCGGGCGAATCTTCTTAACGGTCACTTCCACCGTTGAGACACCATCAAGTTCGAGCAGACGTTCTGCTACGAGTTGCGCTAGGCGTTCGAGGAGTTGGACCTTCGCCTCGAGGCATATTTCTTCAATCGTTTGAGCCACCGATCCATAATCAACCGTGTCTTGTAAGTCGTCGGAATCACCGGCTGCTGACAGGTCGGAGTAGATATCGATATCGAGTTCCAACGGCTGAGCTCGCTCGCGTTCTTCTGGCAGGACACCCACGACGCACACGACGCGCAGGCCGCGTAGTTGGATGCAATCACTATTGCTCGGTTGTGTCACTGCTATGTGGTCTCCTGTTCAGGTTCCATACCGATCGCTATTTCAACTAGTTCCCGACCGTGCGGTCCTAGTCGTTGCTGGAAGATACGTTCGGCTATCGCTGTGACTTGGGGTCCGGTGGGAACAAGACCAGCCCACAACAAGTAAGCCGCCATCAACCCACACACGCGTTCTCCAACTAGTTCCTTGTGAACGACAACTTTTTGGCCGGCCGATATAGCGCTGCGGATCTCGGTAAAGATGGCTTCCATGAATTGAGCAAGCTGGTCATGTGCAGGCCAGGGCCGATGCCTGAATGGCATGCCAAGTTCTTCATAATTGTGGAGGTTGTGTGATCCCGCAATGAGTGAATAGAGGACGTCGAATTCGTTTTGGCGAATCCAAATGATTTCTTCTTGGCGGCGAACACGCCGGTGGTGTTCGCCATAGCCCCCTGGACGCTCACAGATAGCGAGGGAGTCCTTGATCACCCAGACAAAGTTTTTGGGCTCAATACCTTCTGCCCATTTTGCCTTCACGGTCGCCTATTCCGCATGCGTTAAGAAACGCTGATGCGAAGCAGATGTTACTTGTCAGATATCGGAGAGGCCACTGGCACTGTGGCGATGTTCAGGAGTTAGCTGATCTGTCGTACGCCCAAATATCGCGAAGGTTCCGGTAACGCTGGCCTACATCGAGTCCATATCCCACGACCCACACCTGGGGAAGTCGAAATCCTGCGTATTTGACAAGGCCATCTAGGTCGGCCTGCTGCTCCTCTCGGACCAAAAGAGAGCAGAATTCCAAACTTGCCGGGTTCCTCGCTAAAAGGGTTTTTCTGAGGTATCGCAAAGTTAAACCGCTATCAACGATGTCTTCCACGATGATCACATCTCGGCCTTCGATGTCATCATCGAGGTCCTTTATGATTCGAACCACGCCACTAGTGCGGGTAGAGCTTCCGTAGGAGGACACCGCCATGAAGTCGAGTTCGACGGGAAGGTCGATGGCACGGGCGAGGTCAGTGGTAAAGATGGCCCCGCCTTTAAGTACACCGATCAGCAAGGGGATTCGTCCGGCGTAGTCGTTCGCGATCTCTTGACCCAGTTGCTGGACCCGAGCGCTGATTTCGGCGTGGCTTACAAGAATTTCGCTGAGGGCGGGGTCGGGGTGTAAGGCGCTCTGATCCGTCACAAGGTCGGAACCTAGCCGGTATCTCGAACTTTGCTACGCCCTTTAGGCAAGGTTTCGATTCTTAAGGTGCCACCGGTTCGTCGTACAGACCGACCGCCGTTTAACTCGGTGCCGAGAATCTCTCCCCGAGCGACTTCAAGAACTCGCTCAACGGAGGCAAAGTCGGGAGGGTGTTCATCTCGGAGCCACCTTCGGATTGCGCGGCGGGCCAATGGAAGTGGCGCTGCTATCAGGGAAGCGGCGTCCGTGGGGTCAATCTCTTCTGCAAGTTCGTCAAGCAAGTCGCGGTCGTTTTCTGCAACTTTCCCGGCGCGAGTCAGCAACGGAACCACGTCTCGGTCGGTGATCTCATTTAGGAGGGGTATGACTTCGTTCCGAACTCGATTTCGTCGAAATCGCGGATCGGCGTTGGTCGGATCATTCACGGGCTCCCAACCGAACAGGTCGCATATTCGTTCGGTATCTGCGCGTCGAAGAGAGAGAAGTGGGTGGTGTTTTGGCCGCATACCGGCGGACGCATCAAGACCTCCTCCTCGAAGGAGGTGCAGCAAGATCGTTTCCGCTTGGTCGTCAGCTGTGTGTCCGGTGAGAATCGTTTGAGGTAGCGCTGCAAATCGTGCTGATCGGGCGCGAGCTTCAAAGTTAGGTCCATCTTTCAGCTCGAGGGTCAGGGCTTCGAACCCCGCGTTAACTCGGTCGGAAAGCTCTGACACTCGGTCGCGTTCCGCTGAACCGTTTGGTCGGACCCCATGGTCAACGTGATACGCGATGACCCGCGATCCGGTCAATGAGGCAAGAATCAAAAGAGCTGAGGAATCCGCACCACCGGAGACAGCGCAATGCAGTATGCCGCTAGAGGGGAAGGTGCAATCTTGGAGGAATGCATCGATCTGATCGAGATCTGCCATGTGAGAACCTCAGTTACGTGGCTGGCACTCGTTGCATCCATGCGGATGGGTCTCGGATCTCGACCATTGATGGCAGGTGATCTGGGTCACGCCAAATGACATCCACGGCGCGGCGACCGCGTTGCGACTCGATAGCTGCGATGAAGTCCTCTCCCGCTTGGTATTGCGCCAGCTTGGCTTCTATCCCCATAAATTTTTGCATGATCCGCGCCATGCCTGTTGCCCCATTTCGTCGTTCGTGCATCACTCGGTGAAAACGCGAGGCGTGAGGTACGTGACCTGTCGCTGCGCGAGACATGGTGACATCACCGTGGCCTTCAACCAGGCTCATCATGCCGCCAACGGAATCCAACAGTTCTCGCTGACGCTCATTTGCGAATAGCTGGGCGACTCCGCCATCAGCCATCGGGTCTTGCCCCGCGCGACGTAACTTTATGAAATCTTGCAATCCTTGTTTAATTCGGTCAGGGTCCGGTTCGACTTCATCAAGCATTTCGTTTACCAGTTCTAAGAACCGGGGACGCAACCACGGCACTCCCGTGAATTGTGACCGGTGCGTTAACTCGTGCAATGCCAGCCAGAGCCTAAACTGTTTGGGCTCAAAGGCGAATTTTTTTTCAGTTGAAATGATATTTGGGCCGACGTAGTACACGAGGTCTTGTTCATCTCGATCTTCATCTTCGGCAAGTAACAGGTCGTACTGGCCTAGCACGCGTCGAGACATCCAACCCAGGACCGCTCCTAATTCGGCCGCAGCGATTTTGCTAGTGATTTTGCTAGCAACGTTTGTTTCACCGGACTCAGCCAAGACTGGACGTAGCAGTCGGCGAAAAGCCCGGATGTTTGCATCGATCCATCCGGCGCGGTCAATCACCTGAGCGCGTGCGGAACCTTCACTGGAAACAAGGCCAGTTTCTGCCGCGACCAACTCTTCTGCCAGAGGGGTGAAACGGGCAAAATCTTCGTGCAATGAGCTCCCTAAATATGAACGCGACAATGGTTCGTCGCCCGCGACCCGGACCGCAACCCGGCGGGCTAACGCCCAGTCGACGGGCCCGTCCGTCATTGTTGAACTCAGCGCTTGGGATATCGGGGGGCTACAACTTTGACGATGTACCCCGCGACGAGTTGAAGGACTCCAAGCACGGTGCCTATAGCAAGGGGCACAGCGAGCCAGAAATGCCAGACTTGAGCAGCAAGTGCGTTCATGTGGCCATCGTATCTAACCGTGCTGCAGACACGTTCAATCTGGGTACAGGTTCGTTGTGAATCCCGAGAATATGCGGGCCGTGTCAACAAAAGCGGCTGGTAGCGTCAGTGAGTCAGCGCCCGAGTAGCTCAGTGGCAGAGCGGCTCTCTCGTAAAGAGCAGGTCGCGGGTTCAATCCCCGCCTCGGGCTCCATCGTTTATGACACAACTACATCGTTGACTAGTTGAGGTTCATGAATAGTTTCTGCAGGAGCAAGCGTTCGTTTGGGTTGCGACGCAGATCGTCACCAGCTTCAGTGACCGCAGTTAACGACGTTGAAGCGCGCACAGCGCTGAGGAGGCCCGTCGCGACGTCGTCACGAATGGAGATACCTATAGCGGTGATGCCCATTACAAGTTCGTCTGTCCGCAACCTCCGTAATTCTCTTTTGTGACGCTCTTCCAGCCTTCCACGCCCTAAACCTCGCTCGCCGAAACGGTCCGCGCGTTCATCAAGTTCGTTGCATTCGCGACCTTGTCGATCCTGAAGAGGGACAGCTGCGTCATCGATCATTGCCAGTAACCGATCTGCCGCTGCCGTAGCTGTGTTCCCACTTCCGTCCAGTGTTGTTCGAAGTTGTTGCCATGAAGTCCAACGTTCAAGGGCAGCATCGTCTGAGCCCAGGAGTAACGCGCGATCGATTGATCCGTTGGAAACCGCAGCTATGACCGATGAACGCTTCTGGTCAATTCCAGCTTCAAGTAAGAGTTCTATGAGGTCTTGCGGGCTAACAGCAGCTAGGTCGATTTGAGTGCAGCGAGAGGCGATAGTTGCCAACTCGGTAGGGATTTCTTCCGCAGTCAAGATGAAATAGGTCGATGGTGGGGGCTCTTCTAGAACCTTGAGAATCATTGGGGCAGAAAGGGAAGCTAGGTGGATGTCTTCAACGAGAATGACTTTTCGTTTGCCTTCAAACGGGCTCGTTGTTGCAGCTCTAACAATCTCCTTGGCTTGTCCCACGGTGAGTGAGGGGCCGTTGCGTTCGAACACGATCAGGTCTGGATGCTCTTCGAAAACAGCGAGTCTTCGATGACGTTCTGCATCGTCGGTTTCATGAGCTAAGAGTTCCGCGGCGAAGCTCGTGGCGATTGTTCGCGCCCCGCAGCCTGCTGGCCCGACGATGAGATAGGAAGGCAATGGGTTCGCAACTGCTGCTCGCAGCATCGATATGGCAGCTGGTTGTCCAACGACTTCGCTGAAAGCATCACTCATTTCACACCGACTGCGTTAGCGATCCTCTCAGCTACTTCCGCAATCGATCCGTCGCCGTCAACGACGATCCACCGATCTGGGTCTGCGCTAGCTAGGACCGCAAACCCATCAATTACCCGAGCGGCAAAGTCGGCGTCTTCGCGTTCCATTCGGTCTCGTTCGTCTCCTAGCCTGCCGTTCGCTGTATCGACTGGCACGGTCAGCAACACCACGAGATCGGGTAGCAGACCGCCGCTCGCCCATTCGACAAGCCGCATCAGTTCCTCTGTGGATTGGCCTCGACCGTGTCCTTGGTAGGCAAGAGTTGATCCATATGAGCGGTCAGTGATGACGTCGTTGCCTTGGGATAATGCCGGCTCGACCACTTCCGCCAGGTGTTGTGCTCGATCGGCGGCGAAGAGCAGTGCTTCGGCGCGTTGAGTTGGTTCAGGACCGTTCCCCAGAAGCAAGTCGCGAATGGCTAGTCCCAGATCGGTACCGCCGGGTTCACGAGTGAGAACAGCGTTGATGCGGTCTGCAAGAAGTCGAGCTTGCGTCGATTTGCCGCTGGCTTCCCACCCTTCAAAGGCTATGTATCTTCCGCGTCGGCTCATGAAGACTTCTTTTGAGGAGCGCGCAGAGAAACCCACGCAAGTACAGATGCGACCAGCATAAAAAGGCTAGCTAGCCATAAGGCCCCCCGAACACCGGGAAGGGCCATGGTCCATGATCCCACAGCGACTTCGTTGTCGAAGAGCACGTCAAAAAGCCAATTGAAACCATCAGACAGAAATCCTCCGACGGTGATGGATAAAAGCAAACAAAAGCGCACCAATGTGTACAAGGCGCTGAACACTCGTCCTCTGAGGTGGTCCTCCACATGTTCATGGAGCAGGGTGAAACCCAGGACGTATACCGAACCAGCGCAGATGCCCATTGCAAAAACGCCGGCCAAGGTAAGGACCGTATTGGAACCCGACACCGCGAAAAGGAGGCAAATTCCCGCGCCGAACACTGACGCGACGAAAGTGTGTTCTTTGTTCAACCGTCGTTGCACTGCTGATAAAGCCGAGACTCCAACGGCTACTCCCAAGCCCAGGGTGACCAAAATGGTTCCAAATCC
This sequence comes from Acidimicrobiia bacterium, assembly GCA_012960315.1. GTDB lineage: Bacteria > Actinomycetota > Acidimicrobiia > Acidimicrobiales > Poriferisodalaceae > UBA2110. Next base: position 46,252 of record DUBN01000072.1, read on the forward strand.
GGCGTTACCAGCCCCTAAGACCACGTCGTTGAAGACTGCGCCCAATGGGATCAGCATCCCTCCGCCGATCATGCCGGTCCCCAGACCAATCAGGACGGCTCGTACCTGTGGGCTTATCGCAATGAAGCTCCATCCTTCACGCAGTTCCCGGACTCCTTGGGCTAAATCAATAGAGCCCGACTTTTTTTGCTCTCGGCGCCGTGCCACTAGAGGCAATGTTGCTATTAATCCAGCGGCCACCAGGAATGTCAACGCATCGAGGGCTAGCGCCCATTCAACCTGACCAGCACTGCTACCCCCCAAGAATTCAGCGAACTTCGCGAGGCCGATAAAGGCACCGGCCGCTAACGGGAACGTCCCGTAAGCAGCAATTAAAGACAACGAATTCGCAGCGGTTAGCTGTTCTTTGGGCACCAGGTTCGGGACGATTGCTTCTTTAGCTGGTCCCCAAAGTGAGGTCGCTAATTCAAGGATCAGAGAGGCCAGCACAAGCCCCCAGATCTTCTCAATAAACGGAATGACCAGAAGCACTCCAGCGCGGAGAACATCGCAAATGATCAATAGCCGCTTCCGATTTACCCGATCAACGATCACCCCACCAACAGACGCTAAGAAGAAGCCAGGCAGTACTCGGGCAAGCATCACAAGGGCAATAGCTGATCCTGGTTGGTCTCCCCCGATGCGTCGAGCGATTTCAATAATCGCTAGAAACCCAATCCAGTCTCCGAACGCGCTGACTACCTGAGCGATCCACAAGCGCAGGAAGCCAGGGCTTCCAAACACCGGGTGCGACCGCCCGAGACGGCTGTTCGTTCCCTCTGCTACGTGTGCGTCTAACTCATCCATGTCCGTGATTCAAGATTCTGTGCAGCCTTCTGCCATTTGGAAGGCTAAGAGTCCTTCCGAAAAATCGGTGGTGACCGTGAGATCAATTTCGAATCAACACAGGATATTAGATAATTTTTGTCTGTTGCTACCAGACCGGTCAGGAATTTCAACCCCGTCACTTTCACTAACGTTTATCGGTCCGCACGATCAGATGCGTTTTTCCGCAAGAAGCTCAACTGCTCTTTCTGTAGAGAGTTCTTCAACGGAATCATGACTTTTCAACGATGCGTTCGTCTTCCCATCGGTTACGTAATGACCCCATTTCCCGTCTTTAAGCAAAATCGGGTTGCCACTATTTGGGTCTTTACCCAGTTCCTTTAGTGGGGGTTTCGCTTTTGCTCGACCGAATTTTTTGGGCATCGCGAGAAGTTGCAAGCACTCTTCAAGAGTAATCGTGAACAGTTGTTCTTCCTTATCCAGACTGCGGCTTTCTCCGCCCTTCAACAGATATGGCCCGAATGGGCCATTTTGAACTGTGATCTCTACGCCATCTGAAGGATCCGTTCCAACGGTACGAGGCAGGCTAAGGAGTTCAAGTGCGTCCTCAAGAGTGACTCGTTCTATCGTCATCGTGTCAAAAAGTGAAGCGGTCTTGGGTTTTGGTTGAGATTTCAATTCGTCGATTCGATCCAGTTCCACAACAAGCTCGATAACGTTTTCAAACTCATTAGAGACCTCCATCAATGAGTTGATATTGACCAGGCGTTCTTGTTTCTCCTCAGATCGCAACTCTTTCATGTAGCCGGATTGATCTAGGCATGACTGCAGAGCTGTCGGTGCGTCTAAGTCACGCATTTTTGCAATCGAGTTTCTCAACTTAAGAAACGATCGAATGGCCTTACGCGCTGCGGTTGATGAACCAGCTTCCTCCGCTTGTTCGAAGGCTTCGAGAAGGCTGATTCCGTTCTCCTTCCCATATTCAGCAAGGCGTTTGATGGCAGCTTCCCCAATTCCGCGTTTGGGGTTCTTAACTGCCTGACGAACCGAGTCATCATCAGGCTGTTCGGTCATACATCGCATGTACGCGAGAGCTACCTTCAGTTCTTTCTTATGCAGGGGGAGATTCAAGAGTTGTCCCCCAGGGGACGATGCCATCGGCATTTTGGGGAACCGCCCCAGAGACACGTAAGGACCGTAGGTACCCACCCTGGCAATGATCTCGAGACCGGTCTCCGGATCCATCCCTAAAACTCGCTCTTCGGGTGTTTCAAACAGTTCGATAGCCCGCTCAAGGGTGATCTCATCTGGTGCAATACCTGCAGGTAAAGAGCGAATTTGATCGCCTCTTTGTATGTAGGGGTTGGTCTTACCGACTTTGGCCACAACAAGTACGCCGTCCGCATCAATGCCAATAGGGATCGTGTTGATCTCTACGGCATCAATTTCCTTAAGATGTTCGTCAGACACCAGTTCACGAAGACCGGGAAGGGCCTTTCCGTCTCCATCGACACCCCCGAAATAGAAATCAGATAGCCATGGGGCAGACTCAAGTTCACCCTTGGATATCTCGTCGAGGTCATCTTCCATGCGGGCAGTCAGCGCGTAGTCAACTAGGTGGGAAAAATGATTCTCCATGAGACCGACGGTGGCAAAGGCAGTTAACGCCGGGACTAAAGCGGAGCCTTTTTTCCATACGTAACCTCGATTCTGGATCGTACCGAGGATGCTCGCATATGTACTGGGTCGCCCAATACCGAGCTCTTCTAACCGTCTAACTAAGGTTGCTTCCGTATATCGAGCTGGAGGTTTCGTTTCATGCTCTGCGCTTTCGACCGATAGGGCCTTCACTACGTCGCCTTTAGCAAGATTGGGAAGTTCGCGGTCATCTTCTTCATCTGATTGTTGGCCGTATATGAGGCGAAAGCCCGGCGAGGTGATCACGGTTCCACTGGTGCTGAACGCAACGGTGTCATCTCCGCTTCCTGAGCCCTCTAAACGAATTGTGACCGTCTGACCTTCGGCATCATTCATCTGGCTTGCAATAGTGCAATTCCATACAAGTTCGTACAACCGCGCTTCATCTGTCGAGGCGCCGAAACCAAGGTCAGCGGGTGCTCTCCACGTGTCTCCTGCTGGACGAATTGCTTCGTGGGCCTCTTGAGCATTTTTTACTTTGCTCTTGTATCGCCGGGCGTCTGCAGGAAGATTCCCATTTCCAAATCGCTCTCTAACCAAATCTCGGGCAGCACTAAGTGCAGCAGCAGACAACGTGGTGCTATCAGTACGCATGTAGCTGATGTAGCCCTGCTCATAGAGTCTTTGAGCGACACCCATTGTTCTGGCGGAGGAAAAACCAAGTCGCCGTCCAGCTTCCTGCTGAAGGGTCGACGTCATAAACGGTGGTGCAGGTCGACGTCGGTATGGTTTCGATTCAACCGACTCAACAAGGAACTCTGCGCCACTCAGTGCGGACACCAATTCTTGAGCTTGTTTGGCTTCTAAGATTCTTCTGTCATCTCGGTTGAGTTCACCTTGGGCGTTGAAATCGCGACCAGTTGCAATTCGCTGGTCATTTATAGCGACAAGGGACGCCTCAAAGGACGAACCGGAAGACATCTGAGCTTCTACGCTTGAGTAGCCCGCTGTCTCAAATAAGATGCGTTCGCGTTCCCGTTCGACAATTAGGCGATTAGCGACACTCTGAACTCTGCCGGCAGAAAGGCCAGGCTTAACCTTCTTCCACATGACCGGAGAGACCTCAAAACCATACAGTCGGTCAAAAATTCTACGAGCTTCTTGAGCATCGACCATTCGGCGATCAAGTTCTCGAGGTGACGCAACTGCTTCACGGATCGCTTTCTCTGTGATTTCGTGAAAAACCATCCGATGCACTGGGACCGTGGGGTTAAGCACCTGCAACAAGTGCCACGCTATGGCTTCACCTTCCCTGTCCTCATCCGTTGCGAGGTACAGCTCGTCTACGCCTTTAAGCAGTTTCTTAAGTTTTGATACCTGCTTCGCCGAACTCTTCGGCACTACGTAGTAGGCCTTAAAATCATTTTCTACGTCTACACCCAAATTGGCCCACGATTCGCCTTTGTAGACGGCGGGTAGTTCACTTGCTTTATTTGGGAGGTCGCGTATGTGCCCTACCGAGGACTCAACCACATACTCAGAACCTAGAAAACGCCCAATAGTTTTGGCCTTGGCAGGCGATTCGACGATAACCAGAGACTTTGGCACGGCGGTCAGTTATTCCCTATCAGTTGGGTAGGTATCAACTTGTGGTGGACAGAAACGATTAACGCCCTGCTCGCGGAAGTTACCGGTCATGGAGGGCTTTCCAACGCATCATCTCTATCAAAATTTCGAAATCGGGTCGCGATCTGGACTAATCCCACGAGACCGAGAGCTCCCATTGCTGCCGCTATTGACGCTCCGAGTACCTCGTCGATGTGGGGAATTCCAAGTCGTGTATCTTCGATTCCTCCGTCTGTCGTAGGCCACGGCCATAACACTCGGAGCGAGCCTGTCATCAGTCCTAGAAGGCCAGCAACTACATAGTCGCGATAACGGCTCAAGAGCCAGTGGAGGAAGTGACTAAACAGGCACAACCCAACGGCTGCCCCGAGGGCATATACGGTCAGTACGGCGAAATCCCGGCGTTCTATCACTCCGATGAGGTGGTCGTAGAGACCAATTGTGAGGAGAACAAAAGAGCCGCTGATACCAGGCAGAATCATCGCGCAGATGGCAAGAGCGCCTGCGAACAACACGACGATCGTTGTCGGGTTTTCGATGCTGCCAGATCTGACGCCGAGTAAGCCAAAGGTAAGTGCGGTACTGCCAACGAAGATCAAATATCGAGAACGACGCCACTGACTAATTTCGCGTCGTGTCACTAACGTCGATGCGGCAATGAGGCCAAAAAATACTGAAGAGACAATGACGGGGTGCTCTCGAATTTGGTCGCGAAGCCACGAGACCAGCAATACGACGGCCAGTATTATTCCCGCCAGAAGACTGATGAGGAACGACCAGTTGACCGCTCCGATTCTTCGCCTGAATCCGCGAAAGTCACCGCGTCCCAGTTTGCTGAGGGCTGTAGATATTGATTTGATTTCTTCGATGAGACGGTCGTAAATACCTAGCAGCAGGGCGACGGTGCCACCTGAGACACCTGGCACTATGTCGGCGGCTCCCATGCAGAAACCGCGAAATATTTGTGTCGTGATGGTTCGCCACACACAGTGGACCGTACCGCGAGCACCCCTCAACTCCATCAGCATGGACAGTTCTTTTTCGGTCGCGTGTCGAACTACTGAATCAGTTCAAAACAGTGTCGTTAATGCGGTACCAGGTGCGACGAGTCGCTCGTTTAGCGTGTCATCTGCAGTCAGCCCCATTTGGGCAACTGGATTAGACAACAGGTTCATACGGTTCGGGAACCGCAATTTATCGAAAGTTCGAGTGCGCGAACTGAGGTAAGCAATGACGGTGATCACTGCTGGTTCTTGTGAACCCGATGGTCGATGCCGCTCACCAAGAATTCAGTGATGCGTCCCGGCAAAGCGGCAATCGCCATTGTCCCCGAAAGGCGTTTGGGGTGACGAACTTCTCGTTTTCCTTTCAGTACTGCCTGAACTGCGTCGGCAGCGACTTTTTCCGGGCTGACGTCTGCAATCATTCGTAGTTGTCGCAGCCGTTGTTGCGCGGCGTCAAACGCAGGGTTAGCGGTCACTCGTTCCCACATGCCCGTGTCCACAGGACCGAGGTGCATGGTGGTGACCTGAACTCCCGTGTTTTTGATTTCCATGCGTACGGCTTCAGCAAAGCGGGTGAGTCCGGCCTTCGACGCACAGTAGGGGGCGAGCCCCGGTGCTGGTGTTATCGCCGCTAGGGAGGACGTGTAGAGGAGATGGCCGTGTCCTCGTTCAATCATGCCGGGCAGGGCTTGGCGAGTGAGGCGTAACGGGGCAAGAAGGTTAGTTGCAACGACCTGGGTGAGACGTTCTTCGGTTATGTCTTCCACAAAATCTTGGGTCTCTATCCCCGCGTTATTCGCCAACACGTCGATTGGCCCTCCCTCGGCCTCAACACGTTGGATAAATCCATCCAGTTGGTCGGGGTCAGTAACGTCCAAAGGGTAGGAAGAACCGCCAAGTTCATCTGCTAACGCGTCGATATCCTCGACCGATCGTGCTGCCAGAGCTACACGTGCTCCTTCGTCAGCGAAGGCCCGAGCCAATGCCGCGCCGATCCCTCGGCTGGCGCCGGTGATTAATACCTGTGCGTTTCGGAGATCCATTGTTTAAGGCTAGGCCGTAGGCCATGATGGATAACCCAGCCGCGCTCGAGTTACCTCCTGTTCGGAAAGTAACCCGAGCGTAGGAGCCGGTAATCAAATAAACGCAGGAACAAAAACCAACGAAACGATCGTCATGACTTTGATGAGGATGTTCATGGCCGGTCCTGAGGTGTCTTTGAATGGGTCACCGATTGTGTCCCCAACAACTGCTGCGGAATGCGCGTCGGTGCCTTTACCGCCATGTGCCCCAGCTTCGATGTATTTCTTTGCGTTGTCCCAGGCTCCACCTGAGTTCGCCATGTAGATAGCCATTAAGAAGCCCGTAACAACCGCTCCCGCCAAGAATCCACCAAGAGCGTTGACATCGATGAACCCAATAGCGAGCGGCAAAACAATTGCCAAGCCTCCTGGTAAAAGCATTTCGCGCAAAGCTGCTTGGGTGGAGATGTCAACACAGCGTCGGCTGTCAGGCTTGACGCCTGGTCGTCCTTCTCGCAATCCCGGGATTTCCGCAAATTGTCGCCTCACCTCAACGATCATCGCTTGAGCTGCTCGACCCACCGCCGACATTGTCATCGCCGCGAAAACGAACGGTGTCATCGCTCCGAGAAACAGGCCGATGGTCACAGCAGTGTCGTTGATATCAAGGTTGACGTCTGAGCCTGCGGTAAGGCTAAAGGATTTGAATAACGCTAAGGCAGTAACGGCCGCGGACCCAACTGCGAAACCCTTCGCGACAGCTGCAGTGGTATTACCGAGTGCGTCAAGGCTGTCAGTCACCTCGCGCACTTCGGACGGAAGTTTCGCCATTTCGGCGATACCGCCTGCGTTGTCAGCGATGGGACCGTAAGCGTCGACTGCCACAATGACCCCGGTGACGGCCAACATGCCGATTGCGGACAGTGAGACACCGTAGAGACCGATGACGTCTCCCGTTTGGCCGAACGCCGCGCCCCCAAACCAGTAAGACAAGCCGATCATCGTTACGACCACAACGACCGACGGAAGCGTCGAAAGTTTGCCTTTCGCGATGCCCTCGATTACCACTGTCGCCGCGCCTGTTTCTGATTGCGCCGCGATGCCTTTTACTGGTTTGTAATGCTCGGAGGTGAAGTATTCCGATATGAAGCCAATCGCCCAGCCGCCAAGCAGGCCGATGATAATCGTGAACGCAAGATAGATAGGTGTTTGAACAATGTCAGAACCATCAGCTGTGGAAGCTCCACCGAATAACCACTGAGTGCCAGCAATGGCGAAGACGACGGTGAGGCCCATAGCGACGTACTGGCCGGTGTGAAGTTGCTTCGAAAGGCTCTGGCCTTCTTTCCCTCGGGTAAGTAAAGCACCGACGATCGATGCAATCATTCCTAGTGCTCCGATCAGAATCGGGTACATCAGCAGTGATTCGTAATCTCCGAACACCTGAAGTTCGTCGCCCTTAATAAAAACTCCGGACATGAGAAGTGACACCAGCACGATGGGGGCGACTATCGAACCAGCGTACGATTCGAAAAGATCGGCACCCATTCCGGCGACGTCGCCGACGTTGTCGCCAACAGCATCTGCAATCGTTGCTGGGTTGCGCGGATCATCTTCGGGAATTCCAGCTTCGACTTTTCCAACTAGGTCAGCGCCAATGTCAGCAGCTTTGGTGAAGATACCGCCGCCAATACGAGCGAATAGAGCTATGGAGCTCGCCCCAAGTCCGAACGCCGCTACAACCTGAAAAGCGCTGTCAACTCCCAGCCAGGTGACCCACAGCAGGTAGTTGAAAGAAATGCCAAGCAAAGCCAGCCCAGCAACGGTGAAGCCCATGACTGCACCGCCTTTGAAAGCAAGGGGTAAAGCCTTTGCAGCACCTTCGCGGGCCGCGTTTGCTGTTCTGGTGTTTGCCGCTGTCGCGATTCGCATACCGATGAAACCAGCAACCGACGAGAGTAACGCTCCCATCAGATAGGCAAATGAAGCCGAGGGTCTTCCATCGATAGGTACCACCAACAGCAGCACGAACATGGCGACCACAAAGACCGAAACCCACTGGTATTCGCGGCGAAGGAAAGCCATTGCTCCTTCACGGATAGCCTGGCCGATCTCTTTCATCAGATCGGTACCTTCGTCCGCCTTCATGACGGTCTTGGCAAAGTAGTAAGCAAGAACGAGCGCTAATGCTGAAGCGATCAGCGCAAAATAGGGAATCGCTGTCACGATGTCCTCTCAGTTCGGCCCAATTGAGTAGAAGATGCCGGTTCGGTCCGGGCCGACGGGGGTCCGACGCGGCAAGGTGCGCTTTGGCACCAAACGAAAAGCCTACGAAGCCGCGGCGTGCGCAGCAACTACCTCTGACGGTCGATTAGTTCTATTCCCAATTCCTTTAGGCGGCGAACGAGGCCCTCTCGGTACTGGAAGTGGTGGCAGACCAGCCCTACAGCTTCTCCGCCTGCGACATTCACTTCTAGGTCGTCGATGAAAAGACAACGTTGTGGTGTCACTCCCAGTTGAGCCGTTGCAGTTAGGTAGGCACGTGAGTCAGGTTTCGCGACCCCAATTCGGTGAGTATTAATCACCACATCGAATCGATCTTCGAGGCCGACGCGTCGCAGATATTCTTCGAATTGGTCGTGATTGTTCGTCAAAAGGCCCAGTTGAAGCCGCGGTGGCAACCTTTCAAGGAGTTCCACCATTTCAGCGTCGATGCGGCCTTCAAATTCAAAGAACTTGGCCGCGATTGGGCGAATCGATTCTCCATGGTCGTTCACGAGCCTGCGTTCAGTTTCGTTTCGCCACTCACCCCACGTGAGTTTTCCTCTCGTAAGCGGCTCGTGGAGGTCCACCGCGAATGCCGTCGCAAATACGGTTCCACTTTCAACTCCAGCGTCAGCTTCAAAGGTCCAAAGGTCCGGCTCGTCCCATTGTCGGATGACTCCATCAAAATCAAAGAGAATCGCGTCGATCATTCGCTAGGAGGTGAGGGGTCGTTAAGTCGCAATAGCAGCAACGCTGCGATAGCTGCGATTAAGGACGCCACAAGAATTCCGATCTTGGCGAGGTCGGTGATAGCGGGAGTTTCGAAGGCGAGCCCCGCTAGAAAGATCGATACCGTGAACCCGATCCCAGCAGCAAGTCCCATTCCAATGAATTGTGGCCATCGAACTCCTTCGGGGAGCGCGAATCCGAACCGTGTGGCTACCCAAGCAAATAGGGTGATGCCTACAGGTTTGCCTACGACAAGCCCTAAGACAATGCCAAGAGTGACACCGCTACTCGCTGCGGCAGAGATTTTGTCAGAACTCAACGATATGCCGGCATTTGCCAGAGCGAAGACCGGGATAATCATGAACGCAGTGAAGGGGTGGAGCATGTTTTCTAGACGTTCGGTCAAGGGAACCGACTCTTGAGCTAGGAAAGACGCGTGGCGGACTTCGGCCACATTGGCGTCGCTCGGAAGGGCATCCACTATTTGTTGGGCGTCGCGCTGATTAAGAAGAGGCCGTGCTGGGGTCAGTAACCCAAGCGCAACTCCTGCGATTGTCGCGTGAACTCCTGATTCCAAAGTGGCATACCAAATGAAGATGCCGAGTGCTGCATAGACCGGTATGGCCCAGACCCGAAGTCGTTGCAACACCCACACCGCGACCAGTCCTACAACTGCTATGAGCAGCCAGCTTGTGCTGAAGTCGCTGGTGTAGAAGATAGCAATTACCGCGATTGCGCCGATGTCGTCAACAATCGCCAAGGTGAGGAGGAAGAGTTTGATTTTGGGGGAGACGCGCGCCCCCAGGAGAGCCACGATTCCAACGGCGAACGCAATGTCGGTGGCCATCGGGATGCCCCAACCTCGCGAAGCTTCACCTGCCCCATTGAGTGTCAGATATAGCGCTGCGGGGACGATCATTCCTCCGAGCGCGCCGATAGCCGGTAGAGCCGCGGCACGAAATGAGCTGAGGTCTCCTGTGACAAGTTCACGTTTTATCTCTAAGCCGACCACGAAGAAGAACAGTGCCATCAGGGCGTCGTTCACGAAGTGGCCAACACTGAGCTCAGGGAGATGCCAGGGTCCGACCGTCAACTCGATCTCGGCGTGCCAGAAGTTCTGGTATCCATCAGCCCAGGCTGAATTTGCCCATATCAGCGCTACAGCTGTCGCGAGAAGTAGCAAAACTCCTCCGGCAACTTCGCGATCTATGAAGCGAAGAACAGGGCGGGCTACGAACTTCGCCAGACGGTGGTCGCTGCTAGCGAATGTCGGCCGTTTCAGTAGTGAGTCGGATCCAGCCATGAACTAACCAGGCTAGAGCCACCGGCTTTGCTTCCCCGTGATTCAGGCTCAGTCATCGTTGAAAGGTGGCAACGTGTCACTCCGCTCAAAAAGGGAGCTCGTGTCGGTGGCATCAAGAATTTGATCTATCCGTTCGTTGGTTAGAACCACCAGTTGTCCATCTCTTTGCTTGACCTTCCGTCGTAAACCGATGAGTAATCCCAAACAAGTGGAGTCAATTAATTCAACGCTGGTCAGATTGACAGCGATCCGCGGTTGATCGTCTCCAAGTTGGAGGGCCTGGTTGCTGGCGCTGCGCAGCGCTGGGACAGTAGCGAGATCAAGTTCACCCGACGCGGTAACAACGACCCAAGAGCCTCGCCGTTGCGCAGTGATGTTTCCCAACACTTCAGGAGAACCGCGGCATGACATGTTCGGTGATGAGGTCTAAGGATTCGATGATTTGGTCGCTGGAGTGAATACCTTGCGGGATCAGGAAGAAGACTTCATCGAATCCAAGTTTTTGGTGGGCCTCCTCAATTTGTCTGCTGATGGTGTCGGGACTGCCCACCAGTTTGAGTGGCAAACCTTGACCGAATTGATTGCCCCACTTTTCCCAGAACCACTCCATGTCCTGAAACTGTTTTTGGGCGTCGATGTCGGTTGGAGCGCATACTGCTATTCCTCCCCAAGCAGCTTCGTGCCCTACGGGTTTTTCGATGTGATGGCGGGAAGCTTCTTCTCGGTAGGTGTTCCATAGCGCTTCGCAGAAGTCCAGCTTGTCACTGAGGACAATGGGAGTTCCCCCATATTTTGCCCAAAAAAGCGCTGTTTTCATTGACATGGTGAAGCCCCCATATAGCGGGGGGTGCGGATGTTGCAGAGGTCGTGGAGCTATGCCGATCTCGTGGATCGTCATATCAGGGTCAACTCCTGCGCCGTAATCGGAGTAGACCGTCTGGGTGTGAGGGTTGAGATTGTCGTTAGGGAATTTCCAAAACTCGCCTTGGTAGCTGAAGGTTCGCTCGGTCAGCGCAGTGAGCACTACCTCAACAAACTCAGCAAAAAATCGGCGATTGTATTCGTCGGTGTCAGTGTCTTTATTCCAGTACCCAACTGCTGCGAGGTCGGGCCGGATTTTTAGTTGGTCGACCCATCGGTGCTGGTATCCCCGAACAATACCAACGCCGAGCCGCCCGCCCGTCATGTGGTCGAGGGTAGAAATTTGTTCTGCCACACGCAAAGGGTTATGGGTGGTTGAGACGAATCCGCAGGAAATGATTCTGAGGCGTTCGGTTGCGTTGGCGATCCACGATGCCATCAGCCCTAGGTCGTTGGAGGCTTCGAAACCTTCGATCTGAAGGTGGTGTTCGGGGTGACCTAATCCGTGCCAGCCGTGCCGGTCGGCGTATCGGGCGATATCGGCAATTTCGGTGAGCATGCGTTGGTAGTAGTCGTTGTTGAGTCCTGCCAGGCCCGCTTCGAGCTCATCGCGCCGTCCCGTGGTGCAGTACATAAATAGGTTGAACTTCACGCGGAATCCTCCGAGAAGACTGTCTACGCGTCGCTAGCAAGCCCGTCGACCATGGTGGTCGCGAACATGCGTGCTACGCCGTCAATATCGAGTTCGCGATCTGGGCGCCACCAACTAACCACAGAGTTCATCGCTGCGATCGCCATCCGAGCGATGACCCGTGCTTCCACGTCATCTCGTAACGATCCGTCTCGTTGTCCCGACTCGATGAGCTTGACCCATCCATTGGCGAACTCCCGCAACGCAACCGCGAGGTGTTTCCTTGTGGCTTCGGGCGATTCCTCAAAGCATCGAATGTTTGCTTGAGTGAAGTCTGAGTCAATGGTGATGGCTGTGACATAGGCGACGACAGCAACCGTGAGTCGGTCGTGACCTGAAGCGTCTTCTCCTGCCGCGCTTAAGCCAGCCCGTATGGCGTCGCGCGCGTGGTCGATGCCTACGCGCATCACTTCCTCAACGATCGCGTCTTTAGAGTCGAAGTGGTAGTAGAGACTCCCGGCTTGCATTTTTGCCACCGCTGCGATTTCGGTCAGCGTCGCAGCCGCATATCCGTTGCGGGCCAGCACATCAGCTGCTGCGTCCAATATCCGGGTGCGCGTGCGTTCACCTTTGCGGATGCGATCAGGTGCAAGCTGGGTGGGAGTCATTGAGGCGAAGATAGTAGCTCAACGGACAATGTGAAGCGTCGCCGTGGCCACGCGATATTCAACGTCATCAAAAACGTCCCGTAGCACTGAGGCGTCGTCGATGTTCTAGGAAGTCGACGAGGACGTAATCACCCAGATTGTCAGGGCTTGTGAAGAAAGCCCTCCCTCCGTTCATGCGGGTCATGGTTTCGACGAATTGGCGGAGGTAGCTATTGGGATCGAGCATAAAGATATTGATTCGAATGTCTTCTTTGGTGGCTCGGGCGACTTCTTTGAGGGTGGCCTCTACCGTTTCGGGAGCCGGGGGGTAGTTAAAATATGGCTGCCCGTTGGGTCCTATGTGTGCGGTGGGTTCTCCGTCAGTGATCATGATGATTTGTTTGGTACCGCTTTGTCGTCCCAATAGACGACGGGCGATCATGAATCCGTGCTGCATGTTGGTGCCGTACGCGTAGTCCCAGGAAACCTCGGGAAGCTGCTGGGCTTTGAATTCGAAGGCGGATTCGGCGAAGCCAACTAACCCAAGGTAGTCACGCGGGTACTGAGAACTGATCAGGGAATGGAGAGCCATGGTGACTTTTTTGGCCGGCAGAAAGTTGTCACGCATGGGCATCGACAGGGATAGGTCGAGCATCAAAACGGTTGATGCTCGAGTGGTCATCTCTGTCCGCTCAATTTCAAAGTCATCTGGAGTGAGTTGAACCGGTGAACCGGGGCCTTGTCGACCAATGGCGTTGCGGATGGTCTGTTGGATGTTGAGGTTGAAGTTGTCACCAAATTCGTATTGTTTGGTTTCGTAGGCTCGTTCGTGGCCGATCCCGGTTCGGGTGATTTGGTGCGAACCCACTTGGTCATCTATCAATTTTTCGAACAGGTCGCCGAGCGCGTTTTTCCCGATGGCTCTCAAAGCTCGGGGAGTCAGCTCTAATCGACCTTCTTTGTTCTCAGCGAGACCGTTCTCTTCGAGCATGCGAGCCATTTCGCTGAGACGTTGCAGAGCTTCAGCGGATTCGCGTCCGAGGAGCTGTTCGACTCGTTCTGGGTCCACCTCGGCGAGCGCTCCGGGATTCGACGCGTTTTGCAGCATTTCTTGAAGCGAATCCAGGTCACCAAGTTGCTGCATGACGTCGGTGGCTTGAGGCATATTTAATTGCTCTTCGCCTCCGAACTGATAACTCCCATCCCAGTTCATGTCGGGGAAAGCTTCTTGTAAATGTTGAGCGAGTTGTTGGGTCTGCCATTGCAAATCCATGTCATCCATGAGTTCCGACGCGAGTTCTTGGAGCTGTTGCCGTTGTTCTGGTGTGAGTGAATTCATCATCGCCTGCATGGCCGCCATGCGTTCAGCCATGATTTCGAGGAGCTCATCGAGTGTCTCAGGATTTTCGGGGAAGAAATCGCCGTAACGATCCATGAATCCGTCGAAGTCGGTTTCTTTTCCTTGGTTTCGTTGCTCAATCATCTGATTGAGCTCAGACATCATGTCTTTCATGCGCGACAAATCTTCGGGGCCCATCTCCCCCATCGCACCAGCCATCTGGTCGAATTGGCTTTGAGCTACTTCCTTTTTAAGGCGTTCAATGAGTTCTTCGAACTGCTCTCGTGCTTCGTTTGACACGAACTCGTAGTTCTGTAGGCCCCGAACTTTCCCGGCTAGATCCGGCGGCAGCATGTCGAGTTGAAGGTTCTTGTCTGCCGCTGAGGCTTCAGCGATGTCGGTGGCCCGTTGATCACCTGAGTCGGCGGCGTCCGCTACGTGGTCTTCGACGGCATCTCTTTCTTCGGCGACGACGTCATCAAGACTCTCGTTGATTTCGTCATAAATGCCACCAAGGTCGAACTGGTCAAGCATTTCTTGTCTGCGTTCTCGAAGTTGTTCGAGCATGTCGCGTAAACCTTGTAGGTGATTACCGTCTCGGTCTTCGAAACCTTGTTGCATGAGACGACGCATCGCTGCGTTGAGATCTCCGTGGTACACCAGGTCGTCGGTGAGTTCTTTGAACAGGTCTTGCGCGTCGTAGTCGAATCCGACCTGTGTGCCGTCCCACGCGGAATAAAGGAAACGTGCGCCTTCTCGCTTTTTGCGTCGTCGTCTGATCACCATTGGTCGTAATTCCTATGCCATGTTGAGCTTTAGCCTCTACCCCGGTAGGTAGCGCGCACCCCGAGGGCCTCCTTGTTTAATCGTTTGGACAAATGGAGGCCTTCTAGGATGAGTTCGACGGCGCTCGCGAGGTCGGCGGGCTCAGCGGAGTCAGTTAGCTCCGATACGGCTTCGCTGAGTGCGGCGTTGCCGGCGAGTAAATCTGCGTATTCGCCGGACCCAATGTCATCACCTGTGTGCGCAACGATCCCTTCATCGAAACTGTCGACGACAGCTACCAGATCTTCAGGAGAGAAACGGCTTTTGAATACTTCGAGCACCGCTGCTTTCAACATTTGGTTGACGATTTGTCCGTCGCGGCCTTCTTCAATGGATTCGATTTCGATTTTTCCACTTGACGATGCCATCAAGGCTTCTAGGTCACTGACGCGGGGTACGACATAACTCTCACCGGCTTGTAACGCTCGTCGGGTTGCGTTGGCTACCAGCGTCTCGTAGTTAGTAACAGTCATGCGAACAGACACCCCGGAGCGCTGATTCACTTGGGGGCTGGATCGACAGATATGGCTGAAGGTCGCTATGACTTCCGTCATGAATTCGGGGACGGTGATGGAGAGACCGTCCGCTTTGAGGGGGACCGCCTCTTGCTCGGCGATTTCCATTTCAGTGTCGATTTCGAGTGGATAGTGAGTTCGGATTTGCGCTCCGAACCGGTCCTTTAGAGGGGTGATCAGTCGACCCCTGTTGGTGTAATCCTCAGGGTTGGCTGATGCGACAAGCAAAACATCTAGTGGCAGTTGCACCTTGTAGCCGCGGATTTGCACATCGCGTTCTTCGAGAACGTTGAGGAGACCTACCTGTATTCGTTCAGCTAAATCTGGGAGTTCGTTGATGGCGAAGATCCCGCGATTGGTTCGGGGCACCATTCCGTAGTGAAGGGTGAGTTCGTCTGAGAGGTATCGACCTTCAGCAACTTTTATAGGGTCAACTTCTCCGATGAGGTCAGCGATGGAGGTGTCGGGGGTGGCGAGCTTTTCTCCGTAGCGCACGCTTCGGTGAGCCCAAGCGAGTCGTGTTTTGTCTCCACGTTTTTTCAGCAGATCTTTGGCATATTTTGACACCGGAGCGTAGGGGTCGTCGAAGATTTCCGAACCTTCGATGTAGGGCATCCATTCATCGAGCAAAGTGACGAGTGAACGGATCATTCGGGTTTTGGCTTGGCCGCGCTCTCCTAAAAAGATCACGTCATGGCCCGCTAGTACCGCGTTTTCGAGTTGAGGCAACACAGTGTTTTCGTAACCGATGACTCCATCGAAGAGAGGTTGTGCTTTGGCAATGAGACCGACTGCGTTTTGTCGCATTTCTTCTTTTACTGGTCGGGACACCCATCCCGATTTTCTTAGTTCTCCAACGTTGGTGGGCTGTGTCATGGGCGCACCCTAACCGCCGACGCGCACGTGCGGGTCGCTCAGACCGCTACGGTCGGCATGATCGTGAGTGGACTACAAGATAGAGAACGGGGAGTCTCCCTGTCGGGTCGCTGGAAGGCTCGACAGGCCGAAGAAGGTGACCGTCATCATGTGGGCGACATCGACCTCGATGACAGTGACTGGGTTGAGATCGAAGTTCCGGGCTTGTGGCGTAACGTTGAAGAGTTTTGTGACGCCGACGGGGTCTTGTACCGGCACCGCTTTGAACTCAAAGGATTGGATGAGCGGCGTCGCCGCTGGCTCGCTATCGATGGCCTCTGCTATCAAGGTGATGTCTGGTTCGACGGGGCATACCTCGGAGACACGGAGGGATATTTCGTTGAACATTGTTTCGAGATCACCGAAGCGACGTCGTTAAGCGGAGAACACCTCTTGGCTATCGAAGCCACCTGCGATGAACCTGTTGATCGCACCGCTAAACGAAATATCACAGGCGTGTTGCAACATTCAGACAGTTTGGATCAGCGTTTGAATCCCGGCGGACTTTGGCGAGACGTTCGCGTGGAGGAGACGGGACCGATCCGGGTCGACGATTTACGAGTTCTCGTTCTCGAAGCCGACAACGACAGGGCCATTATTCGACTGGGAGCGACCCTCGATAGCGCTGTCACCACCACCGCAGACATCGGCACTCTGATCAGTTGCTCTGAAATAACTGAACACCAACAGCAGATCGTTCTTGCTCGCGGACGAAATGAAATTGAATGGCATGTTGCAGTCGAGAAACCGGAGCTGTGGTGGCCATTTGCTCTCGGCGACCAACCGCTTTACGACGTGCAGGTCGAAGTGAAGTTCGAAGGTGAACGGAGCGACATTCGTGTTCGTCGAACGGGCTTTCGGACATTTGAGCTTCGCAATTGGATCGCTTCGGTAAACGGCGAACGAATTTTCCTCAAAGGCACCAATCTCGGTCCTTGCTCCAATGATCTATCGTCTGTTTCGCGTAGCGATTACCGACGGGATCTGACTCTCGCGAAGAACGCTGGACTTGATTTGGTTCGCGTACACGGCCACATCGCGCATCCTCACCTATATGAAGAGGCGGACAAGCTGGGGATTTTGCTTTTTCAGGATTTCCCGCTTCAGTGGGGGCATGCGCGCACCATCAAAATGCAGGCAATTCGTCAAGCAACGGCTGCGGTAGCTCAACTCGGGCATCACCCTTCCCTCGTTCTGTGGAGCGCACATAACGAACCCTTCCGCTACGACCACGCGCCGGGGGTTCGAGCAGATAGCGGCAACAACACGAAATACGGTCCGTTTGCCTCCCGCATTCAGCAGATTCCGTCGTGGAATCGGACGATGTTGGACCGTTCAGTGAAGCGTTCTTTTGAAAAGGTTGACCCCACTCGACCTGTTATCGCTCATTCGGGTGTACCTCCCCATGTTCCTCAACTCGATGGAACCGATTCGCATCTTTGGTTCGGATGGCGGCATGGCGAAATCTCACATCTTCAAGCGTTGGCGTCACGATTGCCACGCATGTTGAGATTCGTTTCAGAATTTGGGGCACAAGCCTTGCCCGCTGACGAGGAGATCGCCAAGGCATGTGAGTCGGACAAATTTCCTGATCTCGCAACGAGTGTGCTCTCAGACAAATTCGGAGCACAATTGGATTTGCTTGAGCGTCACTCACCTTTGCGTAGCTCAGAGAACTGGGCTGACTGGGTTCTACGAACACAAGAACGTCAGGCGGAAGTCATTCGGCACACTGTTGAGATTCTCCGAACATTGAAATATCGACCCTGCGGTGGGTTCTGCCAATTTCTTCTCGCCGACGCAATGCCGTATGTGAGTTGCGCGGTGTTAGATCATCGTCGGCAACCCAAAAAGGCTTGGGATGCGTTGACGGCCGCTAATCGGCCAGTGATAGTCGTGGCTGATCTCCACGGCGAAACGATGCTGATGGGACAAAAGACATGCGCGGTGCATGTCGTCTCAGACTTACGAGACCATATTGGCCCGGCGACGCTCACGATCGACTGGCATGCTCCGGGCTCAAAACCTCAGCGTTGGACCTATAGCGGACACTTCGAACCTGACAGCGTGACAAAAGTTGCTGAACTGATTTTGATGGCGGATCGAATCGGTTACGCCAGTCTTTCCCTTGAATTACGAGGTACCGGCGTTCACGCAATTAACTCCTATGAGATAAAGGTTTGCTGACGAGTTCTGCATTGAGGCTTCTCTGGAGATACGGTTCCCCGAGCACGTTTCTTCTACAGGAGGTTGTCCATGGCGGCCCCGGCGACGAACCCACCTGGTTCGACTCCGATCTTTCAACGAAAACGGCAGTTGCCCTTTCCGTTGGATATCTATCAGTCATCCATTGGACGCAAGTGGGTCATGGCTTTGACCGGCATTGGTTTGCTCGGGTTTGTCATCGTGCACATGATCGGCAACCTGCATATTTATGAAGGACCGGTCCAGTTACACGAATATGCCGAATCGCTTCGGAGTTTGGGCGGGGGGCTGCTGCCTCGAACCTTGTTGTTATGGGTTTTGCGGCTAGGCCTAGCCGCCATGTTCGTGTTGCACATTCACTCCGCTTACTCGTTAAAGGAACGGAGTCGCAAGGCAAGTGACAAAGCAAATTTTGTCGGAGGTGAGAAGAAGTACGGCAGCAAACGTGACTACGTCGCTGCGAACTACGCCAGCCGAACGATGCGATGGACTGGACCCATCATCCTTCTCTATTTGCTTTTCCATCTCGCTGATCTCACGTGGGGATGGTGGCTGGGCGCCGACTACGTACTCGGAGACCCGTACCACAACGTGGTCGCAAGTCTTTCTAACCTGCCCGTCGCAATTATTTATGTCGTGGCAAATGTTGCTTTGGTCATTCACATCTTCCACGGCACCTGGAGTCTTTTTCAGAGTTTGGGCATCAACAACCCGAAGTACAACGAGTTGCGCCGCACTTTGGCGAAGCTCATAGCCGGGGTAATCCTCGTGGGTAACCTCAGCTTCCCCGTGCTAGTCAAGGTCGGGCTAATCAATGACGACAACCGGATATGTGACGTTGGTGACGTGGCTTGTTTAGAGCACGAGGCGGAGAAACACTGATGACAGTTCTCGACTCAAAGATCCCTGAGGGACCAATCGGAGAGAAGTGGGAGAACCACAAGTTCTCTGTGAAGTTGGTCAACCCCAACAACAAACGCCGTTTCGAAATCATTGTCATCGGGACGGGCTTAGCTGGAGCGTCCGCTGCGGCATCATTGAGCGAGTTGGGATATCGCGTAAAGGTCTTTACCTTTCATGACTCACCGCGGCGTGCGCATTCGATCGCAGCTCAGGGCGGCATCAATGCCGCCAAGAACTACACCAACGACGGCGATTCAGTCCACCGTTTGTTCTATGACACTGTCAAGGGCGGCGACTACCGAAGCCGTGAAGCAAACGTTCATCGTCTTGCTGAAGTTTCTGTCAACATCATCGATCAAGCAGCAGCTCAGGGTGTGCCATTTGCACGCGAATACGGTGGCCTGCTCGATAACCGTTCATTCGGAGGGGCGCAGGTAAGTAGAACATTTTACGCCCGGGGCCAAACAGGCCAACAGTTACTGTTGGGCGCGTACCAAGCTTTAGCGAAGCAGATCACTGCTGGAAGTGTAGAACTTCACACCAGAACCGAGTTGCTCGATGTGGTGCTTAAAGATGGTCGCGCTTGTGGGGTAGTTACTCGAGACTTGGTGAGCGGCGAAGTGCGCAGCCATTCAAGCCACGCAGTCGTGTTAGCAACCGGCGGCTACGGCAACGTCTACTACTTGTCAACAAACGCTATGGCTTGCAACGTCACAGCCGCCTGGCGCGCCCATCGCAAGGGCGCATTTTTTGCGAATGCGTGTTACACACAAATTCATCCGACTTGTATCCCTGCCAGCGATGAGTTCCAGTCCAAGCTGACGTTGATGTCGGAGTCGTTGCGTAACGATGGACGGATTTGGGTGCCAGAGGCATTTGATGAAGCGCGACCGCCTGACCAGATACCTGAAAGTGACAGGGACTACTACCTCGAACGGAAGTACCCTGCCTTCGGCAATTTAGTTCCTCGCGATGTGGCGTCTCGAAATTCGAAGACGGTAGTGGACCAAGGCAAGGGAGTTGGCCCAATAAAAAACGGCGTGTACCTAGATTTTGGTGCTGTGATCGAACGTGACGGTGAAGAGGTTGTGCGTTCTAAATACGGCAACTTATTCGATATGTATGAACGCATCACTGGCGAAAACCCCTACAAGGTCCCCATGCGGATTTACCCCGCGACGCATTACACCATGGGTGGCGTCTGGGTCGATTACAACCTCATGACCACCATCCCAGGCTGTTACGCGATTGGTGAAGCAAACTTTTCTGATCATGGAGCCAACCGTTTAGGTGCCTCTGCGCTCATGCAAGGACTGGCCGATGGCTATTTCGTTTTGCCGTACACCATTGGGGATGACTTGGCAGGTCGACTCGGTGAAGCACCGGTCTCTACTGATGATCCAGTCTTCGTTGAGGCGGAAGCGGCTGTGAAGAGTCAGGTCGATCGGTTCTTGTCGATAGGCGGTACTCGTTCCGTGGATTGGTTCCATAGGGAGCTGGGCAAAATCGTCTGGGATTACATCGGTATGGAACGCACCAAAGAAGGTCTGGAGAAGGCGCTCAGTGAGATCCCAGCTTTGGAAGAGGAGTTCTGGAAGGATCTTCGTCTTCCTGGTTCGGCCGCAACACTGAATTCCGGCCTTGAGAAAGCAGGTCGGGTGGCTGACTTCTTTGAGTTAGCGAAACTTATGGCTCGTGATGCTCTTGATCGAGAAGAAAGTTGCGGCGGACATTTCAGAGCTGAGCACCAGACCGAGGAGGGGGAAGCTAAGCGAGACGACGAAAATTTCGCGCATGTTGCCGCGTGGGAGTGGAACGGTTCAGGTTCGGTGCAGACCCGCCATAAAGAGGAACTGACATTCGAAAACGTTGCACTAACCCAGAGGAGCTACAAGTGAGTACGGAGCTAAACCTGACGCTCCAGATTTGGCGGCAAGATGGCCCTCTCGATGACGGCCATTTCGAAACTTATTCCGCAGCTGGGATCAGTGAAGATATGTCGTTCCTGGAGATGCTGGACATCGTCAACGAGGGTTTGATTCAAGACGGCAAAGTTCCCATTGAATTTGATCACGACTGCCGGGAAGGCATTTGCGGAACGTGCAGCCTCATGATCAATGGTCAGGCACACGGTCAAGAAAAAGCCACCACTACGTGTCAGTTGCACATGCGAAAGTTCAATGACGGAGAAACGATCGTTGTTGAACCATTCCGAGCACGAGCTTTCCCTGTCGTCCGTGACTTGGTCGTGGACCGCAGTGCGTTCGATCGGATCATTGAAGCTGGGGGCTATATCTCAGTGAACACAGGTGCCGCATCAGATGCGAACCTGACACCCGTACCTAAAGAAGCTTCAGACACTTCGTTCGACGCCGCGGCCTGTATCGGTTGTGGAGCATGCGTAGCGGCGTGCCCGAACTCCGCGGCTCAGCTCTTCACCTCCGCCAAGCTTGGACACCTCAATCTCATTCCCCAAGGGCAGTCTCAACGTTTTGAACGCACCGAATCCATGGTCGAAACCATGGAAAGTTTCTTTGGTTCATGCACCAACCACGGAGAGTGCCACGAAGCGTGTCCCAAAGAAATCAGTCTTGATTTCATCGCTTTTATGAACCGTGACTACGTGAAAGCTAAGGTCAAGAACCGCAAACTTGCCGGTCAAACCTGACGAGTTGATATTGGGTTCGCTTCTTAATTCGAGCGTTCAGCCCACCACGCATCTAAACGGGTAAGAACTTCGGCTTCACCCAAGCTTCCTTCAACGCGTTTCAACTCGAGCAGGAACTTGAGCGCTTGACCTACGACAGGGCCGGGTTCGATTTCTAGGTGGGCGATGACTTGGTCACCACCAATTTCAGGTCGTTCTGCTTTAATCGCCTCATCTCGAGCTAATTCCGATATTCGTTCTTCGAGGTCGTCAAGCGCAGTGTGTAGTGCTACAACCCGACGCGGGTTACGTGAAGTGCAGTCACTGCGAACTAAGTCGTTGAGATCTCCCAAGAGCGCCCCACCATCTCTCGCGTATCTGCGCACGGCACTGTCGCTCCAACCATCGGCGTAGCCCTTAAACCGTCCTGAAAGAAACACCAGTCGGGCAACATCGGTTGTGAGTTCGTCCTCGTATCCCAACTTCGGCATACGTTTGCGGGCCATCCGAGCTCCCACGGCTTCGTGATGTCGGAACGTCACCCCACCATGTTCATAGGATCGGGTGCGAGGTTTTCCTACATCATGGAAGAGCGCCGCGAGACGAACACGGAGACGGGCCGGGCTTTGGCTGGTCACTGCAATCGTATGACTCAGCACATCTTTATGCCGGTGGATAGGGTCCTGTTCAAGACGAAGAGCTGGTAGTTCCGGAAGGAATTCGTCAGCCCAACCGGAGTCAACGAGATCCCACAAACCGTCGCGAGGGTCCTCATCGACGAGAACATCGCTTAAACGCTCAGATGGATTGGTGACACTCATGTGATTCGTCCGGGCTCCGTGGGACTAGATTCCTTCCATGGTGCCATGAGGCACCCCCAGAACCACCTGCGAATCGATTTGACCCACTCCACGTGAAACGCTCGTTCGTCCATCTCCACACCCACACAGAGTTCTCCATGCTCGATGGAGCGGCGCGCGTCTCCGAAGCCGTCGCAGCAGCAGCCGCTGACGGACAACCAGCGCTAGGCATCACCGACCACGGAAACATGTACGGAGTACTCGACTTCTATAAAGCCTGCAACGACCAAGGCATCAAACCGGTCATCGGTACCGAGGCCTATATGGCCCTCGAGAGCCGGGAAGAACGTCCAGCGCGTCGAGGTCGACGTGTGGATGATTCCGGGGGCGACACTAATGACGGCGCCAAGCTCTACTACCACCTCACATTGCTCGCTGAAAACAACACTGGCTACAAAAATTTACTCAAGCTTTGTAGCCGAGCCTTCCTAGAGGGTTACTACTACAAACCTCGAATGGATTGGGAACTGTTCGCACAGCACAGCGACGGGTTGATCGCTACCACCGGTTGCTTAGGCAGCGTCGTGCAGCAGGCCTTACTTCAGGGCAATTATCAGCGTGCTCTCGAACGAGCAGCTCGGCTACAAGACATTTTCGGGCGTGACAATTTGTTCGTGGAACTCCAAGACCACGAGATACCTGAGCAACGGCAATGCAACCCTCAACTGTTAGAAATCGCGCGAACCATCAAGGCCCCACTTCTAGCCACCAACGACTTGCACTACACCAGCCAACACGACGCAGTAGCTCACGACGCTTTGTTGTGTGTGCAAACCGGATCACAAATGAGCGATCCGGACCGCTTCAAGTTCCACGGGAATCAGCATTACCTCAAAACGTCTCACGAAATGCGAGATCTTTTCGACGAACTGCCCGAAAGCTGCGACAACACCTTGTGGATTGCGGAACGCTCCGATGTAAACATCGAGTTCGGGAATGTTTCATTGCCTCATTTCCCGCTTCCCCCCCAATTTGATAACAGCGACGAGTATTTGCAGCACCTCGCCTTCGAGGGCGCAAAGAAACGCTGGGGCAACCAACTTTCCGACGAAATCGTTGAACGTCTTGGTTACGAACTTCGAGTGATCTCAGATATGGA
Organism: Acidimicrobiia bacterium; assembly: GCA_012960315.1. Classification (GTDB taxonomy): domain Bacteria; phylum Actinomycetota; class Acidimicrobiia; order Acidimicrobiales; family Poriferisodalaceae; genus UBA2110. The sequence goes on from DUBN01000072.1 coordinate 70,111, forward strand.
ATTCTCGTCGTACTTCTTGATCACCTGGGATTTGATTCGTTACGCGCGCGACAACGGAATCCGCGTCGGACCTGGGCGAGGTTCCGCTGCTGGCTGCGCGGTCGCTTTCTGCCTCCAAATCACAGACCTTGACCCGATCAAATATGACCTGTTATTTGAAAGGTTCCTGAATCCGGGTCGCAAATCCATGCCCGATATCGACATGGATTTCGATGACCGGTACCGGGACGAAATGATTCGTTACACCGCAAAAACCTACGGTCGCGAACACGTCGCACAAATCATCACTTTCTCAACCATCAAAGCCCGCGCCGCGGTCAGAGACGCAGCCCGAGTACTGGGTTACCCCTACGCTGTGGGGGACAAAGTTGCGAAAGCAATCCCTCCACTTGTGATGGGTCGCGACACGCCCCTCTATGCGTGTTTCGACCAAGAAGAAAAATATGTCGATGGCTATCGGGCGGCAGCCGAACTTCGGCAAATGTACGACACCGATCCCGACGTCAAACACGTAGTCGACGTGGCCAAAGGCCTTGAAGGTCTACGCCGTCAAGACTCAATTCATGCTGCCGCAGTCGTCATTACCCGCGAGCCCCTTACCGAATATTTGCCCATACAACGCAAACCAGAATCTGGTGTTAACCCCGAAGACGCGCCTGTTGTGACCCAGTTCGAAATGAACGGCGTGGAGGAACTCGGCCTCCTCAAAATGGACTTCTTGGGGTTACGCACATTGTCGATTATCGATGAAGCTTTACGTCTGATCGAAGCTACGACCAACGTAAAGATGGATATTGATCACGTACCACTCGATGACACAAACACCTTTCAGTTGCTTCAGTCAGGGGATTCGCTGGGCGTGTTCCAACTTGAGTCTGCCCCCATGCGAAGCCTGATGCGTAGCCTCGTCCCGACCGCATTTGGCGACGTCGCTGCACTCGTAGCGCTGTACCGGCCGGGACCGATGGCAGCGAACATGCACAACGACTACGCGGATCGAAAAAACGGGCGCAAACCTATTGATCTACCCCATTCAGATCTCAGTGAAATCCTTGGCGAAACATATGGGCTCATGATTTATCAAGAGTCAGTGATGCGGGTAGCTCAACGCGTGGCTGGCTACACGCTGGCTGAAGCTGATGATCTCCGTAAAGCCTGCGGGAAAAAGGACAGAGAGCTCATTGCCCAACACCGGACCAAGTTTGTGGAAGGCACCGTCGCCTCGGGTTACGAAAATGATCTCGGTACCCGACTTTTTGACATCATCGAACCGTTCGCCGACTACGCGTTCAACAAAAGTCACGCTTTCGGTTACGGCCTGATTTCGTATCAAACTGCGTATCTCAAAGCGAATTACCGCGTCGAGTTTATGGCTGCAGTCCTCACGGGTGTAAAGCACAATCTTGATAAGGCAGGGCTGTACCTCAACGATTGTCGTCAGGCCGGAATCGTGGTCAAAATTCCCGATGTCAATAGCAGTGAAGTTGATTTTTCTTCAAAAAATGGGCACATCCCTTTCGGTCTTTCCGCAGTGCGAAATGTTGGGGAGGGGATTGTCAGTCCCATCGTGGAGGAACGAAACACAAACGGTGTTTACGAAGATTTTTATGACTTCTGTGAACGGGTTCCAACGTCGGTGTTGAACAAAAGATCGATTGAGGCGCTCATCAAGGCCGGCGCATTTGAGTCGTGTGGTCATTCTCGCCAAGGTCTGTTGCTGGTGGCCGAGCAGGTCATCGATCAGGTAGTGGGTCGTCGACGCGAAGCAGATATGGGTATCCAAACATTGTTCGGAGAGTTGGATGACGCCGCCGGTGGTTTCGATGAACGCGTGCAGTTCCCTTCCGACGAAGTTGATGAAAAAACGATGCTGGCTTGGGAGAAGGAGATGCTTGGGCTGTACGTGTCTTCTCATCCCCTTCACGGCGTTGAGGCGTCGCTGCGTCGAGCGACGGATTGTTCGATTGGTGATGCCGCGTCTCAACAACCCACCGAAGATGGGCGTGACCGATTCATCACAGTCGGAGGGGTGATCTCAAATTTGCAACGCAAGTTCACTCGTAACGGAGATGCGATGGCCGTGTTCGACCTTGAGGATTTGCAGTCTTCGATGGAAATCACTGTTTTCCCTCGGACCATGTCTGAACACGGGCATCAACTTGATGACGACGCTGTAGTTCTGGTGAGCGGAAGAGTCGATAGTCGCGATGACGAACCGAAGTTCATAGCCCACAAGCTGACCCGTTTCGAGCCGACTGGGGAGCGTCAAGAGTTGCGGCTCACAGTCCCGGCTCACCAAATCAATGATCGCCTGATATCTGAACTCAAGGCGTTGTTGTCGAACCATCCGGGTGACACTGCAGTGTTCTTGAACTTAGGTAAGCAAGTAGTGCGACTTCCTGACAGCTTTCGTGTTGAAGCCGGCAATGGCCTTGCGGGCGAGTTGCGGGTTCTGTTGGGACCTGATGCGGTCCTGTCTTCTTGATGTGGTCCACAGAAGGTTGTCGTCCTCTCATCGGGTTGCCCGGTCGCAGAAAAACGGGTGGCCAAATCGAAGGTTTCCCTGAGATTCTCGACGGACTCGACGTGGATCTCTATGTCGCTGATTACGCACGCGCGATCACTGCCGCTGGTGGGATACCGGTTCATTTGCCTTTTGACGTTGACCCCAAAGACATTGGCGCATGTCTTGACGGTTTGGTACTCCCAGGTGGAGCTGATGTTGAACCTGCGCTGTACGGAGCGGTCGCTGAAACCGATGAGATGCCCCCGGAGAAGATTCGAGACGATTTTGAGTTCGCCCTTCTTGATGTTGCCGAAGCCAACGACACTCCTGTCCTTGGTATCTGTCGAGGTATTCAACTCATCAACATATGGGCAGGTGGCGACCTTCACCAAGACGTACCTCAACATGCAGCGTTCGACGATCCCCCGGCGACGCTTCAGCACGAAATCACGTTCACGGAGGGTTCAAGATTGCGTGGCCTTTACGGCGAACATCACACGGTGAACTCGCTGCATCATCAAACCCTAAAAAATGTTGGCGAGAGGTACCGGGTGACAGGCCGAGCCGGAGATGGCCAGATCGAAGCCATCGAACATGTCGAGTTACCGATCATCGCTGTCCAGTGGCACCCAGAAATGCTCCCTGAAGCGAGCGAAGATCCACTATTCAAATGGCTAATCAACGCAACTCGTAACTAGCGGTCGATAACCGAGCTATCCCAAATATTGGCTGTGTGGCCGGTTGGGTGGCATGCTGTGGTTTCCCCCCCCATGGAGTATCGATGTCCGACGGTGATACGCGCAAAGTAAACGAAAAGGTTCTCAAGGACCCCGGTGCGCAATGGCGACCGATGGAGAAGTTCCGTTCGTTCCAACGCGCTGACCAAATATGGGTGTTCATCGGGCTGGGTCTACTAATTTTGACCTTAAACATCGTGTTCGGTTTTGGCGGCAATAGCAGCAGCGTCGGTTAAGTCCACAAGACTGACGCTTCGAACCCCGTACGATCTGTCGGTATGAGTTCCGATGTAACAATCATCCTTCCCGATGGCAGTGAAAAGGTCATCGGTCCTGGCGGCACCGGTGCCGATCTAGCAACACAACTTGGCAGCCGTGCCGCTAACGATGCGCTGATCGCGGTCGCCAATGGAACTCAGTTGGATCTGAATCAACCGCTGCCCGACGGTGCCAGTGTGTCGTTGGTCTTTCCCGCATCGGAGGAAGGCCTGGAGGTTCTGCGGCATTCCACTGCTCATGTCCTAGCCCAAGCCGTATTGGCCTTGTACCCGGGGGCGACATTCAGTATCGGACCTCCGATTGAGGATGGCTTTTACTACGACTTTGATCTTCCCGATGGACAAACATTCAACGATGACGATTTAGAGCGAATTTCCGCGAAAATGAAGGAGATCGTTGGACGCAAACAGCCTTTTATTCGAAACGAAATTCAACGCGAGGAAGCTGACCAGCTATTCGCTGATCACCCATACAAACTAGAAATTCTCGATGGCGAGGCAGATGACCCCACCTCAAGCCCCCAAGGCGGGGTCATCACTACCTACCGCAACACCGATGAGTTCGTTGACCTGTGCAGGGGCCCTCACGTTCCCGACACCGGCTACTTGGGTCATTTCAAGTTGATGCGCGTCGCTGGTGCGTATTGGAGAGGCGACGAGACCCGCCAAATGCTGCAACGCATTTACGGCACTGCTTGGTCATCGAAAAAAGAACTCAAAGCGCATCTTGAACGGCTCGAAGAAGCCGCTAAAAGAGACCACCGAAAGCTTGCCACGGAACTGGACCTTCTGAGTTTTCCAACGGAGTTAGGTGGCGGACTTGCGGTATGGCATCCCAAGGGAGCCACTGTGCGAAAAATCATGGAGGATTACAGCCGCCAACGTCACGAAGAAGGCGGGTACGAATTTGTGTACACGCCGCACCTCGCCAACGAACGTCTCTTCCAAACCTCAGGGCATCTCGATTTTTATGCCGATGGCATGTATCCGCCAATGGAAATGGACAACGGGACCTACTACCTAAAACCGATGAATTGTCCAATGCATTGTCTAATTTTCGCTCACGGGCAACGCAGCTATAAAGAACTACCGCTTCGGTTGTTTGAGCTTGGCACCGTCTACCGGTATGAGCGTTCGGGGACCCTGCACGGGCTGATGCGAATTCGCGGTTTCACCCAAGACGACAGTCATCTGTACGTTGCTCCTGATCAACTGGCCGACGAAATTGCTTCGTTACTGGATTTTGTTTTATCGGTCTTACGGGCATTCGGCTTCGATGAGTTCACCTTCAATCTGTCTACGAAGAACCCTGAGAAATATGTTGGATCTGACGACATTTGGGACGAGGCCACTGACGCGCTGAGGGAAGCATTGGATCGTCACGGGCTGGAATACGTGGTTAAAGACGCAGATGCAGCGTTTTATGGTCCAAAGATTGACATTGACGTCAAAGACGCGATTGGGCGGTCATGGCAGCTCTCCACCATTCAATGCGATTTCAATTTGCCTGAACGATTTGATCTTCATTACGTAGCAGCCGATGGTGAGCGACACCGTCCAATCATGTTGCATCGAGCGCTCTTTGGTTCTATTGAACGTTTTTTTGGGGTGCTCATTGAGCATTATGGAGGAGCGTTCCCTACATGGTTATCGCCAATGCAAGTGCAAGTTCTTGGGGTGCGGGCTGATCACGACACGTTTGCGTCTCAAGTGGTCGAACGTCTCAAAGCGCAAGGTTTTCGAGCGGAAATGGTTGAAGCAGACAACCCTCTCGGATCTCGTATTCGTAGAGGAAAACTTGAAAAGTTGCCGTACATCTTGGTGGTGGGAGATACCGATGTGGAGAATGACACTGCTGGTGTGAATCCGCGCGGCGGTGAAGTGGAGCGCGATGTTCCAATTAGCGAGTTTATTGAACGAGTCAAATCTGAGGTCGAAGCTAAGGAGACCACGCCGCGAGTTGGATAGGCGACGTCCGCGATGGTCAAGTTGCCGGTACCATTTTCTTTGGCTCGCGAGTCCATTCCGTCGCGGAAGGTCTGTAGGTCCGTGAAACGTCGCTTCCTCTTTCTTATTCTCCTCGCGATCGGTGTCTTTGGGGTCGGTGGGGCACCCGTTGGTGCCGACGATGTGCCTCTCATCGCAGACATTGATGTCGATGCGCTTCTTGAGGAAGAATTCGCGAATCTCAACGTCGATGATTTCTATCTCCTAGAGCATCTTGTTGACATCGATACGAAGATCAAGGACCGACAAACCCGAATGGGTGCGGTACGCGACGAAGCAGACAGAATCTTTGCCCGTTTCCAAACGATCGAGAGCCACATTTCATTGGATCGCGACCAATCTGAAACCGTTTTGAGGAAAGCCTTCGAAAAGGTTGTGCGCACCTACGCCATCTCCGACGAAGCCCAGCAGGAAGAAGTGCATCAGGAAGAAGTGCATCAGTACGGGTTTGAACGGCCTAACCCGAAACCGGGCAAAGATGTTCTTCTTGGTGCGGCAACGAGAGGCGATTTGAGCAACGTTGACGCCATTGTCCCAGCAGCGACACCGCAACCTTCGGCGGTGGCGACGCTGCAACCTTCCAGGGTTGGCACAACAGTCCCTCCACAGTTCGAGGGCCCGTCAGTATTGGTGATGTTGCTTGAAGAACTTGAACGTAGTCACTCAGCTCAAGCGGAACTGGGCGAAACACTTCGCGACGAACTACAGGCGTTAAGCACCCAGCTCGAAGACATGGAGGAGTCCGAAACTGAACTGGATGGTGCGATTCGCGGTTTGCGCGCCGAGTTAGTAGCCATCGAAGCACGAGGAATCGAGTGGGACCCTGAAGACATCACACCTGAGACCATCATCCTTCCCTCTACAGCATCGATCACATCGGGGTGGGGTCGTCGTTGGCATCCGATTCTGAGAATAATGCGCAATCACTACGGCACCGACTTTGATGCCGCACGAGGAGCCCCCGTGTGGGCAGCTCATCAGGGAGTCGTGGAGACGGCAACCTACATGACCGATTTCGGTCGAGTGATCGTACTCAACCACGGCAACGGATTTAGCACGTTGTACGGGCACCTGAACAAGATTCTTGTCAAATATGGTGAAATAGTTCGTCAGGGTCAACGCATTGGCGATGTCGGATCTTCGGGTTTGTCTACCGGCCCTCACCTACATTTTGAGATGCGAATCAATCATGTGTTACGCAATCCAAAGAAGTACCTTCCGTACTAATGGATGCTCTGCTTTTCCCACGCAAAGAGGTTCGCTATGTCGCCGCAATGGCTGCGTCGCGAATTAAGCCCGGTGCGGGGGCTTCGGTCGGCCCACTCAAGCTCACGCAACTCGATCCCCCAGATTTGCCCGGGCCTGGTTGGGAGCACGTCACCACCCGCCTAGCGGGGATTTGTGGGTCTGACCTTTCCACTATTGATGGTCGAGCGTCGCGTTATTTCGAGGCACTGGCGTCTTTTCCTTTCATTCCTGGACATGAAGTAGTCGCGGAACGGGCCGATGGTAGTCGCGTCGTTCTTGAACCCGTTCTTGGACCAGAAACTCGCGGTGAAGTTCCCGCTTGGCCAGGGGCCGCGCAAGCAGATGGCAACGATTATGGGCATTTAACAGCCGGTGTTCTGGAGCCAGGCTTGCAGACCGGTTCGTGTGCCAGCACAGGTGGTGGCTGGTCAGAAATATTTGCGGCGCACGAAAGCCAGCTTCACGTCGTTGCTGAAGCATTAAGTGATGAGTCGGCGGTGATGATCGAACCGACGGCTGCGGGTATACACGCTGTGCTGCGCGGCAACGTTCCCGACGGTGGAACGGTGGCAGTGATTGGGGCTGGGACTATGGGTCTCACTGCTATTGCCGCTCTGCGGCGATACACAAAAGTGGATGCCATCGTGGTCGCTGCTCGCTACCCCCACCAACACCAAGCGGCACGTTTACTTGGAGCTGACCTAACCGTTGTTCCTGACGA
>DUBN01000073.1:0-2469 GCA_012960315.1 Acidimicrobiia bacterium
ACACCACTCCTGGAGGGCCACTCCAGTTGAGATCGTATCCACCGACAAGAACTTCGTGAGCGTTGTCCTGATTCACGCCAACTGCAGCCTGTGACCCGGTGTAACAATAAATTCCTTTCGTTCCGTCAATCAGCGTCTGCAACATATTCAAACATTGCCCAGATCCCTGGGAGACCCTTTCGTCTAGGGCGTCGATGTACGCGGCTTGTAGGAGTTTCACCGCGTGGGAAGCAAAGAAAACGTTTACGAAATGCCCATCCGTCACGGCCTGAGCAGCGCATGCCATGCCGACAGCGCACTTGCGCGGGTCGACATCAGGATCAGTTGATATCTGCACGAAATAGCCTTTACTCATTAAACGACACGCCGTTCTGTAGCTAGAGAGATACCCGAAAATAGTGTGCGGACTACCCCAAGTAACGTGAAACTTGGAGGAACTCTTGTGCGGGTCGTTCTGAAGTTCGTCGCAGTGGGTGCATTATTGCTCTCCTGTTCTGATTCAGGACGGAGCGTCGCATCAACAACTTCTGCGGGGCTTGACTCTCACACAAGTAACGCGTTGGAAACTGGGAAGTCTGAGGTGGGTTCGCTTTCAACTAAGCCTCTGAAAGTTGAACCACCGGAGGCGCCCACAACAACACTCTCGGTTGCAGCTAGCAGCTCTTCTAACCCAACTCAAACAACCGCAGCGAACGTCGCGAAACAATTTGCATTGTGTGCTTCTATCGACGAGCCGACTTCGTCTGATCAGGAGCCGCCAGCGGGTTCCCTTACACGTCGCTGTCGCACTAGCTCCGGGAAGGCGACGTTCTATTTCGTCGCCTATCCAGGCACAGAGCCCCATCTTTTTGAAGATGTGGTCGTTTCTGTTTTTGCGGCCGCAGAACTTTTCCCGCTTCCAGATAACGCTTTTAGCGGTATTGCAGACGTTCTGGTTGCGGTGTGGCACAGGTTCCGGTCTGAACATCACGAGATAGCTGAACACCGGTGTGCCTACAGAGCTTCTGAATCACCGTGGTGCATTGAAGATCTTCAGGAACCGATGATCAGCCAAGGAATTGGCATGTCGATGTTGAGTCGAAACCCGGCCATGTTTGAAATTGTTTGGCCCACCCAAAACCTACATATCGACTCGGACGTTTCTCATTGGCTGCTCGCCGCTCACGAATGGGTTCACATTTATGGGCTGGCGCACACTGCGAATACTGACGGGTCAGTCGAGGGACCAGCAGTGGTGCCATTGGACGGCCCCATTTGGCTCAGGGAGGGACTAGCAGATTACGTAGCCGCCCTAATCGCTGACTACGCCGGAGAAGCTGATTTTCTTTCAACCTATTCCGATTGGGTTGTACAAACCCACACCGAATTTGGGGCAAGTATTGATGTGCTGCCGGCAGAAGTCTTGGCATATTGCACCACTCCAGCCAGTCAGGTGTGGGCAGAAGAAATGGGTGGAGCATGGCAATGTCCCGCAGGACGCGTCGCTGTGTTGCAACTTCTGCATCTCGCCGGCCAAGATCCGCTCGAGCTCATAACCGGGTATTTTCAGCAAGTAGCAGAGGCAGGGTGGGAAGACGCTTTCCGTCTGGTTTTTGGACGCTTGCCTGGAGTGTTTTACGAAGAGTTCGGGGAATTTCTGCTCCGCCCACTTGACCAAAAGAAAGTTCTAGTCATCAAACCGTCTTTTGACGGCAGTTGAAAGTTCTATTCCGTCAACTGTGAAACAGGTAACGCGATGAAAAGTACCGAAGTATTTAAGTAGGTAGCCAGAGCATCCAAACTCGCGTTAGTTAGCGTGATCTGCGCAGTCGAAGACTCTGACCTTGTCTGTGTCGACTGATGTGACTGATTCACGCAGTAGGTCGGTTGCCAATGATGCGAACCGGATCAACTAGTACAGCAGTCCGGCGATCTTTAATCATCGTTCGGTCGTACTCGTCGAGGTCATCGTGTGTACCACCGGCGGCCGCGTAAATTTCACGAAGGAGCAATCGGAGTGCTTCGGCATCGATGCCGGCAGCAGGGTCGGAGGGTCCGATGAGGTCCGCTGCACCAGTTACAGCCAGCCAGTTCCATCCTCGACGAATCGCGATGGTTACCTCAGAGCCGCGCCGAACATGCCCAAGCCGCGCTGCTTTCCCAGCAGAAACCAGGGCAACGCAATCCGTGCCCGTGAGTGGGTTTTGGACAATGCCGCAATTAGCGATACTCGAAAGCACCCGTCCATCATTTTGGGTAGTGCTGATGGTGGCTAATCCAGTTTCGCTAGCGAGAAACTGCCTCACATCTTCAAGTACGAGCATCGGTTTTGTCCAAGTTAGAGTACGTAGTTTTTATGTTAGTAGTGGTACTACGTGGAGAGATGAGCGTGTAGTCGAATTTCAGTGCCGATAGGCGATCTGAGCGACGGGTTCGAATGCATCGCCGTCAAGGCTGTTGTTACGTAAACACCGAGGTGGTTGTATTCTT
>DUBN01000073.1:2510-75598 GCA_012960315.1 Acidimicrobiia bacterium
TATTCTTGTTGGCCGTAGGTCTAACACTGCAAGATGAGATGGGAAGCTGTGGAACCACGCACCGGTACTGACCGCTTGCTGTACGAACGATCCGCTATCGAACCCTACGTGGGGTCAATTGGTTGGCGCAGCCTTTTCAACATCACCTGGTGCGTGCTGGGTTGGGGCTTGATCGTGGTCTTGCGCGCAGCAGAACTGATCCCACTGTGGGCCGCTATTCCGCTTGCCGTGCTCTTCTTGCAGGCCTGTTACATGCCGATGCACGAATCGGTCCACAAGACCTTGTCAGCAGGCAGGCCCGCTTTAAGGTGGGTCGATCGGTCGGTAGGAGCTCTAGCGGGTTGGCTGCTGTGCGAATCGTTTATCGCCCACAGAATCACCCATCTCAAGCACCATACGCACACGAATGATGAAACAGATCCGGATTTACTGAACTCTAAAGGCTCACCTCGCGACCTAATCTTCCGAGCGATCATAGGAATGATCTTGTATCCGCTTGGTCCACTATTCGCTGCGGTACCTCTGTTGCGTCGACTACTACCCAGAGGCTTAGCCTCGAGACTCGCGCAAATGGCCGAACTACGCGGTCCTGAAGCGGGAACGGCAGCGAAACCAGTGGTGCTCAGCCACCTTGCGGTCTTGATTGTTGGTTCTGCAATGGGGTACGCGGAAACGGTTTGGTTGCTTTGGTACCTTCCGGCGTGGATCGGCCGCTTCTGGCTGGCGCTTGTCTTTGGGTGGCTCCCGCATCATCCACACAGCGAGACGGGTCGATATCGCGACACGCGGATTTTTACGTTCATCGGTTCGACATTTCTGATTCGCGGGCACGATCACCACTTGTTGCACCACCTGTTCCCTGTGGTGCCCCACTACCGGCTTCGAGCCCTATGGCTTGACATGAACGATCACTTAGCAGAACAGGGAGCTCGGATCGAAGGTCGTGCTGCTACGACGCTCACAACCACACCAACATCTGCATAACGAATTATCCGGTATTCAGGTACGACGAATTGCTTCCATTGTTCGGGACAAGACGGGACGCAGTTCCTGGCAAACTTCGCCCTCAGGGGGCTATTTGCGTCAGCACGCGGCCACGGTGTTACACGAAGCGCCAACAACAAACTTTGACCTGAAGACTTGGCTGTAGCGTCAACACCTGAGCCAGCGGCCAACATGTGCTTCGAAACACCGGAACGGAAAGTACCTTTGATTTATGGAAGTCATCCTTACCGGCACCGGATCACCCTTACCGGACGCAAATCGTGCAGGCCCCTCGACGCTTGTGAAAGCCAATGACATCCACATACTTGTTGATGCCGGAAGGGGGGTGGTGATGAGGATGGCGGGAGCCGACACGCTCCCATTGTTCCTGCGAGCGGTACTTATCACTCACCTACACAGTGACCATATTTGCGACCTCAACGACGTGATCACGACTCACTGGATCATGAGTCGAGGAAATGCGCCACTTGCTATCTACGGTCCGCCCGGGATAAAGGAATTTGTAGCTCGACAGCTACACGCGCTGGAAGCAGATATTGGTTACCGAATTGAACATCACGACGCACTTACGCACGGTCCAAAGGTAGACGTCGTGGAGCTTGCGCCAGGCGAAAGTTTCGAACTCGACGATGTCTTCGTCAGCACAGCCGCAACAGTGCATGCTCCCGTGCGACCGACTCTCGGTTACCGAATCGAACATGAGTCCGCGTCTGTTGCGCTGGTTGGCGACACCATCCCCTGCGAAGGAGTGGATGATCTCGCGGCATCAGCAGACGCATACGTCCAAACTGTTATCCGCAGAGACCTTGTCGAACTCAGCCCCAACCCGATGCTCCAGGACATACTTGACTACCACTCCGACGTTGAACAGGCGGCACAAACCGCGGCCCGCGCAGGCGTCAAAAAGCTTGTGTTAACTCACATGGTGCCTGCCCCATCGAAAGAGCAGTACCCCGAATGGGTAGCGCTAGCCCGGAAGCATTTCGACGGCGACGTCATTCTCGGCGACGACTTAACCGCCTTTTCAATCTAAAGGAAGAACCGTGAAGCCCGATCCCCTCCCAACGTTCAAAGGTCGGATAGGTCGAACTCTTGACGAATCCGAACCGCACTTTCCGGTTCGCCCACACCCAGGTGACGATGCACCCAATGTGGTCCTGGTTTTGATGGACGACACAGGATTCTCACAACTCGGCTGTTACGGATCCGACATCGACACCCCCAATATCGACGCTCTTGCCAACAACGGGCTGCAATTCACCAATTTTCACGTCACACCGTTGTGTTCACCGACGAGGGCCTCTCTCCTCACCGGTAGATCCCAACACCGAGTTGGTATGCGGTCCGTGTCCAATCACGAAACCGGCTTTCCGCATCAACTTGGACACATTTCCAACCACGCCTCGACGATGGCAGAAGTACTCAAGGCTCAGGGATATGCGACTTTCTGTGCCGGAAAGTGGCACCTGGCCCCAACCAACGACATCTCGTCAGCCGGTCCTTTCGATCAATGGCCTCTTGCAAGAGGATTCGACCGGTTTTACGGGTTTCTTGAAGGAGAGACCGACCAGTTCTATCCCGAGTTAGTGGTCGACAACCACCACGTCGAACCACCAGCTACTCCCGCGGACGGATATCACCTCAGCGAAGACCTCGTCCACCAGTTGCTGCGAATGATCAATGACAGCAAAGGGGTGCGTCCGGATCGCCCCTTCTTCGCCTATCTGCCGTTCGGAGCCACACACGCCCCCCACCAAGCGCCCGAGTATTACCTCAGGAAGTATCGAGGCCGATACGACGAAGGATGGGACGTCGTTCGGCAACGTTGGTACGAACGACAGCTTGAACTTGGGGTCACCTCGCCAAGCACGCAACTTGCACCCAGGAACCCCGGGGTTGAACCTTGGGAAGAGCTACCGTCCACTCACCGTGAATTTGCCTGCCGACTCCAAGAAGCTTTCGCCGCTTTTCTCGACCACACCGACGACCAAATAGGTGTCTTTGTTGATGGACTCCGCTCAATGGGTCAATTAGAAAACACCATCTTTGTCTTCCTCGCCGACAACGGAGCTTCACAAGAAGGCGGCCCGTTCGGCGTAATGCACGAAATGAAATTCTTCAACGGTGTTTTCGACTCTCCTGAAGACCTCATCGACCAGATTGAAGAAATCGGTGGACCTCACAGCCATACCAACTACCCATGGGGTTGGGCCCAGTGTGGCAATGCCCCATTCAAGTGGTACAAGCAAAACACTCATGAAGGTGGCGTACACGTCCCACTGATCTTTCATTGGCCTGCAGGCATCGATCACGAACAGGACGGGACATTGCGTAGGCAATTCGTCAACGTCTCAGATATAACGCCAACTATTTACGAACTTCTGGGGATCGCCGCACCCGACACTTACAACGGGCTTGAACAACTGCCCGTCACTGGGTCGTCGTTCGCTTCAATCCTCAACGCTCCTGATGCCCCAGCAACCAACACGCTTCAGTACTTCGAACAATTCGGTTCGCGGGCCCTCATCGCAGAGGACAGCGGGACATGGTGGAAGGCAGTAACGCGGCACATCAAAGGACAACCATTCGAGGAAGACCGTTGGGAGCTATACAACCTCTCTGAAGACCAATCTGAATGTAATGACCTCGCAGACACAGAACCAGACCAGCTCGAACTATTAATCGACCGGTGGTGGGAAGAAGCAAAAATCCATGGCGTTCTTCCACTAGACGACCGCACGATCGAACTCTTTGGTTCACGCCTTGACGATCACTCACCGCACCCCACTCATCGGCGGTACCGCTATCAGCCACCGATGTCTCCGATACCAGCTCAGGCCGCACCATCGCCTTCGGGTCGACTATGGGACATGACTGCACGGATCAGCTGTGGAGAAAACGACGAAGGAGTGCTCTACGCGACAGGTAACGAAAACTCGGGATTAACGGTGTTTGTTCAAAACTCCCGTTTGGTAGTTGACTACAACGCCTTCAACGATCACTCCATCGTTGAATCGGAAATCAAGGTACCGCCAGGTGAAAGTGTGTTGTCCGTCAAGGTTGCGCGTACGAGCTCCACGACCGGACGAATCGACCTTGCCGTGGGCGAAACCGTCTGCGGGACGATCGAATTGCCGTTCATGATGAGAATGATTAGCTCGATTGGAGCGAGCGTCGGGCGAGACCATGGTTCAGCGGTCTCAGCCAGATACACAGCGCCATATGAATTCACTGGCGAGCTGCATGAACTCGTTATCGAACTAGGTAAAAGAACGGCTACCGAGACGCAGACAACCGCTAAGGCCGAAATGTCTCGTCAATGAACGAGCCGAAACCTGTGTTACTGGGTTTGAAGAGGCGAGAGCGTTGTTCTGAGACGGACCGATGACTAGATACAAAAATGAGAGGTGCTGATGGAAGTCACTAATGAAGTGCTGCCAACTAGTACAGAACGCATGAAGGAGATGATGCAACCCGGTCCTGAAGGACCGATCTACATGGTGAATTTGTTGAAATTCAAGGACCGTGCGCAATACGAAGATAACCGTCGAAGCGAACTCACCGGACGGGAGGCCTATCAATTGTACGGACAAGCTGTCTTAAAGTTGATCGGCGAATACGGAGGGGAAATAGTTTTCCATGCCGATGTCACCTTCCTGGCCCTTGGGCAAGTGGAAGAACTATGGGACGAGGTTGCGATAGCAAAATATCCGAATCGGGCGGCACTGCTCGCCATGAGCTCATCTCAGGAGTGGAGAGACGCAGCGGTGCATCGCACTGCGGGACTTGCCGGGCAACTCAACATAGAATCGGTTTCTCCACACTGGTAGTCCGACGGCGTCGGGGGACGCGATGACTCGACCCGACCGCAGACGGCGGGGACGCACAGCAGCAGAAACAAGGCGCGAAACGTCGCCGAACCCGGCCCCTCCAGGCCTCACAGGAGGCCGCTATCAGCCGCTTGCCATTCCACAAGTCAACGAAATAGTCGACGGAACGTACACCCTGTTGGAAACGGTGGGTGTGAGCGAAGCACCCGACTTTGTAATTGACCTCGTCGTCGAGGCTGGCGGACAGGTGGTCAACGGAAGGCTGCTGTACCCGCGCGAACTAGTCCAATCTTTGGTCGAGCAGGCGCCGTCAGGTTTCGTCCTTTGCGGTAGAGACAGCAAGTACGACTTAGATCTCTCCGCACACCGTGTCCACCTAGGAACTGGAGGCGCGGCACCGATGATTATCGACATCAACAACGGCCAGTACCGCCCTTCCACCCTTCGAGATCTCTACGACGTAGCTCGGCTTGTTGAAGGTTTGCAACATATCCACTTTCTGAGCCGGCCTCTTGTCGCAGGAGACATGCCCGATGAGGAAACACTTGACATAAACACTGCCTACGCATGCCTAGCCGCAACTAGGAAACATGTCGCCACTAGCGCCACGAACGGCGCGACAGCAGCAGAGGTCGCGGAACTGTGTTTCGAGATAGCGGGATCTCAAGAGTTGTTTATTCAACGTCCGTTTCTCTCATTTAACGTCAACCACGTCACGCCGCCCTTGCGGATGAGTGAACATGCAATGGAGGTGCTTCGCGTCGCAGCGCAACTCGGAATCCCCGCACATGCAAATGTGTTTGGCCAAGTCGGTGCTTCGTCTCCGGCTGGGCTTGGTGCTGCGATCAGCCAGGCCATGGCAGAAGCATTGGCGGGAATGGTCTTCAGCTGGCTTGTAAATCCTTCAGCCAAGGTAATTTGTGGACCTGAGCCAATGATCGTCGACTTACGTACCGGAGGTATGAGCGGCGGCGGGGGCGAACAAGCATTGGTGATGGCCGCTGCGACACAAGTTGCTCGATCACTGGGTCTGCCCAATCGGTCGATTGCTGGGGCCAGCGACGCTAAAACCTCCGATGTCCAAAGTGGAGCAGAAAAGGCTTTAACCGTAACATTGGCCGCTCAGGCGGGTAGCAATCTGGTCACACAAGCTTGCGGGATGCAGGCCGCACTTATGGCTGCCTCATTCGAAAGCTACGTTGTTGACAACGACATGCTCGGTTCCATCATGAGCTCCTTGCGGCCGGTAGAGACTGAAGAAATCGATCCGGCAATGATTCACGAAGTAGTTGCGGGGGCCGGACATTTCTTAGGTGAATCCGACACACTCAAGAGGATGACCACCGACTTCGTCTATCCGAGCGTGGCGGATCGAACAGACTTCAAGCTCTGGGAGCAAACCGGACGTCCCACGCAACTCGACACGGCTCGGAGCGAAGTGGAGCGGATTCTGAAGGAACACCCGGGTTGTTTCTTTGAAGACAGTCTTGACCAAAGAATTCGTTCGCGGTTCGACATCCGACTTAACTGGTAAAGGTCTGCTGGGAGGGGGTTCGTGGTGTTTCGACTAGGCGCTGCGTTACGTCGTCTTAGTTGGATGGTGTGGCCAGCAGCCTTGCTTGTCACTCAACAGCTGCTGTTCCCTGCCCCTGCAGGGTCGTTCGTCTCTGGGCTAGTACTCGGCAGTATCACCTCCCTAGTAGCAGTGGCTATGTACCTCGTCTACCGGGTAAACAACGTTCTGAATTTCGCGGCCGGGGAACTGGGACTGCTTCCTGCCGTTTTCGCGATGTTGTTGATATTGGAATCAGGTTGGAATTGGTACTTGTCTTTCTTTTTAGCTCTGCTGTGTGCGGCAGTCATTGGAGTGGCCACCGAGTTCCTTATCGTCAGGCGGTTCTTTCAATCACCGCGGCTTGTGTTGACGGTGGCCACTTTGGGAATTGGTGAACTATTAGCAGTGTTTGCGTTATATCTTCCTGCCTGGTGGGACAGTTATCTCCAATCGCAGCGCCTTCAAGCACCTTTCAGTTTTCGATTCGATATTGGGAGTCGGGTTTTCGATGCCGACCATTTACTTGCTCTTGTTCTTGGGCCTGCGGCGATGGTGGCTCTTGTGCTGGTGTTGCGATGGACGCGCATCGGGATTGCCATCAGGGCTTCGGCTGAGCTGCCAAGCAGGGCGGGTCTATTAGGTATTCCGGTGAAAGCCGTCAGCAGCATTGTGTGGGGGATAGCAGCGGTGTTTGCGTTTCTCGCTCTGTTCCTTCGATCAGGCGTTTATGGCTTACCGATAGGAGGATCACTTGGTTTGCTGCTCCTGTTGCGGGCGCTGGCAGCGCTCACTTTGGGACGACTGGATCACCTGCCGACCATTATTGGCGTGTCCTTTGCACTTGGTGTTCTGCAAGAAGGAATTGTCTGGAATTCTCAAGCCAACGAAGCCGAAGCCAAAATGGCAGCATTAACTGGCTTGGCGATTGTCCTTGGATTGGTATTTCGCCGCAGTCGTGGATTCCGTTCTGCGCTCGATGTGACTAGCTGGCAGGCAGTTGGACATGCTCGACCTATCCCACGGGTGTTCCTTCAGATACCGGGCATTCAAGTCGCTCGTGGAGTGGTCTTTCTAGTCATCGTGATCTTCTTTGCCGGATTTCCGTATTGGGGTGTTTTCGATACCACGGTCGTGGTACGGATGGGATTGGTGCTTCTGTATGCGGTCATCATGCTTTCGTTAGGGGTGCTCACCGGGTGGTCGGGGCAATTATCTTTGGGTCAAATGGCTTTTGCGGCAGTTGGTGGCGCGACCGGTGCGTGGTTGACGCAAAAAGCTGGGGTTGGCTTTGTTGCGGCGACGGCATTGGCGGGGTGTCTGGGGGCATTGTTTTCTTTGGTCGTGGGAATTCCAGCGCTGCGAATGCGTGGCACATATTTGGCTGTCACCACCCTGGCCCTTGAACTCACCACGGTTCAGTATTTTTTGAACCCTCAGTTCTTTAGTTGGGTGCCGGTGGAACGGATTACCCGGCCGCCGTTGTTCGGCACAATCAACTGGGAGAGTTCCCAAGCAGCGTATTACGTGTGCCTTGTGACTCTAACGATCGCATGTGTAGCTGTCGCCGGACTAAAGAATGGGCGTATTGGGCGCGTCTTGGTCGCGTTAAGAGACAATGAAATTGCGGCTGAGGCATATGGGGCGCGAGCCTCACAACTAAAATTGGTGGCATTCGCAATTTCTGGTTTTCTTGCGGCCGTTGCTGGTTCGGTGATCGCCCACCACCAGCAAGCGTTCAATGTGACCCCAGCTGGATTCAGCATTGTGGTGTTTATGGGGGCTGTCGTGGGTGGACTGGGGTCGATCAGCGGGGCAATTATCGGCTCCCTGTTCTGGAACGGGTCTTGGTATTGGCTTCAAGGGTCGTGGAGGTTGCTGGCAACTGGAACAGGTGTGCTTGTAGTGCTCCTCATTGCTCCAGCAGGCATAGTCGGGTTGTGGGCTGATTTGAGGAATCTTGCCTTAAGAAAGTTGGGTGCTCGTTTTGGACTTCAAGAAACGGATTCGGCTGAGGACTTGTTAGGAAACGAGGACTTGGAACGATGAAGGGCAAGCCGAGCATCATGCGAAGGATCGCAGGGGAAGGGCCTATAGGCGCGCTCCTGATCATCTTCGGTCTTAATGCGGTAGATGAACTTGATCGGAGCGCCTTTGCGATCTTGGCGCCTGAAATACGGGACGAGTTTCAGTTGGGTTTCACTGGTCTACTCACTTTCATAGCTTTCGTCGTAGCGTTCTCTCTTTCGTTGCAGGTACCTATCGCTGCTTTGGCAGATCGGGCGCCCCGGGTGAGGTTGGCCTTAATCGGCGCAACTTTATGGGCTTGCTTTTCGTTTGGGACCGGTCTGGCGGCCGGCGTCATCACTCTCGCTGTCGCCCGGAGCGGATCCGCTATCGGCAAAGCCGTTAACGATCCGACACACAACTCGCTGATAGCGGACTGGTTCGCACCTAAGGATCGACCCCGGGCCTACGCTTTTCATCGCGCAGCTAACGCTGTGGGAGCAACGCTGGGTCCGCTGCTAGCGGGCTTTACCGCGTACTACTGGGGGTGGCGTACACCTTTTTTGTTGTTTGCCGTCCCAACACTGCTTGTCGTGGTGATGGGGTTGAAGTTGCGAGAACCGGTCAGGGGTTCACATGAGCGACGTCTTGCAGGAGGTGACGCATTGGCAGTGGCGACGGAAGAAGCGCCACCGTCTATCTCTGAAGCATGGCGCATGTGTTGGAAAATTGAGTCTCTTCGCCGGATATTTGCCGCGACTCCTTTTTTGGCGGCCTCGCTGATTGGCTTTGGCACCTTGGCGGGACTGCTTTATGAGGAGGCATATGGGCTCGATGAACGCGCTCGCGGGATTGTCGCCGCGGCATCAGAACCTGGCCAGCTCATTGGTTTAATTATTGGTGCCCAGGTCGCGTCTCGAGTAGTTGAACGCGACCCCGGACGCATCTTGCGGTACTTAGCTGTTGTTTCCAGTGTCACCGCTGTCCTTTCGGGAATTTTCGCGGTGGTACCAAACCTGGGTGTTGCGATCGCTGCCAATGTACTCATAGCGCTATGTCTGGCCATCGTTGGACCCGGAATCATTGCTGCCCTGTCACTTGCAATTCCACCGCGAGCTCGATCTGTCGGATTCTCCATGGGATCGCTGTGGGTTCTTCCAGGCCTTCTCATACTTCCTTTTATTGGATGGATCGCGGACAACTGGGGGATACGAGCAGGAATGGTGATGATGGTTCCTGTGTTTTTTATTGGAGGTCTTGTGATCGCAAGCGGCGCGAATGTCATCGGCCGCGACGTGGAGCAAGTACGAAAAACAGCTTTGGCAAGGTCTGAAGTTTTTCAAGAACGACGAAACGGCCGCGTCAAATTGCTGCTGTGTCAGGACCTCCAAGTTAGTTACGACGGAATTCAAGTTCTTCACGACGTGAACTTCGAAGTGGAGGAAGGTGAAATCGTTGCGCTCTTAGGAACGAACGGATCAGGAAAGTCGACATTGCTCCGCGCTATTTCAGGCGTAGTGGCGGCGGATCATGGTGCGGTGATCTTTGATGGACGGGACACTACCTTCGCCCCACCTAACGAGATAGCGAGGCTTGGGATCATTCAAATGCCTGGAGACGCCGGGGTTTTTCCGAGCCTGACTGTCGCAGAAAATCTGGAAGCGGCTGGTTGGATACGCCGAGGAGATCAAGCTGACCTTCAATCGGACCAACAACAAATACTTCAAACCTTTCCTGAACTTCGCGATCGTAAAGAATCGGTGGCCGCAGACCTCTCCGGAGGACAGCAACAGATGCTCGCATTGAGTATGACGCTGCTCACCCGTCCCCGGCTTCTAATGATTGATGAGCTGTCTCTGGGGTTGGCACCCGTGGTCGTGGAGCGGCTTCTTCGGATGGTTCGAGACATAGCCGCATCGGGGGTCAGCATTGTTCTAGTTGAACAATCCGCCAATCTTGCGTTGGACATCGCGGACACGGCTTACTTTCTTGAACGGGGGAGGGTGCGCTTTCGCGGGCCTGCGGAAGAACTTCGGGAGCGGGCTGACCTGTTGCGCGCCGTGTTTCTCGCTGAGCCCTCTTCTTCGGCAACCAGGGTGAAGCCAGTAACGATAGATGATGAACAACCTCCGGTTCTAGAAGTTCGGTCGCTTACTCGTCACTTTGGAGGAATTCGGGCGGTCGACAACGTCTCCTTTAGAGTGCACTCAAACGAGGTGGTCGCGTTCATCGGACCTAACGGCGCAGGCAAAACAACCCTTTTCGACTTGATCGGAGGATCCACACCCATTGAGCGAGGCCAAGTTTTCTTGGTTGGACAGGACATCACCAGGCATGCTTCGAGCGGGCGGGCCCGCCATGGCTTGGGCAGAAGCTTTCAAAACGCGCGCCTGTTTCCGACACTGACGGTGAAGGAAACCCTCGCCGTGTCGCTAGAACGCTGGATTCGATGGGGTGATCCAGTGACTGCAGCGCTGCACCTGCCGATGGCTTATGACAGCGAGCAACGAATCGACCACCGAGTGGAGGAAGTGATAGCCCAATTTGGTCTCGATTCGTTTGCCCACAAGCTCGTCGCTGAACTGTCAACAGGAACTCGGAGGATCGTGGATCTTGCCTGTGTAGCGGCTCATCAACCCTCCGTTATCTTGTTGGACGAACCCTCAAGTGGAATAGCTCAAAGCGAAGTTGAAGCCTTGGGTGGAATTCTTCTCCAAATGAGGCAAGAACTGAATGCCGCGTTGATGGTCATCGAACATGATGTGACGCTCGTCGCCGAAATAGCGGACCGAGTAATTGCACTAGACGGGGGCAGCGTCATCGCCGAAGGAACCGCCCAACAGGTCTTCGACGATGATCAGGTCATCACCGCCTATCTCGGCCATTCTGAGGCGGCGTTGAAGCGATCTGGTCGCAGCTAATCAGATGGCATGACAACCTGATGAGATGGAACCAGCAGGACAAGGCGCTTCCCTTCGCAAATTTGGCCCGCTTGTCGCCCTTTCGGTAGCAGCAGTTGTCGTCGTGATCATCGTCGTCACCGGCAGCGACAACGATGACGTTCAACAACCAATTACGCAGAAATCAACTTCCGCTCAAGTAGATGGCGGGGCTGAACCGGAGAGCGAGGCGCAGGAGAAGGCATCCGAGGACGGTAGCGAGCCAGAATCTGAGGACGTGGCTCCAACGACTACTGCGCCAAGAGCCCTAGGCACAGACTGGGGTCCTGATACCGGTTTCAGACCCGGAGTTATGTTCTTGGATCGAGCGGAAGAGCTCGGCCTAGAAATTGAGTGGGGTGAGCGTTGTGACATTGACCGAGGAACCTTGGCCATTCCCAGCTTCTTCGCTGGTGCTTGCGCTGCACCATACGAGGGATGGAACGGTGGGGAAACAGATCGAGGTGTAACTGAAGACAGCATCCGAATCGTTTGGTGGCTCGCTCAAGATGTAGACCCAGTCATGGCTTACCTCACTTCAGCTATTTACAACGACGACACAACTGCCGATGACGAGCACACGATCCGTGGACTGCTTGAGTACTACGAGACCTACTACGAGACCTACGGGCGAAGCGTCGACCTCACGATAA
This sequence comes from Acidimicrobiia bacterium, assembly GCA_012960315.1. Lineage (GTDB taxonomy): Bacteria > Actinomycetota > Acidimicrobiia > Acidimicrobiales > Poriferisodalaceae > UBA2110. The sequence goes on from DUBN01000073.1 coordinate 14,497, forward strand.
TGATTGGCTCGGGCAACATTCTGGATGCAGCGGCGGCACGGGCGGATGCCGTGAAGGTCGATGAAGAACTTGACCCTTTCATGGTGATTGGTGGCCCAACTCTCACGAACGCGTTTGCGGAAGAGCTACACGCCAGAGGAATACCTTGCATCTCTTGTGGCCCTGGACAGACACCCGAGTACTACCGCGAGCGACCAGGTATGGCCTACACCCTAGGGAAAGGGCCTCAACAGTTGAACATGCTGGTCGCCGAGTACATCGGAAAGCGCTTGGCAGGAGACCCTGCTATTCACGCTGGGGATGCTTCGATGCGTGCCCGGCAACGACAATTTGGTCGAATATGGAATCTCGCGAGTCGAGCGTCGGTTGACTCCAATGCGCAGTTCGAAGAACTCCTAGCGGGATATGACGTAGAAGTAGTCGAATCGCAGTCCTACGTTCTTGACCCGGCCACCCTTCAAGAATCAGCCGGTACGATTATCGCGAGAATGAAAGAAGCCGGCGTAACGTCGGTCATCTTTAACGGTGATCCGATTGCGCCTCGCGATTTCACCAACGAGGCTGCTGCGCAGGATTATTGGCCAGAGTGGATTGTGACTGGATCGGTGCTGGTTGACACAACCGCATTCGCTCGGACATACCACCAGCAACAGTGGTCTCACGCATTCGGTATTTCGAACCTGAACGCTCGAGTCGACAGAAGTGTTGCCTCTTCACATTTCCTTTACGAATGGTTCCATGGTGAGCCTCCACGGGCGAACGACAACATCGGAATTATTGATCCGGCGCCGGGTCTGTTCTACGCGGTTCTCCAAGCGGTCGGACCGGAACTAACGATTGAAGGCTTCAACGAAGCCGTGTTCTCCGCGGACCCTACGAGAAGCGCGGTGACGGCTCCCAGCCTTTCTTACGGGGACAAAGATCGGTGGCCTGATTCACAGGAACCCGATTACCACGGTGTTGACGATATCGCCGAAATTTGGTGGGATCCTACGGTGGAGGGACTTGACGAGATCGACCGCGATGGCCGAGGAATGTGGCAGTTCGTAAATGGGGGTCAAAGGTATCTCCTGGGTGAAATACCAGATGGTGCTCCTCAGGCGTTTGAACTCGAAGGCGCGGTTACTATCTACCTGTCTCCGCCGGCAACTGAGGCTTCGCCGAGTTATGAGCCGCTGTCGAGCCGCTAGAAAGTGGCTCGGAGTCAAGTCATGCTTGTGGCCTTACCTGCGAAGGACCTCTAACATCGCAGAGCGCAACGAGGCCGAAAGGTAGGTAACGGGCACCGTGCAGAACACATCGCTTTCCCCACAGCGCCGTAGCTATCTGGATTCACTGGAATCAGAAGCTATTTACGTGTTCCGAGAAGTCGTTAGCCAATTTCGACGACCCGTCATGCTGTATTCGATTGGTAAAGACTCATCCGTGCTTTTGCATTTAGCGCGAAAAGCCTTCCACCCCGGTCCGGTCCCTTTCCCGCTACTGCATATCGACACGACTTGGAAGTTCAAAGAGATGATCGAATTTCGTGATCGAATCTGCGCCGAACTCGGTTTGGAATTACTGGTACACAGCAATCCTGAAGGTTTAGCTGCTCAAATCAACCCGTTCGACCACGGATCCCAAACATATACCGACATCATGAAAACCGATGCTCTGAAACAGGCGTTGACTCAGGGAAACCACGACGCAGCCTTCGGTGGTGCGCGCCGAGACGAAGAACGTTCAAGGGCCAAGGAAAGAATCTTTAGCTTCCGAGACGCCAATCACCGCTGGGACCCCAAGAGACAGAGACCCGAACTATGGAATCTGTATAACGGAAAGGTCTCAGATGGGGAAAGTATTCGTGTCTTTCCCATCAGCAATTGGACCGAACTCGACGTTTGGCACTACATCCATCTTGAAAAAATTGAGATAGTTCCGCTCTACCTCGCAGCGCCCCGGCCGATCGTGGAGCGCGATAAGAACTTAATCATGGTCGACGACGCTCGATTCCCGTTAACGCCAAGGGAGCAACCGCGCACGCGTTGGGTGCGTTTTCGAACCTTGGGCTGTTATCCGCTATCAGGAGCCATCGAATCCATGGCTTCCACCGTTCCAGAAGTTATTCAGGAAATGCTTTTGGATCGGCACTCCGAACGTCAAGGCAGAATTATCGATCATGACCAACTTGCGTCAATGGAAGAAAAGAAACGTGAAGGGTATTTTTGATGTTTGAGCGCGATCCGCTCATCGAATCTGACATCGCCGCGTATCTCGATCAGCGAATTCAAAAAGATTTGGTGCGGTTTATTACCTGCGGAAGCGTTGATGATGGAAAGTCCACCCTCATTGGCCGTTTGCTACACGACTCACAACTCATCGCAGATGACCATCTCGAGACATTAAAAGCTGACTCTCAGCTCGGAGTGGGTAACGGCGACATCGATTTCTCTCTCGTCACTGACGGACTGAAAGCGGAAAGGGAGCAAGGAATCACCATCGACGTCGCCTACCGGTATTTCGCGACGCGACACCGAAATTTCATCATCGCTGATACGCCGGGTCATGAGCAATACACCCGAAACATGGCGACTGGAGCATCGACGGCGGACCTGGCTGTGATTCTGGTAGACGCTCGAAAAGGAGTGGTACAACAGACGCGGCGACATTCCTATATTGCGGTGCTTTTGGGTGTGAAACATTTAGTCATCGCGGTGAACAAAATGGATCTTGTTGATTATTCCGAGGACCAGTTTTTGGAAATCATTGCCGATTACAACAAACACTCCGCAAACCTCGGCATCGGATCGCTTGAGTACATTCCCATCTCGGCGTTGCACGGTGACAATGTTGTGGAAGCGAGTGCGGCAATGCCGTGGTTCTCTGGCCAGCCGCTGATCGATTATCTCAACGCAGTAAATGTCACTGAACCCGCTAAAGCTGTTGAGTTTCGCCTTCCCATTCAACTGGTTCTTCGTTCACACGCAGATTTCAGAGGATACGCGGGGAGTATCACCTCGGGACAGGTCCGTCCCGGCGATCGAGTCACTGCGCTCCCCTCTGGTATTTCATCCACCGTGGAACGCATAGTGACGTTTAACGGCGATCTCAAGGTGGCGTCGGCGGGTGATGCTGTCACTTTGACTCTTGGCGATGAAATTGACATGAGTCGCGGAGATCTCCTCGTCAAAGAGAACGGGAAAGTCGAATTCGATGCCTCTGTTGAGGCCATGATCATTTGGATGGATGAGAAACCATTAGCTCTCGGGGAGCAGCTAATTCTGCAATCACATCACGGCACCGCAAACGTGACGGTTGACGCGATTCGGTACCTATTGGACGTGAATACAGGAAAAGAAGCGAAAACAGCAGTGCTTCAACTTAATGACATCGCCCACTGTGCGATAAGTGCCGATCGCAAAATGCTTTTCGAGTCTTATGAGACTAACCGTGCTGGAGGTTCTTTTATCCTGATTGACCGGGTTCGTAACTCCACCGTTGCTGCCGGGATGATTTCGGGTCCGGTATCTCCCTGGGATCAAACGCCCAAAGACTCGCTCGAAGTGCAGGCATCAACGATTGCGGCGGGAGAACGGCAGATTCGCTATCGACAACATCCTTGCACCATCTTATTAACCGGACTCACCGGAGCTGGAAAAAGCACGCTTGCTACCGCTCTCGAGCGCTGTTTGTTCGACCGCGGAAACTCAATCGTGCGGTTGGATGGCGAAAACGTGCGCCTTGGAATTAGCAAGGATCTCGGCTTTACAGCTGTGGATCGTTCCGAAAATCTTCGCCGTGTCGCAGAAATCGCGCACCTAATGAACAGTCAAGGACTGATCGCAATAGCAGCTTTAGTCGCGCCGCAGGCCAACGCACGCGCACGGGCTCAACAGTTAGTCGGAGCTGACCAATGGATTGAAGTGTTTCTCGACACGCCACTGGCAGTTTGCCGAGATCGGGACACAACTGGCCTGTATGAAGCGGCTGAACGTGGTGACATCGAAGAATTTCCGGGAGTTTCAGCTGCCTACGAGGCACCGGAAGATGCTGATTTGCGTTTAGATACTGCTGGCATGACAGTGGACCAGTGCGTGAACGCCATTGTCGAACTTCTGATTGAGAAGGGCTTTGTTGATGGTTGAGGACCCGAAATCGAGCAATATCACTCGATCAGAGGGGTTGATCGATGCGGAAGCCAGGAACCTCCGATCGGGACATGGATCTTGCACCGTTTGGTTTACCGGCCTTTCGGGATCAGGAAAATCTACGCTCGCTCTTGCTTTAGAGGCAGAACTTCATTCTCGTAAGGTGGGGAGTTACGTCTTAGACGGTGACAATATCCGGTTTGGCCTCAACCGTGATTTGGGCTTTACGGCTGCGGATAGAACTGAGAACATTCGCAGAGTTGGAGAAGTAGCACGGCTCTTCTGCGACTCGGGATTAATTGTTCTTACTGCCTTCATATCTCCATACCTTCGTGACCGAGAGCTGGTTCGGAGTCTGCACACACCTTCGACGTTCATGGAGGTGTACCTAAACACCCCGCTTGAAGAATGTGAGCGGCGCGACGAAAAAGGTTTGTACCGCAAGGCCCGCAACGGAGAAATCGAAGAATTCACCGGGATTTCCGCCCCTTATGAGCCACCGGTAGACCCTGAACTAGTTGTCGATACGCGACGACCGCTGAAAGAATGCGTGAACGACGTATTGGCGATGTTGTCAAGTCGCCGCACTATTTGAAGAAGAGGGAATGGCAATGTCGAATGGTTCATGGATGACCTCCGAACAACATCGAGAACTTTTCGAGTCAGTCAAGAATTGGGGTCGCTGGGGGCCCGAAGATGAAGCTGGCGCCCTGAACTTGATTACTCCAGAACTGCGGGCCGCCGCGGCTGCGGAGGTCGTTCATGGCCAAGCTGTTAGTTGCGCGCGAGAATTGCCGGTCGAGCCCAATGCTGAGAATCGCCACCCCGCGCTTCACATGATGGTGAGGGGCGGTGACGATTGTGTATCGCCAAGCATAAATATGGAATCGACTGGTGACTTCGTTGGTGTCGCATTCCACGGAATGGCAACTTCCCATATAGACGCCTTGTGTCATGTCTTTGTCGACAAACGCATGTACAACGATTTCGGTGCTGAAACTGTGAAGAGCACCGGAGCCACTCGCTGCAGCATCATGGCCGCTTCTGACGGGGTGGTAGGGCGCGGGGTGTTCTTAGATGTGCCCAGACTTAGAGGAGTCGAATGGCTCGAACCTGGAGACGCCGTCACTTCTGAGGAGTTGGAGGCTTGCGAAAAAGCCCAAAACGTCTCTGTGGGAAGCGGCGACATCTTGCTCGTTGGTACCGGTCGAGACGCTCGCAGAGCTGAACTCGGCCCCTGGCATCCTTTCCAGGTGGGGATGGCTGGTTTGCATCCGGATTGCATTTCGTGGCTACGAGAGCGTGACGTCTCCGTTCTCGGCTGCGATGGAGTGAGCGACGTGCTACCCGGAAATCACCCAGCAGAGTGGGTGATGCCGATTCATCAAACGGTCATCGTTGCGATGGGGGTACACCTTTTAGACAACCTACGTTTGGATCGTCTTGCTTCGGCTTGCCAGAAACATTCCAAATGGAGTTTCCTTTTCACTGTGGCGCCGCTCCGAGTTGAAGGCGGCACAGGATCACCAGCGAACCCTATTGCTCTGCTCTGACGGTTGACCCGCAGTGTTTAATCGACCACAGCGCCATCTAATCGGCCGTCTTCTCTCCAGTCATGAAGAATGCGATGGAAGCGAAGAGGGCCAGCACCGTAGCTAGTTGTGAAAAAGCCGTCCGGATTGCCGGTTTTTCCTTCGTTGTTGTAATAACCGGGGGTGCATTCAGCGCGGAAACGTTCCCCGAGCTGGGACTTGTCTTCAATTTCGTCAACCCAGAACTGCTCACCTTCCGCAGTGGCTTCAATAGTGGTGCCACCTTGATCTCTAACTTGAGAAATTAAGTAAGAGATGTGCATCGCTTGCTCGTTGAGGGCTTGTGGAACGTTGACGGTGACCGCTGTATGAGTGAAGCCAAGAAAAAAACAATTCGGGAAATCTGTTGTTTGCATTCCGTGCAATGTGCGTGGGCCGTTCTCCCACTTTTGACTCAGCGTCAACCCAGCTCTGCCGACTATGTCGTAACCTGCTCGTCGGGTATAGCCGGTACCAACTTCGAACCCAGTGGCGAAAATAATGCAGTCAACTTCGTATTCAACCCCGTTGGCTACAAGGCCAGTCGGGGTGATGCGCTCCACGCCTTTGCCATCAGTATCAACCAGAGTCACATTTGGCCGGTTGAAAGTAGGTAGGTACTCGTCATGGAAGCAAGGTCGTTTACAAAATTGTCGGTACCAAGGCTTCAAAGCCTCGGCAGTCGCGGCGTCCTCCACCGTCTCGTCTACACGCCGTCGAACAGTATTCATCTTCTGGTAGTCAGCCATCTTCATCAGATGGCCTTTCTCGCGGCCCGTGATGCGGCGGCCAAGCTTTCGCCCAGCCAACTTGGCGGCCGTTCCAGTCAAGTTCCGGAAAATGTCAGTCCAACCATCAGACACCAGATCTTCGTCTTGATCGCCGCCACTGACGAGCGTGTTGAAGTTCTCCATCCGCCGATATTGCCAACCCGGTTCTAATGATTCCGCCCAGTCGGGGTCAGTTTCGCGATTGTTTCGCACATCAACTGATGATGGGGTTCGTTGGAAAACGTACAAATGTTCAGAAGACTCGCCAAGGTGAGGAACGCATTGGATGGCAGTAGCGCCGGTACCAATAATTGCAACCTTCTTGTCACTTAGCCCACTCAAGTTTCCGCTGTTGTCGCCCCCTGTGTAGTCATAATCCCATCGACTCGTGTGGAACGTGTGTCCTTCAAACGCGTCAATGCCGGCGATGCCGGGGAGTTTGGGGCGATTGAGGGGGCCATTTGCCATCGCGACGAATTGAGCCTGCATGCGATCGCCGCGGTCGGTTTCAATAATCCATCGAGCGATACTCTCATCCCAACTCAGTTTCGTAACTGATGTGCCGAAGCAAGCGTTCTTGTAGAGGTCATAGTGGTGGGCGATATTTTGAGTGTGCTCCATGATTTCTGGCGCGAACGAATATTTGTGTTTGGGTATGTAGTCGAGTTCTTCAAGCATCGGGAGGTAGCAGTAACTCTCAACGTCACACATCGCTCCCGGGTACCGATTCCAGTACCAGGTACCGCCGAAATCTCCACCGCGTTCAATGACCCTGATGTCTTCAAACCCGGCTTCTCGCAGACGTCCGCCCATAAGTAACCCACCGAAGCCGCCGCCAATAATGGCGATCTGAACCTCATCGAACAGTGGTGCTCTATCAGTTACTTCCTCATAGGGATCGTCAAGGTATTTCGCGAACTCGCCACTGGTTTCCACGTATTGCCCGTTGTGATCGTCGCGGAGTCGCCTATCGCGCTCGGAGAGGTATTTCGCATGTAGTTCCTGGGGGTCAAAATCGATCTCGCCTAAGACAGCGGTAACGACGTCGTGCATCTCGTCCATGCCCCGACACTACCCGAAACCTAACCGCAGTTAGTTAATTGGCTAAAAATTCAGGCCCAAGAGATCCTTGCCCACGTCGCTTACAGGTCGGTACTCGACACCCAGGTCGCATGAGTACCGCTTGAAATTCGCTCAGGAAGTCGAATTTTGCACACGGGCCCCTGCATCATCGCAGATGCGTCGAATACCAGTGCTTCAGAAAAGTTGTTGTTCAGATCAGATGCGAAGGTCACTAGGTAACCATCATCTTCCGCGCTGGATCCATCTCTCGGAGCCATCACCGTTTCGCTAATGAATACTCCAGGTTCGAACTCAAACAGTTCTTCGGTTCCGGTATCGAGGTCGTGCTTGATCAGTCCGTCAAACGCGAAGAGTCCCGGTGAACATCGAGCGTTGTAGGAGTATTTGTGCCTTCTGCCGGCGTGACGACCATTGATCATGGGAAATTCGGCGCAGGTTTCGCTGGTTGGCTCTTCGCGGCATTCGCCAGTGCGGACGTTGAACTTCCAACGATGTGCGCGGGCTTGCAGGACATTCATATCCAGGGTTTCAAAGCCCTTTAATGGGCCTGTTTGTCTCTCAACTCCCCGTGCGGTGGGGTTGTGTTGGAAGAAACCATCCAAGATGACCCAATCACCGTCCTCGTATGCGTTCGTCCAATGAAGAACGAAAGTGGGATCGGACTCGAACCAAAGGATGTCTTCAGTTGTGCCGTGCCGCGGAATGAGAGCAAACCGGCTAGGAAGGTCGCGGTCGAAGACGTTTGAGTAATAGCCATCGGCAAGGGCCTCCGGACTCCAAAAAAGAGGGAGATCATTGAGAATTGACCAGTTCTCAGTGAAGGCCATGTCATGCGGGAGTCTTGGCCCAGGTAAAGGAATATCTACATGGTCTGTGAGCTGGCCAGCGCGATTGACGACCCCATAGCGAAGATAAGGGGCCTCAGTGAAATAGCTGAAGAACAACAACTCACCTGTGTGCTCGTCAACTTTGGGATGAGCCGACACGCCTTCAACGGGAAAAAAACCATCCCAAGTGGTTTTGCCTAAATCTTCCAAGGTTCTGGGATCGAGCCGGTATAACTCGCCACATTGATAAAAGCTGGCTAACGCGACGCCTCCGTGAACGATGACGTCCGTAGATGCGGTGTCCTTCATTAAAGTTCTGGCACCCCATCCCTCGTCGGCGATCGAATTAGACGGATGTTCAGAAATGCCGGCCCAGAGACTGGCCTTGGTTTCTTGTTCAGCGAGAAACCCATCGGTTTGGACGAAACGGTTTGCATAACGAGCTTCGCCGTTTTCGAACGAGATGGCATGCATCATGCTGTCGCCGTCAAAGGGGTGGTACCGCTTTATCGGCTCGAATAGCGGATTCTCGGTGTTCCTTAAGTAAACGCCGTTCAAGTCGTCAGGTATTTCTCCTACAACATCCATGTCCCAAGCGTCGTACTCGCGGTGTTGGGGTTGCCATATCCCCGACCGGTATGGGTGGTCGTCGTCAGGAGGCAATCCTGGCTCGAATGTTCTATTTAGAGCGATAGTCATCGTGTCTCCCAATGATGAGCGTAGCAATGACTTGAACTGACATGGATCTTAAGACACTCCTTGTCGAATACGGCAAACTACGAGAAGTTGAACGCGACAGAGAGACCAGCGATGATCCCACCCACTCCAGAAGAGCTTTATCAACTGTGCCTCCATGATTCAGAGTTTCAAATGGCGGCCCGATATTGGACCGGTGGAGTTCGCTTCAAGATGGGGTCGGTGCTGACAGGCATCACTATCGAAGATGGCGCACTTCAAGCAGCGATTCCAGATGAGGGGCGGGGAGTCATTACTATCGAGGGGCCTCAACACGTTTGGGACCAAGTCAGATCTGCAATGCCACCGCGGTTTTTGAACGACATCAATATTGCCACCGGTCGAGGGGGGGGTTGTCTTGGGTTGGCGATCGCCTCTCGTGGTGGCAGTACCTACCTGCGATCCAACGAATCACTGAACTTCTACGGCTTTCAGAAAAGGTTGCTCCCGACAGGGTGGAGGAGGGGGGCGGAACAGGAACGTTTGATGCTCCCACCGGTCGTTATGCCCGGCTGGACTTACAAGGTTTAGAGCATCGGATTTACTTCGAAGAGGCCGGAACTGGCATTCCGCTTTTGCTTCAACACACCGCTGGTTCACATGGTGTCCAGTGGCGCCATTTGTTCGAAGATTCAGCCAACACAAAGAATTTCAGATTAATTGCCTACGATTTGCCCTTCCACGTCAAATCAATTCCTCTCGTCGATCGACGTTGGTGGGCTGAGGAGTATCGGCTTGAGGGTGAGCTGCTGCGAGCGGTTCCACTTGCGCTCGCTGAGATGCTCGATCTGGATCAGCCAGTCTTTATGGGATGCTCAGTTGGTGGACTTTTGGCGTTTGATTTGGCGCACAAACATCCCGAGGCTTTTAGGGCGGTGATCTCGTTAGAAGGTGCATTACACATCGGTGGAAATATTGAGATGTTGGAAGGTTTCTGGCACCCACAGGTTTCCAACGAAACCAAGGCTCGGATGATGGAAGGTCTGACGGCACCTACCTCGCCCGCACCGTACCGAAAAGAAACCATCCAAACTTATGCGTCGGGATGGCCGCCGGCGTTTCTCGGAGACCTCTGGTATTACATCTCGGAGTACGACCTTCGCGACGGGGCATCCAGCATTGACACCTCATCAGTCGGCGTCCACATTTTTTCCGGTGAGTACGACTACAGCGGCACGATAGAAAAAGGACGCGAAGCTCACGCTGCTGTCAGTGGGTCAACGTTTTGCGAAATGAAAGGAATGAGTCATTTCCCAATGTCGGAGAATCCGAAGGCGTTCATCGAGTACTTGTTGCCGGTCCTCGAAACAATTAAGGCGATGCCGCTATAAGTCTTCAACAGATGGAAAATTCGAAGGAGGCATGATGTCAACCGTCGCGGATCGCTGTTGAGCCAACATCCCCCCGTCCACTTTGATGACGTCGCCCGTGACATAACCCGCATCATTTGACGCGAGAAACAATGCCGGACCGGTCATGTCGAAGGGTTCTCCGATGCGACCCATAGGGACGTTCTCGCCTCGCAAGATTCGTTGGTCGGCATCTAGCCCACTCGTGTCTATTGAGCCCGGCATCAGAGCGTTGACTCGTATTCCGTACGGTCCCAAATCAAGCGCAAGCGCTCGTGTGAATGCCTCAATGCCACCCTTCGTGGCGTCGTAAGCCGTGAACGATCTATGCGCCCGCGTCGCGCCACCTGATGACATGTTGATAATGACTCCTTCCCCAGCGCGAGCCATTGGCCTTGCTGCGCGATGGGCGCAGAGGAAGTGCCCGGTCAAGTTCACGTCAATAATGCGCCGCCACCACTCTTCAGTGGCTTCGAAGAAATGCAACATGGGTCCGACAAGGCCAGCGTTGTTTACCAAAACTTGAACGTGTCCCCATTGAGATTCCACCTGATCGAACATGACACCAACCTGCGCGCTGCTAGCTACATCGCACGGAACCGCTATAGCTAAACCGCCAACGTCCGCAATTTGGGCGCATGTCCTTGAGGCAGCTTCAATGTCGACGTCGTTTACTGCGACCCGGGCTCCTTGATCTGCGAAACGATTCGCTAAGGCTTGGCCGATGCCACTACCGGCACCAGTAACCAAAACGACCTTGTTGGATAAGTCTGGGTAATGGGACATATGTCCTCCGGGATCTGCCTCAAAGGCTCAGGTCTATGTGAAGAATTTGGGCGTGTGCCCAAGGTCGGGACGTGCGGATCCGTCAACGTCGCGATCCGAGACTATGTAGCGGCATATGCGTTGACCGTGATCGGAAAGCGTCTGGTAGACGGAACTAGGCATGGACAACGCCATTGGCTCTCGAAACCAAGGTGCGTAGTACTCAATGTTGGGGATGGCCCTGAGTTCGTTGGATAAATTGGGGGTACCCCCGTGCCAGGCTCTCGGGTCCCTGATGAGCACACTCCCAGCCGCAGCAGGGCAAATGGTACTGAATTTCATCCAGTCGGGTTCCTCATCAAGTCCCGGGATCTGCTGGCGGGAGTGCTGGGTACCCGGGATTTGTCTAGTGGGACCATTTTGGCTCGTGAAGTCCGTCATCAAAAAGTTGCAACACACGTACGGACACGGGAGGTCCCGAATCGTCATCAACCCTCGTGGATCCCAAAAAGCACCAGATGTCTTGCTGTCGCTGTTGTCGGCCGCAGCTGAGTGATCGGCTATTTCTCGTCGGTCGCCAACGTCGCTGTGTAGAGGCTGGTAATCAACGGCACCGGGCAAGCAAAAGTCCCCGCCTCCACCACGACAGATGTAATCAGGAGATTCGAAGATGGCCTCGAGGATGGGAGTGACCGTGGGCAGGTCGATAAGCATCGCCCACTCCGATTGATGGACCTGATGACCGCTTTTGCTGGCAGATCCCAAGCTATAGCGGTGCGAGCCACGGTTACCTTGCCTCTCGGTGTCTATCGCCATAATTTCGCCGATGACTCGAGCGCACCCGTCACGCATGGTTAGGAGTTGTGGGCCAGTGAGCGCTTCGCTAACCACTACAAAACCGTCCCGATAAAAAATTCGCTTTGCGTCTTGGACGCGGTCGGGCGTGACGATTTCGAGTCCCGTAATACCATTCTTGTGGGCGAGTAACTCTCTCTGGCGCTGCAGCTCCGGCGATTCAGAGTCAAGACCGACCCACCCGTAACGCATCCCGAGGTTCAACGAGTCACTCACCTCCAGCTGCTTTCACGAGATTTCGCAGCAACCGGATCGCTTCATCATGGGGGACGCGACCACAACCACAAGAGGTTGATAACAACAATCTGTCTTCGTCTACGACGTCTAGGAGAGCCGCGATTCGATCACTGAGCTCGGACACAGATTGAGGTTCGCGTTTCACGTCCGCGATTCCAGCGACAATTTCAATCGAGGGCGGAATTTCGGCGAGGAGGGCGCGATCAGACCATTGCCCGGCGTGGCTGCACTCAATGTGGGCTCGGTCAATAAAGCCGTCTAGGGCTTGGAAAAGTGGCATCAACGAAACCAAATTTTGGACTTCGGTGCCAGCTTTTCGAGAAATGTCACCTAAACAAAAATGAACCGTTCGAGTGATTCCAGATACACCGTCAAATGGCGCAGTTAAAGAATCAACAAGTTGATCGGCTTGATGTGTGCCGTTAGCTAGAGCCATCGCTTCTGCTGGAGCATCAAGCTGTATCTCGCTTGCGCCAGCTTTAACCATGTCCTCGACTTCGGCTTTAACAATCCTGATGTAGTTCGGCAGTTGCTCTTCGATTCGCGGGTCTGTCTCTAATCCGAGTGTCATTGTTCGAGGGCTGGGCACGGCGCCCTTGTCGAGTCGAGGTTCAATCTTGCGTTCACGTCGAAATCCCAAGGCGTGGCCCGTGCCTATAGGAGCGGACACATCACCAATGATTCGATATCTTCCGATTCCCTGGTAGCCCTTAGCTGGATCTCGGCGTTGCATAGTTTCGAGACCCGCGAGCCTCGGCGGTACATGGTGAACGAAATCTGGCCCCCACACCTCGCCACCCATGATTTGCTCGACGCCGCATGCGATCATTTCGTCCATAGCGATGCGTGCCGCACGACTGAGAAGTCCGTCCGCTTCACTATCGGTGAATGTCCCGGCATAATAACTTTTGAGAGCGAGACGCAGCCCGAAGGGGATCGGCCATGAACCGACGCATGTTGTCCGGATAGTCATGCGTTGATCACTTGGCGACGCCCCCACTGGAGAGTTCTTTCCAGAGGGAGCGATAGTTAGGCCATGTTATTTCAGGTGTGATGTAACCCTCTTCTTCGAGGATCTGGGTCAATTTGGGCAAATTTCGGAACGGAATTCCACTATCAACGTGATGCGCGAGGTGGTGGCCGACACCGTGTGGCACGAGAATTAGTCGAGCAATCAAGCCCTGCTTGACATGGTGAGCAGTGTTTCGACGATCTAAAGACCGCGTCATTCCCCCATGCTCAGCAATTCCTCTGAGGCGGTTGAGAACTTGGTACGCGGTTGCAAAAGGCAGCACCCACAAGAAGAGATACGCCCATGGGTGGCCAAAAACTGTGAAAAGAGAAAAAACAATCAGCTGCCCGAGGTAAAAGCGAAAACTGTTCGCCCAGTAACGCCGTTGAAATAGACCAGTTAGTCGCGGACGTAACGTTCTATACGCAGAAACACCGGTGCTGTCCCGACGGAGTTTTCTTCGCATCGATTCCCGAGTTATCGGGTAGAACGCATAAAGGAGGAAGTCAGGTTCCTTGGGTCCGAATTCATCGCGATGGTGATGGGCGTGTGCCCGACGGTATGCGTGGGTTCCAGTTCCGAACGACAACCAGCCAAAGATTGTTACTCCGAGGAGATCGTTCAATCGTCGATTGGAAAATAAAAGGCGGTGCGCTCCCTCATGATGAAGAATGAACATCCGATTTTGAACAACGCCCATTATTGGAATGGCGGCAAGAGTTGCCGTCCAATGGTCGAGGTAAAACGCTCCGGCGAGAATGGCAATGGGCAGGGCGAGCGAAGATAGACAAGCCCACAAGTTCCGTAGGTCACTTATGGAGCGAAGCTCTGCGCGAAGCTCTGGAGACGGCTTGCCATCGGGTCTGCAGACGTCACTACCAGCAAACGCTGCGGGCGACGAAACCATGCCACCTGTCATCGTTTCGACAAGAGCTTCGTGAGTCGGAGCTTTGCTCATAGCTCAACGGTAGTGGTTTCTACCATTTGGGTTGCTATCACACCCTCACTAAGTGAAAGGCTGTCTGTTCTTGCAACGAATAATCGCGTTAGATATGGAGGGTGTCGTAACTCCGGAGATTTGGATTGCTGTGGCATCGCGTACCGGGATTTCCGAGCTACGGCGCACCACACGCGAGGAACCGAACTATCAGAAACTGATGAATAGGCGAATTGCCATCCTCAATGAATACAAGATCCCGTTGTCGCTCATCCGTGATGTCATCTCAGAGTTAGATGTTTTGGAAGGATCACGTGCTTTCCTGGATGGTTTACGGCGGAACTACCAAGTAGTGCTGTTGTCCGACACATTTGAGCAATTCGCGGATCATTTCATGACGCAATTGGGATATCCACACCTGTTGTGTCACCGGTTAATTGTTGAAGCCGGTCAGATCACACGCTTTGTTCCTAGGGTTGAGGACGCTAAACGGCGAGCGGTGCTTGGTTACCAAGAATTGGGCTACCACATCACCGCAGTCGGTGACTCTCACAACGACGTCAACATGTTGCAACAAGCAGAAGCTGGGTGCCTGTTCCGGGCAGCGCCGGGCCTTCCAGACAAATATCCGGACTTAGTGTCCCTAGAGGCCTACGATGAACTCACTAAATGGATTGACTTCTCCGCAGGCAACTAGCGACACAGGAGGACAGCATGGCTAAACCCGCCAAGCTCGCACATTTTGTTTTACGCACAAGTGACATTGATCGTTTGGCCGACTGGTACTGCTCAGTGCTCGAAGCGCGGGTAGTGCATCGCAACAAAATGATTTCCTTCGCCACGTTCGATGATGAACACCACCGAATCGCTTTTATAGATCGCGGGTTTAAAAGCGGTCCAGAACCTGAGAGCAACGGCGTTGATCACGTGGCGTTCACCTATGAGAACCTCGAAGACTTGTTGTCCACCTACGTACGCCTACGCGACCAAGGAATTGTGCCTCAGAGGACAATTAATCACGGTATGACAACCTCGATGTATTACAGCGACCCAGATGGCAATCGCATCGAACTGCAGGTCGAGAACTTTACTGACGCACAAGAAGCGGTTGACTTCATGAACGGCCCAATTTTTGAGGCGAACCCTATTGGAGTGTTGTTCGACGCGGACGAGTTAGTCGAGCGATTTGATGCGGGCGTGCCTGAAGAGGAACTAGTTCGCCAAGGCGAAAGCTAAATTCCGTTACGGCTTTTTGCTGAGGAAATAGTTGTTGGATCTATCGTCGCGGACACCGGTGATTTCGATGTCTGCGAAGCCGGCGGCAGTCAGATATTCAGTCGCGGTCTGATGACCCCACGCTGTGCCGAGCCCTTCACCTCCGTAAGCCAGGGAAACGGTCATGCAGTGCATGGTCGACACTGTGTACATGAACGGGGCCATGGGGTCTTGCATATTTTCTTCCAGAAGACTGGAAGCCTTCGGCTCAACGCAGAGATAGGTGCCACCGCTACGAAGCATGCGATTAACGCCTTCCAGAACTGCCATGGGGTGAGCTTGATCGTGGATTGCATCGAAGGTGGTCACCACGTCGAAACGGTCACTGGTATCGAGTTGAGCTGCGTCGCATAACTCGAAAGTCACGTTATCTAGCTCTGCCGAATTTTCGCGAGCTGCTGCTATGCCCCCTTCGGAAACATCAAAACCGACGAACCGGCTGTTTGGATACGCCGAACCAAGGATGCCTAGAGCCTTCCCGCTACCGCAGCCGACGTCGGCCATATCGATCCCACTTGTTAGTTGATCGTTGATGCCCAATAGCGGCACGATTTGGTCGATCAATGTGCGGTCGAACCTATTGCCGCTGGTTTCGGACATGAGAGCTTGGAAGCGCGGGAATTTGTCGTAAGGAACGCCCCCGCCGGATTGGAAAGCTTCGACGATGTCGGCTTCGACTTCGGCTAGCAATCCGATTTGTTGCATCGGAACTGTCAGATTGAGAGGACCACTTCTTCTGGTTAACAAACCAGCATGTTCAGCGGGAAGCTGGAACTGGTCCGTCGTGGAGTTGTAGTTGATGACGCCGCCGCAAGCCATGGCCGAAAGCCATTCGCGGACGTAGCGCTCGCTGAGCCCGCTTCGTTCTGCGATGTCAGTCGAAGAAGCCGGCTCCGCTCCGTCCATCGCGTCGAACAACCCAGTTTTGTGTCCGATGCTCATCATGAGCGACAGAGCGCCGCCGTTCATGATTCCAAGCATTGTTTGGGTAAAGGCACGCGCTTTGTCTTTGTCGTATGTCACATCGATTTCAGCCATAACTAAATTGTTCCATGATTAGGGTGAAGTTTGCCTCGGAAGTTGTTCGCGTGGATACAGAAACCACATAAGCGGCGCAACCAGCAACTGCAGTACTCCCAGTACGAGCCACATGAGGTCGTATCGCGCAACTGTGTGTGTGCCGTTTAATACGGTGATTGCTACAGCAACCCCCATGCCTCCGACTGCGTACCGGAGACTTTGATGTATGCCGTTCGCGGTAGCAATGGACTCGGCAGGAATATCGCGTAGTGCTGCGCTGTTGAGCTGACTAGCGAGGATTCCCATACCGAGTCCAAACAGGACTGAAGCTGGAAAAAAGGCGAGCCAGTACTCGAGTTCCTCGTCGAGGAGAAAGTAGAGCCAAAAGAAGCCTGCAGTTCCAGTTAAGGAAGCAAGCGACATTATTCCTCGGAACCCGTGCTTGTCCGCCCAGCGCCCACCCATGACAGCGACGGCAGCGGAAATTACTGGGGATGGCGTGAAAGCCAATCCGACCTTTGTTTTGCTGTACCCCCAAATTTCTGTGAGGAAAAGGGGCCATAAGAACCAGCTAGTGAATGCGCCAACCATGGCGAAGGTCACCGCGATGTTGGAAACGGTAAAGGAGCGAATACGAAACAAGGCTGGATCGAACAAGGGTTCTGGATGATTGGATGATCGGCGGATAAATACCGGGAGCAGTAGTGCTGCGCCCACGAAACAGGCCAAGGTGTACGGAGAAGCCCAGCCCCATGACCTCCCTTGGAGGGTTCCAAGAACAAGCAAAAATACGGACCCGCTGCCCATCAAAACACCGAGGAGATCCAGTGACTGCTTTGTTGACGGCTCGGCAGTTTCTTTCAAGAAGAGTTTGGCGCCAAGCAGACCCAAGCCAATGATCGGGACGAGCACCAAATACACCCATCGCCAGGAACTGATTTCGAGCACGAAAGCTGCAAAACCTGGTGATAGTCCAGAAGCAAACATTCCAGCTGCCGCCCAGAGCCCGATCACGCTGGCTTGCTTTGCTTGGGGAAACTGTGGAAGTACCAGAGCGAGGGAGGAAGGCACCGTGAGCGCTCCGAACATGCCCTGGAGTGCCCTTGCCAAAACGAGGATTAATGGGTTTGGGGCGAGACCAGCTCCTAACGCGCCTAGGAGCAGGCCGAACAATCCGATGCGAAATATCGTCAACCGCCCATAACGGTCGGCGAGGCGACCTCCAGCCAACATGGTCGTGGCAAAAGCGAGTGAGTAGCCCGCAATAATCCAGCCGGTCATGCCGGTACTGACACCAGGAAACGACCGCACTATCTCGGGAAATGCGACGTTGGAAACTGTCACATTTACCGTACCGAGCACGAAGGCAAGAGAGCCAGTTGCTAGGGCGAAATACGGCCGAACTGGCCGCGGTTTCCCCATATGGGATGAGCGCTCGCCGTGTCGCACCGCGAACACCATTGGGGTTCGCTGATCCAACTGGGCGTCATTCACCGGCTTGAGGGTACGCTGCGGCCGTCTCTAAAAGTGCTTTGACGAACGCTAGTGGGAACAATATGGAAACCGATCTTGTTGAGACCGACACAAAGGGCCACATAACGATCATTACGCTGCATCGTCGTGAGAAACGAAACGCGTTTGACCCAAACCTGACGGCTGCTCTCAATCAGGCACTGGATTCATTTGAAGACGATCCCGACCAGTGGGTGGCGGTTTTGACGGGTGGGATCGACATGTTTTCCGCCGGAAGTGACCTCAAAGAGGGAAGCGGTAAGTCGGATCGTGGCGGCGAGTACGGCATAATTCGCCGGCGTCGCGTCAAGCCACTCGTAGCGGCGGCGGAAGGCTTGGCTCTTGGCGGAGGAATGGAAATATTGTTTTGCTGTGACCTCATTGTCGCTTCAACCGATCTTCGCTTGGGGCTGCCTGAAGTTAAGCGCGGTGTGTTACCCACCAGTGGCGGGCTTTTCAGGGCCCTTCGGTCACTTCCGTTGCATGTGGCGAAAGAGGTTGTGCTAACGGGTGAAGAGCTATCAGCGGAGCGGGCGTTGCAGTATGGCCTAATCAACAGGCTCGTCGAGCCGGGACATGCGTTAGAAGTTGCTGTCGCATTAGCCGAAGAGATCGCGTCGAATTCTCCCACCTCCACGCGTCACTCTGTGCAGGCAATGGAACGAATCCTTGCAAGCGGAGACGAACTTGGCTGGTCTGTCACTGACTACGCTCGATCTGAAGTTTTCGCGAGCGAAGATCGCAAAGAGGGGATCAAAGCGTTTTTTGAACGCCGCGAACCAGAATGGAAGGGTCGCTAATGCGGTTGTCGATTCCTAACGAGGATGAACTTTCTGAATCGCAGGTCAAGCTTCGCGATGCGGTTGTAGGCAGTAGGAAAGGCCTGGGTTCCGAAATTTGGGGACGCGGCCCGTTTGGAGTGTGGCAGAACGCTCCCAATGTGGGCCATCCTGCATTGGACTTAGGTGGTGCTGTTCGGTTCAGCACCGAGATCCCCGCCGATGTCCGGGAAGTGGCCATCTGTACGGTTGGGGTTCATTATCGAGCAAAGTTTGAATTCGCCGCGCACAAAGCAATCGGTATCAAAGCTGGCCTTGAAGCGGATGCGCTCGACCGTCTCGCTCGAGGGGAAAGTCCGGGATGGACCGGGGCTTTAGAGGTGACGCATCGATACACGAAAACTCTTCTGGAGGAACACCGAGTGACTCAAGGGTTACACGACGAGCTCGCGGCAGCGTTTGGTGAACAAGGTGTTGTGGAAATTGTTACAACCATCGGCTATTACTCCTTGATTTCTCTAACGCTCAACGCCTTCGAGGTCCCGCTGTCCACTCAAATGGACGATCCGTGGCCGGAAGAAGGTTGAACGCCTCGAGCATCAGGCAGGTTTCCTTTACCTGAGCGCAACTCCGGTTTATGTCACAAGTGAGGGGGCCAGCCGTTTTCGCAATGGCATCGACAAAGACGACGAGAGACCTCCTTTGCCGGTTGTTAGAACTTGGCTGGACTATTTGATGAACAGCACTTGACCGATCGACCCACTGACGTTTTCTGCAGGCGCATCGGGCCCGAGTGCATCGCTGCCAAATAGTTCTTCAAACTCAGGATCAGCAAAGAAGGCGTCGGTTGCTGCGCCGTATTCGGCGAAGGAGGGGTAACCGAACGTGTGATGGAAAGTCAAAAACCCGCCGCTAGGCCCGCCGAGTTGTTGAACCAGAGTGTGATACGACGGCCTGATATCTAGTCGCGTCAAAATTTCGTCAAATCTTTCCATTACCCCCACGAAGTCTTCAGCTCGACCCGGCTTCACTTTCCAAGTATCGGTCCATACGTGTGCTGGCATAATCGCCGCCTTTGTTTCTGGTTTAGTTGTCAAACCATGTCACAGCGCCCCTGTCGATGACAAAGCGGAGTGGCAACGGACCGTCCTATGGGATGCTCTGCCACGGGCCGGGTCGTAAACATGAGAAGTTTCGCCGTGATCTACGCTGTGGGCCATGTCTTCCGAAGCCGTGCAGATAACCGTTTGGTCCGATTACCTCTGACCTTGGTGTTGGGTTGGGGCCGTGCGTCTCGACGAATTAGCTGAACAAGAAGGGGACGGTATTGCTATCGAATGGAAATCGTTCTTGTTGCGGCCTGAACCTGAGGAGAGGACCCTCGCAGAATTTACTGAATATACGAAAAGTTGGGAGCGTCCAGCTGGCCTTGAGCCTCTCGCTGGTTTCAACACCCCGTGGTCTGGTGCCAGCCCACCGCCCTCACACTCTTTGCCAGCAGCCATCGCTGGCAAAACCGCTGCCACGTTCGGCCAAGCGACCTGGCGGCGCTATCACCAAAGGCTGTTGCGTGCCTATTTCATCGAGAACCGCGATATTTCGAATTCCGATGTTCTCTTAGAAGTAGCTGGCGAAGCAGACATCGATACGAATGTTTTCGAAGAGACTCGGATAGCTAATGGGAAAGACTTTGAGAGTCAGGTGTTCGCTGAGTACAACGAAGCGCTAAGCAGCGGCGTGAATGGTGTGCCCGCTGTAGTGATTGATCACAGGTATCTAGTGTCTGGTGCAGTCGAAGTAGAGCATTACCAAAAAGCTCTTGCGCACTACCGAGAAATTCGAGACGATGAAAATAGTGGCTAGCCGGGGTCTTTGGCCTGTGTCCTCCGTTGGGCCGAGCGTTACGGAATCGTTGTCATCGAACTAACCAGTGCTGAACTCCAAGAGGTCTTGAGCTCACAGATCAAAGCCATTTCAGCACTCACCAAACTCATTGACGGGACACCCCAATCAGCTCAGATACAGGGAACGCAACCAGCATCACTCTCAAATAACCGCTGCTATACATCCACCAGCTAAAAGGATTTTCATTATGAGTTGGGAACAAGAAGTTGTAGAACTAGAACGAAGGCTTGGACTCATCCAACAAATGGGTGGTGAGGAAAGCGTCGACTTTCATCATGGGCGAGGAAAGCTAACAGTCCGCGAACGAATCAAGTGCCTACAAGATCCCGGAACCTTTCGCGAAATTGGGGCGCTCGCTGGGACCCCCATTTTTGACGAAAATGGGTTACTGGAAAGCCTCACTCCGGCCAATTACGTGATCGGCACAGCCGAACTCGGCGGCCGACGGGTTGTGCTGTGCGGAGGAGACTTCACCATTCGTGGAGGAGCCGCTGATGGCAACATTGGGCAAAAGTACATAGTCGCCGAGACTTTGGCCCGAGATCATCGACTACCGCTGGTACGCCTACTGGACGCAACAGGAGGAAGCGTCAAAACATTCGAAAAACTCGGTCACACATATTTGCCGGACACCGAGTCGCCAGATATTTCAACGGAGCTTTTAGGTCAAGTACCGGTCGTGTCCGCAGTTCTGGGATCGGTAGCGGGCCTCCCAGCGGTGCAGGCATGTCTGGCTCATTTCAGCATCATGGTGAAGGACACGAGCCAGGTATTCGTTGCCGGACCTGCAGTAGTGAAAGAAGGCATAGGGGTCGATATCACTAAAGAAGATCTGGGCGATGAACGAGTTCAAATCCCTAATGGCGTCATCGACAACCTGGCCGAAACTGAACAAGATGCTTTTGAGCAAACTCGAAAATTTCTGTCATATCTGCCCTCGAACGTTTGGCAGATGGCACCACGGTCTGAACCCAAAGATCCGGTAGGTCGTAGAGACGAAATGTTGCTAGAAGTGATACCGCGTATCAAAAGACGAATTTATTATCCTCACAGGATCCTTGACGCTGTCCTAGACATCGACTCTTTCTTCGAGATAGCTCCCCTGTCAGGGCGAGCTCACATAACAGGCTTGGGCCGAGTTGACGGTTACCCCGTCGGCGTAATGATCAACAATCCGCTGTATTACGGCGGCGCCATGGGCCCACTTGAAGCTGAGAAAGCAATGCGACTCGTTCAGCTATGCGACACTTTCCACCTTCCACTCGTCTGGTTGTGTGACGAGCCGGGCTTCCACGTCGGGCCGGAGAACGAAGTTCAAGGAATCCTCCGTGGCGGAGCGCGAGCCGTGACGGTCTTCTCAGCTTCGAAAATGCCCTATATCTCTTTTTTGATGCGTCAGTGCTACGGCGTGGCGGGTGGTCTTCACGTGCGACACAGCGGTATGTACCAGAGATACGCCTGGCCATCCGCTCATGCAGGCTCTATGCACATCGAAGGTGGAACGATGGTTGCCTACAAACGAGAAATTCAAAATGCTGAGGACCCGAAGGCGAAACGAGAAGAGATAGAAGCGCGTTTGGAAGCGATCGCGTCTCCGTTTAGGAACGCTCATGCAATGGATATCGAGAATCTAATTGATCCACGAGACACGCGACCCTTGCTCTGCGAATTTGTGCAACAAGCTCAAAGCGTTCTACAAACCCAGCTCGGGCCCACAGCGGGAGCCTCTTTTAGGCCATAGATCCGTTACTTCCTAATATCGCCTCCCATAGGCACTTATGGCTCATAGGTGCACGGACCTACCGCTGTTTGAGTGCTGTTCTCACGCAATGGTAGAGACCCGTAGTTTCTCCAGATGTAGTTGGGATTTCTGGCATGAGAGGGGAGCAATCCACTGTTCTAAATCATTCAGTAATTACGGAATCACTCATGCCACAAAGGATATGAAAACAATCGAACAGAGCCCGTAGACGTAACGCCAGTCGCTCTTCTTTGGCGGCGGCTTCCCGGTAAATAACTCTTTCAAACTGACTGTCACGATCGTAGGCCTGCAGAAAACGACAAAAGATCGGCCCGAAGGGCAAGCCTCGATCTTGGTAGGCGGTCGATTAGATGAAGTGAGTTTGGATGGCTTCTCGCGCTGGTACGTCCGTCATTACTGGTTTGGCTCTCATGTCACACACGTCAGCCCAGGCGAGTTGAAACGCAGTACATTTCGAAAAGTCGTCTGTTTCTACAATCATGGTCCCGGTTCCTTCACCCAGGCAGTGCCAACGGCCAATTAGTTCGACACCGTGGTCGGCTAACAATGATTCGAGTTGTTCTTGAGTGAATGTTCCAAAGGCGGTGAGGGCATCGCGTCTGCTGGTTTGGAATACCGAATAGTCGATTTGAAACAGCACGGAGTGATCTCCTTCTAGAGAAAGCGAACCCACCAGTGGGTTCGGTAGCGAACAACCTAGCCAACTACAAGTAGGGCGCTGTGCACCAGCAAAGATAACTCCGAAGCGCAGCCGGTCCTTGGCTCTGGTGAGTGGCGGATTGGGTTGACTTAGCCTTGGTGGACGTCGGAGTCGGTGTTCGCGTTGATGAAGGCCGGATCTGAGAAAGGCTTCGTGTATGTGGCTTCCCACAGTGCTCGTCCTCACGCATCTGGCTGTCGCGAGCGACTCGGTCCGCGATGGCCCTAACGAGCGCTAGTTTCTTTGCCGGTCGGACATAAGGGGGAATTGCGCGTGCTGTCGCCGTATCGAGTACTTGATCTCACTGATGAACGAGGCCAACTGGCGGGTGCCACTCTGGCAGACCTTGGGGCAGAGGTCATTTTGGTGGAGCCTCCGGACGGTTCACGTTCGCGCCGACTACCGCCGTTTGTTGCGGGACGAGAGGGTGACCCTGAAGCATCTCTGTGGTTTTGGTCATACAACCGCGGGAAGCGAAGTATCTCCATGGATCTTGACGATCCGGCCGATCGCGGACGTTTTCTCGAGTTGGTCGCCGGTGCAGACATTGTCCTTGAGTCGGATCGGCCAGGAGCTATGGCTGAGCGTGGACTTGGCTACGACGAGCTCGCGGCGGTGAATCCTGAAATCGTGGTGACATCCATTTCTCCGTTTGGTCAGAGCGGACCCAAAGCCGACTGGGCCGCGACAGATCTGACTGTGGCTGCAGCAGCGATGGTGCCAAAGATGACCGGCGACGAAGACCGCGCACCTTTACGTGTGCCTTTAGCGCAGTCATTTCTGCACGCTTCAGCCGAGGCTGCAGGAGCGACCCTCATCGCTCTACATGAACGTAACCGTTCCGGTAAGGGGCAACACGTTGACGTCAGTGCCCAGCAATCTTTTATGCAAGCCACTCAGTCGATGGTTCTGTGTCACTTATACAACTCACCTGAGACGACTCGGATGAGTGGTGGAGCGGCAGTGGGCCCATTTCGAATTCGCCTCCGCTCTCCGGCTGCCGACGGATTCGTCTCCATCACAATCCTTTTTGGCGAAGCGATTGCCCCGTTCAGCTCCCGACTTTTCGAATGGATCCATGAGGAGGGCATGTGTGAAGGTAGCGATCTCGAGATTGACTGGGTCAACTTCGTTGAAGGGGTGACAAACGGTCGTATCGGGCTGGGAGAATACGACCGCATCCAAGAAGTCGCTGCCCAATTCTCAGCGACAAAGAGTAAAGCCGAGTTGCTATCGGCAGCCCGTGAGAAGCGTCTGCTGATCGTGCCGATTTGCAACGTCCAGGAAGTTGCAGAGCTTGGCCAGTTCGAGGAGCGGGGCTTTTGGCGTGAAATCGAATGCCTTGATCTCGGGCCAGTTCGATTTCCGGGCCCGATGGCCAAATTTTCTGCTACGCCGCTCGATGTATCGCTGCCCCCACCTGCCATCGGTCAGGACAACGGTGAGATCAAAACCCGGGTTGCCGAACCCACCACGGTCGTTGAAGCGATGCCAGTAGCGCCGCTTTCTGATGTCAAGATCCTGGACCTGATGTGGGTGATGGCCGGCCCAGCCGCAACTCGAGTGTTCGCTGACTGGGGGGCGACCGTGGTGCGCGTTGAGTCCTCACACAAAATTGAGGGAGCGCGTACATTTCAGCCGTTGCTCAACAATGAAGGAGGTTCGGAAAACAGCGGACTGTTCCAGAACCTCAACGCTGGCAAACTCGGCCTTACCGTCGCGATGGACAACCCTGAAGCGAGGGAACTTATCCTCGACCTTGTGCGTTGGGCCGACGTGGTGTGTGAGTCGTTCTCACCAAAAGCCATGGCCGGATGGAACCTGACTTACGAGGATTTGAAGGAGGTGAATCCTGACGTCATCATGACAAGTAGTTGCTTGTTCGGACAAGACGGCCCGATGTCGCATCTAGCGGGTTTTGGAACCATGGGGGCCTCAATGTCGGGTTTCTATGAAATGACTGGTTGGCCTGACCGTGACCCCGCAGGAGTCGCTGGGGCTTATACCGACTACGTCTCTCCCCGCTATCTGGAGATTGCAATCCTTGCTGCCCTTGACCATCGGCGTCGAACTGGCGAGGGCCAGTACATTGATCTCTCCCAAGCTGAGTCATCGATGAACTTTCTAACCCCGCATCTACTTGGCTGGACAGTTAACGGGCAGCTAGCCCCGAAGATCGGGAACGCCGACCCGTTGATGTTGCCCCACGGTATCCACCCCTGTTCGGGAGACGACGAGTGGGTTGCTGTCTCGTGTGAAAACGATGAACAGTGGCGCAGCCTGTGTGACCTCTTGGGTTTTCCCGCCGAGTGGAGCGAAGCCGACATCGCAGCCCGGCGGATCCTTGGACCGGAGATCGAATCCGCGATCGAAGCGTGGACATCGGTTCGACGGGGAGCCGAGGCGCACTCAAGTCTGCAGGCCATCGGAGTACCCGCCCATGTAGTGCAGGACTCGATCGTGGTGGCTAGTGACCCACAACTGGAACACCGCAACCACTTCCGGCAAGCGCCCCATGACGAACATGGGTCGATGTGGATAGAAGGAACCAGGTTCTCGATGTCTCGCAGCACCGATGCGATCAGCGGCGCGGCACCGACTCTTGGCCAGCACACCTTTGATGTGCTCGAGGGGATACTCGGCTACGACGCCGACCACATCGCGGAACTGGCGGTGGCCGGAGTCCTTGAGTGACCCGAGTTGTGGAGGCATTGTCTCAACACCAGGTTCCTTGAGGGCAGATCTCACCGATAGTCCCGAAATTTGCCTAATCGAAGATCACTCCAACTGATGACCGATCGAAGGTGGAGGCATATTTCGCCGCGGGATTGACAGATGCCCCTAGGGTGTCGCTATGACATTTGATGGAGAGTATGGTCCGAGTACCTGGGACTGGGTGGCGGAACAAGCCGAAGAATATGAGACGTCCAACGGCGAGAAGGCGAGCACGCTTCGAGACACCGGTTTGCCGATCATTGTTATGACAACTATCGGGCATCGCACAGGGTTGATTCGCAAAGTACCGCTCATGAAAGTTGAGCACGAAGGCCAATATGCCATCGTTGCCTCCAAAGGCGGGGCAAAAGAACATCCGGGCTGGTACCACAACCTTATGGCGGATCCTAAAGTCTTGGTCCAAGACGGTCCCGCGCCCTTCGAAACAACAGTTCGCCTTTTGAGTGGGAAAGAACGAGATGCGTGGTGGGAACGATCAGTCGAAGCCTTTTCCCCGTACGCGGAGTATCAAGAAAAGACTGACCGAGAAATCCCGTTGTTTATCACCGAGCCTCAAGTTTGACATTCGGTTGAATTACTGATGCGCCTTCAACAAGTGCGCACATACGCAACAGTGCCCCCAACCGGTCCGGGGTTAGGTGTTGAATTAAATCACGACGTTGTCCTCGCTCATCCGTACATGACAGGTGGCCGCCTTCATCTTGAGATGACACAAACGCCACTTGATTCAAACAACAGCCGCTTGGCCCGGGAATTGGACTGAAGTCCACAAATCGATCACCGAATTACTTCACAACAAAATCGTCCTGGGTGAATTGTTGAGAGTTTCGATCGCAAATCCAGCCGCGGCCTTATAGCGAGCCATGTAATCCTCGATCTCTTCGCGCGGTATTACGTCTTCAATGTCGTCAAACACGCCACCGCATCTTTCTTCGACTAGTCCGAGGATGCCAATCGGGCCTGCACCTCGGTTTCGCAACACGAGCTCATTCACATCTTGAAGCATCGCGCTCTCGAATGATTTCAACGCTGCAACACTCACACCCAGCTGTTGCATTGCGGCGCCCAGGACGCGAGCGTCGACGATGGCTTGGCTTGCGCCATTGGACCCGACCGGGTACATGACATGGGCAGCATCACCGATGAGGACGCAGCGCCCATCGACCCAATTCTCTATCGGGTCTCTATCGACCATTGGGTACTCATAGACCGTCGACGCACCGCGGATCAACGCTGGAATGTCAAGCCAATCGAACGCCCAGTCTTCGAATTCACCGAGAAATTTATCTACCGGCACCTCTCTGTTCCAATCGCTGTCACCCCAATCCTGTGAGGTGTCATAAGTCAGTTCAGCGATCCAATTAATTGTCGCTAGCCCAGTGGACGGATCGGGATGGCTAATCGGGTAGCAGACGAATCGCTGGTCAAGTCTTCCCACCAGCACGAAGGATGCACCCGTCCGGATGGGAACAGCTTCAGAAGTGCCGCGCCACATGACGGGACCTCCCCAAACTGGAGGTCCCTCGTTGGGGCGCATCTGGTGGCGGGCGGCACTGTGTAGGCCATCTGCGCCGACGAGAACTGATCCTTCAATCGATGTGACCTTGCCGGAGCCTGATTGAAACGAAACGCGGATGTTGTCGTCATGAGACTCGTAACTCAAGAGGCGACTTCCTGTGGTGACTGCGTTGGGACCAAGACGCCTCAAGACTTCCTCATAGAGCAACATTTGCAGCCGCCCGCGATGAACGGAATATTGGGGCCACAGGTAACCAGCGTCTAGGCCACGAGGTTCGGCCCACACGTCGTTGCCATTGCGCCCGACCAGAGCCCACTCCTTAGCCGGAACACCTATTTGGTCCAGCTGCGTTTCTAAACCCAGGTCATATAGCTCCCGGACAGCGTTGGGTTGGAGGTTGATTCCAACACCCGAAGGTTGCAACTGGCTCACCGATTCGTGGACTATCACCGGAAGTCCCAACTCATGGCAGGTGAGGGCCATGGTCATTCCTGCGATGCCGCCTCCGGCCACAATCACCGTCATGGCAAAAGACTAGAGCGAGTACGTGTAACACTCCTGACGTGTCTCCCACAAATCGCTCAAGAATTCTAAACCCGGATCTTGCACCTGAAGGGCATCGTTCAATCGAATGGGCCCGCCGTCACTCCCCATTAGTTGATGGATTTCTCAGAGAACGTCTGAAAGATGGCGCTCTAGAAGGCCGCCGCGTCGCGGTGGTGGTCCACTTGGAAGCGAAGACGGCGCTTTTGGCGACGGTGTTGGCTGATGCCGGTGCACAGGTTGTGGCTGCAGGGTCGAATCCTCATTCAACTCGAGACGAAATTGCTGCAGCTCTTGTTGAACGAGGAGTGGAAGTCCATTCAACGCGCGACAGCGGATACGACGCGTGGGAAAAAGACCTCCTCGCGGTGGCAGACACCGACCCGGAACTAATTATTGATGATGGTGCTGAACTGACGATCCGAATGGCGAGTCAGCGACCCGCCGCGTTTGAAGCGTTGAAGGGGGTGACGGAACAAACAACTACAGGAGTTGCGCGCTTAGTTGAATTGGCATCTCGCGGTCGCCTGCCGTTCCCCGTTCTCGCAGCTAACGATGCTGCCTGCAAGCATCTCTTTGACAACAAATATGGAACAGGTCAAAGCACCGTGCAGGCCATCTTGAACCTCACCAACATGTTGATGGCTGGCAAAGATGTCGCAATCCTCGGTTATGGGTGGGTTGGGCGTGGGATAGCAGCTCACGTGCGCGCATTGGGAGGCACTGCTTGGGTGATTGAGGTAGATCCCGTGAAGGCCCTGGAAGCGTTCATGGACGGTCACCGCGTTGGGAGCCTAAGCGATGTTCTACCTAGGGCAGATTTCATTTTGACGGCGACCGGTGGGCGCCGTGCCATAGCACGCCAACATTTTTCTGCGATGAAAAATGGTGCAATTTTGGCGAATGCCGGCCACCATGACCTTGAAATCGACGTCGAAGCGTTGGCTGATGAAGCACATGACTTCAGGGCGGTGCGCCCGGGTATCGACGAGTACATAATTGACGACAACCAGTCGGTGCTTGTGTTAGCGAACGGAGCGCTGGTCAACATCGCAGGTGGTCTTGGGCATCCGATTGAGATCATGGATCTTTCGTTTGCCGTGCAAGGTGTGGGCTGTCACGAACTGGCCCGAGGAACGGTGCCTCAAGGTGTGAATGTCATAGATCCCTTTCTGGATTCGGAAATAGCCCGGGCGAAGCTTGCAGCTCATGGGATCGTTCTCGACGCAAAAGAACCTGGCCAAGCTGACATAATTGACGATTTACTCGGACCGGAAGCCTGAAATGTCGACTCCCCACATAGATGCCGAAATGGGTGATTTCGCGCCAGTTGTTTTAATGCCCGGAGACCCACTACGCGCAACTTATATAGCGGAACAGCACCTTGAAGATGCCCGTTTAGTGACGAACATCCGTAACGCGAGCGGATACACAGGCACGTACGAAGGCGTGAGAGTTTCTGTGATGACCTCTGGGATGGGTATGCCGTCAGCGGCTATTTACATGACTGAGCTCTATCGGTTTTACGGCGTGGAGACGATCATTCGCGTTGGAACAGCTGGAGTGTTCGATCCGAGCCTGGAGCTGCGCAGCATCGTGGCAGCAACAGAGTGCATCACTAACAGCTCGATACCGGGCCACCTTTTGCCTAACCAGGATTCCCTGCTCGCCCCGACACAAGAATTGGTGACCATGGCGGTACGCATTGCCAACCAAGAGAGCCTGGATCTGGTGATGGGCAAGGTGTTTAGTACAGATCTCTTCTATGAACCTGATCAAAACCTAACTGTAGACATGGCGGCCGACGGGGTTTTGTGTGTGGAGATGGAAACTGCGGGTCTCTACGCTCTGGCGAAATATGAAGGACGCCGGGCTTTGAGTTTGCTGACAATGTCTGACCACCTAACGACGGGGGAGAGCCTTTCGTCGGCTGAACGGCAGGTGACGTTGGATGAGATGATTGAGTTCGCGTTAAAAGTCGCGGTGGCTGACTCAGAAGCTATTGACTGAGCCAGGTGCGGTAAATGTCGACAGCGCGGTCTAATTCCGCAATATCGACCCATTCAACAGCCTGATGGGCTTGGTCGATTGACCCTGGCCCAAAGACCACCAGTTGATCTGCTACTTCGCCATACCTCAGGGCATTCGAACCGTATTCGGCTGTCGTTGGCACCAAATCAGCAAGCTGGGCCAGTGTTTTCACCAAGTTGCTGTCGGGGTCTTGGTAGAAAGCGGGACTGCCGTCACCGTAGAGCGATTCAATGGTGGTTGACAACGGCGCGGCGCTGCGCTCAATCAGATCGCAAAGGAATGCACGCACTTCGGCTACGTCTTCGCCAGGAGCGGTACGCCGCCCCACGTAGAGATTGCAGTGATCCGGAATGATGTTGCGAGCTAACCCGCCTGCGAGTTCCGTCACTGAAACGGTGCCTTTGCCGACAGGCGTTGTTGCCTCAAGAGCGGCCAGCCGTTCTTGCTCTGCGTCGACGGCGACGACAATTCGGGCGGCGCCGCTTAAGGCATTTGCTCCCAGGTGCGGTTTTGATGAATGTGCTGCATGTCCGTGAACGGTGACATCAAGACCGACACCGCCCTTGTGTCCGTGCACTGGAGCGCACATCGTTGGCTCCGCGACGACTATTTGTTCTATCCGTTGACCCCGTTCGAGTAACCAATCGCGGTAACGGGTAGCACCGAGGAGTCCACCGCCTTCCTCGGATATCGTTCCCACAAGGTTGACGGTTGGCACGGGACGCTGGCCAGCGGCTCGCATTTCCTCGATGACCTGCAACACAACCGCCAAAGTTGGTTTCGTATCGACAGAACCGCGCCCGTACACTCGACCATCTTCGATGCGACCGTCGAAGGGGTTATCGGGCATGTGTTCTACGCCAACGGTGTCGAGATGGACATCAATAGTTACGGCCCGATCTGAGGTCCCCTCGAATCGCGCGTACACATTGCAACGACCATCAAGCACCTCGTCAACCACGACCTCGCCCCCCAGGGCCTCAGCATGGTCGGCTAACCAACTCGCGATTGCTCGTTCACCGTCCTCGCCTGATTTGGGACCCGCGTGAAGCGGATTCACGCTTGGAATTTGGACTAGTTCTGCTACTCGCTCAGCTATATGACCCACAAGTTCCCCCTCCAACATGAATCCTAAACCGTGCGAACCGAAACTGGTGCAAGGTAACGGCCCTCTGATGCCGTACGGTGGTTTTCCTATGTCGAAAGTGCTGATGTCTCTCCCTGAGGGGGAGCGAGTCGGGATCGCATTCTCTGGTGGCTTAGATACTTCTGCCGCTGTTGCATGGATGCGTGAACGCGGAGCGATCCCTTACGCGTACACGGCTGATCTGGGTCAATATGACGAACCCGACCTTGGTGGCGTTCCTGACCGCGCGCTGCAATACGGGGCCGAAGCTGCACGGATCATTGATTGTCGGACTGAACTTGTGCGTGAGGGGTTGATGGCGCTCCAGTGCGGTGCGTTCCATATCTCAACTGCTGGAAAGACCTACTTCAACACCACGCCGCTTGGGCGGGCGGTTACGGGCACGATGCTGGTGTCGGCCATGAAGGAGGACGGCGTCGATATTTGGGGTGACGGTTCAACATATAAAGGCAACGATATTGAGCGGTTCTACCGGTACGGATTGCTAGTCAATCCGGACCTGCGGATCTACAAACCTTGGTTGGACCAAGCATTTGTTGACGAATTAGGTGGGCGCACAGGAATGAGCGAATTTCTCACAGCGCGGGGGTTGCCATATCGCGATTCCACGGAAAAAGCGTATTCCACCGACGCGAACATTTGGGGGGCAACTCACGAGGCCAAAGCCTTAGAAGAGCTTGACCGGGGAATGGAAATCGTTTCGCCGATTATGGGGCAACGTCATTGGGACCCTGATGTCGAGATTGTTGAAGAGGACGTGACGATCACATTCGAAGAAGGCTGGCCGGTTGCGCTTAATGGTGCCACCTTTGACGATCACATCGGGTTGGTGATTGAAGCTAATGCGATAGGCGGCCGACATGGTCTCGGCATGAGCGATCAAATTGAAAATCGGATCATCGAAGCTAAATCGCGCGGCATCTATGAGGGTCCGGCGCTAGCCCTTCTCCATGTCGCGTACGAACGTCTATTGACTGGGATTCATAACGAAAACACCATCGAAAATTATCGAACTATGGGAAGACGTCTGGGGCGTCTTCTGTATGAGGGACGATGGTTCGATCCTCAAAGCTTGATGCTGAGGGAGCCCTTATTGAGATGGGTTGGGTCTGCGATTTCTGGTGAGGTGACCTTGCGGCTCCGGCGAGGAGACGACTATTCGATTCTTGATACGGCTGGCGCAGCTCTTACCTATGAATCAGATCGACTGTCCATGGAACGAGTGGACGACCAAGCGTTCGGTCCGCTGGATCGGATTGGCCAACTGACCATGCGCAACCTTGACATCGATGACAGCAGAGCCAAATTGGAGGTCTATCGACGGGCCGGAACTCTTGACCAGTCAAGCATTCTGGGTCTTGAAGCTGACGATAGCGAAGCCTGATCAGAGAGCAGAAGAGCGAATCGCCACTCGCTGTTGAAACCAATCTCCGAGCATGTTGAGTGATACGACGGTCAGAGTTAAGAATAATCCAGGCCAAAAAATCGGCAAAATAGTTCGCCTGATATCCCGTCTACCTTCGTTAATCATGTTGCCCCAGGTTGGTTCCGGAATTTGAACACTCAGGCCAAGGTAAGACAAGGTGCCCTCGATCACGATTACGAACCCAGCGTTAATCAGCGCATATGCGAAGAGCGACGGAAGAATATTAGGGACGATTTCCCTAAAAAGGATCCAGATTCGTTTTGTGCCGATCGCTTCAGCTGCTTGCACAAATTCCCGACTTGCGACCCCCAATGTGTTTGCTCTGGCGATCCTCACATATGTGGGAATGCCGAGCACTCCAAAGACCAACGCGATGACAGGAAGGCTTCGGACCTTGTAGATAGCGACCAACGCAAGTAGTAGAACGAGCGGAGGAAAAGCCAGGACAACGTCCATGATGCCCATGACGAGGGTTTCCCAACGCCCCCTCGCGTATCCAACGAATGCGCCGAGCAAACCCCCAAAAACAATGCCGAATGAAACGACGGTGATAGCTACGGCAAGTGACACCCATGCTCCGTGAAGGAGCCTGGAGAGGTTGTCTCGCGAGAGAATGTCAGTGCCGAGTAAATGGTCAAGAGATGGTCCTTCAACAGGAGACGCACCACCAAAAAGGAATCCTTGGTAAAACGGATCCTGTAATGGCAGCGCTTGCCCAAAGAGTCGGTCAAGTCGTGTATAAATCGCAGCGGAAACGATAAAGACCAACCAAAACAGGGCGCACTTAACGAAAAACGGCATCTCTTTGACTGCGGACAACCGACCATTACCTTTTGATTTGGCATCCGGTGAACCTGTGATGTCTTTGGATTCGGACATCATTGTCTCCGGATTCGCGGATCGAGTAGCAAATAGAGCAAATCGACAAGCAAATTGACCACCACGTAGACAGTGGCAACGAAAAGAGTGATGCCTTGGATCATCGTGACGTCACGTTGATAAATACCGCTTATGAGGCGGGTACCTAACCCTGGTAGCGCGAAAATTGTTTCGATGACAACAGTGCCGCCGATGAGAGCACCGAATTGAAGCCCGAATATAGTGATCGCGGTAAGAGAACTTGGCCGCAGAGCATGCCGCATAAGGATGTATCTGCTTCGTAGACCCTTTGCGCGGGCTGACAGTATGTAGTCCTCTTTGAGGGTTCCGATCATGTCCGCTCGGATGAGTCGCGCGTTAATCGCTAATGGCGCTAGAGCTAACGCGCTAGCGGGCAAAATTGCGGTTTTGAGGTTGGCTAAGAGACCCTTGTCGGTGATGCGATTCCAGCCAGTAGATGGAAGCCAGTTGAATTTCAGAGTGAAAAGCCAAATGAAAAAGATCGCCGCCACGAAGGCAGGGATCGAGAGTGAAGCCGTCGTGAAGCCCGACATCACCCGGTCGAAACGTCCGCCTTCTCTGTAGGCAGAGAACGCACCAATTGGTATTGCAAGTACCGCGGCGATAACGGTCGCTAATAGAGCGAGCTCCATAGTGACAGGAATGCGGTCCCTGATGGCATCAGCGACCCGCTGATCGGTGATGTATGACTTTCCGAGATCGCCTTGTAAGGCGTCAGTCACCCATCGCCCGTAACGGACGAGGGCCGGATCATCAAGCCGGAGCTCAGTTCGAATGCGTTCCATGGTCTCAAGATCATGGAGCGCTTCTGGTGGCAAAAGAGCAGTGACCGGATCCCCAGGTAGTTGTTCCACCAAGAGAAAGGTAAGAAGTGAAACCGCAAAAAGTGTCGCTACAAGTCGCGCCAGTCGTGCGGCCAAAATCTTTCCCAATGGTGGAACTCCTACCTAAGGATCGCGGTCAATGATCAGTGTTGATTATCAGTGTTGATTAGTTTTGGATGAAGACCTGGCCCCAACGAGCTATTGCTGCTGGGAAACCAGCCCCCAAGCTACCGTCTGGAAGTACCCAGCCGTTCACCCCGTGGATGTTGGTTTCTGCTGCCAATAGCGTAGCGGTATGGCCCGAATACCAAACTGGGACATCTCGCGCAAGCCGCATCATCACCATCTCGTATAGGGCATAGCGCTCCTCAAACACATCAGTGCTGATCGCTCCAACTAGCCAACCAAACATTTCGATGTCGAAGTAGTTGGGGAAGTTGATCGGAGAAAAGATTCCGTCCAAACCGTATGCAGCGGCTATACCCAAGGTGGGAGGCGCAAACTGAGTGTTCAGGAACGTTGACGGATCGTCGTTGCTCGACCACCGCCAGCAGTGCGCACCGTGTGAACCATTGAAATCAGGTGGAGCGCCCAACGCGTAGTTGATGTGTGTCTGCTGATCGTAGTTCGTCAGATTTACGTCAACCATCCCGCTAGCACTCCACAACTGTTCGATCACCTGGATAGCGAGGATCAGCGTGGGATCAGGTGGGCAGGAAAGCTCAACTTCAATCTTGTCGCCAACTGCTCGGCCATCGGACCTGTCCGGATCGTTCACGTATTCCGCAAGAAGAGCCTTGCCGGCGTCAAAGTCAAATTTTGGCCAAGCAGCGGCAGCCTTTTCTGAATACCAGGGGCTGTCAGGGCTGAACCACTGGCTTCCTGGAAGAGAAATTCCAGTACCACCAAGAGCTTCAATCACCGCGTCTTGGTTGTTCATGTGGGTCAAGCCCTTCCGAACTCGAACATCATCGTATGGTGGGATGCTGTTGTTGAACATACCGCCGCCGACGTTGTTGCCCTGGAACTCAAAAAGAGTGATGTCTGCACCATCTGCCTTAGCGGCACGGGCATCGCGAATCGTGCCCTGACGCAAGGTCTGCATCATTGTTGTCGTGCCGGAAAGCAACGAGTCAAGACGAGTCCCTTCGTCCGGGATGGGACGGAACGCCACTGAGTCGAGATACGGCAACTGATTGCCGTCCTCGTCGCTCATCCAGTAATTGGGATTGCGAGCAACGATGGTCTCGTTGTCCAAGTCGCGTTTATCCATCATGAACGGTCCGGTGCCGATCGGATTCATCGAGAACCCGTCGAAATCTTCGTTGGCCGCGTTGGGTTCGAAGACCCCACCAAGGCCTACCCCGTAGAGGAACGAAGGAAATGCCGAATGTGCGCCACTCAGGACGTACTTCACTGTGTAGTTATCAACAGCGACTACTTCTGCAACCTTTGCCGCCGAGACTATTCCGGCCGCAACTGCTCCAACCTTCTGAAGTTCAAACATGTCGACCAAGGTCTTGGCGTTGAAGGAGTAACCGTTATGGAACAGGACACCTTCCTGAAGTTCAAACGTCCACTCGGTGTAACCCTCGTTGGCTGACCATGACTTAGCAAGCCACGGACCGTAGGTGCCGTCTGCTCGCCTTTCCACCATGGTGTCGATCATTGCCTTCATCATGACGAGACATGGAGAGGAACAAGCATCCTCCCACGGGCGCAAACCCGTAGCCTCTGCTTCAAGACCAATGATGACGCTGCCGCCGTAGCTACTTTCTTCTACGACTGCTTCCACCTTAGTATCGACGTCCCCTTCGGCTTCAGTGCCGGCCTCGATGACTTCCTCGGCCTTTTCCGTAGTTTCGGTTTCGGCTTCGGTTTCTTCTTCGGCTTCGGTTTCTGTGCTGCTCGCAGCGTCCGAGCTACTGCTCGACCCCGAGTCGCTGTCGCTACCTCCACAGGCAGCGGCGATCAAGGCAACCGTAAACAACGGCGCGATGATCTTTAGCCAGCTTTTATTCATGTGAACCCTCCCTGAGTTCTTGCTGAAATGTGTGATTCAGCGGAGGGCGAATGCCCAACCGCTAGAGCTTCTGCGGCGCAGAAGCAATGATTAATCAGACGCTCACCCCCGCCGAGTTGGCGACAGAGGCGAGCGGGTGATGACACGCGACGTAGTGGTCATCAGAAATCTTCTGCATTTGAGGTTCTTCATCTATACATCGATCGGAGACATAAGCGCATCGAGTGTGAAAACGGCAGCCGGTCGGCGGATCGATTGGAGATGGCACATCCCCCTGCTCGACCAAATCGGTACTCAGTGCGACGTCAGGGTCAGGTATTGGACTCGAGTTCAACAACAGCTCGGTGTATGGATGGGCTGGGCTCTCATAAAGCGCGTCGGATCCAGACACTTCGCAAAGTTTACCGAGATACATCACGGCTACTCGATCTGAAATATTTTTTACCACTGCAAGGTCATGTGCGATAAACACCAATGTCAGCCCGTATTCGGCTTTGAGATCCTCAAGCATATTAAGAATTTGAGCTTGCACCGACACATCCAGTGCCGAGACCGGTTCATCGCAGATAATGACCTGTGGGTTAAGGACTA
This sequence comes from Acidimicrobiia bacterium, assembly GCA_012960315.1. GTDB lineage: Bacteria > Actinomycetota > Acidimicrobiia > Acidimicrobiales > Poriferisodalaceae > UBA2110. Next base: position 51,461 of record DUBN01000073.1, read on the forward strand.
AAGCTCGGGCGATAGAAATTCGTTGACATTGCCCGCCGGAGAACTCGTGAGGTCGTTTGTCGCGTGTATCGTCAGGGTTTATGCCGACGGCTTCGAGCATCGCGTTTACTTTCTCAACTTGCGATGCGGAGTCGCTCGGACCCCAAACCTTAAGCGGTTCGGCAACCACATCTCCAATTCTTCGACGTGGATTGAGTGAAGAAATTGGGTCTTGAAAGATGATTTGCAGGTCAGTGCGTGCTTGACGGAGGGACTCTGCGTCAAGCTGCGTTAGATCTTCGCCTTTGTAATGTACGGTTCCCGAATCAGGCGGCGGTAGCTGAATCAACGCTTTAGCAGTTGTCGACTTTCCACACCCGGATTCGCCTACAAGCCCTAGTGTCTCTCCTTCTTTTACGTCGAGACTGATCCCGCTCACTGCCTTGACGACTCGGCCGCGTGACGCTGGAAACTCAACCACCACATCTTGAGCAGAAATGAGAACGTCCTCAATTGGGCGAAGGTGAGCCTTGCCGCCGCCTGCCATCAGGAAGTTCCCGACGGTAAGTGCACCGATACGTCATCAACGATTTGACCGTTTGCTATTGCAAGTGTGGAAGGCCGCCCGGCCAAAAGGTTCTTTTCCCAGGCCTCCTGGTTTTCGGGCGTTCCTACTGGATACCAGCAGGCCGACAAGTGGTCTGTTGCTAGAGCTTCCAGCTCTGGTTCTTCTTCAAAGCAGCGCTCCTGAGCATAAGGGCATCGCGGGCTGAAAGAACAGCCTTCAAGCGAGTCGGCGAGATCCGGAGGGCGACCCGCTATAGCGGCCAGGCGCGTGTGGCTTGGTTGATCGATTTTGGGAATAGATCGCAGTAACGCTTCGGTGTAAGGGTGAGAAGTGCGATGAAAGATCTCTGAGGTGGTGGCTTGTTCAACAATTTTTCCTGCGTACATGACAATGATTTCATCGGTGCGGCCAGCCACCACTCCTAAATCATGAGTGACCAACACCATCGCCATATCTCGTTCTTGTTGCTGCATGCCAAGTAGGTTCAGGATCTGATGTTGGACTGTTACATCTAGCGCTGTTGTGGGTTCATCGGCGAACAGCAGTTTTGGATTGCAAGCAAGAGCGATCGCGATCGAAACTCTTTGGCGCATTCCACCAGATAGCTCATGAGGAAAGCTGTCGAAGCGAGCTTCCGCTTCAGGGATGCGCACACTTTGCAGTAGTTCGATAGCTAGGTTCCGTGCTTCGGCCTTTGATATCCCAAAATGTTTGCGGACGTGTTCCGTGACTTGTCGACCGATCTTCACAACGGGATTCAACGAAGTCATTGGATCTTGGAAAACCATGGCGATTTCTCGGCCCCAGATTTTTGTCATATCGGAGATCGGAAGGTCGAGCAGACTTTGATTCGAAAAACGTACGCTCCCTGAAGTCCGAACGTTTCCCCCAAGATTCAAACGCATAATTGTTCGAGCCAGCACGGTTTTCCCTGAACCGCTTTCACCAACAATGCCAAGGGTTTGACCTGGATAGAGCTCAAAGCTCACGCCATCAACGGCGCGAACAAGTCCGGCATCGATCGCGAAATGCGTCGCTAAGTCCTCAACTACCAGAAGCGGGGCGTCGCCAGGATGGGTTGTCGCGTCTGCCACAGTCGTTCCGGTCCCCTTGCTGAGATACCCGCCCAAACATCAGATGTGTCGTACCGAGCCTAACGGTCGTTCAGTCGCAAAAAAACTAAGTCACTGTCCGTTGTGATAGCAAGCACAAAGCAAGACAATTTCGAAACAATTTATTGCGCCGGCCTCATGCCATAACTTCAGTTACCACGTGTCAATCGTGTGCTTCTTTTTTGGTTGCCCTAAACGACGCTCGGCCGAGCTCGTGAAATGCCTCAAAAGGCGGGATAAACCGGACCGCGTCTCCGCCGGTTCAATGACATCATCAAAGGAATTAAAATTTCTCGTGGCAGCGAAAGGGTCGCTCTCGCCAAGGTGTGCTGTGGGCCAGGCAACTTGCCAAAGAGGCACCATATGTCCGGTGGGAGAGCCGGCCATGAGATGCCCACTAAACCCTCCTGCGTTTCTTAACTGAATCGATGCCATTGGTACCGTGCGCCGTTGTTGGGTTTGGAGTACTCGGGTGTGCCATCGACTAAGCCCTGGTTGTAGACCTGATTGGGTCTCGATAGCGGTGTATGGACTATCGATCAGAGAAACAATTGGGTATTCGTATGTGTTGCATAGCTCTACGAAACGACCGATTTTGGTAGCAGCTGCTTCAGTGATCACTCCGGCATCGATAGCGGGGTTATTGGCGAGTATCCCAACCGTTCGTCCATTGATGCGCCCAAGCGCAGTAACGACGCTAGGTCCAAAGTTCGGACGGAGTTCCAAAATAGGTTCGTTGTCCACTAAGGCTTGAATCACTGGATGGATGTCGTAAGACCCTGATTCCGGCACCAGATCGCCGATCCTGTCGGCCGATTCGCTTGGTCGCCCATTGGGTTGATCCCACAGAAAGTTGAGATATTGCTTTGCAGATTGAATTGCAGCGGGCTCATTGTCAACGAGGAGATCTATCCCGCCAGTTCGGTCGTGCATTTCGACTCCCGCGAGTTCTTGAGGAGTGAGAGTTAGACCAAGGGCAGCCTCAACCATCGGTGGGCCACCCATGCCGATGGCTGACCCGCGTGTTGCAATGACGACGTCAGAAAATCCGGCGAGGCTTGCGTGCCCAGCGAAAGACGGGCCGGACACGATAGCTACGGTTGGAACCCATCCAGATAATTCCGCCATTCCATCGAACAAAGTGAACCGCCCGATCTGGCCGCTGAGTTCTAGGTGACCGAGACCTGTTCTCGGATGTCGTGCTCGACTTCCGCCCCCATCAACAAAGAACGCAACGGGCCAACGATGTTGGTGCGCAAGCGATATCAAATGCTCGAGTCGTGCAGCGCCGTACCCTCCACCGCGATCGGTGTAGTCGGTCGAGGAAGTGATAACTGGGTGGCCATCAATGGTCCCAACAAAATCCACTCCGCCACTTTCTGGGACCCACTCGCCATCGCTATCTCTGGCTGCGATGGAACCGAATTCCACCTCCGAGCCAGGATCGAGGAGAGTGGCAGTGCGCTCACGAGCCGTAAGGTGGCCCATGGAGCGGACTTTTTCCACGGCTAAAGGGCGCGAAGCGTCTAGTCGAAGGGCTTTGGCATCTCGAAGTTTCTTGATCAGGAAGTCCCGCATTGTTAGCTACCTGGTATCGATGTGGTGGAGTTTTTCGGGCGGCAGGACACGTTCTGATCGGCGAAGCATCGATGCGATTAAGGGCCGCGTCTCTTCAGGCAAGATCACATCATCAAATGAGAAAGTGCGTCCCGCTCGAACTCCCGAAGCGACATCTCGCATTGCTTCTGCGTACTGATCTCGGATGGCTCTGGCTTCAACCGGGTCAGCGGCATCGCGAATTTCTTTTCGTTTTACCAAGGACGCAGCACCTTCAAGGCTCATACCCCCGCTCTCAACTGTTGGCCATGCGATACGTAGTTCCGGCATTTTCCGACTCGTCCCATAGCCTGACATTGCATAGGGACCCAATCCATACGCCTTCCTGATCTGAACGGTGTATAGCGCAACTGTCCGATGGTGGATCGCTGAGAGGGGACGAGCATGGTGGCGAGCAATGCCCTCCCGCTCGGCGTCCGGACCGACCATGTAGCCCGGATTGTCGACGAAGGAGATGAGCGGTAAGCCGTAGGCGTCGCACCATTCGACAAATCTGCTGGCTTTATCAGCAGCGGCGCTGTCTATCGCTCCAGCACGCGGGGAGAGCGGTTGATTGGCGAAGATCCCTACGGACCGTCCTTCTAAACGAGCAAAGACGGTGATCAAGGACTGCGCCCGCTGAGACCCAACTTCGAAAACACTGTCCTTGTCAGCGAAAGCCTCAATGACCTTGCGCATGTCGTAGGCCCTTCGACGATTACTCGGAACGATTTGTCCGATCGTTGATGCAGAGGTGGAAGGTGAGAATTCCGGGGAGTCGTCATACCAGTACTCAAGGAACTGTTGGGTGGCAGTAACTGCCTGCGGGGTATCTTCGACGATGAGGTCAACGTCGCCTCGTTCCGCTGCCATCGCCGGAGATAGCTTGACTTGGGGCTCGATGAGGCTCCCAAAGTCGGAGTTATTCGTGGCGATAACAAGGTCACACAAAAAGGCAAGAGCGCTGTGACTGTCACGGGCCGATCCGACTACGAGGGCAACAGTCGGAGCCCAGCCAGACATTTCCGCTAACCCTTCTAGGACATCCCAGCGAGCCCGCGTGTAGTTCACAATTGGCGGTGCAGGACGCGGGTCGGATGGTCGCGATCCGTCACCCTCAATGAACAGAACCAGCGGCCAGCGGTTTGCCACGGCGATCGTTATGAGTTTCGCCAGCTTGCGCATGTTGCGGTCGCTGTGGGTGCCGTCTTCAACTGACCTGTCGTGCGCTGCGACGACGGCCGGTTGCCCACCAATATCACACACCCCGCCGACCAGCCCGTCCGATGGACCGTCATCGTCGACTGATGTTGTGCGCCCGGCGAGTAAGCCGTACTCAGTAAAGGATTCTGAGTCGGCTAGAAGCTCAATGGCTTTGCGAGCACTGGGGCACCCTGCCAGGGCGCGGGCTCTGGCGGCGATGATTTGTTGTCGCGGGTCAATGTCAGCTGCGTCGGTCACCGAAGTCAGGAAGCAAATTGATCGATAATTGAGTTAAAGGCTTCGCTCGGACGCATGGCTTTCGAAGCCATCACAGAATCGGGGAAGTAGTAACCACCTATATCCATGGGTACACCTTGACAGTCGATTAGGTCTTGCACAATGGTCGCTTCGGCTTTAGCTAACGCAACTGCCAGCGGTACAAACAGGGATGCCAGTTCGCTATCTTCATCCTGGTTCGCCATCGCTTCAGCCCACCATAAGGCGATGTAGAAATGGCTTCCCCGGTTGTCAAGCTCTCCTACTTTTCGGCTCGGTGATTTACCTTCGTCAAGAAGGCGACTGGTGGCTTGATCGAGAGCGCTTCCCAGCAACGAGGCTGTGGGATTGTTAGTTGAAGAACCCAAGTGTTCAAACGAGACCGCTAGCGCGAGGAATTCTCCGAGGCTGTCCCACCGCAAATGATTTTCGGCTTCGAACTGTTGGACATGTTTGGGGGCTGAACCGCCAGCTCCAGTCTCGAAAAGTCCACCACCATTCATGAGGGGAACGATTGAGAGCATCTTCGCTGAAGTTCCGACCTCCAGGATTGGGAAAAGATCTGTGTTGTAGTCACGCAACACGTTCCCTGTAACGGAAATCGTGTCTTCGCCGCGCCGTATGCGTTGCAGCGAAAGTCGCGTAGCGTCTACCGGCGACAAAATTTTGATCTCAAGTCCATCTGTTTCGTGTTCGCCTAAATATTGTTCGACTTTTCGAATGAGTTGAGCATCGTGGGCTCGATCACCATCGAGCCAGAAAACCACGGGTGCACCCGTAGCGTGCCCTCGAGCAACGGCAAGCTTGACCCAGTCTCTGATGGGTTCGTCTTTGACTGAACACATACGCCAAATATCGCCCGCTTCAACGTGGTGTTCTAACAGCACGGTGTCGTCTGCTTGGATTACACGAATGGTTCCCGTTTCGGCCAATTCAAAGGTTTTGTCGTGACTTCCGTATTCCTCAGCTTTTTGGGCCATAAGGCCGACATTTGGCACTGAGCCCATGGTCGTCGGATCATATGCGCCATGCTCAATGCAGTCTTCGATCACTGCCTGGTAGATGCCTGCATAGCTGCTGTCGGGGATGACTGCCTTTGTGTCTTGTGGGGAACCTGCGGAGTTCCACATCTGCCCCGAGGTGCGCAGCATGGCGGGCATGGATGCATCGACAATGACGTCGCTAGGCACGTGAAGATTTGTTATTCCTTTATCTGAGTCGACCATTGCTAGCGCCGGCCCCGATTCGTAGGCGGCTGCAATGTCGGCTTCAATATTTTCGCGATCTTCGGCTGGAAGTTCCTGTATTGCTTCCAACAAGTCGCCCAATCCGTTGTTGACGTTTACGCCGATGCTTTCGAAAACGTCGCCGTGGTTTGTGAAGACATCAGCGAAATAGGCACGTACCCCGTGGCCGAAGATGATCGGATCGGAAACCTTCATCATCGTGGCTTTGAGGTGGAGTGAGAACAGTACGTTCTGTTGTTTACTATCTCGAATCTGCTCGTCCAGGAAAGTCCTCAAATGTTTGGCCGACATAAATGTTGCATCAACGATCTCTCCAGCGATGACAGCGACTTCTTTGAGGACAGTAAGTTGCCCTGCTTCGCTCTGGTGTTCGATTCGAAGCGTTGAGTCCGACTGAATAGTCGTCGACAACTCGTTCGACCGAAAGTCATGTTCGTCCATCGTCGCCACGTGCGTTGCTGAGTCAGGAGACCACACACCCATAGGGTGAGGAAACTTTCGAGCGAAGTCTTTGACTGCTCGAGGTGCGCGCCGGTCGGAGTTACCTTCACGCAAGACCGGGTTTACCGCCGAACCTTGGATTCGGTCATATCGCCGGCGGGTCTCCTCTTCCTCTGAAGTGGAGGGATCTGCTGGATAATCGGGAACGCGGTAGCCAGCAGCCTGCAATTCAACGATTGTTGCCTGCAGTTGTGGCAGCGAGGCGGAGATGTTGGGAAGTTTGATGATGTTCGCATCCGCTGAGTGAGTCATTGCTCCCATCTCAGCCAACGCGTCGTCGAGACGTTGTTCTTCATCGAGAAGCTCAGGGAACGACGCAATCATCCGGCCGGCAAGAGAAATGTCTCGAGTTTCGATAGCAACACCGGCGGCCCTGGCAAATGCCTGAATTATTGGCAAAAAGGAATAGGTTGCCAGCGCTGGTGCCTCATCGGTATGCGTATAAATGATCTTGGACATTCCACTCCACTGGGCGCGTTATCGGACGGTCTAACGGTACATCCTCGCGGTGGGTGCACATCGGGTCACTCGCCGGTTCTTAGTGGCTATCGTCTGCTTCAGATCGTTGTGCCTAAGAAGTGAGGCGGGTCAACTAGTCCCATGTGTTCCGGCGCTTTTGCCCGCCAATCTGCCAAATACGGCACCGGCCATCAAACCGGTGCCTCCTGGGTAGTTACCGTAGAACAAGCCGCCCACCAGTTCGCCCGCAGCGTGCAGTCCCGGAATTGCATCAAGGTCGGTATCCAAGACCTGACCCTTTTGGTTGATTCTGAGCCCGCCGAAGGTGAAGGTGAGTCCACAAGTCACGTTAAAGGCCTGAAATGGAGGTTCATCAACCGTGTTTGCCCAGTTAGATTTGTTGATCTCAAGGCCGACTGTTGAACGGTTGTCTTTTACGTTGGGGTCAAAATCAATGGCCGTGTTTACCGATGCGTTGTAGTCCCTGATGGTCGCGATCGCTGCATTTGTATCAACGCCCTCCATGCGGGCGCACAGTTCCTCGATTGAATCTGCTTGAACCTTCGTTACTTGCTTGATCCGGTATTCATCTCGGAGCAGATGGTCAACCTTTGAATCAAAGATTTGCCACGCAGAATGTTGTGGCTGGGCCAGAATTTCGCGGCCATATTTTGCGTAGGTGTAGTTCCTAAAGTCGGCTCCTTCGTCCACGAATCGTTCGCCGTTATTGTTGAGCACGATTCCAAAGGGATAGCTGTGCTTTTGAAAGGCATCACCAACCGCCAGGTCACCGAACTCTGGCGCGTTGTATTCCCAAGCAACAGCATGGGCACCACTCCAGTTCCCATATGGCATCGCCCCGATGTCGAGCGCCATGCGTATGCCATCGCCGGTGTTGAATCGCGTGCCGCGGACTTTTGCTAGATCCCACCCGGGACCCAAATATTTGGTGCGCCATTCGGTGTTGGCTTGAAAACCACCGGCAGCTAACACAACACATTTCGCAGGAATGTCCACCATGTTGCCGGATTGGCGGGCACGGACCCCGGTAACTGACTGTCCATCAAACAGCAGGCTTTTGGCCGCGGTGTCGTACCGTATTTCCACGGCGTTGTGTTCTAAAGCACCGTGCAGGGCGTCGACAAGTCCTTCGCCACCACCCCAAGTTTCGACGGTAAGTCCACCCCAGAATTTGAATTGCCCGTCGACTTGGAACGCTTGCCGACCCCAGATGGGAGCGAATCGAACCCCATGGTCGCGCATCCACATCACCGTCGGTTTACTTTCGGACACAAGCAAGCTCGCCATCTCGGGGTCGGTCCGGTAGTCAGTGACGCGACCCATATCGTCATAAAACTGTTCTTCGGTATAAGTCCCAAAGTCAGTACGGCTGACTTCGCTTTCAGTTAGGTCAGGCATTAGCGCTACTAAGTCATCGACACCTTCATATGCGAAGCGGATAGCTCCGGCCGTAAAACGACTATTGCCGCCAGATTCGTGACGTCGAGCCCGCTCGAGGACAAGAACCCGGGCACCTTCCTCGGCCGCTGCTAGAGCGGCACAACAGGCGGCGTTGCCGGCACCGACAACCACGACGTCAAAGTCGTTCAACAGACACTCCTTACGGGTTGTTACTCAGCCGACGACCGTGGGGTCGCCCACCCTTGATCGCACAAGCCATTGAAACACGTTGTATCCGTGATTCTCGGTTCCCACTGAACGGTGTACCGCGTCGGCGGCTTCAGAGCTAATTATCCGGCCGTTTGGAACCTTCACACAAACTTCGGCGGCGCGTTCTGCATTCAAATAAAACCCGATTGCCGAAGCGACTGTCGTGCCAACGGTTAACAAACCGTGATTGGCGAGTACAACGAGTCTTCCGAGGCCGAGTGCATCAGCGATTCGTTGCCCAGTTGCTAAATCGGTGGCGCCGACTTCCCGTTTACGTTGAAGGCGGTCGGTTTGAGGGTCGGAGGGCGGTACGGGCTCGGAGTTGAGGGCGAAACCACGGTGTTGTCGGTTACGGGTAACAGTCATTGACGGCTCCGGGGTCGAACTCAGAAGACCTTTATAGCCCAAGAGCGTCGTTCTCTATATCACTCATTACGCGACCAGCTAATTCCATAACGGGTTCGGCGACCATCATGTGCTGTGATGCGACATGAACATCTCGAAAGTGTCGTTGTAATGGCGACTCTTCGTATACGGATGTGCCACCTGCTGCCGTGTACATCCGATCGACGACATTGATTGAAGTGGAGACCGCGTGAACAGTCGACGTTCGCAACAGTCGACGAGTCTCGAGCCCACCTATCTGCTGCTGTGCCTCGTCCCATGCGGTTTGAATATCGGCGTAGAAGCTAGATCTAGCGGCACGAAGTGAAGCATCAGCAACTGCGACTTCTCGGTGGAAGGCGGGTCGCGCTGAGAGCGTGCGCCCCGATCCCGTGGGTGTCTTGGCTTTAGCGACTATCAGAGCCTCGTCGATGGAGCCTCGCGCCATGCCTAAGGCAATGGCGCCAATCGGTAACGCGAGATACCCGAAACGAGGAAACCGATAGATGGGCAACCCGGACAGAGGTGAGGCCCGCAGGGCGTCGACCGTAGCTACTCGGTAGTCGTCCAGCTCGACGTCGTGAGCAGTGTAGGCATTCGATCCGGACCCGCGGAGGCCACTGGTGTTCCAGTTGTCCAAGATGTTGATCTCTCCTGGTCGAAAAAACGCGCGAGCCTCTGTCGGTCGGTCATGCCGGTCGGGAATAGGCACGCCTTCGACATCACACAAGATCACTCCGCCAGAAATCCATTCCGCATTTCGGCAGCCGGAACCCCAATCCCAGCGACCATTGATCTTCCAAGTAGATGATGTGCCAAGAGAAAGCTGGCTGGCGGTCCCGGAGTAGGCAAAGACGCCGCTCGTGATGACATTGGGGTTATCTAACAATTGTTGAAGTAGCTGCGACGATGCTGCCGGAAACATGTATTGAGATGTTGCTCCTATGAAAACGCACCAGGCCGTGGATCCGTTCCCCATGGCAAGAATTTCGCATACCTCGGCAAGGAGTCTGGGTGGAGCGCCGATACCGCCAAGTTCTGTCGGGGTGCACAGTCGATAAAACCCGTCCGCGGCGAGACGGTCGGCTATGTCTTGAGGAAGCGCTCGGTTCGCGTCGATCTCAACTCCGCGTGCGTGCAACTCATCGAGATACCCGCTGGCTACTTCACAAAAGTCGATGCCCATCAGCCATTGTCAGTTCGCGTACGTGCTTAGAGAACCGCCGTCTGACACCTGATTTTGGATCAACGGAGAAATTTCCCAATGATCGCCACCGAGAGTAGAAGCGTAATGTTGGATTCGTTCTGCTACTTCTTGAAGGCCAATCGTGTCCGCCCAAAACATTGGTCCACCTGTGTACATCGGCCACCCATAACCGTTGATCCAAACGACGTCGACATCACTGCCTCGAATCGCTATACCTTCATCCAAAATCTTGGCGCCCTCGTTGACCATTGGGTAAAGGCACCGCTCCAGTATTTCCTGGTCTGTTATCTCGCGTCGGACGATCCCTTGGCGCTCTGCGAAGGCCTGAATCATTTCTTCTACTTCGCTATCTGGTGTAGCTGCACGCGTTTTAGGGTCGTAGTTGTAATAGCCGCTACCGTTCTTTTGGCCACGCCGGCCGCTTTCGCAGAGGAGTTCGCGTACGGTTGAGCCAGACGATGTGGCTGCGTCCCATCCAATGTCGAGACCGGCAAGGTCGCTCATTGCGAACGGTCCCATCGGAAACCCGAAATCAAACAGGATCTGATCTATTCGCGATGGAGGAGCGCCTTCTAGGATCATTTTTTCCGCTTCGATACCTCGCATGAACAGCATGCGGTTGCCTACGAAGCCGTGACAGACTCCGCACAACACAGGAGTCTTGCCAATCGATCGGCCTATCCCCATCGCAGTGGCTATCGCAGTGTTGGATGTCGCGTCTCCGCGTACAACCTCGAGCATCTTCATCACGTTTGCGGGGGAGAAGAAATGCATGCCGATTACAGCGTCGGGACGACTTGTCGCCGACGCAATTTCATTTATGTCTAGAGCTGAAGTGTTTGAGGCCAGCACGGCCCCGTCTTTGCAGATCCCATCTAGCTGTTCGAAAATTTCTTTTTTTAAAGCCATATTTTCGAAAACAGCTTCGATGATGAGATCACAATCGGCGAAGTCTCCCATGTCTGTCGAACCAGAAATTAAGCCCATACGAGTTTCAACGTCGTCGCTTGAGATGCCACCCCTAGCTGCCGTCCGTTCATAGTTGGAACGAACCACTCCGAGACCACGTTGCAGCGCTTCGTCATCTCTTTCGACGATTGTGACCGGTATCCCTGAGTTCGCGAAGTTCATGGCAATGCCCCCGCCCATGGTGCCTGCGCCTAGTACACCGCATCGGCTGACTTCAACCGTAGGAGTGTCCTTTGGTAAGCCAGGAATCTTGAGAGCAGCTCGTTCCGCAAAAAAATAGTACTGCTGGGCTTTCGATTGCGTTCCTTTCATAAGGTCGCGAAACAGTTCCTGTTCTCGTTTGAGCCCTGCCTCGAAATCGAGTTCCACTGCTGCCTCTATGCAACGAATGTTGTATTCGGGAGCCAGAAAACCGCGAGTTCGCCGAGCGATACTTGTACGAAAATCGTGGAACAAAGATTCCGGTGTATTCGCGACCTTGTCGTTTCTATCTCGAATCCGTAGCAGCGGCATTTGTTCGGTTACTGCCCGCCGAGCGAAAGCGACGGCACCGTTTTCTAGGTCCTCGACCAGTTCGTCGATAAGTCCGCACTGGAACGCCTCCTGGGCGTCAATGGGCTCACCGCTTGTCATCATCTCTAAGGCCTTGGCGGCACCAGTAATTCGAGGAAGTCGCTGAGTGCCTCCCGCACCGGGCAGCAAGCCAAGTTTCACTTCGGGTAAACCGTATTTGCTGCCTGCAACTCCAACTCTGTAGTGAGCGCAGAGTGCGACTTCAAGGCCACCGCCAAGAGCAGTGCCATGTACCGCGGCGATTATTGGTTTTGAGCAGTTCTCCATAGCGTCTTGTACCGACTGGAGATCTGGAGGTTGAGGCGGTCCTGAAAACTCCGTTATGTCGGCTCCCGCAATGAAAGTGCGCCCGTCGCAGATAACCACAATCGATTTGGCGTCACTGGATTCAGCTTGAGTAACGCCGTCGAGTAAGCCCTGGCGGACATGTTGACTGAGGGCGTTGACTGGTGGATTGTCGATTCGAATCAGAGCGACGTCGTCATCGAATTCCAATCGGACTGATTGAGTGAGTTGCGTCATACGCACAAAGTAGGTGACGGAACGACCTAAAGTCCCGCTGAGATGAATAGTGACATCGCAATCTTTTCGGCTGTGACACGCGTTGGAGTAGAGTCTCGCCTTCGAAGGGAGTTGTCGTGAGTGAGAAACCCGACCCGATGACGGTCCCATTTGGAACTGTTTTTTGTGACTGGATGGCCACGGCGCGGAGTCAAGATGGCGTCTATGAATATTCGGGCCATGTTGAGGAGTACGGAGATTTTTCCCTAAGTCCAGCTGCGCATGCTCTCCATTATGGGAGTGCCGTCTTCGAAGGCATGAAGGCTCACTGGCAAGCTGATGGTTCCTTGGCAATTTTCCGGCTTGATGATCACGTGGCTCGGATGCGACAAAGTACTGCGCAGCTTCGCTTGCCGATTCCAGAATCCTCGACATTGAGGGAGATGATCGTCGATGCTGTCGAAGCAAATGTGGCAGAGGTTCCAGCGGCGCCCGGATCGCTGTACATAAGGCCCACCATCATTGGTACCGAGCCCAATATCGGTGCCGCAGCCACACCGAGCTGTGAGGCATTGCTATTTGTCGTTAATTGCCCGGTGGGGGACTACTTCAAAGGTGGGGTGCGGCCGTTAACGTTGCTAGTTGAGGAAACGATTCCTCGAACCACGCCACAATTTGGCATGGTGAAATCTGGCGCGAACTACGCGATGGCTTTAGCTCCAACTCTGGACGCCATGGAAAAAAATTCTGCTGTAGACCAAATTCTCTTTGCTACAGGCGGAGACATTACTGAGACTGGTGCAGCGAACTTTTTCTTAGCCGATGAGGATCGGGTGGTCACCCGCCAACTCGATAGTTCTTTTCTCCATGGTGTCACTCGAGCCTCAGTGCTAACTCTTGCCCAAGACCTCGGATACAACGTGCAAGAGCGACCCATTGAACTCAACGAATTAGCAGAATGGGCGAACCGAGGTGAAGCGTTTCTGTCAGGAACAGCTGCTGTGCTTTCTCCTGTCGGAACTATTCTTCGCGGCGATGAGAACATCGTGTTTGGTGACGGCGAACCCGGGCCGAACACCCTTCGGCTGAGGGAACGCCTGGTCGCTATCCAAAGTGGACACAGCGAGGACCAGCATGGTTGGCGAACAACCGTCGGCTCGTAACACTGTTTTGTACGGGACCGGGGTATGTGAGTGAATGATCATCCGAGTTGTCCGAAATTTGGTTGGCTATCTCCAGTTATTGGCAACAAGTGGAGCGACTTTCAACCGATAGTGCAGTACCAGTGCGAGCACATCCTTCCCGCGGTAACTCCAGAGTTTGACAGTTTGTGGATAGCCGATCATTTCTATGGCTTCGACCAAAAAACAGACCCATTCCTCGAAGCGTGGACGACTTTGACCTGGTGCGCTGCGAAATTCCCGGATATTGATCTATGTCACCACGTACTGGGTGCTGGGTATCGCCCGCCTGCTCTGACGGCCAAAATGGCGAGCACCTTGCAGTTTTTGAGTGGAAACCGGTTCATTTTAGGAATCGGCGCGGGCTGGAGAGAAGATGAGTACCTGGCCTACGGCTACGACTTTCCTCGACCTAACATCCGATTTCGTCAGCTTGAAGAAACGATCAAGATCTGTCGCCTCATGTGGTCTGAGGAGGAACCGAGCTTTGATGGTGAATTTTTTCGTATTGACGGGGCGTCGGCTCCTCCGTTACCCAGCGTGCCGCCGCCTATTTGCATCGGTGCATCAGGTGAAAAGATTGGATTGCCACTCGCAGCGCGTCACGCCGATATTTGGAACACCGTTTGGCGGGGCAGCACTGAGTCACTGATTCAGAAACAAAATGTTGTTTTAACCGAGCTTGATCGTTTGGGTCGTTCGCGTTCAGACATCGAGTTTTCCTTGACCATAGAGCGGGCACTTCCAAATGATGGCGCTGAATGCGCTCAGTTCTTTGAGCTTCTAAGCGAACTCATTGAGCTTCAGGTGAATCATTTCGTTTTGGACTTCGGTAACCCCCAGTCGGCTGGAGAAGCGGACCGGTTTATCGCCGACGTTATGACACCGTTACGCTCCTAGTGTTTTATACGGTGGTTGACCGAATTGAGTGGCGGGCACCTACTGTTAAGGCATCGAAATTTATCGCGACTTGCTTTCCGATAGGTAGCGAACAACACGCACGAGATGAACTCGCCACCATTCGTCGTCAATGGCCCAACGCGTCACATCACTGTTGGGCTTGGCGTCTTGCCAATCCGCGAATCGACCGATGCGCTGATGACGGTGAACCGTCAGGAAGTGCTGGCTCTTCCATCTTGTCCCAACTGGTGGCCAACTCGATGGTTGACACAGCCGTCGTCGTAACTCGCTGGTTTGGTGGCACGAAACTAGGGGTTGGTGGTCTTTCGCGGGCGTATCGCGGTGCTTGTTCGGGTGCCCTTAATGCTTCGTCGATGACTGCGTGTGAACCGAAACAGTTGTGGATGGTGGAGTATGAGCACAGAGACCACCAGAAAGTGGACAGGGTTCTGAGCAGGCACGACGCCAAATCGATCAGTGCCGAATTCGATGCTAAAGCGCGTCGCGTAGTTGAACTATCCACGGGTTGTGTCGATGACGTTAAGGGCGCCATTGCCGACGCTACGAGCGGTCGGGCCGTGTGCTCACTTTTTGTCGCACGCTAGAAGGTGTTTTGGTTCGGCTTGTTCGGTGATGTACGCAGCAGCAAACGGGTACTGGGGGACAATCAAACTTGCGGTCGCTTCGATTTGGCGAGGAGACCGGCCATTAGTTGGTCGGCCAAACCTTCCCCTCAGCGTTGTGGATCAGTTTCGACGTGAGGCACTATCACAGTATTTCCGTGCCGCTCGTAGCTTGCGAAACTGATGATGTTTTCATGATTCGCACCTTTCTTGCGGAGCTCAAATCGGCCGTCAGTTATGTTGTCATGGACGAAAAAACTCGACGCGTTTTCGGTCATGCTTCTAGCCTTATGGGACCCGCTGGGTAAGGCAAACTGGAACCGTGAGGTAACTCAATGGTGTTACGACTCCGTCAAGTCGCGATCGTTGGCAACGAGTATGAAGAGACCGAAGCGGCTCTTTCGGCGGTCTTCGATCTGCAGGTCGCCTACCGCGACCCTGGAAACCGCCCCGCTCGGGATGCCGGGGTCAGCATTTTCGGTCTGAAAAATTTTGTTATGCCTATCGGAAATCAGTTTCTCGAACTGGTTGTGCCACTCGAAGATGGGCCAACGTCCGCAGCGGGTCGCTATTTGCAGCGACGTGGGGGCCCCGGCGGCTACATGCTTCTTTTCCAAGTCCCACGGTTGGAATATGTTGCCCATAGTGACCACCTGACTGAACTGGGTGTTCGCGTGGTAGCGGGCGGCGATATCAGCGAAGCAGGCAGCGAAGCGATGCACGTCCACCCTAAAGACCTACCAGGATGCCTGGTTGAGCTTCGCTGGTGTGAAAATGAAGATGTGATGGATGGTGACTGGTGGCCGGTAGAAAGAGATTGGCGAGAGCATCGCAACACTAAATTTGTAAACGCCATTTGCGGGGCAGAAATTCAAACTCCCGAGCCTCTCCCATTGGCTGAAAGATGGGCCGAAGTCCTTCAAGTGCCGATGGCAATGTTGGATGGAGTTCCGACAATTCCGACGATGGACGGCCCGGTCCGCTTTACCGAACCGTCGGATCACCGTCCAGAGGGGTTAGGTGGTATCGATGTACGAGTTTCGGATCCCCAGATGGTCGCCAACCGTGCAGCTAGTTTCGGTTTGCGTTGCCATGACAGAACGATAGAAATTAGCGGCTTACGTTTCCACCTCGTTGGGTGACTTCACCCTAAATAGAATTCGGTGTGTTGCCCCAAAAGAGGTGCTGCGGTCATCGTCCACCAGTCAGCGTTGGTTCTGAACGGGGCACCGGGAACCGCGACTGAGGAGCCATCAGGCAACTGGGTCTCAGACCAGAACCTGGCGGCCTTCAGATGTGGGTCGTCGAGCAGCGCGTTGACGGTATTGACGGGAGTAACCGGGATGCCCCGCCGTTGGCCTTCTTGAAACAACTCCTGCCTGCTCTGTCCGACGGTCAGTTCCTCCACCCATGTGTCGATGAGGTCCTGCGTTTCCATCCGAACACCAAGATCTTCGAACACTTCTTCTGTAATGGTTTCATTTCCGGTCGCTTCCGCTACCCATGAGGCCATTGCAGTCCAATGACGAGGTAATAACACGATGATGGAAACGAAACCGTCGCTGCACGGGTACAACCCGAATGGTCGACCAAGGTCTCGTCTATTGCCTGAGCGTTCTCGGTGAACTCGGTCATCAAGAAAAACTGGTACCCCAGTTTCTGGAGCGATGGCAAGTGCGGCTTCTTGCATCGAAATTTCTACCTGTTGCCCTTCGCCACTTTTGCGTCTGGCGCGTAGCGCCAACAGTGTCCCTACGAGCGCAGAAGCGGCAGATGCGTGGAGTGCGAGTTGAACGTGCCCTGCAGGAGCAACTGGGGCTCGGTCTCGAAAGCCGGTGGCGTAGAGCACCCCAGAGGCCGCCCACGCGACAAGGTTTGAGCTCTTCCAAGAGCGCTTGGGTCCTGTTAGGCCGAACGGCACAATGCTGGTTCGAACCGTGGTGTCAGGGAGAAGATCAGGACTAATCAATGAGTCTTCGGGCAATCGATCTTCAAAAATCACGTCAGCACTAGACAGGATCTGTGCGAGCGAGTCTTTGTTGTCAGGTTCAATCACCACGCTCCGCGTACCCATTGCGAGGTAACTCCACCAGAGGCTGTTCTCGGGCGGAGCTATCGACTCTGCAAAGGGAGCTAGGTATCTAAGGGGCGAGCCATCAGGAGGTTCTAGTCGAATTACCTCAGCTCCCAATCCAGCAAATAGGCGAGTTGCGTAAGCCCCTGCGAGCCCGGTTGTGTCGACCACTCGAAGGCCGTTGTAGGGACCCGCCATTAGAGGTCCCTCGCATCGGCTGTGCCGGGCACCAACAGGTGAATCCAGTCGTCCCAGGGCCGCGGGACAAGCGTCTCTGGTTCGAGTTGTTCGAATGCGCCCTTATCGGCCACCAGTTGAGATATTTCCTCGTCGGACATGCCAGCAACGTCTCTTAACACTTCGCGGGTGTGTTGAGCCAGCGAGGGGCCGGCGTCAGTCCATCGACCCGGGGTGCCTTTCAACTTGACGGCGCAGTCACTGAATACATCCCTTCCAAGCCTTGCGTGGGGCGCCACCTGATACCAGTTCCGGCTCATCGTGTGGGTGTCATGAAGTAAGTCTTCGTTAGTTGAAACGACATGGGCTGCAACGCCCACGCTTTGAAGTCTGTGCGCAAGGTCATCAGCATCGAAATTAACCGTCCAGGTGCCGATCTGGCTGTCGAGCTGCTCTTGTTGAGCCAAGCGCAGATCGGGATCGTCGAAATGGTCGTCTGGTAACTCCATCAACGAAGCAAGAACATCCCAGCTTTCGTTGTCTGTTGCGCTGATAGCGATCCAGCGTTCATGTCCAGCACACGGATAAACACCCTGAGGAGCTCCCCACAGAGAGCGATTGCCGATTCGACTGTGAACCGTTCCGCTCAAGTCGTAGTCCATGACAAATGGGCCAAGTAAAGCCAATGTGGTCTCAAATTGGCTGACATCGACATGCACTCCGTCTCCAGTAAGTTCAAGATGTTCGAGCCCTGAAAGTGTTGCTACGGCCGCGTGAAGGGCGGACATGTAATCAGGTGGAGCGACAGTAGCGATTCCAGCGGGGGGATCAGAAGCGTGGCCAGTGAAGTCATCAAATCCCACCAACGGCGCTTGGTTAGGTCCCCACGCGACATACGAGTAATACGGCATGTCAGGGTCGCTTCCAAACCCCGGTAACTGCACGTAGACGATCTTTGGATTGACAGCGGAAACTGCCTCGTAGTCGAGTCCAAGTTCTGCAAGCGCTCGTGCACCAAAATTGGCCAAAAACACGTCACATTCCGCAATCAGGGCTAGGGCGGCATTTCTCCCGGCGGTCGTCTTCAATTCAAGCCCGACGCTTCGTTTGGATGCGTTCATCTCGGGCACGTATGGGCTTGTATCAGGTGCGGCAGCAGCTAGGTCGTCGCGATCTTTTAGCCAGGCCGATCCCAGAATTCGTACTACGTCGGGACTCACCTGTGACTCAATTTTGAGTACGTCGGCGCCGTAGTGAGCCATAAGCCTCCCGCAAAACGGTGAGGCAATCGCTGTTCCGAGTTCGAAAACTCGGATGCCCTCAAGTGGCAACTCAATGGCAGGATTTGTCATTATGGGTCTTCTTTCTTTGTCTCAGTGACGTAGCCCAAGCGTCGATCACGTTCTCGGGCTTGGCGGCTCCGTCGACTGGGGTCACCTAGGCCTCCACCACCGGGAAACTCGACGATGAGACGACGGCCGGATGGAACAGTGGTGTTGCCTTTGGCTGCCACGGGCGATCCGTCATCTAACGTTAATCGACCTGTCATGCCATGTTCTCCACCGTGGCGGCCGCGAGCCGGGTGTTTGACCCGTTCATAGGTCGCGCTGAAAACGAACTCTCCGTCGCCGCCGTGTGCCAATTCCACGATTTGTCCAAGCCCGCCTCTGAATTCACCGTCGCCACCCGAGTTCGGGCGAAATTCTTTTCGCCAAAACACTAGCGGTGAGACGACTTCGTTGATTTCCACTGGCATGTTGCGTACACCGCTTGGAAATGCTGTAGCGGACAGCCCATCTTGGCCTGGGCGCGCACCAGCACCTCCAGAGTTGAAACTCATCATCATGAACGACTCCGACCGTCCATTTCCCCATTGCCCGCTGGCCAGCAGATTCCACAATGAGCTCGTTCCCTCAGCTGGAACTTTTGTCGGCAAGACCTGCCCGAGGCAGCCATAGACCGCGTCGGGCAGCATTTGCCCCATGACATGGCGGATGTTCACAGCGGCTGGTCGTGGGGCGTTCAGGATGCAGCCACTAGGTGCGGTAACCCGAATGACCTCTAAGGAACCTGCGTTATTTGGGATGTTGGGCCCAACAATGCATCGAATACCAAAAGAGGTGTAAGCGACGGTATAAGACATCGGAACGTTAATCCCATGGGGTTGCATTGGGCTAGTTCCATTGAAGTCAACAGCGATACCGTCCGAGGTGATCGTCAATTCCGTCACAATGTCGAGCGGCATATCAACGCCATCGACACGCATGGAAGATGTCCAGGTTCCTTCGGGAAGCGCTCGAATTTCAGTAAGCATGGCTTCTCGAGAGGTGCGAATTATGTAATCACCTAAGGCTTCTAAGTCGGCGAGGTCGTATTCCTTCATCATTTCGAGTAGGCGAAGTGCACCGACTCGGTTACAAGCAGCTAATGAATGAATATCACCCATGACTTGCACGCTGTCGCGAACGTTGGTCTCGATGATGGCCACAACATTGGGGTCGAATACCTCATCGACGGCAAATCTCATGATCGGTAGTTGCAGGCCCTCGTGAAAGATCTCCCGCGAAGCGGAACTGAAGCCCACACCGCCAATATCGACGACATGGCTGGTGCATGCGAATAAAGCGACGACATGTCCGCGGTGAAACACCGGAGTAACTACCACGACATCGAATAGATGCCCCGTCCCTTTCCACGGGTCATTGGTGAGATAAATATCGCCCTCACGCATGGTGTGAGCAGGAAAGACATCGAGGAAGTGTTGAACTGACGTTGCCATTGAGTTCACATGGCCAGGGGTGCCCGTTATTGACTGCGCCAACATTCGGCCCTGTGGATCGAAGACACCTGCTGAGAGATCTCCGGCTTCTCTCGTTGAGGTGGAGAATGCGGAGCGAACAAGTGTCGTGGCTTGCTCTTGGACTACAGCGATCAACCGGTTCCACATGATGTCTCGTTGAAGGTCCTTGAGTTTGCTTGAAGTTTCAACGGGGTCTCGCCGTAATTCGGCGCTCTGTCTCCGGACACGAAGATGCCCATTCTCGGTTAGCCAAGCGTCATAATTAGCAGGAATCACGGTGGTGGTCTGGTCTTCAACGATGAGCGCGGGACCCTCAATTCGGGCACTGCCAAGATGGGCCCGCTCAATAACCGCCGCAGGACCAACCGCACCTGTGGCGACGTCGGAAACTAAGACGGTTGGTAGATTTGTGACGGCTTCTTCCGGGCGTTCGCCATTCTCAATGGCTGGTTCCTTCTGAGTTGAAGTAACAGTGACTACCCAACTGAGAGCTTCGACGCCAAGACCGGTTATCTCTCTTCCGTAGAGACGTCGGTATTCATCTACAAATGCCTCTTCGAATACTTTCTGCAAATGCGACGCGTCCGGGCTCGGTGTTTGAAAAATTTCATCGAGGTCGAGATCCACGGTGATCTCGTGGCCTTGCCCCCGGTATCGCATGAAAGCCTTAGCACTCTGAGAAAGTTCTGAATCTTTCGCTGCTCGTCGAACAACCTCCTCGGCTTCTTTGAGCATCTCTTTGAGCATCAAAGAAAGTTCATCGACGACGAGATCATCAAGCCGGATGTGACGGGTGCGAACGTTTTCGTGGGCGGCGGGAGCGTGAAGGAAACCGATCGCGGATCCAACGCCTGCCCCGCTGGGTATCAGGATTTCCTCTATTCCGAGCTTTTCGGCAACGCGGACGGCGTGAAGCGGCGCGGCGCCTCCAAACGCAATGAGTGTGCCGTCGGTGATGTCGCAACCTTGTTCGATCGCGTGGACACGGCCTGCACTTGCCATGTTCTCGTCCACGATTTCAGCGATGCCGAGTGATGCCGTTTCGAGATCGAACCCTGTGTCGGTTACCAGAGAGGTTTCGATAACGGCGAGAGCGGCTTCTTTGGTAAATGTTAAGTCACCCCCGGCAAATCGATCCGGGATTATGCGACCCAGCGCCACGTCGGCATCCGTGACGGTGGGCGACGTACCGCCTCTGCCATAGCAAGCAGGCCCGGGCTCGCTTCCCGCGCTTAATGGCCCAACAGCTATTCGACCGAGTTTGTCCAGTCGGGCGATGGAAGAGCCACCAGCCCCGATCTCGACCATCTCGATGACAGGCAGCCGAAGCGGTATGCCGCTTCCTGCCAGAAAACGGTATTCTCGCCCAACCTCGAATTCTCGTGACGTCCGCGGGTGACCTTTATTGATGATGCACAGTTTCGCCGTCGTGCCACCCATGTCGAAGCTCAAGGCCTTTTCAATCTGAAAAGAGCGAGCGAGTTCCGCAGATAGGAGAGCTCCGCCCGCGGGACCACTTTCGATGAGCCGAACAGGGAACCGCAGCGCGTCCTCCAACGTTCCAAGTCCGCCGCCAGATTGCATCAACAGCATCGGGCACCGCATTCCGAGGGCTCGGCGACGCGTTTCAAGGTCTTGTAGATATTCGCTTACAAGAGGTTGAATGTAGGCGTTAGCGCAAGCGGTGGAGAAACGCTCATATTCTCGAATCTCGGGGCAAACTTCGCTTGAAAGCGTCACTTGAGCTTCAGGCCACAACTGCTCGATGAGATCGCGGGTTCGAATTTCGTGGCTCGCATCGATATAACTATGGAGAAACCCAACAGCGACGCTTTGAACCCCGTCGCTCTTTAACGTTGCGAGTTCAGCCGCCAGAATCTCCTCATCTAGTTCAAGTAACACGGCGCCATTTGCAGAAATCCGTTCAGGGATGCCTATCCGCCGGTTCCGGGGAACGAGAGGGTCAGGTCGAACCATTGCGAGGTCATACTGCTCAAACCGGTTTTCGTGCGCCATTTCAATGGAGTCGCGCATTCCCCCCGTCGTGAGGAGTGCAGTTTTGGCGCCCCGACGTTCGATCAGCGCGTTGGTAGCGAGGGTCGTGCCGTGTACGAAAACATTGACATCGATTGACGAAAGCGCGGCTTGGGCTAAGACATGCTGTATTCCCTCGAGCACAGCGGTCGCGGGTGCTTGGGAAGTGGTCAGCAACTTTTTCGTTATCAAATCGCCATTTGCCTCGAGAGCTATGTCGGTGAAAGTTCCACCTATATCCACAGCGAGACGCACATCGGCCATCCCCGCACTCTAGATCAGCCCGCAACGCTCACATATCAAGAGAATCCAGATGCCGCGAAATGAGGATCTTTTGGACCTCTGAAGTGCCCTCGTAAATCTGGTAGACGCGCACATCGCGATAGATTTTTTCAACCAGATGATCCTCCAGGAAACCGGCCCCACCATGAATTTGAATAGCACGTGAGGCAACACGTTCCGCCATTTCAGAGGCGTACAACTTAGCCATAGAAGCTGCAGAAATAGAGTCCTGGCCGGCGTCGTGCAAGGCAGCGGCGTGTAAATACATCTGCCGGCCAGCTTCAACTTCCGTGGCCATCTCGGCGAGCTGAAAGGCTATGGCCTGATGTTCGATGATGGGCTTACCAAACGTCGATCTCTCCTCTGCGTACTGTTTGGACAGTCGCAGGGCTTGTCGCGCTCCACCTACAGATTGCGCTGCGCAGCCGATTCGTCCCAGGGACAACCCACCCAGGGCGATAGACAGGCCTTTCCCTTCGGGACCCAATAGGTCAGTTGAGGGCACTCGCATCGCTTCAAAGCGGACCTGACACGTGTCGTTGGTTCGATGACCGAGTTTTCGTTCTTTGGTTAGGACCTGATAGCCAGGATTGTCAGTGGTTGTTACGAACACGCTGATACCCGACTTGCCCCCATTCGGATCGGTCCTAGCGACGATCATTGCGACATCTGAAGTCGATCCGGCGGTGATGAAGGCTTTGTGGCCGTCAAGTACGAACTCGTCGCCGTCACGAAGAGCGCGCGTCGTGATAGCCGATGCGTCAGAACCCGTATGAGGCTCAGTCAGATGAATCGAGGCAAGCCATTCGGCCGTGCAGAGGCGCGGAAGGAAGCGAGTTCGTTGTTCCGCTGTGCCGTGAGTTTCAATGGCGAGCGCAACGGGGGAATTGTTCGCCGCCATGACGTTACTAATGCCACCATCGACAGCAGCGATTTCTTCGATCGCTAGTGCGTAGGACACGAAGTCCAGCCCGGAACCACCGTAAACAGGATCGATGGTCATTCCCATTAACCCAATTTGCGCCATCTGTTGATAAAGCTCGCGCTGAGGGCCGCCTGACGCTTCCCACTCGCGGACATGAGGGGCAATGTTCGAGACAGCAAATTGGCGGGCAACTCGCCGAATTTGTTCCTGTTCAGGAGTCAAGATCATGTAGAGACGTTAGGTGGTCGATAGCAACCGATGTCGCCCTTCGCTACCGTCTTACACATGGCTAGTGGTGATGAACGTCCTTCCGCTCCAACAACACTTAGTGGTAAGGGGCTTCGAATAGCGGTAATTCGTGCGTCATGGAACGCAACGATCGTGGATCGATTAATGGCAGGAACCGAACGAGCGCTATCAGACTTCGACGTCGACATCGCGGAGCGAATTTCGGTTCCTGGGTGCTTCGAAATTCCTTTGGCATGCCGAACACTTGCTTTATCGGGAAAATTTGATGCCATCATCGCTATTGGCGCAATAATTCGAGGTGAAACAACTCACTATGAAATTGTTTCTAATGCAGCGGCCAGTGGTATCCAAGCTGTACAGCTAGAGACAGGGATTCCCATTGCATTTGGTGTCCTCAGCGTCGAATCACAAGACCAGGCGCGAGCGCGTTCTGAAGGCGCGGGCGGCCACAACGTCGGAGCTGAAGCAGCCCGTGTAGCTGTTGAAATGGCACAACTAACCGCAGATTGGCGGTAAACGTAACGAAGCGATTCGTTTCGGCGACAGAACCTGGTTTACAAGATCCCTACCCCGGAGTCGCTGAGAGCGAAGTAGCGACGGGCTGATACGGTTTCACCAGAACGTTCTGGGCGAGCCGCTAGAAGGGG
>DUBN01000074.1 GCA_012960315.1 Acidimicrobiia bacterium
GTGGAGCTTGAGGTCGCACAGGGCGGGTTTACGTCGGTTATTGGACCCTCAGGCTGTGGTAAATCGACCCTTCTGAAGGCCTTTTCGGATCTATTAGAACCGTCAACCGGCGAACTTTCAGTGAACGGTAAGAGTCCGGCGGAAGCTCGGGCTGCCCGTGAGTTCGGCGTCGTTTTTCAGTCACCTAATTTGCTTCCATGGCGGACGGTACTGCGTAATGTCACGCTTCCCCTTCAGGTGATGGGTGTGGATCGCCCCACCCGTATTCAAACAGCTCACGAAATGCTCGAATTGGTGGGTTTGGCGTCATTCATAAGGCATCACCCATGGCAGCTATCAGGTGGTATGCAACAACGCGTCGCAATAGCAAGAGCTTTGTCAACCAACCCAAGTGTTCTCCTCATGGATGAGCCCTTCGGGGCATTAGATGAAATCACCCGGGATCGGTTGAACCTTGAGCTGATGAGAATCTGGGGAACGCTGTCAGCGACCATTTTGTTCATCACCCACAGCATCACCGAGGCAGTTTTTCTTTCGTCCCAAGTTGCAGTCATGTCGAGTCGACCTGGTCGAATTACGAGGCTGATCGAAGTTGATTTGCCTTACCCAAGAAATTCTCAGACCCGGGACATGCCTGAATTCTACGAACTTGTCATTGAGGTCCGACGTGCCTTGGTTGAAGCAAGCGACGCAACTTGATGACCAGTACCGAAGCCGTCGGTTCGAAAGACACTGGGCCTCGAGTCGATTGGGCCAACCTGCATGTAGGCGTAGTCCTAATACCGACCCTCTTTTTTGTGGTTTTGCTCACGATTTGGGAACTGGCTGTCAAACTTGGCGATGTCCACGTATTGATGTTGCCGGCCCCATCGGTTATCTGGATCAAATTCATTGAAGACTTCGATATTCTGGTGGATCTCGCTCTCAATACCGGAATTGAATCAGCTAAAGGTGTGTTGCTTGGCTCTGTTATCGCAATCATGCTGGCGGGTCTGGTGCATGGAATTCGGTGGCTCAACCAAGGACTTCTCGCCTACTCATCAACGGTCAAGGCCCTTCCAGTAGTCGCTTTGTATCCGGTGATGACTGTGTTTTTTGGGGTCACGTCTAAGGCGGTTGTGGCAATGGTGTGTGTAGGAGTCGCACCGATCATGTTTACCTTTGCTTCAAGGGGTTTTAGCGGGACCTCTGAGCATGATGACTTGATGCGCTCCATTTCTGCTGGTTGGCTGACTCGAATGACGGCACTAGTGCTTCCTCGAGCGTTGCCTTACGTGATGGCAGGACTTCGAACAGCGGTACCGCTGGCGATCATTATTGCGATTATCTCGGAATACTTTGGAGGCAGTGTTTCAACTCTCGGTGCCTATATACGGCGCGAATCGACCATGCTTCACACGGTTCAAGTTTGGTCAGCGATCGTTATGGCGTGCCTACTTGGAGTCCTGGTGTTTGTCGCTGTTTCATTGCTTGATCGGTATTTCCTGCGCTGGCACGCGTCTCGTCAAGAGGCTTAAAGCCTTTTTAGCGGCATGGTCAACTGACGTCGGATAGCGTACGGGAATTAAGTAAGAGCTTTTGGGAGGACAACGATGCGATCTTCGAGAATGAAGTTTGTAGTACTTGTATTTGGGGTACTTGGCTTATTGGCGGCGGCGTGCGGGAGTTCAGATGATTCTGGAGGAGCAAGCGGGGGGCCAGACAAGGTAAAGCTGACCCTTCAATGGGTGACGCAGGCTCAGTTCGCTGGGTATCACGCAGCCTTGGACCAGGGTTTTTATGCGGATGAAAATCTGGATGTGACGATTCAATCGGGCGGTCCGGACATCAATCCGATCCAATTACTGATTTCCGGTGATAGCGACATAGTGATCCAGCCATTTGGGGTGGTCCTAACTTCTCGCGACGCCGGTGCCGACGTTGTAAGTATGGGGCAAGTGTTTGAGCGGGGCGCCTTTAGGCTCGTCTATTTCGATGATCTAGGTATCGATGGGGTTCCGGACTGGGCTGGAAAGACCATTGGGCTTTGGGGTGGCTTTGAGCCGAAGGTATCCGCAGCCTTTGGCAAGTACGGCATGAACGTGGATTCAGACGCGAACATCTTCAGCCAAGGATGGGACATGTTCCTTGACGGCCAACTAGATCTCGCCTCTGCGATGACCTACAACGAGTACGCACAAGCTCTTGCGGGCAATGAAAGCGATAGGGAGATTCTTCTGTGGAATCCGAACGAAGAGGGAACCAACACACTCGAGGATTCCCTTGTCACCACGGAAGCCTGGCTAGCTGCTAATCCTGACATTGCAGAAAGGTTTATTCGAGCAACGGGTCGCGGTTGGATTTACTGCCGGGATAACCCAGATAGCTGTATCGAC